>CAMAWR010000001.1 GCA_945862045.1 Bifidobacterium breve
CAGCAACGGGTCGACATCGATGGCACTCAAGCAGCTTGGATCCGGCAAGAAATAAATGGAGCAGAACGACATGTGTGGGCGATCAACATGTTGGTTGCCGACGTCTGGATTCAGATCAATGCCACATTTTTGCCAGACCTAGCCGCTGCCGACGACCTCATTGCGGCTGCGATTGCCGTAGTGGTTGGCTAGCAGAGGCCCCGGCGGCTATCTCAGCCCCGGCGGCTATCTCAGCCCCGGCGGCAAGGCGATTCGGGCCAGTTTTTGAGTATTTCGGCATAATTTGGAATTAGTCCAAAGTCTGATACAGTACGAATGTCATGCATTCCTCCCCTGTCGACCAACTGCGCGAGCACGGCCTCAGTGTCACCGCGCAACGACTGGCGATTTTGCAGGCAGTCACCAGCCAACCCCACGCCACTGCAGATCAAATCAGCGATCTCGCCGTTGCGGCCCTTGGCACCATCTCGCGACAATCGGTCTACGACTCGCTGAACACATTGGTAGAAAAAGGCGTGTTGCGTCGAATTCAACCAATGGGCTCGCCAGCGCTTTATGAAGACCGCGTGAATGACAATCATCACCATCTCATCTGCCGGGATTGCGGTCATGTGGTTGACGTTGACTGCGCGGTCGGTATGCGACCATGTCTCGATGCTGCCGACGACCACGGATTTGAAATCGACGAAGCCGAAGTCGCATACTGGGGACGTTGCCAGCGATGCCAGCAAACCGAGGCTCCAACATCGCGTTCAACTACCCAACTATCACGGTCAAATTAATAACCCCACAACAACCCAAGAAAGAAGGATCAGCAATGAGCGATACCGAACAGTGCCCGTTTACGGGTGGCTCCAACACAACCTCGAACATGGGCCCAACCAACACCACATGGTGGCCGAACCAACTCAACGTGCGAGTGCTGCACAACAATCCACAAGTCGGCGACCCGATGGACCCGAATTTTGATTACGCCGAAGAATTCAAAAAGCTCGACCTCGACGCCGTGGTCGCCGACCTCACCGCGTTGATGACCGACTCCCAGCCATGGTGGCCAGCCGACTATGGCAGTTACGGCCCATTCTTCGTGCGCATGACGTGGCACGTCGCAGGCACGTATCGCATCCAAGACGGCCGTGGTGGCGGTGGCGCAGGCATGCAGCGATTTGCGCCAACCAACTCTTGGCCAGACAACGGCAACCTCGACAAAGCACGTCGTCTCTTGTGGCCGATCAAACAGAAATACGGCAACAAGTTGTCATGGGCTGACCTCATGGTTTTGGTAGGCAACGTTGCCATGGATTCAATGGGCTTCAAAACATTCGGTTTCGGTGGCGGACGTCCAGACGTCTATGAACCAGACGAGACCTACTGGGGCGAAGAAACCACCTGGCTGGCCGACGAGCGCTACCAAGGCGATCGCCAACTTGATCAACCACTTGCCGCCGTGCAGATGGGCTTGATCTATGTCAACCCCGAAGGCCCCAATGGCAAAGCAGACCCACTGGCTTCGGCTCGCGACATTCGCGAAACCTTTGCCCGCATGGCGATGAACGACGAAGAGACTGTGGCCCTGACCGCCGGTGGACACACCTTCGGTAAAGCCCACGGCGCCGGCGACCCTGGCAAGTACGTCGGGCCATCCCCAGAGGGTGCGCCAATCTCGGCGCAAGGTTTTGGTTGGATCAACTCCAAGGCACAAGGCCATGGCGTTGACACCATCACCAGCGGCATCGAAGGCGCGTGGACGACCAACCCCACCAAATGGGACAACGACTACTTCAAGATCCTTTTGGAAAACGACTGGGAACTCGTGAAGAGCCCAGCCGGAGCCCAACAGTGGACTCCCAAAGGTGGTGCGATGGCCAATACCGTGCCCGACGCCCACGACCCATCAGTGCGTCATGCGCCAATGATGACCACTGCCGACCTCGCGATGAAATACGACCCGGCTTACCTGGCAGTCTCCAAAGACTTCTACGCCAACCCGGACAAGTTTGCCGACACGTTTGCACGTGCTTGGTACAAACTGACCCATCGCGACATGGGCCCCAAGACCCGCTACATCGGCAAATTGGTGCCCAAGGAAGACCTGATCTGGCAAGATCCGGTTCCCGCAGCAGCCAAGGTGCCTTCGGCCAGCGATGTGACTGCGCTCAAAGCCAAGATTCTGGCGAGCGGTCTCAGCATCGCACAGTTGGTGTCGGTCGCTTGGGCTTCGGCTTCGACGTACCGCAACACCGACAAGCGCGGTGGAGCCAACGGGGCACGTATCCGTTTGGCGCCACAGAAAACGTGGGAAGCCAACGAACCAGCCGAACTGGCGAAGGTGCTCGGCGTGTATGAGCAACTCAGCAAAGAGTCGGGTGTTTCGGTGGCCGACTTGATCGTGCTCGGTGGTACCGCAGCAGTCGAAAAAGCAGCCAGCGATGCCGGCGTGAAAGTCTCAGCACCGTTCACCGGTGGCCGAGGCGATGCAACGAGTGCACAGACCGACGTCCAGTCGTTTGGTGTGCTCGAGCCGACATTTGACGGCTTCCGCAACTACCTGCGTCCAGGACACTTGCAGACCACCGAGCAACTGCTGCTGGAAAAGGCAACGTTCCTCAACCTTTCGGCACCAGAAATGACGGTGTTGGTTGGTGGCATGCGGGTGCTCGGTGCAACACACAAACAGACAACGCTCGGTGTCTTCACCAAGCGTCCTGGCGTGTTGAGCAACGACTTCTTCGTCAACTTGCTGAGCATGGACACGGCGTGGACACCCACCGACAAGTCCGAGGAGTTGTTTGAAGGCCGCAGTCGGGCAACCGGCGAAGTCCAGTGGAAAGGCACTCGCAACGATTTGATCTTCGGGTCGAATTCACAATTGCGAGCAGTCGCCGAGGTCTACGCCCAGGACGATTCCAAAGAAAAGTTTGTGCGTGACTTCGTCGCTGCGTGGACCAAGGTGATGAACCTAGACCGCTTCGACGTCAAGCACTAAGCACGAATCAATCCAACGGTCAGGTCCTAGCGTCGTCGTCCCCCACGGCGGCGCTAGGACTTTGTTAATAGGGCTGTGGCGCGGCGCACTACGCCCTCGGCAATGGCGGCGGCGGCAACCGCAGGTGCAACTCGGGCCACCACCGAGCGGTCAAACACTGACGGCACGATGAAGGTCGGGCTGAGTTCGGCAGCGCTCACCGACTCGGCGATTGCAATGGCGGCGGCCAGCTTCATCTTTTCGGTGATGCTCGTGGCTTGCGCATCGAATGCACCCCGAAAGATGCCAGGAAACGCCAGCACGTTATTGATTTGGTTCGGGTAATCGCTGCGTCCAGTTGCAACGACCGCGGCCAGACCGTCAATTTGCTCGGGGCGAATCTCGGGGTTGGGGTTGGCCATCGCAAACACGATCGGGGCCTTGCCCATCGTGCGCACATCGGCGGCCGTGATGACATCGGGGCCACTCAAACCGATGAACACATCGGCACCTTTCATGGCGTCAGAAATCGTGCCCATTTCCCGCGCTGGGTTGGTGTGGTTGGCAAACCACTCCTTGGCCGAGTTCATGCCACTGCGTCCGGAGTACATCGCACCCTCACGGTCACAGCCAATGATTTGACCGACGCCCGCATCCATCAGAATCTTGCCGACTGCGACACCTGCTGCACCGATGCCAACAATGACGACCTTGATGTCACCAATTTTCTTGCCGGTGATTTTCAAGGCGTTCCATAACGCAGCAAGTGTGACTACTGCCGTGCCGTGTTGGTCGTCGTGAAAAACAGGAATGTCGAGGCTGGCCCGCAACCGCTCCTCAATTTCAAAACACTCGGGTGCCTTGATGTCTTCCAGATTGATGCCACCGAACGTCGGGGCGAGGCGTTGCACGAAGTCGACCACTTCGTCGGCGGTACGCGCGTTGATACAGATTGGGAAGCCGTCAACCCCACCGAATTCTTTGAAGAGCAGCGCCTTACCTTCCATCACGGGCATCGCGGCTTCAGGACCGATGTCGCCGAGGCCGAGCACGGCAGTGCCGTTACTCACGATCGCCACCGTATTTTTGCGAATGGTGTATAGATGCGACAGCTGCTTGTCTTTTTCGATTGCGGTGCAAATGCGCGCCACGCCGGGCGTATACGCCATCGACAAATCCTCGCGGTCGTTGACCGGCGCGCTCGATGACGTGAAGATTTTGCCCGACTCGTGCATGCGGAAGGTGCGATCCCACCAACCGAGCAGGGTCACGCGGGAGAGCGCCTGCACCGCTTTGACCACCTGTTGTTGATGCGCTTCGTCACGACAATGCACGACGACATTGCGCCGCAGCACGGGCCCACGCACGTCGAAGCCGTCGAGCGCACCGATGTTGCCGCCCGCCGAGCCAATCGCCGTGCAGAGTTGGCCGAGCGACCCTGGAACGTTCGACAACTGACAGTCGAGGCTGATCGAAAATGCGGCGGTTGGTAGCAAAGCCATGGGGATACCGAGGCTACGACTATGTGCAAAGAGTGCAACGGCGCTGCCACACTGAAAGGGTGACAGCAGCGTCGGGTGGTGCTGGAATCTCCCCACTGTTTGCGGCCGCGGCATGGCGCACGGTGCCCGGCTTTTCGTTCACCGATATCACGTACCACCGCAGCGTCGACTCGGGCACGGTACGCATCGCTTTCAATCGGCCGGAGGTCCGCAACGCTTTCCGACCGCACACCGTCGATGAACTCTTCATGGCCCTCGACCATGCGCGACAGACTTCCGACGTTGGATGTGTGCTGCTCACCGGCAACGGTCCTTCGCCCAAAGACGGTGGTTGGGCGTTTTGCAGTGGCGGCGATCAACGCATCCGTGGCAGAGACGGCTACAAGTACGCCGACGGCACCGACTCGAGCACCATCAATGCGGCGCGCACCGGGCGCCTGCACATTCTCGAGGTGCAACGACTGATTCGTTTCATGCCCAAAGTGGTCATCTGTGTGGTGCCTGGTTGGGCGGTGGGTGGCGGGCACAGTTTGCATGTGGTGTGCGATCTCACGATTGCCAGTCGCCAGCATGCCAAGTTCAAACAGACCGATGCTGATGTCGCAAGTTTTGACGGTGGCTACGGTTCGGCCTATCTCGCCCGTCAAGTCGGGCAGAAATTTGCGCGCGAGATCTTCTTCCTCGGACGCGAGTACTCGGCTGCCGAGGCACACCAGATGGGCATGGTCAATGCAGTCGTGGACCACGAGCAGCTCGAGGTCGTCGCGCTCGAGTGGGCCCGCGAAGTCAATGCCAAGAGCCCGACCGCCCAGCGCATGCTCAAATTTTCGTTCAACCTCATCGACGATGGCCTCGTCGGACAGCAACTGTTCGCGGGTGAAGCCACCCGCCTCGCCTACATGACCGACGAAGCACAAGAAGGCCGCGATGCCTTCCTCGAAAAGCGCGATCCTGACTGGTCGAACTTTCCCTGGCACTTCTAACGATCACCGACATCAACGATTCGCGGCTCGACCCGTTTCGTTGGCGAGAACGTCGCTTGACCGGCGTCATTCAACGACGTAACGGCGGCCCACTCTTCATCGCCGAGGGTGACCTCGTCACACAGCGGGCGCTCGACGCCGGATGTGAACCCGTGGCGGTGTTGTGCAGCGAAAAAGGTGAGGCTCGACTCGCGGTATTCGCCCCCGACTACGAGCGCTACTCGTACCTGGCCAGCGAAGATCTGCGCCGCGAGATCACCGGCTTGGGCGTGCCGCTTGACGTGATCAGTTTGTTCAAACGCCCGGAGCCAACCAACATCGACACACTGTCGGCTTCGTTCACCCGTGGCGTGCTCGTCGACCATGTGGACAATCCCGTGAACATCGGGTCGCTCGCCCGCAATGCTGCGGCACTTGGTTGGGACGCGTTATTCCTGGACGAAGACAGTGGTGACCCGCTCGCCCGTCGGGCGCTGCGTGTTTCGATGGGAAATGCATTTCACATGCCGCACGCCCGTGTGGCGAACGTGCTCGCATTCATTACCGCGCTGCACTCTGTGGGCGTGGCAACCATTGCGCTCACACCGTCGGTCGACGCCACACCCATGGGTGAAGTGTGCATCGCCTCGGCGCGGCGTCTGCTGGTGTTCGGGTCCGAGCGTGACGGTTTGACCGATGACGTGATTGCCGCGTGCGCACATCGTGTGCGTATCGAGATGAACGAAGAGGTCGACTCGCTCAACGTTGCGGCGGCCAGCGCCGTGGCGTGCTACACGTTGCGCAGGTGATCGGCAGCACGCACGAAATATTCACGCATTTCGGTGGCAAGGTCGGTCGGCACCGCACACGCAGCAATGGCGTTGGACATGTGCGTCAACCAACGGTCACGCATCGCGTCATCAATCGGAAAGCCGGCGTGGCGCATCCGTAGCCGTGGGTGACCACGCTCGTCGTCGTAGGTGGTCGGCCCACCCCAATACTGCGCGAGAAACAGGGTGAGGTGCCGTTTGGCCGACGCCAGGTCATCTGGTTGTGGATACAACGCAAACAGCACGGGGTCGGCACGCACGCCAACATAAAAATGCTCGACCAGACGCTTGAAAAAATCGAAACCACCGGCGCGGGCAAAGACGCTCGTGGCGGCTCCCGAGTCGGGCGAGGGTGGTTCGGCCGGCGTGTTTGACTGGGCAGTGGTCACGAAAACTGTGGGTCTTGCCACTCTGGAAAAATGTCGGGCAGTGCGTTCGCCACGGAGTCGCTGAATATCGCCGGACGCTTTTCCAGGAAACTGGTGACACCCTCGCGGGCATCGGTGCTGCGGCCACGCTGTTGAATGCCGCGCGAGTCGGCACGGTGTGCATCCATCGGGTGAGCAGCACCGAGCATGCGCCAGAGCATTTGGCGCGACAACGCAACCGACACACCCGAGGTGTTGTCGGCAATTTCACGGGCCAGGGCGCGGGCGGCGGGCAACAACTCATCAGGTGCATAGGTTGAGCGCACCAATCCCCCGTCACGTGCCTCGTCGGCCGAGAGAATGCGGCCCGTGTACACCCACTCGGCGGCCCGCGAGATGCCGACGACACGGGGCAGGAACCATGACGAACAGGCCTCCGGCACGATGCCACGACGGGCGAACACAAAACCAATGCGGGCCGACGTGGATGCCAGTCGCACGTCCATCGGCAGGGTCATCGTCGCGCCGATGCCGACGGCAGCACCGTTGATGGCCGCAATGACCGGCTTCTTGCACCCGAAGATACGCAGCGTCACCTGCCCACCACCGTCACGACGCACGCTGTCGTCGCCGCGACTCGACCAATCCCCATCATCGAATGTTTTTGCGCCACTCGACAAGTCGGCACCTGCACAGAATGCCTTGCCGTCACCCGTGACGATGACTGCCCGTACGGCGTCGTCACCATCGATCTGGTCGAACACGTCGAGCAGTTCGTTCATCATCAGACCGGTGAATGCATTCATCTTCTCGGGGCGACTCAACGTGACGGTGGCGATTGACTCGCGAACCTCATAACGAATTTGGGTGTAGTCAGCCATGGTGACCTTTCTATACGTCGAGGAATCGTGAGGCGGCAATAGCCGAACCGATCGCCCCAATTATTGCACCAAGCAACAACAAGATGAGCATCACACCGGAGAGATATCCGCTCGGGACGACGAGGCTGGAGATACCCGTACCGGGTTTGAAGGCAGCAACACCGCTCGTCCACGCGCTATTGAGTACCCACACCCCGGCACACGAGGCGACACCACCGATCAGACCTTGGAGCAAACCTTCGAGCATGAACGGAATTCGAATGAACCAGTTGGTGGCACCGACGAGTTTCATCACCTCAATTTCGCGGCGGCGGGCGAACATCGCCGTACGAATGGTGCTCCAGATGAGACCGATGGCCACACCCAACAACACGAGGGACATGATCAGCGTGACCGTGCGCACGAACGCCGACAAAGTCGAGATGATTTCAAACTCGTCCTCGGCAAGCGCCACCGCCTCGACACCCGGCAACGTGCGGTATTGATCGGCGAGGCTGCGCACCAGATCGGTGTCTTGCGTCAACGGCACCACCTTGAATTGGGTGGGAATCGTCTCGGGGGTCAACAGGCTGAGCGTGACCGGGTCACCGACGAAAATTCGCTGCGCCTCGGCATAACTTTCAGCCTTGTCGAAGTAGCGCAACTTGTCGACGTCAATCACACTCGGTGCCGCGCGCAACGTGCCGTCGATCAACGCAATCTGCTCGGGCGAGGCGTCACTGCGCACGAACACGATCATGGCCACGTCGCCACGCCACTGCACGAGCAAGTTCTCGAACGCACGCTGAATGAGGAACGTGGTGCCGACGAGCAGCAAGGCGATGGCCGAGGTCAGCACGGCGGCCATCGTGAGCGTGAGGTTGCGCCGGAAGCTTGCCCACGTTTCGCGCAGCGCGTATTCGATGCGGGCCATCATTATTCGTAGACCCCACGTTCTTGATCACGCACGACGGCGCCCCGATCGAGTTGCACCACTCGCCGCCGCATCGCATTGACCACACGATGGTCGTGGGTGGCCATCATGACGGTGGTGCCGGTTTCGTTGATCGCCTGTAGCAAACCCATGATTCCCTCACTCGTCGCCGGGTCAAGGTTGCCCGTTGGCTCGTCGGCCAGCATGATGAGCGGCCGATTGACGAAGGCCCGCGCGATCGACACACGCTGTTGCTCGCCACCCGACAACTGGTTCGGAAGTCGCTCGCTCTTGTCTTGTAATCCGACCAACTCGAGCACGAACGGCACCTGCTCGTTGATCACGTGACGCGGCTTGCCGATGACCTCGAGGGCAAATGCCACATTTTCAAAGACCGTCTTGTTGAGCAACAACTTGTAGTCCTGGAAGATGTTGCCGAGCGAACGACGCAAAAATGGCACACGTGAAGGCGGCATGTCGGACACGTTGCGACCCGCCACCCAGACGTCACCTTCGGTGGCGACCTCTTCACGGCTCATCAGTCGCAACAGCGTCGATTTGCCCGAGCCGGACGGCCCGACCAAGAACACGAAGTCACCCTTGGCGACGTCAAACGACACGCCTTCGACCGCAACGGTGTCGGTGCCGTACACCTTGGTGACACCATCCAGCTTGATCATCTATTGACCAGCCTCGGTTCGTCGCCAGCGCAGGTAACCCTCCATGAACTCGTCGAGATCGCCGTCCAGCACCGCGGTGACGTTACCCGATTCCACATCGGTGCGCAGGTCTTTCACCATTTGATACGGCTGCAACACATACGACCGAATCTGTGTGCCCCAACCGACGGTCGCTTGTTTACCGGCGATGCGCGCCAATTCCACCTCACGCTCCTGCACGATCTGGGCGGCAACCATCGTCTTCAACTTCTTCAACGCGTTCTCCCGATTTTGCAGCTGGCTGCGCTCTTGCTGTGAAGCAGCAACGAGACCCGACGGTTTGTGAATCAGACGTACGGCCGACGACGTTTTGTTCACGTGCTGACCGCCGGCGCCCGACGCGCGGAACACCTCCATCTCGATGTCGGCATCGTTGATCTCCACGTCAACTTCGGCGAGCACGGGCCAAATCTGCACCGTGGCAAAACTCGTTTGCCGGCGACCCTGGTTGTCGAATGGGCTGATCCGCACGAGACGATGCGTGCCGCGCTCACTGGTGAGCAAGCCGTAGGCGAAACGGCCGCGCACGGTGAAGTCAGCCGAGAGAATGCCCGCCTCGGTGCCGTGCGAGATATCGCCCATTTCGATCGGAAAGCTGCGGCGCTCTGCCCATCGTGTGAACATGCGCAGCAACATCGCACTCCAGTCCTGCGCGTCGATTCCACCGTCTTTGGCGTTGATCTGCACGATGGCGTCGGTTTCATCGTGCTCACCAATGAACAGACTGCGTAACTCGACTTCGTCGAGTGCCGCCCGGGCACGAGTGACACTCTGGGCAATTTCGGGCTCCTGCGTTGCGTCGTCAATTTCGCGTGCCATCTCGTGCAACACCTGCATGTCTTCGAGGTTGCGTGCGATGCGGTCGAATTCATCAAGGTCGCCCTTGACCGATGCATACTCACTATTCAGACGCTTGGCGTTGTCCTGATCGTTCCACAGGTCGGGCTTGGCCACCTCGACTTCAAGTTCAACGAGGCGCACTCGCAGCTGACTGATCTTGAGGTAGGCCTCGGCCTCACCGACCCGGCGTGCTACCTCGGCAATATCGGTGGTGAAGTCACGCATGGTTGCCGCCGTGACGGCCTACGCGACCTTGCCGTGACATTGTTTGTACTTCTTGCCGGTGCCACACGGGCACGGTGCATTGCGCGGTGTCTTTGACCAATCGTCAGGTGAATTGATGACGGTGCTCCTGCTTGGCGTGCCCGTTTTCGCCGATGATGGCGCGCTCGTTGCGATCGATTCCGATGTCTGCACGTTCTGCACGGTTTGTACCTGGGGTGTCTGTAGGTCGTTGCGCACCACCTGCACGTGCATCACGTATTTGACGAAATCCTGGGCGATGCCCTTCATCAATGCACCGAACATCTCGAAGCCTTCGCGCTGCCATTCGGTGAGCGGGTCCTTCTGCCCCATCGCCCGCAGGTTGATGCCTTCTTGCAGGTAGTCCATCTCTTCGAGGTGCTCGCGCCAGCGCTGATCAATGATGCGCAACATCACCTGCCGCTCGATTTCACGCATGGTTGGCGCACCGAGCTGGGCCTCGCGTTGCGCGTAATAGGCCGACGCGTCGGCCATCACGACGTCGTACATTTCGTCGGTACTGGCGCATGACGACAGTTGTCCAACGGTGAGCCCGTGCGGCCAGAAAGAGTTGAGCTCGGTGACCAGGCCCGACACGTCCCACTCGTCGTCGGCCTCCGAAACGCAGTGCGCTTCGATGAGTGAGTCACCTGCGTCGGCAAGGTAGTCCATCGCCGCAGACTTCAGATCGCTTCCCGACAGAATTTGGTCACGGCGCTGATAGATGATCTTGCGCTGCTCGTTCATCACCTCGTCGTACTTGAGCACGTTCTTGCGAATCTCGGCGTTGCGCTGCTCCACCGTGTTCTGTGCGCGCTCGATTGCTTTGGTCACCATCTTTGCTTCGATCGCCTCGTCATCGGGCAGGGCGCGACCCATCACCCACGACAGTGCACCCGTGGCGAACAAGCGCATCAGTTCGTCATCCAAGCTCAAGTAGAAACGGCTGGCACCCGGGTCGCCTTGACGACCGGCGCGACCACGCAACTGATTGTCGATGCGGCGGCTTTCGTGGCGCTCGGTACCCAGCACGTACAAGCCCCCAAGTTCGCGTACTTTTGTGCCTTCGGCCTCGCACACCTGGGTGAATTCACGCACCAACTCCGCCAAACGTTCGTGGGCCTTGCGGCGTGCGGTGATGTAATCGAGCGGCATTTCTTCGAGCGCAACCGGCAGCGCAAACTCATCCAGCAATGTGTCGGGGTGATGACCTTCTTTGAGCACCTGGCCACGGGCCATACCTTCGGGGTTGCCGCCCAACAAAATGTCGACACCACGACCCGCCATGTTGGTGGCGACAGTGACTGCACCAACGCGCCCCGCTTGAGCCACGATCGGGGCTTCGCGGGTGTGTTGCTTGGCGTTCAAGACCTCGTGCACCACGCCACGTTGCTGCAACTTGCGGGACAACACTTCGCTCTTCTCCACGCTCACGGTGCCGACCAGCACGGGTTGACCCAGTGCGTGTCGTGCCGCGATGTCGTCGACGACGCTGGTGAATTTTGCTTCTTCGGTCTTGAAGATGAGGTCGGCCTCGTCGGCACGCACCATTTCGCGGTTGGTTGGAATCGGCACGACGTTCAGCCCGTAGGTGTTCATCAACTCGGCGGCCTCGGTTTGTGCCGTGCCGGTCATACCCGACAACTTTTTGTACATGCGGAAGTAGTTCTGCAAGGTGATCGTGGCGAGGGTTTGATTTTCTTCCTTGATTCGTACCCCTTCCTTGGCCTCGACGGCCTGGTGGATGCCCTCGCTCCAGCGGCGACCTTCAAGAATGCGGCCCGTGAATTCGTCGACGATCTTTACTTCACCTTCCTGCACGATGTAGTCCTTGTCGCGGTGGTACAACACCGCAGCCTTCAACGCGACCTGCAACTGATGCACGAGGTTGCGCTGCACCTCGTCATAAAGATTTTCGATACCGAGTTGCTGCTCGACTTTGTCGATGCCGATTTCGGTGGGCACCACGATGCGTTTGTCTTCCTCGACGTCGAAGTCGACGCCCCGCACCATGGTGCGCACGATCGAGGCGAACTTGTAATACGCGGTGGCGGCGTCAGCGATGCGACCCGAGATGATGAGTGGTGTGCGCGCTTCGTCGATGAGAATCGAGTCGACTTCGTCGACGATGGCGTAGTTGTGGCCGCGCTGTACCTTGTCGGCAACGACACCCGCCATGTTGTCACGCAAGTAGTCAAAACCAAATTCATTGTTCGTGCCGTAGGTGATGTCGCAGGAGTAGTCGACCCGCTTTTCGGCGGCTGACGTGCGCAGACCCGACACCACGAGACCAACGCTGAGACCCAGCCAGCGGTGAATCTGGCCCATCCACACCGCGTCACGACGGGCGAGATAATCATTCACGGTGATGAGGTGCACACCGTTGCCAGCCAACGCATTGAGATAAATCGGCAGTGTCGAAACGAGGGTCTTGCCCTCCCCCGTGCGCATCTCAGCAACCCAGCCCGCGTGCAGCGCCGCACCACCCATCAACTGCACGTCGTAATGACGCTGGCCGATGACACGTTTCGACGTCTCGCGCACGACGGCGAAGGCTTCAGAAAGCAACTCGTCAAGGGTCTCGCCGCGCGCGATGCGGGCCCTGAAATCGGCGGTCTTGCCGCGCAGCGCAGCGTCGCTGAGCGCGGCGATCGTTGGCTCAAAAGCATTGATTTCGGGCACGACGGCAGCCAGCGCCTTGACTTTTTTGCCCTCGCCGGCACGCAGAATTCGATCCAGCACGGCCATAAGAGACATCACACTACCTGCGCAGACACCCTTGCTTTTACGTGCGCAACCACCGCACAGTGAACTTCGCGCGCACCAGCCGAAAGGAGTGCCTCACGAGCACGCATGAGTGTGGTTCCCGTCGTCATCACGTCGTCGACGAGCAGGATTGTTCGACCGTGCACCGCGTGCGCCCGCGCGACGAATTGTGGACCTCGCTGTCGCATCACGCGTGAAGCACCAGTCTGGGCGTGGTTGTCGATGCGTCGAAGGAGGCGTCGATGACGAACACGCATCGTGCGTGCCAACCCCATGGCGATGATGGCCGACTGATCGTGTCCGCGCACGCGCACGCGACGCGACGTGGTTGGCGCCCACGTAACAACGTCCGGCCGCCACTGTGACTCGCCACCGAGCAGGTGATGCGCGAGGTTGCGCCCGAAGCGCACTGCAATCCATCGACAGTTGCGAAACTTCATGGCGTGAATCGCCCGACGAAGTTCGCCGCGATACAAACCAAGTGCCACGACGGTGAAAGGTGTGCGAATGACGAAGAGTTCGTCATTCAGACGATCGATGTCGCGCAGCGTGAAGTACCGTGACGTGGTGGCCCGTGACGATGCATCATCGTTGCCGGTGATGGCCACTGACCGTCTGGTGGAACGCATCACCCGCTGTGTGACTGGTCTGGCCCTGTTTGGTGTCGGTATCTCGCTGCAGATCGAGTCACGGCTTGGCAACCCGCCATGGGACACGTTCCATCAGGGTGTCGCTATGAAGAGCGACCTGGCGATCGGCACCGTCATCATCCTCACGGGTGTAGCCCTGCTGATTTTTGTGTGGGTTCCGTTGCGCCAGAAACCGGGACTCGGCACCATCCTCAACGCACTGGAAATCGGGCTCGTCGCCAACGTGGTGTTGGACGTCATTCCGAACGTCGATGCAATGATCGTTCGCATCGTCATGTTGCTCGGCGGCATCGTCATCGTTGCGTTCGGCTCGGCGCTCTACATCGGCAGTGGGCTTGGGCCCGGGCCGCGCGACGGCATCATGACGGGTCTGGCGGCACGCGGCATCCAACTTCGTGTCGCTCGCACGAGTATCGAAGTATTCGTGCTGATCGTTGGCTTCTTACTCGGTGGCCAGGTCGGTGTCGGCACCGTGCTCTTTGCACTGGCGATTGGCCCGCTCGTGCAACCTCTGCTCCCGCGTTTGACGATGAAGCCACGCCCTACATAAAACGCGAATTGTCTCAGACTTAGTAGCGATAGTGCTCAGGCTTGAATGGGCCTTGCGGGTCCATGTCGAGGTATTCCGCCTGAATGTCGTTGAGTTTCGTCAACTTCGCACCGAGTGCACCAAGATGCAACAGTGCCACTCGCTCATCAAGGTGTTTCGGTAGCACGTACACACCGATTGGGTACTTCGCCAGATTGTTGAACAACTCGATTTGAGCGATCACTTGGTTGGAAAACGAGCAGCTCATCACGAAACTCGGGTGGCCCGTCGCACAACCGAGGTTGACCAACCGTCCTTCGGCGAGCACGATGACCGCGTGACCGTCGGGAAACGTCCACAAGTCGGTACCGGGCTTCAGTTCGTCACGTATCGCACCGCTGCGGGCCAGACCCGCCATGTCGATCTCGTTGTCGAAATGGCCGATGTTGCAGACGATGGCGTTGTGCTTCATGGCCGCCATGTGCTCGACCGTCACCACCATTTCGTTGCCCGTTGCCGTAACGAAAATGTCGGTGTCACCAACGACCGCCTCGAGCACATCAACCTGGTAGCCCTCCATCGCTGCTTGCAGCGCATTGATCGGGTCGATTTCGGTGATGATGACGCGCGCACCCTGCCCACGCAAGCTTTGTGCACAGCCCTTACCCACGTCGCCGTAACCGCACACCACCGCCACTTTTCCGGCGATCATCACGTCGGTGGCACGGTTGATGGCGTCGATCAGCGAATGTCGACAGCCGTACAAGTTGTCGAACTTGCTCTTCGTGACGCTGTCGTTCACGTTGATCGCCGGAAAGAGCAACTCATTACGTTCATGCATCTTGTACAACCGCTTCACACCGGTCGTCGTTTCTTCGGTGACGCCGCGGATGCCCCTGGTCATGCGGGTCCACTTCGTCGGGTCCTTCTTCAGCGTGCGATGCAACAACCCGAGCACGATCGCCAACTCGGGATTGGAGGCAGTGGTTGGATCAGGTACCAGGCCTGTTTTTTCGTACTCGACACCTTTGTGCAAGAGCAGTGTCGCGTCACCACCGTCATCGAGGATCATGTTCGGGCCGTCACCATCGGGCCATGTCATCATCTGTTCGGTCGCCCACCAATACTCTTCCAACGTTTCGCCCTTCCAGGCAAAGACGGGCACGCCATTGGGTTGCTCGACGGTGCCGTTCGGCCCGACCGCGACTGCTGCCGCAGCGTGGTCTTGTGTCGAAAAAATATTGCAACTTGCCCAGCGCACTTCGGCGCCGAGTTCGACGAGTGTTTCGATCAACACCGCGGTCTGCACGGTCATGTGCAACGAGCCGGAAATACGCGCACCCTGCAGGGGCTTTGATGCACCATATTCCTTGCGTAACGCCCGCAGACCGGGCATTTCGTGCTCGGCAAGGTGGATCTCCTTGCGACCAAACGTCGCCATCGAGAGATCCGCTACACGAAAGTCCTTGCGCTGGGCAAAAGTGGATGTTGACATGACTGACCCCGTTTCTACGACTGCGTTTGTTTTCCGTCGGACTGGGGCCTGCTGGCGCCGAATCGGGTCAGCCGACGGCTCAAGTGTACTCGCTACGCGACGAACGTCGGGGTAATGCCCTCGGCGGCGACTTTGCCCATGATGCGCGCATGCTCGGCGTCGCTCACCGTGGTGGCTTCATCGACCAACATCACGGGAATACCGTCACGCACGTCATAGCGACGCTGCAGGCGCGGGTTGTACAGCGCATCTTCGTCGGCGATGAAATACAGCGAACCTTTGTCTTGTGGGCACGCAAGAATCGCCAACAATCGGGCATCAATGTTGCTCACCGCACCAATGCTACGAGTTCAGGCCGTGATGAGTTGGAGCAGTGCCGCCACATGGGTGTCGCACTGCTCGCGGGTGGTCGCTTCGAGATTGAGGCGCAGCAGCGGTTCGGTGTTGGATGAACGCACGTTGAACCACCAGTCCCCACAATCAACGGTGAGACCATCGAGTCGATCTTGCGGGTACATCGAATATTTTTCGGCGACGCGAACGATGATGGCGTCGATGTCGTTCACCTGCATGTTGATTTCGCCACTGCTGGCATAACGCTCGACCGGCTCGCGCAACTTCGAAAGTGGCAGGCCCGTGCGGCTCATCTCTTCCAGCACCACGAGCGCAGCGATGAGCCCACTGTCGGCTCGATAGTTGTCGGCAAAGTAATAGTGACCGCTGTGCTCACCGGCGAACACCGCACCCGTGTCGGCCATGATGCCCTTCATGTAGCTGTGACCATTTTGGGTGCGAATCCCGATTCCGCCATTTTCAGCGATGACCTCCCGCACGGCCCGTGACGAGATGAGGTTGTAGAGGATCGTGGCACCTGGTGTACGGCGCAAGAACACCTTCGCCAAAATCGCAGTCGTGGTACTCCCCGACATCGTGCGGCCGAGTTCATCAACGAGGAATACGCGGTCGGCATCACCGTCGAAGGCCAACCCCACATCAAAGCCACCGGCAATGACACGGGCCTGCAGATCACGCTGGTTGGCCGGCTGAATCGGGTCGGCAGGGTGGTTCGGAAACGTGCCGTCGAGCTCGCCGTACATGACCTCCAGGTCGACCGCTGGCACACGATCGAACACCGCTGGCACGACGAGACCACCCATGCCATTCGCGGTATCGGCAACCACCTTGAGCGGCCGCAATTCAACGACATCAACGAATGAGAGCACATGCTCGGCAAAGTCGGCGAGCAAATTTCGCTTCGTCACCTTGCCACGGTCACCGACTATTTGCGTGCCAAGCACGGCGCGCGCCAACTCGCGCACTTCGCCGAGGCCACTGTCGATGCCGATCGAGCGAGCACCCGCTTTGCAGAGTTTGATGCCGTTGTATTGCGCAGGATTGTGCGACGCGGTGAACATTGCACCCGGCAGGTTCATGCTGCCGCTGGCGTAATACAACAGGTCGGTACTCGCCAAACCGAGGTTGACAACCGATGCTCCGCATGACGTGACGCCGTCTTCGAAAGCAGCCACGAGGCCCGGCCCCGATGGGCGCATGTCGTGGGCGACCACCACCGACGTTGCCTCGGTGTACCGAGCGAAAGCGACACCGAAGGCGCGGGCCAGTGACTCGTCGAGTTGATCGGGTACCGTACCGCGCACGTCGTAGGCCTTGACCACCGCGTCGAGGTTCGGCATCGCGCTCAGACTAGTTGTAGTCGGCAACGCGCTGCGCACGGCGCCAACGCACGAGCACCACGATGCCGACAATGGTCAGCGCGTACGCCAGCACGTCAAAGAACGACCAACCAAAACTGAGTGTCACTTCGTTTTGGGTCGGCACAACGACCATCATGTTCGGGGCAACGCGATACGGGCCCTGCGCACCGGAAACATTCCAATTAGGGAAATAACTCGTGCGCACCAAAATCGGCGTGCCGATTTTGTCGACCCGGAACGACACGCTGCTACGACCTTGCACGACACCAGAAACGGTGGGGGGAGCGACATTGACCACGTCGATCGGTGTGTTCGGCACCACGATGTCGACGCGTCGCGATGATTCGTCGGGTTCACCGATGCGGCGAGCCATATCGATGGCGACCGACACCCGCTGCCACCCGTCGGGTCCGTCGGCTGCCGGCATCGCAACCCAGTCGTTGGGGTTCTGAAACCAACTCGTGCCAAGCTCCAACCAACGTTCCTTGGCATCGCCCGAGTGTGCCATTCGGGATTCATCGTCGACGCGGCCATCGATCACCACTGGCTGGACCGCGAGCGGTACGACCAGGTCGCTGCCGGCAACTTCGTACACCACCCATGGGCCAGTGCGGGCAATTTCCCGCAGTGCCGGTTGCGCCGATGCCTCTCGAACGGCTTCGGGTGTGAAGCCCATGTAGTACCGCACGCCAAGTTCTTGCAGGTAGCGCACGCCGAGTGCAGCTTTGTTGTCGTCATAACGAAGTTCGCGCACGGGGTTGCTGCTCTGCTTTGACATCGCAGCCGCAGTGATGAAGTGATACGGCGTGGTGCCCGACGCTTCAAAAAAGAGGCCTTCCATGCTGCCGATGCAGCCATCCGTCCAATGTGGCAGCAACATGAGCCCCATCGTGGTGCCGTATTTGTTCAGCTCACCGTTGTTTTCCCACAATGCGCGACCACAGCCGTGACGCGGGTCTTCGCCGATTTGTTTCATCGTCTCGACGATGGCGCGATACTCGCCGTAGGCATTCTTGCCCTCGTAGCCACTGAAATTCCAGCGCGCCCAACCATCGACGAAGCCGTCGTTGGAAGCCGGCACGGTGAACGGGCCGACGCCATAGCGCTGGCTGCCGTCTTGCTCGGCGCGCAGGCGGCCGAACGGCAACTCCTGAAACCGGAAACCGATGATGCTCAAGCAAACCAACGACACGACGATGGCAGTCACGACGTTGAAGTTCAAACGGCCACGCTGTGACGTCGCCAACACTTGTTCTTCGCCCGTTTTTGCGACGCGGGCAGCGGCCCGTTCAAGACTCACAAATCGTGCGACGGCAACGATGGTTTCGTAGATACCGACCATCATCAGCATGTAACGCAGTAGGTACAAGAACGGCAGGATGCGGGGATTCCACAACAACCCGATGATGGGCAGACTCTCTCGTGCGACGAACACACCGATTGCCAGAACCACGACGAAAATGCCCATCCATGATGCCGTGTGGTTCCGTCGCCATAAAGCCGAGACAAAACCGACGAGCGCAAACCCCGTCACGATCACGTTGAACACGGGGTGCAGCGGAAAGAACATGTCGACGAATGACTCGCCGTAGCCAGTCGGTTGTGGCTCGTATTTCATGTCGGTCATGTAGGAGTGGTTCAAAACGAATGGCACCACCCAAAACGCGGAGAGCAGCGTTGCAGTACCGATGACGGGCAAGCCGAACTTCCACTTGGCGGGGTCCCGGTGCAGCGCCAAGATGAGTAGGTAGCCGAGGAAGACGAACAGCAGGACGATGCCATGACAAAGTGCCGCGACGGCCAGCAACACGGTCGCGGCAATTCGGAAGCCACCGGTTTCCAGCCCACGGATGAACACACCGAAACCGAGTACCGAGAACGCCAAGGCGATTGAAAAGGAGAACTCCCCCGCCATCGTCGAGGCAATGTTGCCGCCGTAAATCGTAAAACTTTCGTCGTACAAAAACACCGTGCTCGCCACGACGAGCAGTTCGGGTATTGGGAATGCGAGTCGCGCCAGGCGACCGAATAGCCAGGTGCACACGGGCAGCGCAAGCAAACCTATGACGGCGACCAACTTCAACGCGATGCCATAGGGCAACACGATGTCGAGCAACAGAATGAACAACGCCGGCACCACCATGTAAAAGCGGTAGATCGGTAAGCCGGAATACCAGTCGTTGCTCCAGCCCTGCAAACGGAATGAGGTCAACAGATGGTCGCGCAAATACGCCGGGCCATACACATGCGCACCCATGTCGCCGCCAGTTGGGGTGTTGTTGCGAAAGATGAGGGACGGCTGCAGGGTAAAAAACACCATCAACGTGGTGATGATGATAAGCGCTGCAGCTAGTGCGAGTTGCGTGCGACGCTCGAGAATAATGAGGTCGCGTGGTGACACGACGCGCTGCTCGCTGGCCAGATCTGCTGTATCTTTCGTGCCGACTCTGTCGGTCTCGGGGTCGGTGGGGTTCGACATGCGCTGGGTAGGTTTGGCGTTCTCGTGATTAGGTGAGGGCGAGGAGAGCCAACCCTGTGGCATTGAACGCTACGTGAGCGATGACCGACATGCCAAGACGTCTGGTCATGTGGAATGCGATACCCAGCACCAATGCAAACGTGAAGAGTCCGGGTAGTTCGGCGATGCGACCATGCACACCGGCGAAGAAGACCGCAGTAATGAGTATGGCGACGATGTCGTTCAGACGGCTTTGCAGCCCGGCTTGCAGGAAGCCGCGGTAGACGAGTTCTTCGACGATTGGTGCCCCGAGCACGACGATGAAGCCGAGGACGATCAACCACGGCCCGCGGGCAGAGTCATACAGCCCACGCGCCCGATCCTCCACTTCGACGGGGTCGAAGGCGTCGGGAAACCACTTGCGAAACGGCCAAGTAACAAGGCCGACGAGCAGCACCTGCGACAACACGCCGAGCGGCACACCCCACAAGTCGACCAGCCGAAAACGCAAACGAAAGTCATCGACGAACGCTGCCGTGCCCATCAGTCGGGAAAACAACACCAGCAGCGTGAGCTGCGGCACCCAAAGCGACAGTGCTCCGGCAAGCAGGAACCAGTCGGGTTGTTCGCTGGCAGTTTCAGAAATGTCGAAAGCCGAAATCAGGAACAGTTGCACCACGGTTGCAACGGCATAGGCCGAAAGCCAACCGAGCAGCAGCCACACGAACGGGTACCGCACACGCGGGGTCGCCGCATGGGGCAATTCATGTGCAAACACCCGCTCACCGTACGGGCGCTCACCAAATGGCGGGTCCCAAGTAGGACGAGACACCACGCTCAGCCAGCGAGCTGGCTAGGGAGCACCACACGGAAACGGTTGCGACGGTCTTCCAACCGCCAACCGCTCGGCGGGGCAAAACGCTGACCGTGACGCTCGCACAAGTCGTAGGCGTGCGGATCGGTGGTGGCCGCAAGATCGTCGATCCACACGGTTGCCGTGGCGTAGTTATAGGAGAGTGTCATAGTTGAAGTGTCGTTGCAACATGCACGCGAACAATGACGACGCATGTGACCAAAGTACCGATTTATCCGACAGGGTCGGTGGATGCCCCCTGCAAGCACAGCCTTAGCATGACCACATGGCGAATCTTCCACCACCGCCCCCACCACCACCGTCGCGCCGCCCGAAATTTTCCCGCGAGCGCTTCCGCTCGTCGCGTGATGGCGACAAACCAGGCATGCCCCGCTGGGTCGTGTGGGCACTCGTAGCGGTTGCCGCGGTGCTACTCATCGGCCCACGCCTCGTACCGACTCCCGAGCAAACACGTCTTACCTACACCGAATTTCTCGAGTTGGTCGGACGCGGCGACGTGCGCGAAGTAACGATCAACAATTTGAACAACCAAATCTCGGGCAAGTTGGCCGACTCGCGCGAATTCGTCACCACGGGCGCCAACACATTGTCTGACGCCGACGAGCAGCTGCTCAAGTCAAAGGGTGTCGATTACGACTTCGCCACGCCGCAGGGCAACTTCTTCACCAACCTGCTGCCGATTCTGTTGCCATTCTTTTTAATCATGGGCTTTTTCATCTGGATGCAACGTCGCGCCATGGGTCAGGCCGGAAACATCATGTCGATTGGTCGCAGCCGTGCCAAGCCGTACCAAGCCGACAAACCGTCCACCACGTTCGCCGACATTGCCGGCTACGAGGGTGTCAAACAGGAAATTCGTGAGGTGGTCGACTTTTTGCGGATGCCCGATCGGTTCAAAGAAATTGGGGCACGTGTTCCAAAGGGTGTCCTGCTCGTTGGGCCCCCAGGCACCGGAAAGACTTTGTTCGCCCGTGCTGTAGCCGGTGAGGCCGGTGTCGGGTTCCTCTCGGTGACGGGTTCGGACTTCATGGAGATGTTCGTCGGGGTCGGTGCATCGCGTGTGCGCGATCTGTTCCAACAGGCGCGCAAAATGGGTCGCGCCATCATTTTCATCGATGAGCTTGATTCGATCGGTCGCAAGCGAGGCGCTGGTCTTGGTGGCGGTCACGACGAACGCGAACAGACGCTCAACCAAATGTTGTCGGAGATGGACGGTTTCGAGTCGTCGGAGGGCGTCGTGGTTTTGGCCGCCACCAACCGTCCCGACATTCTTGATGCGGCGTTGTTACGCCCAGGTCGCTTTGACCGACAAATCATCGTGCCACTTCCCGAAGCCGAAGAGCGCCATGCAATCCTGAAGGTGCACTCGGCTGGCAAGCGCATGGGTGCCGACGTTGACTTGGAGACGATGTCGAAGGCGACACCTGGCATGAGTGGTGCCGACCTCGCCAACCTCGTCAATGAGGCTGCCCTCATCGCCGTGCGGCGCAACTCAACGGAAATCGAGCGGATCGACTTCGAGAACGCCCGCGATCGCGTCGTGATGGGTGCGCGCCGCGAAAGTTTGGCACTCAACGCCGAAGAAAAACGTGCCGTTGCCTTCCACGAAGGCGGGCACGCAGTGTTGTCAACCGTGTTGCCGAACAGCGACCCACTCCACAAAGTCACCATCTTGCCGCGCGGTATGGCACTCGGTGTCACATGGAGCCTGCCCGAGGAACGACATACGTATTCCCGCGAATATTTCCTCGACATGATCTGCAAAGCGATGGGCGGCCGAGTGGCCGAGTCAATCGTGTTCGGCAGCTTGAACAGCGGTGCGGCCAATGACCTTGAGCAAGCCACCTCGATTGCGCGGCGCATGGTGCGTGAGTGGGGCATGAGCGATGCCGTCGGCCCCATGGCATGGTCTGGACAACAGCAGGTATTCCTCGGCGAAGATCTCATGACGTCTGGGCGTGAATACAGCGACGAAACAGCAAGGAAGATCGACGATGAAATTGCCCGAATTCTGCGCGAACAAGAAGAGCGGGCACGAGTCACCCTGTTGAAGCACCGTCGCGGTTTGGATCTCGTCGCTGAAGCGTTGCTCGAGCACGAAACCGTCGATGGCCCCACCGTTGCACGACTTATTCAGCAGGCCCTTGGCGCACCACAAATTCATGAAAAGGTGCCCGAGAAGCAACCCGACAAGGTAGACCCAGAGCGCGACTAAGCCTCAAACGGTCGGGGCGGTGCACTCGCCCTGTGGTAACTGGGGATCTCGACACCGGGCCATCGCCGCCCACAAATCGGTCGCGCTCAACGGGCCGAGATGGCCGAACTGCACGACGCCACGCGAGTCGGCGATCACCAAAGTCGGCACTGCATCGATGCGATAGCGATCGTGGAGTGCACGATGGCTTGCGAACTCAACTTCTTGCACCGCAACATCCCGACTCGCCAAGACCCCTGCCTTGCGCGCAATATCGGCACACGTATCACACGTCGCGGACGTGAACGCCACGACGAGCCACGGTGTGGCCGCCTGGTCAAAATCGGTGCGATTGAGTTGTGCCGGAACTGCGCCGCGCGGTTGGGTCGGGGTGGCTGGCGCGCGCCGCCGTCGCCAGGCAATGGCGGCAGCAACTGCAACGACGGCACCGATTCCCAAGATGCGCAACGCCAGGTCGGCCACGGTGCTGAGTCCGACGATCACTTCCAGCATGCTCACTGCCCCTCTGCAGGTTGTGCATCTGTCGTGGTCATGATGAGGAGTGGGGCGGCACCGCTGATCGGTTGCTTGTTGCCACGCGAGGTACGTCGAGTTACGACGATTGGTTCATTTGCCACGACTGACACCGCCGCTGAAGCCGACTCCGCACCGAGCGGCACGCTCGTGCTCGCACCAGGAGCCAGTGACACCTCTTCGTAACCAGCGACCGCCACGTCACCGGCGGGGCCCAGATAAACGACGCGAATTGTGGCGGGCAGCGAACCGGGGTTGAAAATGCGGAGTGCGTCACTCAGACCGAGGGCCACGCCCGATGGTGCAATCCAGGCGCGCGACGGTGCTGGCGCACCGAGCACCACTGCACTGGCGGTGGATTTGTTTTCTTGTCGGGTGGTGACCCGCTCGATGACGACGGCCTCACCGAAGCTGGAGGTGGAGGTTGTCGCTGAGATGATTGCCGAGTAACGACCAGCGGGCAGGGCGGGCAAACTCGATGGCGCGAACTTCGTGACGCGTCTGGCTGGCGCGGTGACCGTCACAGGATCGATGGCGACACCATTGTCGTCAGCGATGATAAAGGTGAGTTGTTGATCGTTCGCCGCAGGGTTGTAGATCACGAACTCTTCGGTGACATTCGGCGACTTATCACCGTCGGCAAAGTACCACCGGTCGCTCGTTCCTGACGCTGCGAGTGACATCGTGTAACCCAGTCGACCTTGACCGAGATAGTGCTGCGATCGCCCGACGATGACGCGTCCTACCGAGGCCCGCACCGACACCGCAACAACGGCTTCATTGCGCGCATCAAGGCCGGCCATGTCAAAGACTCGCACCGACTCGGGTGGAATCACCACGCCCTTAAGCGATTGCGGATTGCGCTCGCCGAGCGCTGTTACGAATGAAACATCGAGGATCGCCGAGTCGAGTGACGGGTTGGTGACGACGACCTGTTCGATGCTGTCGGCACCCGTGAAACCATCGGCCAGAAACCACGTACCAGCTGGCGACGAGGCGCAAGTGGTCACCGCATCACCAGCGCGGTGCGACGTTCGCTGTTCAACGGCAAGTGCCGCACCGTGCGACTCGACGAGGGTCGCAACGAAAGGTGATCGTGCACCGGCGAGTGCGTCGACCGTGAGTGTCGAGCGGGCAGGTACGGCAAATCGCTGGGCGCGGGCTGGGCCATCCACGACGAAGCGGGTGATGGTGCCACCGATAGGTGTTTCGCCGGAGTTCGAAATGACGAGCGAGCCACTGATCTTGTCATCATTGCCGATCACACCGGGACAAAACCATGTCGACGCTTTGGCGTTCGGATGGAATTCGGGCGCCGCAGCCCGCACACTGGAAGTCGACGGCGAAGTATCCAGCGCCCGGCGGTCAAGTGCGACCAGACCCGCCACGGTGCAGGCGGCAACCGCTACTACGACGAGTTGTCGGGTGCGACCAACCATGCGACGAGTGAACGACACCCTGCGACGTTCGCTCATTACACCACCACCCTGTGCTCGTCATCGCCACGTAATGAAACTTCAACCACCTCACGCGCGGCACGCACCCGCCCACGGAAACGACTCGGGTTGAACGCAATCGCCAACACGGTGCACCACATCATTAGCTGAAGAACGATCAGTAGGCGAATTGCGAGCGATGCCCGCAGACGAATCTCGGCAACGCCAGCCACTGGTGCATCAAATGCGGTTGTCACACCGAACGCGGCTCGCGGCGCAACACGAGCGCCGTCGACACTCATCGTCCAACCTTGCGAAAACGGTACGGCCAGATGCACGGTGCCGGAGAGCGACTCACCGGTCACACGTCGATCCGGGGCGAAACCTGAGGTGAACGTGGCGCGTGCGCGAAGTGCCTCAGCCAACAGATTTGCCTCGAGTGCTTGGCGACTGGCGACCGATGCTCGTTCATCAAGCACGCTGGCGAGCGGCAGGGCTGCCATGTTTTCAAAGATGACAAGGTCGGTCGCGGTATAGACACGACGTAAATCGAGTTGGTCGGCGAGCCGCTCAACCGCCACATCACCCACTGCCCCACCCGATGGAACCCGTCGCGCGTGCAGTGTTGCATCGCGCAGTGGCACGACCACGAACCGCACCGCGAGTGGCGCCAACAAGCGACCTGCACGCAACGATTCGCCCGTGAGCAGCACATCAACGGCCCGCTCAAGCGACACCGACATCGCAGTTGGCGACATGGGCAGCAGGTCGACACCCAGCGGGCCGCCATCGTGCACGATGCCATAGGCGGTGCGTTCATCATCTGCCATCGCCACCGACACGGGCAGCAACCGTGAATCACCGATGTACAACACTGCATAATCACCAGCCGCATCATCGGGCAACTGGGTGACGAGTTGACTCAAGGTCGCATTCGGCTGGAGCCAACGACCATCTACCGCCACCAGCACACTCGGGATGATCGCAGCAACCATTGCCGTCACCGACGACGCCGTCACCAATTGTCGCCACGTGAACGTGTGTTGGCGGCCCTCGACGAATGATGAAAATGCGGCCGTTGCTGAAATGCACACACCAAGTGCGGTGAGGCTGCCAAGCATTAGCGGTTCGGGAAGCGCGACCCGAAGCACATCGTGTTCCGCCGAGAGACGCAGTGCCGTTGGGACCGCAACCAACAAAAAAGCACGCGTCGTCCAACCGGCACGTGACCCACGCTTGATGAACAACATGATCACCACCGGTACGTACGCCGCGACGAGCATGTAACGCCACACGACATTGTCGACCCCGAATGACAAGACATCAATCAGGGATGCACCCGTGTTGGGTGAGCCCACCCCCACGAGAGCCGACCACCAGTCAGACCCGATGAAGCGCACCGACCAAGGAATGTGGAGCACCATCGTGGCGAGCATCGCTGCAGCAAGTGACGCAAGCGGCCAAGCCGAAGCGCGCCAGGGCGTGGACGTCAGGACGGATGCTGCGAGCAACACCACCATGAGCAGAAGTACGACGATCAGCACCGTTGGACTGAACGCAGTCGCCGCAGCGACGAGCAACAACAGCGATGCCACCAATTGTGAGCGTCGGCCACCGGTCGGACGTACTGAAGTTTCCCGCAGTGTGTCTGCATCGTCACGGCCGAGCCCGGCAATGCGACGCGCAAAGTCGAGGATCCACGGCGCCAGGGCCCACAAGATGAGCGCGTCTCGACGACCATCGCGAGCCGCCAAGATGCCCACGGGAAACGCCGCATAGGTGACTGCCCCGAACATGCGCACCTGCGCCGAGCCGAGCACACCGCTCAGGCGCCACGCACCGATTGGTCCGATCACGAGCGACCCGATGACGAGCGCCGTGAGCAACCCAGCCCAGGCCCCGAACCACACGACACCTGCCGCCGCCATCACCGCGATGAACGTTGGTGCAGCACTCGGTGCACCGAACCATCCGGGCGACCACCCTGCCAAGTAGGCACGGGCAAGATCAAACGCGCTGATCTCGCCGGCGGCCAGTGGGACGAACTGTCCGACACTGCTCACACCGTCAAAGATCAAACCACGTCCACCGATCAGCACCACGGCCAACGAGGCGAGCCCAACGAGTGCCACACCACGCGAAGTTGGAGTCGCAGTCTGACCAATCACCGGAATTTCAGAGGTGTACTGCTCACGCAATGCGCGGCGGTGGCGGGCGTAGGCGGCGAGCCTGGCACTTGAGCGCAGTTGCAAACTCGTGACTTCGCTTCCGCGAACACGACGCAGCGGTCGCAGCAGACGACGGCGCGACACGATCGCTGGTGCGTCAACGACGAGTGCGCCGACTGCGCGCAGGCCAGCGAAACCGCGTCGCTGCTGTCCATTGAAGAGACCAAGCGTCGCATCGATCAATGCCTGCGTCAGGAGGCGCACGATGAGCAACGGCACTTGGGCAAGGGGGGCGCAAGACACCACGGTGCGCACCCGAGTGCGCTCGGCTTGCGCAGCTGCACCAATCAACGTTGCACGTGTGTCGAATGCACCACGGTGTCGCACCACGGCCGCCGGGTTCACCACCACGCGCGCACCAAGCATGTGCAGACGCCAACACACATCCCGCTCTTCTCCGAGGAATGGAATCTGTGCTGCGAAGCCGCCGACTTCCCGAAAAATGTCGTTGCGCACCAACATGCAGGCCGAGGGCAAGGCAAACGTGTCACGCACTGCGTCGTGTTGTTCTTGGTCGCGCTCCCCCGGGTCAACGACGTCGACGAGTCGTCCGGTGCGGTCGGCATCGAACCCCACATGCTGCAGCACGCTCGGGGCGTCCCATTCGACCAATTTCGGGCCGACCATGGCGGCGTTCGAACGAAAAGCTTCATCAACGAGTAGCGAGACTGCATCTGGCCGCAACGCCACATCGTCATGCAAAAACAGCAGGAAGCCGTCGCGGCCATCCACGACGGAGGTCACCTGATTGGCCACGGGACCAAAGCCAGGGTTGCCCTCCACATGACGGACCAATGCCGCCGGCAGAATCTCGCGAATTTCGTCGTGGGTGGAGGCAGGGGTGGTGCTGGTGAGGAAGGCAACCAACCGCACATCGGGATAGTCCTGGGCAGCCAGGCTGGCGAGGGTCTCGGCAAACCACGCGCCAGGTTCATGGACGACCATGACCGCCACCACTGGCGGAGCGGCGTCAGGTTGGCGCTCCACAGTAGGGGTCGTCACGACCTCCCAACCTACCGATGACCAATGCCACATACATTCGTATGCGTTGTGCTTGCAAAAGTAAGCACCTGTGGTTACCGTTGGAGATGGGTCAGCCGACCCGACTAAAGCCAAGGAGCCATTCATGCCCGCCTTCAAGATTTCCAACCCACTTAAAGCACTTGATTTGACATCGCTCGACCTGCGTCAACTCAACCTGCGCGGTGCCGTCGCCCCAGCAGCAAAAGTTCTTCGCGACTCGGCGTACGTCGTCGTCGGTGTTGGTGTGATCGCGGCGCAGCGGGTCAACGCACGTCGCTACGACCTGCAACAGCGTCTCAACGACGTGCTGCCAGGTGTGCGCAACGAAGCCCAGGCAACGGCTCAGCGCGTGTTTGATGAAGCAGGCGACAAGGTGCGCAGCGTTCTCACGCGCCGCAAGAACATCGCCACCTCAGATTCCAACGCGTAACGCAACCCCGTTTTCCAGCGAGCCGAGGTGAGTAGCCTCGGCTCGCTTGCTGTTTGTGACCAGATCTTCCACTGATGGTGGTGCGCTAGGCCCGCTCTCTCCCGTGCCAGCCCAGGGCATGCGTTCGGCATTGCCGTCGGGAAGTTTGACGATCGGCACCGGACTGTTGGTCGGTGGCATTTCGATCTATGTGTTTTTTCGCCTCGGCCAGGAAGCCCTCGGCCAGGATGGCTTCAAGCCCATCGTCTCGTTGTGGTTCGTGATGTTTGCACTCGTGCCCGGCTTCTTCTTGCCGCTTGAACAAGAGGTCAGTCGCGCCGTTGCGCAGCGTCGTGCCCTCGGCGATGGAGTGCGTCCGGTCGTGCGCAAAGTAGCACCAGTCGCAGCAGCCATCACCGTGTTGCTTGTCGTCGCGGTCACGCTTGCCCGCACCCGCCTGACCAATGACCTGTTCGAAGGATCAGCGATTGTCACGCTGGCACTCGTCATCGCTTTGATCGGCTACGCACCTTTCCACATTGCCCGAGGAATTTGCTCAGGCATGGGGCACTTTCGCCTCTACAGCACGATGATCGCCTTGGACGGTTTGCTACGCGTCATCATGTGTGCCGGCTTTCTGCTGGTCGGACTAGACCGAGTCGGACCATATGCGTTGATGGTGGCGGTGGTTCCGCTCGTGATTGCCGCCAGCGCATTCGGTTCGGGTCGCTTGCGCACGACGCCCGGTTCGGCCACTTCATGGAGTGAACTTGCCCCAAATCTCGGCTGGTTGCTGCTCGGCACGTTGTGTGCGGGGGCACTCATCAACGCCGGACCACTCACCGTCGACCTGCTCGGCGACGGCACCGCTCCAGAAGTCGTGACGCGCTTCGGTAACGCAGTGCTGTTGGCACGTGTGCCACTGTTTTTATTCCAAGCCGTACAAGCCGCAATGCTCCCCCGCCTGACACAGCTGGTCACGCTCGGTAACGCAGCGGCATTTCGCGATGTGATGCGACGACTCTTCGTGCTCGTCGGCGGCGTAGGCCTGATTGGTGTGGTTGGTGCATTCATCGCCGGGCCATGGGCACTCGAACTTGTCTACGAGGGTGGCATCGACCGCCGCACGATCACCTTGCTCGCTTTATCAAGTGCGATTTATATGTTGGCGCAGGCCTGTGCACAATCGGTGTTGTCGATGTCCGGACACGTTTTTGTGGCACTCGGCTGGGTGGCCAGTTTCATCACGTTCGTCACAACCGCCGTGTGGTCGAGTGACGACCTGTTTTTACGGGTGGAACTGGCGCTCATCGCCAGCGCGGTCGTGGCAGTGGCGATCTTTGCGTTCGGTTTGCGTGTCTACTTCGCGCGCTTGGTCTCTAGGTCGAGGTCGTGACGCACCATCATTTCAACGAGTGTCGGGAAGTCAACTTCGCGCTTCCAGCCGAGTTTCCGTTCGGCTTTTGACGCATCCCCAACCAGCAGGTCCACTTCCGAAGGGCGGAAGTATTGCTGGTCGATACCCACGTATTTACGCCAATCCCCGAGACCCGCACACTCAAAGGCGAGTTGCAAGAATTCGGTGATTTCGTGGGCCTCGCCCGTCGCAACCACAAAATCCTCCGGCACGTCCTGCTGCACCATGAGCCACATGGCCTTGACATAGTCGCCGGCATAACCCCAGTCGCGCTTTGCCGCGAGATTGCCGAGCAACAATTTGTCTTGCAGACCAAGTTTGATGCGCGCCACCGAGTGGGTGATTTTGCGGGTGACGAACTCGTATCCACGCCGTGGGCCTTCGTGGTTGAAAAGAATGCCAGATGAAGCATGGAGCCCGTACGACTCGCGATAGTTCACCGTCATGTGGTGGCCAAACACCTTGGCCACGCCGTACGGCGAACGTGGATGGAACGCGGTCATTTCTGACTGCGGCACTTCGCGCACCTTGCCGTACATTTCCGACGACGAGGCCTGATAAAAGCGAATCGGATTGTCTTTGGCGCCACCCACGAGTCGAATCGCCTCGAGCATGCGCAGGACACCGAGACCAGTCACGTTGGAGGTCAGCTCAGCCTGGTTGAATGACATCGCCACGAAAGAAATCGCGCCGAGGTTGTAGATCTCGTTGGGCTCGACGGTGCGTAAAGCACCGACCAAACTCGAAAAGTCGGTGAGGTCTCCGTACACCTGCTGCACGTACGGAAACTCCTCGGAGAGTGCGGCAATTTTCGGGTTGTTTTGACCCTTGATCAGACCGAACACTTCGTAGCCTTTGCCGTGCAGAAACTCGGCAAGGTGCTGGCCGTCTTGACCGGTGATACCAGTGATGAGGGCGCGTGGCACTCAACTAAGGCTACTCATACGCTCAATGACATGAGCGTTGCGTGCGACGTTGCCGTCATTGCAGGCGGGGTCGGTGCGGCACGATTTTTGCGCGCACTGCGGCTCATGGATGCCGATCGAGCGGTGGCCGCAATCGTCAACACCGGCGATGACACCGTCGTGAATGGGCTACATGTCTCGCCCGATATTGACACGGTGATCTACACGCTCGCTGATGCCATCGACCCTGAGCGTGGCTGGGGTTTGCGGGACGAAACATGGACAACCATGCAGTCGCATCGGCGTTACTTCGACAGACGACCGGCTGGATCGGCCGCACCGAACAATTGGTTCAACCTCGGCGATCGGGATATGGCGACGCACCTGTATCGCACCGCGCGTTTGGCTGAAGGTGCTTCGCTAAATGACACGACGCAAGAAATTGCGAAGGCTTGGGGGGTGCGCTTCGACATCGTGCCGATGAGCGATGCACGCGTTGAAACGCGGCTCACGCTGGCCGAAGAGGTGACATCACCCGATGGGCACACGTACCAAAGTGGCGCAACCATTTCGTTCCAGGAGTACTTCGTGCGCCTCCGGCACGCAGTGGCGATTGCCGCACTGCAGTTTGCCGGTGCCGACACCGCCGTGCCGAACCGCCTCGACCTGCTCTCGACTGCCGGCACCGTGGTGATCGCCCCGTCGAACCCGCTCGTGTCGATTGGCCCGGTGCGCGCACTACGTGGCGTCGATACCGCGCTCGCCGCACGCCGCGACTCGGTGGTCGCCATCTCACCGATCATCGGTGGTGCTGCACTCAAAGGCCCGGCCGATCGCATGCTGCGCGAAATGGGCCACGAAGCAACCGCGCTCGGTGTGGCCCGCTTGTACGCCGAGATCTGTGGCGTATTTATCATCGACGAAATTGACGCCGATTTGAGCAGCAACATTGAACGACTTGGCATGCGTTGTATCGTCACTAGAACAATCATGAAGTCAGACGACACGGCGCGGGCACTTGCAGCGACCGTGCTGAACGCTGGGTCGCGATAACGATGCGTCTCACCACTTGGGGTGTCACCGGAGTGCCCGAGATCAAACCTGGGGACCAACTCGGCGAGATCATCGTCGCGGCATGCCAGGGCGAACCGAACGGTCCGCTGCGTGATCGAGATGTTCTGGTGGTAACCCAAAAAATCGTGAGTAAGGCCGAGGGCCAACTCGTGGCAATCGACCCCACGAATCCGCTCAGCCACAAAAAACTCGTCGAAGAAGAGGCGGTGCGGATCGTGCGTCGCCGTGGCGACCTGATCATCACCGAGACGAAACACGGTTTCGTCTGCGCCAATAGTGGCGTTGACCTGTCGAACGTCGAGCGCGGGCAGGCTGCACTACTGCCGAAAGACTCCGATCGTTCGGCGCGCCGCATTCGCGACATCGTGCGGGCACAACTGGGTATCGAAGTTGGTGTGATCGTCAGCGACACGTTCGGTCGCGCCTGGCGCAAGGGTCTTACCGACGTGGCGATTGGTGTAGCCGGCATTGCCGCTGTCGTCGACTTGCGCGGCACCGCCGACGCACTCGGTCGCATGATGCAGGTAACCGAGGTTGCCGTTGCCGACGAGTTGGCGAGTGCGGCCGAACTCGTGATGGGTAAATCATCGGGTATCCCTGTCGCAGTCGTACGCGGTGTGGATGCCAGCTGGTTTCGTGAGGCATCGGTGCGCGAACTCGTTCGCCCGCCACAAGAAGACTTGTTCCGCTAACCAACGCCGAGCAGCGTGTCGCGGATCACGGCACCCGCCGCCACGTCACCCATCACCGCCGAGGCAGTGACCGATGCATGTTCGCCGACCGTTGCACCGGGGAACACCACCGAGTCGATTACTTTGGCACCGGCGGCAACGTGTGCACCCGCGCCAACGACGCTGTTGACGACCTGCGCCTGTGCGTCGATACGTGCCGATGCATGTATCGCCTCGTCGCGATCGCGCCGCACACCACCAACGAGATCGAGGTTGCCGCGCAGGTAGGTGGCGGGGCGACCAGCATCGAGCCAATAGTCGTTGGTGGGTAGCGCAAAAAGTGCGTCACGTCGCACGAGTTCGGGAAACGTCGCTCGTTCCACCGACGACGGCGCATCACCCGGCAACACAGCAAGCACGGACGCTTCGAACACGTAGGTGCCGGCATTGACATGCCGGCTGGCGGGGTTGCCCGGCACTGGCTTTTCGACGAAACCGTTGACCTTGCCGCGCTCATCGTGCTCGACCACGCCGAATTGAGATGGATCATCGACCGGTGTGAGGTGAATGGTCGCCAGTGCACCAGCACGCACATTGTCGTGATGTTGTGCAACCAATGTCGCCACCGACAGGTCGGTGATGATGTCGCCATTTGCAACGACGAAGGTTTCACCGCGTTCATGCAGGCCAACGGAGCGTGCCGCAAAACCGATCGCCCCGGCTGTGTCAAGTGGGGTGTCTTCGATGGCGTACTGCAGCCGAATACCCGCGCACATCGCGTCGGGAAACGCCCGCAGAAATGGCTCGGGTTTGAAGCCGAGTGCGAGCACTGCATCGGTGACGCCACCACGCGCAAGATGGGTCAGCAACCATTCCAATATCGTGCGTTGACCGAGTGGCAACAGTGGCTTGGGTGTCGTGGTGGTCAGCGGACGCAGTCGCGTTCCAACGCCACCAACCAAAATGACGGCGAACATGCCGCGGGCGACCTACTCGCCCGAGTTGACGAGCAGCTCGACTTCGCCGGCAGCCGGCGGCTGGTCGACTTCGGTGCCATCCGGTGCAAACACCAGCGCGACGGCAAGACCGTCATTATTCAGACGTACCGAGTCAAGATTGGCGATCGATGTCTTTTTGGTGGGGTCGGCGCTCTGCACATCCCATGTGTTGACGAAGAGTGACCCGCCCTTGCCGTCGCAAGCATCGTTGTCTTCTTCGAGAGCAACGCCACCATTGATCGAACTGGGAAATGTGATGCTGGTTTTGTCGACTTTAATCGCATACAAATCGAGCACGGCCGACAACTTTGCGCGCCGCTGACCGCTCAACACCTGTGGGCGCCACTGGACGACGCCTGGCTGGCCTTGGATCAACTCGGCACCTTCGCGCACCTCGGACAATTCGGTGAGCGCAGTATCTGGCAGCACAATCCACTGGTCGCAGACATAGACGCCAAACGACATGAAATAGGTGGCATTCGTGATGTCGGCGGCACTGCGATCTTCGAGTGTTTGACGGGAATACGCGATGAGCGCAGCACCGAGGGCGAGCACGACGATGATGACGGTGGGAAACAGCGAACCACCCTGCAGGCGCACGCCTCGTGGCGTGCGGGACTTGCTCTTTTCGGCAAGGCGGGCGATTTTCTTGGCGGACGACGTCACGAGTTGCTCAGGCTATCGGGCAAGAGACGCACGTAAGCCGCCGCCACATCGCGGGCCGTGGGGTGCTGCTGAATATAGACACGACCTGCATGTCCCAACGTTGCACGACGAGTCTGGTCATCGACAAGTGTGCTGAGTGCTGCATGCAGGGCTTCAATATCGTCAGGGGCCACACATACACCTGCACCAGCCCGCGCAATGAGTCGTTCGATTTCGGTCTCACGATCCACGGCAGCCACCACGCAGCGGCCAGCGGCAAGAACTGCATACGTTTTCGACGGCACGCTCACACTGGCAAGACCAGCCCGCAACGGCACCACATGAATGTCACCCGTGGCGAGCACCTCAGACAAACGAGCCTCGGGTTGATAGTCACCGAAGCGAACATTGGTAATGCCTGCAGCACGTTGACGCAACGACTGCAGGGCGGCACCTGCTCCATTGATGAGGATGATCACCTGAGGCATGCGGCGGGCAACCTCCACCAATGTGTCGAGTGATTGTGAGAAGCCCACATTGCCGGCATACATCACCACGACTTCGTCGTTGATGCCAAGTTCGCGTCGATAAGGCGTCATGCGATCTTGTGGTGTGATGCCCGCGGTGTCCACGAAGTTCTCGATTACATGCACACGACCCGCCTTGTCTGTGCCAATTTTGCCACGCACATTGGCCTGCAAATCTGCCGACAACACCACGACGGCATTCGAGCGCCGATACGTGAATCGCTCGAGCCACGACGCCAGTGCGATGACCGCCTTGTTGCTGACGGCACCCGTCTTGATGACCGCGTCTGGAAATACGTCCTGCACATTGAAGATCAGTCGCGCGCGTCGCAGCCGCGCCACGAGCCAACCAATCGCGCCGAGTGTCAGTGGTGGCGACATCGCGATGACGGCGTCGATACCGCGATGCGTCACCCGTCGCGTACCGATGGACGGCCGGACCATGACGGCACAAACACCGGCAATCACGCTGAATGCGATGAAGGCGAATGCCCGCACCACAAGGCTGGTCTTTGACTTGGCGGGAAACGGATGGATGCGTGTGATCGAGCCCCACTCCGTGTGTTCGCGACGCACCAACCGGCCGCGCCAACCCGCTTCGACTTGATGCTCGCGATACCACGGCAGCGCGGTAACGACATGAATCTCGTGCCCGAGCGCCGCCCACTCTTCGACGATTTGGGTCATCACCCTGCCCGTCGGTGCGATGTCGGGCGCGAAATGCGGACACAACACGACGAAGCGGCGTGAACGAGTACCCATCATGCACCTGCCTGCACGCGGCGATACACGGCCGCGAGATCCCGACCAGAATCAATCGCCTGAAATTGGGTGGCGCGCACCCGGCCACGTTCTTGCCACATGGTGCGGCGCGCAATCACATCGTTGACAGCAGCGGCCCACGCCTCGAGGTCGAGGGGCAACGCATGGCCTGCATCCCCAACCACCTCGGGTAGCGCGGTGGTGTTAGCGGCAATGACCGGTGCCCCGAGTGCCATAGCTTCAATGATTGGCGCCCCGAAACCTTCGTAGGAACTCGGAAACACCAAGGCGGTTGCCATCGACAACAGCCCGTCACGGTCGCGCTCATCAAGACGACCAACCAACTTGATGCGATCTGCAAGTTTATTTTCGTTGATGCAACGCTGCAACGAATCATGTGCCCGACCGACGCCGCCAGCGAACACCACCTGCGCATCGAGTTGGCGCAACGGTCCAGCCATGAGGTTGACCAAGAATGCATGATTTTTGTGGGGGTGCGTGATCGCTGGATACACCAGCACATGGGCTGCCCTGACGTCGAAACGTTCCCGCAACTCGCGTTCAGAAGTAGGCGCCTGACCAAGCGTTGCCTCGATGCCGTGGCGCACCACGCTGACTCGTTCTGGTGCCACGCCGAGCCGCTCCAGCACTGTTTGCTTCACGTAGTGGCTCGGTACCACGATGTGGCGCGCACGCTGCACTGACGCGGGCAGTCGGGCCGTGAGATATCGCAGTTTGGTCCGCGTGAAGTACTGCGGATAATCGAGATACTGCAAATCGTGAATGGTGAGCACGACGGGTTGCGGGCTGCGTGGTGGCACCGTTCCACCACCGTGGTGCACGATCGCCGCACCACGTGCCCGCGCGGCAAACCATGTCGCTTCACGCCACACACGAAGCGCGCGACGCTGCTCGCCCGACGCTGACTCATGCACCGTGAATTGAGACGTAATTCGTGGATGCGCAGCAACCAAACCACGTGGTGCATAGGCCTCGACGGCAAATTCGTTTCCTGCTGCCTGGCGTAGACCAAGCAATTGGCGCACCAAGTACTGCTCCGAGCCGCCCACCTGCCCTGGCACACACCACAGCAAGTTGACGGCCACGCGAGTCATGAGGGTGTCATCGCAATCGCGTCACGGTACGCACGCACGACGAGAGTTGCCGTACTTTCCCACGTGGCACCCTTGGCGCGCTCGGTGCCGAGTTGCGACAACTCGTGTCGACGATCGAGGGCGTCGCGAATGCCGTCGGCAATCGACTGCGTGTCGAGCGGATTCACCAACACCGCTGCCCCGCCCGCCACTTCTTCGGTGGAGGTGCCCAAGCTCGTCACCACGGCGGTGCCATGCGACATCGCCTCCAGCACGGGCATGCCGAAACCCTCCATGAGCGATGGGTAACACAGCACGCTCGCACCGGCGTAGATCGCGGGCAGGTCAGCGTCAGCGACATGACCAACGAAGATGACGTTCTGCGCAGCAGCCAATCGCTCAGTGAGATGATCATCACCCCAACCCGCCGCACCCGCCACGACAAGCGGCGGCACGGTGTTGCCGAGTGATGCGTGTGCGTCGAGCAGTCGCGGCAGGTTCTTGCGTGGCTCGAGTGTGCCAACGAACAACACATACTCCTTCGGTAGCGCATGACGGCTGCGAACATCGGCTACCTGGGCAGGGTTCGTCGAACGCAGTCGCACCCCGAGCGGCACCAGACGTAGCCGCGACGAATCGAATCCTTGCGCGATGCAATCGTCAAGTGTGGCACGCGACGAGCACAACAACAGCGCGGCGCGACGGCGCAACACGTCGAGTGAACGGGCAAACACGTCGCGACCACGCGCGGTGAAATACTGCGGATGGTGCAGAAATGCAAGGTCGTGCACGGTGACCACCAGTGGCACCCCTCTCGCGCTGGCGAAAGGGATGATGCTCGTGGCATGCAGCACGTCGACTGGTCCGGTGGCGCGCTCGACGCGCGGCCAACCAAAACGCAACGACGACTCAACGAGGAGTGGCCCGGCTAGCGGTAATCGCAGGACATCAACGGTGGGCTCGTAGCCCGCGGTGGGCCCACGGCGATGACGACCAGCCACCCCGACGACGGCGACATCATCGCGGTCGCTCAATGCCCGACCAAGTTCGACCGCCGCGATGCCCGTGCCACCAGGTGACTCGCGCCAGCATTGCTCGAAGGTGAGCGCCACGCGCACTCGACTCATTGCCTCTATTCTGGCGGTGAGTTGGTGGGATGCTGGCGAATACGCTGGAACCATCGTGACGCCAGCGCAGACCAACCCCGTGTTTTGGCGCGGTCGCAAGGTGGTGGTCACTGGCGGGAGTGGCTTTTTGGGTAGCCATCTGGTGCGGCGACTGACTGCAGCGGGGGCGAATGTCGTGGCCCCACGCCACGCCGAACACGATCTCACACAACATGGTGTCGCAGAGCAGCTGTTCTCACAACATCAACCGAGTCATGTGATTCACCTCGCAGCCCGTGTCGGCGGCATCGGCTACAACCAGGTTGCACCAGCCCCGCTGTTTCTCGACAACCTACGAATGGGTCTGAATGTGATCGAAGCGGCCCGCACCGCCGGCGTGGAGAAAACCGTCATTCTTGGCACCGTGTGCAGCTATCCGAAGTTCACGCCGGTGCCGTTTCGCGAAGAGTCGATCTGGGATGGCTACCCCGAAGAAACGAATGCGCCGTATGGCATCGCCAAAAAAGCATTGTTGGTGCATGCGCAGGTCAATCGCCAGCAATACGGTCAACGCTTTGCATTCGTCATCCCGACCAACCTGTATGGCCCTGGCGACAAATTCCACGAATCGGTCTCGCATGTGATTCCCGCCCTCATCAAAAAATGTGTGGAGGCCAAGGAACACGGCACGGACAAAGTACCCGTGTGGGGCACGGGGGCCGCGAGTCGCGACTACCTATACGTCGGTGATGCAGCTGACGCCATCATGCTGGCTGCCGAAGTGTACGATAGCCGTGAACCACTCAACCTCGGCAACAATCGCGAGATCACCATTCGCGAAACTGCAGAGACCATCGCCCGCGTTGTCGGCTTTGCGGGTGACCTGGTGTGGGACGCAGCAAAACCAGACGGCCAACCACGCCGCCGTGTTGACGCATCACGTGCCGAAACAGCACTCGGATGGCACGCCAACACCAGCTTTGACGACGGCTTACGCACGACCGTCGAGTGGTTTCTTGCCAACCGTGCCGCCGCCGAGGCTGCCCCGCGGTGAGCCTGCCGCCACCACAGTTTCCGCCGCCAGATCCGCGTCGCGATCTCCCCGACGTTCGAGCGGTGCGCCGCACACGAGAAGATCGCGTGCGACAAGAACGCACACCGTTCGAATTTCGGCGGCCCTCAGCTTCGTCACGACGCTTCGGCGGTGCCGCACCGTTCGTCGTGAGCAACGCGCTGATCGCCGTCAACGCCGGGCTGTTCCTATGGATGACATTGGGAGGGGTTGGCACGGTGATGTTCGGCGGCAGCACGAGCAATCGCACGCTGGACTTCGTCATCTCGCGGGGGGACCTCGAACAAGGCGAGTGGTACCGCCTCATCTCATGCGGGTTCGTGCACTTCGGGGTCATTCATGTGGGTTTCAACATGTTGCTCTTGTACCAACTCGGTCGGCTGATCGAACCGGTCATCGGCTCGGTGCGATTTGCACTGCTGTACTTTGCCGCCCTGCTCGGTGGTTCACTCGGGGCATTGCTCGTATCACCCAACGCAGCAACGGGTGGGGCGTCGGGGGCAGTGTTCGGGCTGATGGCGGCCAGCGTTGTCGGTCTCGGACAACGCGGTATGAACCCGTTGCGCACCGGGCTGGGCGTCACGTTCGCGATCAACCTGGTGTTCACCTTGGCGGTGCCGGGCGTGTCGGTTGGCGGACACTTCGGTGGCGCACTCGTGGGTGCACTCGTGGGCGCACTGTCGCTGGCACCACGTTCATGGAAAGTGCCGACATGGGCGAGCGTGGTGGTGCCCATCGCGGTGAGCGCAGCCTGTGTCGCCATCGCGGTTGCATTCGTGACGGGTTGAACAGCATGAGTAACGCCACTGAAACACGCACCGAATACACACCGCAAACCGGTGACCCCGAGTGTTCGCACATCGTAAAAACCGATGGTGAAGAATCGGCGGCCGCCAAAGTGCTGCAGGCGCGTATTGATGGCACGCCACTTGAAGCATTGTGCGGGCACCGCTGGATTCCATCGCGTGACCCCAAGCAGTTGCCCCTGTGCACCAAGTGCAAAGACATCTATGACACCTACCGCATGTTCAACGACGGGCTCAACGAAACACCCAACGAATAGCTACGAACAAGTTCGCTGGTCAGCGAAAGTCGCGGGATGCAATACGAATCGGGATACGCAGTTCGGTGAACTGCTCGCCAATCACATTGACCACGCCCTCGACGTACTCCACCCGCCCACGCACCAACAGCGCACTCGAGCGACGCAACACATCGGCATATCGCACCCAACAACCACGTGAACACACCACATTCATGAGCCCCGTTTCGTCTTCGAGACCGATGAACGTGGTGCCTTTGGCGGTCGTGGGCCGTTGACGATGCGTGATCACCCCGGCAATGAGCACCCGTGTTTCGGGCTCACGGGCAGCCAGCTCGTTCAACTCAACGGTGGTGAGCACACCCAATTCGCGCAGTGACGCCCGCAAAAACGTGGTGGGGTGGCCGTCAGGCGAAACACCCGTTGCCCACAAATCGGCGACTGCCTCTTCGATTGGTTGCATGCCGGGCAGATGTGGCGTTGACACGCTGGCGGTGCCCGCCAGTCGATCAGGCGACGATTCGATGATGGCGCCGGCATTCCACAGTGCGTCGCGCCGCGACATATCGAATGATTCACCGAACACACCGGCAGTGGCCAGTGCTTCGAGTTGTTTCACCGACATACCCGGCACGCGCCGCACGAGATCCTCGGTGTCGACAAACGGTCGTGCTGTCTCAATTTGGGCGGCGAGTTGTGCGCCGATACCACGCACCGAGCCGATGCCGAGTCGCACGGCAAGCCCACCCGTAGAGCGCGGGTCGGGTTCGAGCCACGCACCAGCCCGCGATGCATTGATGTCGGGGGTGCGCACCACCACCCCGTGTCGACGCGCATCTTGCACCAGCGTGTGTGGTGACCAAAACCCCATCGGTTGGGAATTGATGAGTGCCGCACAAAAAATAGCCGGCTCATGAAACTTGATCCACGCCGATGAGTACACGAGATACGCAAAACTCACCGAGTGGCTTTCAGGAAAGCCGTAGTTGGCGAATGCCGCCATCTTGTCGTAGATCTCGTCGGCAATGTTGCCGGCAACGCCGCGCTGGGCCATGCCGTCATACAACCGTTCGCGCAGACGCCCCATGCGCGCCTGCGACCGCTTGGAGCCCATCGCCTGACGCAACTCGTCGGCTTGGGCGGGTGTGAAGCCTGCGACATCGATGGCCATCTGCATGAGTTGTTCTTGGAATAACGGCACACCGAGTGTTTTGCCCAGACTATTTTCCAGCAGTGGGTGCAGATAGGTGACGGGTTCAAGCCCGTTGCGCCGCCGAATATACGGATGCACCGAACCACCCTGAATCGGGCCGGGGCGAATGAGGGCAACTTCTACGACGAGGTCATAGAACCGTCGTGGTTTGAGCCGCGGCAACGTCGCCATCTGCGCGCGTGACTCCACCTGGAACACCCCGACACTGTCGGCGCGACACAACATCGCATACACATCGTCTTCTTGCGGTATCTCGGCCAAGTCGATGTGGCGGCCACGAAACTCGGCGATCAAATCGGTGGCCCGGTGCAACGCCGACAACATCCCCAGCCCCAACAAGTCGAACTTCACCAGGTTGATTGCGGCGCAATCGTCTTTATCCCACTGCAGCACGCTGCGCCCCGGCATCGTCGCCCATTCCACGGGGCACACTTCGCTCACCGGACGATCACAGATCACCATGCCACCGGAATGGATGCCCAAATGACGCGGTGCATCTTGCACACGGCCCGCCAACTCCACCACCAGATCGGGAACCGTCACTTCGTGCTGGCTTTTGAGCGGGCTCCACGAATCGAAACGACGACTGAATGCATCTTGATCGGCACCCGAATAGCCGAGTGCACGCGCCATGTCGCGTACTGCCGAACGTGCCCGATACGTGATCACGTTGGCAACTTGTGCAGCATGCATGCGGCCGTAGCGCTCGTACACGTACTGAATGACTTCCTCGCGCCGATCACTTTCGATGTCCAAGTCGATATCGGGTGGGCCATCACGCTCTGGTGACAAGAATCGTTCGAACAACAACCCGAGTGACACCGCATCGGCCTTGGTGACGCCGAGCGAAAAACACACCGCACTATTGGCGGCACTCCCCCGGCCCTGACACAAGATGTTGTTGCGTTCGCAAAACTGCACGATGTCCCACACCACGAGGAAATAGCCGGCGAAGCCCAGCTGCTCGACGATCGCGAGTTCGTGGTCGATCGTGCCCCAGGCGCGGGCGCGCAGCGACAAGTCTTCATGGGCATCCAACGGACGCTCGCCATACCGACGGCGGCCACCCGTCTCGGTGAGTTGGCGCAAGAACTGGATTTCGCTCAACCCATTTGGGCACGGATACGGCGGCAGTCGGGGCGCAATCAGCGACAGATCGAATGCTGCAGCACGGGCAATTTCGCTGGTGCGCACCACCACGCCGGGATACCGCGCGAAGCGTCGCTGCTGTTCTGTGGCACTGCGCAAACATGCGGTGGCTGCCGGCGGCAGCCGGGCATCAAGTTCATCGAGGCTGCACCGATGACGCACGGCTGCCAGTGCGCACGCCAACACGTGGTCGCTCGGCAGCGCATACGACACATCGTTGGTGGCGACGGTTTCCACACCGCACTCGGCAGCAACACCCACCAGCGCATCGTTGCGCCACACATCGAGCGGGTCGCCGTGATTCCACACTTCGACCAGCACCCGTTCACGCCCGAATGCTTCGACGAGCAACTCGAGCGAACGGCGCGCAGCGCGCGGGCCATCGGTGTGCAACGCGCGAGCGAGCGGGCCGTCATGGGCACCGGTGAGCACGAAACATTGGCCGCGCACCCGATCAGCAAGTGACGCCACATCGAACACGGGGTGCGACTTGGCGCCACGCATCTGGCCGTCGGTGAGTGCTTGCGACAACGCCACATAACCCGACGGCCCGTCGGCAATCACCACCACATCGCCACCAGCACACGACACCTCGGCACCGAACACCGTGCGCACCCCAACTTCGCGTGCGGCTTGGGCAAAGCGCACGACGCCATACAAACCGTTGCGATCGGTGAGGGCAAGGGCACTCAACCCAAGATCGTGTGCCACCTCGACCAACCGCTCGGGCGATGACGCACCGTGCAGAAACGAAAACTGCGACCGGCAATGCAATTCGGCATATTCACTCGGTGGCGACACTCACTCACGATAGCGAACATATGTTCGTAGGGCCACAGCAAGCCCGCCCCGCAACCCGGGGTCGGCCACGGCGAATGCCTCCTCGGCCGAAAACCAACGCGCATGGGGGCTTTCATCGGCACCAGGCTGCGGGTCGTCGTCACCGGCGAGCAACAAATATCGCACGTCAAAATGTCGATGCCCACGCGGCCCGGGGTGCACATCAACATGCATGAGTAGCGGCCCGTCGGGTGGATGAGTGACTGCCATACCCAACTCTTCGTGTGACTCACGCACGGCTGCATCATGCGGATGTTCACCGTCATCAATGTGACCACCGGGCTGCAGCCACATGTTCAGTCGTTTGTGCAGATGCAACACGACACCACGGCGACCAACCACGAATGCCGAAGCAGTCACATGACGAGTATCGGCTTGCTCACTGAACGGTGCCACAAGTTGTGGCACCACGTTCAAGAACTCGTCAATTGACTCGCGCTCGCGATCATCGACTGGTGTGGCAGTGCGAAAGTGTGCACACAACGCATCCACCAACTCGACATCGCGCGGATGGGCAGCAGCCACGAACACTCAAGGTAGTGCGTGCGGGTCAGGCATACCACGCAGCAAGCCGCCACACGCTGCGCTCAAGCACTGCGATCATCGCCCGCGTGACAGGCAACGAACCATGGTCACGCACCAACAACTGCAAGCGCACGGTGCGTCGTGCCCGACGCTGGTCCCACCAGCGCTCTTCCACCGGCCACGGCCCGGCCCACGCCACCACGTCGTAGGCCACATCGTTGATGAGCACCCGTGCTGGTTCGGCACTCATCGCATGACGCGCGTTGACCACCAACGGCCGTTGGTTGGCATCCAGCACCGCGATTTCTGGGGCACCATTCGACAACTCACCCGTATCAAACACCAGCGATGGTGCCGGCGACGGCACCGCACCACGCCAGCCGACTGTGGTCGTGTCGGCGCCACCAGCAACCACACGACGCTCAAGATCAACGGCGTCGCTGCGCACGAACTCGAACGCCCGCGCCGGGTCTCGCCCGCCACGCCACGCCGGCACCGTCACCGATTCGGCACCATTCACATCTGCCACCCGACGAATTGCGCGCTGAGCGTGGCGATCACCATCGCGCTCCCCACCCCACAACGTTGCCTGTCGGCCCGTGTTGGCAATTACCTGCTCGGGCGACAAGCGCACCGCCATGACACCACTCGTCGGCGCATCGTGCTGGATCCATGCATCAAGTTGCCAGCGCACACTTTCGACGATGGCGCGTGTGCTGAGGCCGTCGGCGCGATACCACATGCGTTCGCTGCGCTCGCCATGGTCGGATTCGATGAGCACATGCACACGCACCGCCACCAACCCGTGTGCCGCAAGATGATCGGTGAGACCAACGGCAAGCTCGTCTGCCGTTGCTACGACTGCGTCGCGTGATTCAACGGGTGCATCGAATTGTCGCGTGCACACACGATCAGGTGGAGGTGGCGCAGTCAACGGTGGATGACGATCAAGCCCGCGCGCCAACCGCGACAAGTCACGACCGAACGCACCGAACCGCGCAATCAGGTCGGCTTCGCGCAAGGCCGCCACATCACCGAAGCGATACAAACCCAAACGCTCGAGCAGCGACACCACATCGCGATACGACGACACGTCGGCAGTGTCTGGCACACCAGCACCCACTGCACCGATGACATCGACACATTCAACAAGTGCACGCACCGACGCATCGGCCAGCCAACGGTGCGCCGCACCTGGCGGCACCACGACGGGTGCTGATGTCTGCATGCTGTGGCGCGCGGCAATGGCGGCAGCCAAGCGCCCGTCGGCAATACCAATGCCGAAGCTGGCATGTGTTTGCGCATGTTGATGTGCATCGCCTATCACCGTGCGCAATGCATCTGTCACGGCCGTGTGCACGAGTGCTGCCAGTGGCGTGTCGCCGCCGACGTATCGCGAGGGGCCGCGCGTGGCAAACATGATGATGCCCGGGGCGGTGACTTCAACGAGCGGCACATGCGCCACCACCGCCCGCACGATTGGCTCGAATGCGCTACGTGCGCCATGACCAAGGCTTGCTGCCAGCGACGACCAGTGTGGAAACTGGACGACTACGACACGCGTTGGTTCGTCGCGCATGACAAATCAATCGTGGCTTCACGCGGCGACGCACATCGCCGACCAGACACACGCACATGCACCATGCGTTGCGTGATGTGCGAGCCGCCTCGTTCGATGCCCGACCAGGCAACGGTGTCGGCGTGTACGTCGAGATCGGCACCGAACACTTGCGGAGCGCGTGGCGCAAGTGGTGCGTGTGGCGCAAGCGGAGTATGTAGTGCAAGCGGTGGCGGCAGGTGCACCACAATCAACACCGACTGGCGGGCAGCAACTCGGGTTTGCAAACGTCGTGCGTCGTGGGCACTGAGTGCTGCAGGTGGTGCAACGATGAGCACATCAAACCCCTCGACAAGGGCAGCCACCGTGGCCACCCATTCGCGGCTGGCATGCGGCGGTTGGGCGAGCACGATGCGTTCGATGGCGACACCGGCTTCGATTGCGGCACCAACACCAAGTTGCGGCACGCCGATGACCGCCAACCATGAACCAAGGCGAGTGGCCGACGCCACCAACGCCAACGCCGTGCTGAGTGCAGCATCACCTGTGCACGCCACGGTGCGACCACGCACGAGCCCGCCGTCGGCGAACAACGGTGCAAACGACGGCGTAACCGGCAATGGGGCACGCACCACCGGCGTGCCGAGACGAGAACGAAGGTCAGTAGCCACCCCCACACCATAGCGAACAGGTGTTCGCCCTACTCAGGGCAGTAATTGTTGGGGTTTGTCGTTATTTACGTGAGATGCAACAAGCCGTAGATGAGTGATTCTTCGAGGGCTCGCCACGAGGCTTCGATGATGTTCGGCGACACACCGATGGTGGTCCACGTGCGATCGCCGTCGGTGGCATCGATCAACACACGGGTCACGGCACCGGTTGCCGATGACGAATCCAAGATGCGCACTTTGTAGTCGGTGAGGTGCACGCGCGACAACTGTGGAAACTTCTTGGCCAAGCAAGCTCGCAACGCGGTGTCGATTGCATTGACCGGGCCGTTGCCTTCGGCAGTGTGCACTTCGCGCTCTTCGCCCATCCACACCTTGACGGTGGCCTCGGTGGTGAATGCACCGCTCGTTGACTCGTCGGTGATCACACGCATCGACTCCACATTGAAGAACTCTTGCTGCCACCCGATGGCGCGACGCATGAGTAGTTCGAGCGAGGCATCAGCGGCTTCGAAGTGGTAACCCTCGAACTCCAGTCGCTTCAATTCATCCAAGATGGTGCTCAGCACTGCCCCGTCGGCCTGCAAGCCGAGCTCTTGCGCCTTCATTGCGATGGTGGCGCGCCCCGCCATTTCTGACACCAAAAAACGCGTGCCGTTACCAACCAGGTCGGGCGAAATGTGTTCGTAGGCATCCTTGGCGCGCACGATCGCCGACACGTGCAAACCCGCTTTGTGGGCGAATGCCGACATGCCCACGTACGGCGCCTGCGGGTTGAGTGGACGATTCAATACTTCGGCCACGTGGTTGCTCACCGCCGTCAAACGCTCGAGGCGACCCGCGGGCAGGCAGGTGAAACCCATCTTTAGTTGCAGGTTCGGGATGATGGTGGTGAGGTTGGTGTTGCCGGTGCGCTCGCCCAAACCGTTGAGTGTGCCCTGCACGTGGCGCGCACCTGCCCGCACCGCGGCGAGCGAGTTGGCCACCGCACAACCCGTGTCGTCGTGACAGTGGATGCCGATGATGGCGTCACTGCCAACATGGCGCGCCACTTCGGCCACGGTTGCTTCAATTTCGTGGGGCAGCGAGCCGCCGTTGGTGTCGCACAACACCAGATGCGTCGCACCATTCACCACTGCTGCTTCGAGCACGCGCAACGTGAACTCTTTGTTGTGTTTGAAGCCATCAAAGAAATGCTCGAGGTCGACCATCACCATGCGACCATGGCCGTCGAGAAATTTCACCGAGTCGGCCACCATCGCCACGCCTTCAACGAGCGTGGTTTGCAGGGCTGTTTCAACGTGGTAATCCCAGCTCTTGGCCACGATGCACACCGCCTGGGTTTCGGCGTTGATCAAATTGCGCAGCGTGGCATCGTCGTCGACCTTGCCGGCCGGGCGACGCGTGCTGCCAAAGGCCACCAACATTGACGTGGTCAATTGCAACTCGGTCTTGGCGCGGGCAAAGAACTCTTCGTCTTTGGGGTTGGCACCCGGCCAGCCGCCTTCGATGTAGTGCACGCCCAGATGATCGAGCTGCTCAGCGATGCGCAGTTTGTCGATGACGCTGGCCGACACGCCTTCAACCTGCATGCCGTCGCGCAAGGTGGTGTCAAACACCTCAACTTGATTGGCAGGAAGCACGAGACGGGCCGACATGTCGCTAGTTGACGAACTCACACCAACTGAGGTACTTCTTTTCTTGGCCACGTACGGCGCGGGCATACATTGCCGCAATGGCTCGCGTCTTTGGTCCCGGGCAGGGAATCTCGCGCTCGTCCACCGAACGCACCGAACCAACTTCGGCGGCGGTGCCACAGGCAAAAATTTCTTCGGCGATGTACAAATCACTGCGCGCGATGTCGTCAACACGAATGTCATAACCGAGGTCGCGAGCGATGGTCATCACGCTGTTTTGGGTGATGCCTTCGAGTGCGCCAGCCGACAACGGCGGGGTGAGAATCACACCGTTGCGCACGGCAAAGATATTTTCACCGGTGCACTCGGCAACCAGGCCGTTGGGCGCCAACATGATTGCTTCGTCGTAGCCGGCTTTCAATGCTTCTACTTTGGCGAGTGACGAGTTCACATAGTTGCCGACGGTCTTGGCAGCCGGTGGCATCGTGTTGTGGTCGTGGCGCGTCCACGAGGAAATTTTCATGCGCACGCCTTTTTCCACCGCATCGTCACCGAGGTACGCACCCCATGGCCAACAGGCAATGGCAACGTCAACTTTGCACGGCAACGTGTTCAAACCCATCTCGCCGTAGCCGTAGTACGCCAACGGTCGCACGTAACACGCTGGCAACCCGGTGGAGCGCACCGTTGCCTTGGAGGCTTCGACCAATTCTTCGACCGAGTACGGCATCGGCATGCCCATGATTTTTGCGCTGTTGTGCAGACGAACCATGTGATCGGTGAGACGAAAGACTGCCGGGCCCTTGTCGGTTTCATAGGCCCGAATGCCTTCGAACACGCCCGTGCCATAGTGCAACGTATGGGTGAGCACATGCACCTTGGCATCAGCCCAATCAATGAGTGCACCGTTCATCCAGATCTTTGGTGTCGTGGTGATCGGCATCGTGACTCCTTATTGGTGAGCAATAACGCTATCTGTGGGGGATTTGACTAGCCGTGCTGATTGGCCGTATTAATTAGCCCTGCAGTCGTCGGCAAATTTCGTCACCAACGGCAATCGTCGAGCCGCTCGTCGGTGCCGCACATGCGACCCGAATGGCATCGGCACTCGCTGATGCGCCAAGATGGTCGAGCATCAGCGCGGCCGACAATATCGCAGCAATCGGGTTGGCCACACCTTTGCCAGCGATGTCGGGGGCCGAGCCGTGCACTGGTTCGAACAACGACGGGCCGGTGCGCGCCGGGTTCAGGTTGGCCGATGATGCGAGGCCGATGCCGCCGCTCACTGCCCCACCAAGGTCGGTAAGGATGTCGCCGAACAAGTTGTCGGTAACGATCACGTCGTAGCGATGCGGGTCTTGCACTAAATAAATGCACGCAGCATCGACGTGGTTGTACGCGGTGCCAACCTTGGGATACTCGGTCGCCACCGCATCAAACGTGCGTTGCCACAGATCGCCGGCAAACGTGAGCACGTTGGTCTTGTGTACCAACGTGATGTGTCTGCGTTCGCGCCGTGAGGCAAGTTCGAATGCAAAACGTAGGCAGCGCTCCACGCCGAAACGTGTGTTCACGCTTCCCTGTGTCGCTACTTCGTGCACGGTTCCCTTGCGCAACACGCCGCCTTCGCCGGCATACGAACCTTCGGTGTTCTCGCGAATCACCACGAAGTCGTGCGGTTGCGCGTGACCAGGCGCCGTGCCGACGAATGGTCGCTGGTTGATGTACAAATCCAAACTGAAGCGCAGCTTGAGCAACAAGCCGCGTTCGATGACGCCTGGCGGAACGCCCGGCGTACCGACTGCACCGAGCAAAATCGCGTCATACCCGCGCAACGATTCGAGTGTGTCATCGCTCAGCACTTCGCCGTCGCGCAGATAACGCGCACCACCGAGATCAAAGAACGTGGTGTCAAGTTCCACACCGCTCGCCCGCACCACCTTGAGCGCTTCGGCTACGACTTCGGGGCCGATTCCATCGCCGCCGATTACGGCCACACGGTGTGTTGTGCGAGACGCTGCGCTCTTCACCTCATTCAGGCTATGGATAACCTGACGACATGGTGATGCACCGCCTCTCGCATGTGACCCTCGTGCGCCTGCAAGCAGAGCACCTCGATCTCACCACACGCGGTCGAATTGAGGTTGCCAAGCGCATCGGGCGGGCCCGCGAAATGGGTGACCTCAAAGAAAATGGCGATTACCACGCCGCCAAAGACGACCAGGGTCATATGGAAGGTCGCATTCGTCAAATTGAAGCGATCCTCGAGAACCACGAAATCATCGAAGTGGTCGACGATGGCAAAGTTGCCCTCGGCTGCACCGTCACCGTGCTCTACAAAGGTGACTCACCCGATCAAGCCGAGCGCTACCTCATCGGACACATGGAAGAACAACCCGACCCCCCCGTCTACGTGATGAGTCCAACCTCGCCGCTGGGGGCAGCACTCATGGGCGCCAAAGCAGGCGACGCCGTCACCTACGAGGCACCCAACGGCAAATTGACCGTCAGTGTGTTGGGCGTTACGGCGAGCCTCTGACATGATTCGCCACACGCACGCCGCCCGCGGCGGTTTTCCCATCGGCCACGAAGTGGAACTAATTGGCCGCGGCCGCACCTTTGTGCGCGAAGTGCCTGGCCCAAGGGGTGCACCGACGCTGATCCTGCTCCACGGCTGGACCGCCACTGCAGATCTCAATTGGTTCACGTGCTTTGCGCCACTCGGTGAACACTTTCGGGTGCTGGCCCCCGATCATCGTGGTCACGGACGTGGGATTCGCCCCCGTGGTGGGTTTCGCCTCATCGATTGTGCCGACGACGTTGCTGCGATTGCCGACGTGTTCGGTGTGAGCACGTTCATCCCCGTCGGGTATTCGATGGGTGGCGCGATCGCGCAACTCGTCGCTTTGCGCCACGAGCAGCGAACACGCGGGCTCGTGCTCGCAGCCACCGCCGGTTACTTCGCATCGTCACGCGACGAGCGCCTCAACTTCCTCGGCTTGACGGGTTTGGCACGTCTCTCGCGGTTGACTACCGCACAGGCACGATCGTGGATAACCGAACAGTTGTACCTGCAACGCAAAACTCGCTCGCTCGCCGACTGGGCTGCCCGACAAATCGCCAGCCACGACTGGCGCCATGTGCTCGAAGCCGGGAGCGAAATTGGCTCGTTCGACTCGCGACCATGGTTGCACAACATCGCCGTGCCCGCCGCCATGATCATGACGACAAAAGATCAGGTCGTACCGTTGCAACGCCAAGAGGAACTTGCAGCGACATTTGGCGCACCGACGGTGACGCATCGTATTGATGCTGGTCACGATGCAGTTTTCGTCGCGCCCGATCGCTTCGTGCCGCTCTTGCTCGACGCTTGCCATCGCGTCGTCGATCACGCCGCTGCTGCGTAACGGTGTCATTGCGCGTCGCTGGATGATTGATCTGGTTCGCTTCCGTCGTCGGTGGCGTTGATCGTGTCGCGCCACAACCGCTCGACGGCGTCGGCGAGCGACCCTTTGGCATTGCCCGGGTCGGTGATGATCTCATCGGGCGAGTCAGCAAAACGCAGCACCGAACCAACACCCGCATCGCCAACAACCACGACGAGCCGCACGCGGCGGCGGCGCGGGTGCACACTCGGTGGCATGTCTTCGTCACCACCATCGTCGACGGGTGCCGCCCAACCACAGGTGAGTACCGCTGCGGCATCGAACATTCGGGCGATTGCACTGCCCCGCGACTCGAGCAGTTCGTACACGTCGCCGTGTTCGGCAAGAAACGAAATGCGTAGCGCACCGTCAGAGTTCTCGTCAATGCCGGCAGCATCGACGATGTTGATGCCGTAAAGACGGGCTCGCTTCAGGTCGAAACCCGAGAGCGAAAGGTTGAGGCTGTGCTCGACACAGGTGGCTAGGGCAACTGGAGTGATGGTGGGAGTGTTCATGCCCTGTTGTGTGCACACCGCCACCGCCGTAGGCAAAGAATTCGGCGCGCTGCACGCTCTACAGTCAGTTCAGCCATGTCGATGCATTCCCCGCGAGTAGCAGTTGCCGGTTTTGGCGGATTTCTCGCGCTCAGCCTGGCCTGGATGGTGACCCTTCCGCTGTTTGCAGGCCCCGACGAGCCTGCCAATTTCATCAAGTCGGCCGCCGTCATTCGTGGTGAGTTGGTCGGTGAGCCGATAACAGCAAGTGTGAGCACCTCGTTCTGGTCGACGTATGTCGACATTGATGCACGCTTCGGCACCGCACAACAAGTGCCCTGGTGTTTCGTCGGACAACCACGGGTCGCTGCCTGCAACAAGCCGCTGCAATCGCTCACCCCGGTGGAAAACTCACGCACTGACATGGGTCGCTATCCGCCCGTCGGATTTCTTCCGGCTGGTCTCGGCACACTCGTTGGCCCAACCGATGCAGGTGTGCGAGCAGCCCGGATGACTGCCGCCCTGGCCTGTGCTGCACTCCTGACGATTGCCGCCGAACTGTTGCGCCGACGCAACCGATCGATCACCCCACTGCTCGTTGCCACCACGCCTGGCGTGCTGTTTTTGTCATCTGTGTCGAGTCCGAGTGGATTAGAAATCGTTGCGGCTATTGCGGCATGGACTGCCGCATGGTGTGCCATTGACGAACGCTGGAGTCGCCCGTCGACCGTCACAATATTCGTCGCTACTGCTGCGCTGCTCGTCCTCTCGCGTGCCGCTGGTGTCGTCACCGTTGGGGTGATGGTGCTCGCTGCGGTCATCTCCGATCACAGAGCCGTGCGTTCCGTGTTGATGCGTCAGTGGCGACGCTTGCTGTGGCTTGTCGCAAGTCTGGCCTTGAGCGCGGCGTGGTATCTTGCCGTCTACGACGACAACTTCGGCGTGCGGCTTGACGTCGAGTCACGGGTCGTGAAATTCGGCAGCATCATCTCACAATCATTCGACAGCGTGCCGCGCCTCGTCACCGAATCGGTCGGCAACTTTGGTTGGCTCGACACACCCAGCCCAGCTTGGGTCGTCTGGGCATTCGTCGCCCTCACCGTCGCACTTCTTTGGTCAGCGATCAGCGGGGCAACGTTGCGTGCGCGTCTGGCAATTGCCGTTGTCGCACTCAGCGGGCCGGTGTGGCTGATTGCGCTCAATCAGAACTCTCAACATCTGCTCGGAACCTTCGGGGCCCAAGGTCGGCATCTCACACCCCTCTTGGTTGGGCTGCCACTCGCCGCGGTGATGCGCCGTGCGCCACATCGATCAGACATCCCCGTCATCACCATCGTGCTCGTCCTGCACATGTCGTGCGTAATGGTGGCATTGCGTCGGTACTCTTTTGGCGCCCGTGACAACGACTTCTTCGGCTTCATCGGTGATGCCGTCTGGGCTCCACCGCTCGGTATGCCCACCACGTGGACAATCGTGATTCTGGCGCACATATCAGCCTGGTTCGCCCTGCGCCAATACGCAGGCAGAATAGAGGAGTGACACCACTTACCCTGCCGCAAAAAGTGTGGGACCGCCACGTCGTGCATCGCGACGACAACGGCAACGAATTGCTCTACATCGATCTGCACCTCGTGCACGAAGTGACCAGCCCACAAGCCTTCGACGGTTTACGTATTACTGGTCGTCGTGTGCGGCGCCCCGACCTCACCGTTGCCACCGAAGACCACAACGTGCCAACCAAAGACATCCATCTGCCAGTCGCCGACCCGATTTCTGCCAAGCAACTTGATGTCATGCGCAAGAACGCCGCCGAGTTCGATATCACGCTCTACAAAATGGGCGATGCCGGGCAAGGCATCGTGCATGTGATCGGTCCCGAGCAGGGTCGCACACTGCCGGGCATGACCATCGTGTGCGGTGACAGCCACACCGCCACGCACGGTGCATTTGGCGCGCTGGCCTTCGGCATCGGTACCTCGGAAGTCGAACACGTGCTCGCCACCCAAACGCTTCCGCAGTCGCGCCCGAAGTGGATGAGCGTTGCCGTCGAGGGTGATCTTCCCCTTGGTGTCACCGCCAAGGACATCATCTTGGCCATCATCGGACGCATCGGCACCGGTGGCGGTATCGGCCACGTCATCGAATATCGCGGTTCGGTGATTCGCGCTCTGTCGATGGAGGGTCGCATGACCATCTGCAACATGTCGATCGAGGCAGGTGCGCGGGCTGGTCTCATTGCACCTGACGACACGACATTTGCCTACCTCAAGGGTCGTGCGCACGCGCCCCACGACGAAGCATGGGACGCCGCACTCACCGATTGGCGCACGCTGCGCACCGACGATGGTGCACAGTTCGACAAGAGCGTCGAACTTGATGCATCAACCCTCACCCCGCATGTCACGTGGGGCACCAACCCCGCACAAGTCGTGTCGATTGACGGCACCGTGCCATCACCCGATGAACTCACCGACACCACCGCCCGCGATACGGCCACCCGTGCACTTGAGTACATGGGGCTCACCGCCGGCACACGTGTGCGCGACATCGTGGTTGACACGGTATTCATCGGCTCATGCACCAACAGTCGCATCGAAGACCTCCGCGCGGCAGCCGAGGTCGCCAAAGGTCGCAAGGTAAAGGTAAAGCGCGCCATGGTGGTGCCCGGCAGCCATGCGGTGAAACAGCAAGCCGAACGAGAAGGTCTTGATCGCATTTTTATCGATGCAGGGTTCGACTGGCGCGAGCCTGGTTGCTCGATGTGCCTGGCGATGAACCCCGACAAATTGGCACCTCACGAGCGCGCCGCGAGCACCAGCAACCGCAACTTCGAGGGCCGTCAAGGTCGTGGTGGACGCACCCATCTTGTGTCACCCGCCGTTGCTGCTGCCACCGCGTTGCTCGGACACTTCGCCACCCCAAGCGATCTGCAGTAAACGCGGTACTGCAGTGAAACAGGTGCGCATCGTTTCCGGGCGTGCGGTACCGCTGAAGCGCAGCGACGTTGATACCGACCAAATCATTCCTGCCGAATGGTTGAAGCGCGTCGAGCGCACAGGCTTCGAAAAGGGTCTCTTTGCTGCGTGGCGTGACGACCGCAATTTCGTGCTCAACGACGAGCGCTACGCGGGTGCCAGCATTCTCATCGCTGGCCCGAGTTTTGGTGTGGGTTCATCACGTGAACATGCGGTGTGGGCGCTGCAACAGTCGGGTTTCGACGCGGTGATCAGCCCGAGTTTCAGCGACATCTTCCGTAATAACTGCACGAAGAACGGTCTCGTACCCGTCGTGCTCGATGCGAGCGTCGTTCAGTCGCTTTGGGCGACAGTCGAAGCCGACCCACTCACTGAAATCACGGTCGACGTCGAACGACTCGTCGTCGAAGTGCCATCGACCGGCGCACGCCATCCTTTCCTGCTTGATGCAGCGACACAACAACGCTTCATCGAAGGCCTTGATGACATCAGCATCACGCTCGGGCGTGACGCAGCAATCGGCGACTACGAACGTCGCCGGCCGAGCTGGCTCTCGACGCGTTAGGCGCTGGCCGGCGAAAGGAACGTCGACAGGTCGGCGAGACGCTTGTCGTTGGAAAATACGTCGATTGGTGGTTGTGGCTCAAGTCGCAGTCCACGCTGGATGATGCGGCACGTCGTGTGCTGGTTGTATTCGGCGAGCGTGACTGCCCACCCGTCGCGACCAGCGCGCGCAGTGCGACCCGAGCGATGCAGATAGGTCTTCACGTCGATCGGTGGTTCGTAGTGCACGACTGCCGCAACGTCATCGATATCGATTCCGCGAGCTGCTACATCCGTGGCGACCAGCACGTTGAGGTTGCCCTCCGCAAAACTGGCGAGTGACCGCTCGCGGGCAGCCTGCGACATGTCGCCGTGCAGCGCTGCAGATTTGACTTTGAGACCCTGCAACGACTCAGCCACCTTGTCGCACAGCCGTTTGGTGTCACAAAAAACCACCGTCTTGCCGGCACCAGCTGCAATCGCGGTGATCACGCGGTCTTTGTCCATGCGGTGCACGGCCAAAAATAGATGACTCATGGTGCCAACGGTGGCGGTTGGCGCATCAATCGACACTTCGCGTGGGTCGTTCATGTAGCGGCGCACCAAGTTGCCCACCTGCCCGTCGAGCGTGGCCGAAAACAGCATCGTCTGGTGCACACCCGTGACGTGCCTCAGCACCCACTCCACTTGTGGCATGAAGCCTTCGTCAGCCATGCGGTCGGCTTCGTCAATGACGACGACCTGAATGTCAGAGAGTGTCAACTCGTCGGCTTTCATGAGGTCGATCAAACGCAGTGGTGTGGCGACCACAATTTCGATGCCGGCTGCCAGGCTGGCAATCTGGTCGTCACGCGACGCACCGCCATACACCGCCAGCACACGTCGCGCGCACGGTCGACCAATCGGCTCGAGCACCTCGGCCACCTGCAGCGCCAATTCGCGGGTGGGTACGAGCACGAGCCCACGGGGTGCCCGAGTTCGCCCGGCAGCTTCGATACGCGCAAGCATCGGCACACCGAACGCCAACGTCTTGCCCGAGCCCGTGCGGGCGCGACCACACAGGTCGGCTCCCGTCAGCGCGACTGGAATCGCCTCGGTTTGAATTGCAAAGGGCGTGGTGAATCCAGCGGTGAAGAGAGCAGCGTCAATGTTCGGTGGCACACCGAGTGCAGCAAACTCGGTGGTATTGGTCATGTTCGTGGCTCAACGCTACTTGCGAGGTGAACGAGCAGTCGGGCGATGGTTGTCACAGAATACTGACTCATGAGTCAGTATCGGCTGACACGTCAGACAGTAGCCGAACTCGGTGTTTTTCGCTATGGTGCTACTTCGTTGTTTATAACAGGAGGTGCATTGATGTCAGCAGTAACGAGCACACCACAGCCATCTGGGGAGCACATCGTTGTCATGCACGATGTGCGCACGGGCCGCAAAGGTATGTCGTACGACTGGCAGGCCATGCTCATTCCGTCAGCGACGGTGTTTGAAGCATCTTTACAAATGCTGCTGGCCACACCGGTTGCCGCGACTCGCTCCCGCAAATCGCGCCGCCGCCCGTGACCATCGACCTTTCACGGGTCGGCACCCACCGCCCCGCACGAGTGCTCGTCTTGGGCTGCGGCTCGGTTGCTCAGGCCGTCGTGCCGATCCTGGTGCGCGACGTCAAGTTGGTGCCGTCGAGCATCACCGTCGTTGATTTTGTCGATAACCGGCACCGCATCGCCGACGCCATTGCTGCCGGCGTGCACTACGAGCTGGGCCGTGTCACCCGGGAGAATCTCGACGAGTTCTTGTCGGCGCGGGTCGGCGCGGGCGACCTCATCTTGGATCTTGCCTGGAATATCGACTGCCCCACCATCCTCACCTGGTGTCGTGAGCATGGCGTGCGCTATCTCAACACCAGCGTGGAATTGTGGGACCCGTACTACGACATGCACAACACACCGCCACTCGAGCGCACGCTGTACGTGCGTCACCAGAATCTGCGCCGCATGATCGAATCATGGCCCGACAACGACGGGCCGTCAGCAGTGCTTGAACACGGCGCCAACCCAGGTCTGGTGAGCCACTTTGCCAAGCGAGCACTCACCGAAATCGCAACCGCCCTGCTGAAGGACAACAAGGCCGGCGATCGCGCCAAGTTCATCGAAGGTGCCCTGGCCGAAGGGCGCTTCAACACACTCGCAATGCTCACCGGCACGAAGGTCATCCACATCAGCGAACGCGATACACAGATCACCAGCACACCGAAGCGTGTCGATGAGTTCGTCAACACCTGGTCGATCGAAGGTTTTTATGAAGAAGGTGTTGCGCCCGCCGAGCTGGGTTGGGGTACCCACGAACGCTGGCTACCGCAGAACGCCCACGTGCACGACGATGACGGACCATGCAACCAGATCGCGCTCGCGCAACCAGGCATGGAAACCTGGGTGCGATCGTGGGTGCCGTGCGGTGAAATTCTCGGCATGATCATCCGCCATGGTGAGGCCTACACGATGAGCGACCACCTCACGGTGTGGAACGACGACGGCACCGCCAAATATCGCCCGACGGTGCACTACTCCTACTGCCCCACTGATGCAGCGTCCATGAGCGTGCAAGAACTGCGGATGCGCAATTGGAAGATGCAGTCATCACAACGCATTTTGAACGACGAAATCGAATCTGGTCGCGACGAGCTCGGGGTGCTGCTCATGGGCCACGAGTACAAGTCGTGGTGGACGGGTTCGCTGCTCAGCATCGACGAGGCACGCGCGATCCTGCCGCAGCAAAGTGCCACCACATTGCAGGTGGCGGCCTCCGTGGTCGCTGCCACCTGTTGGATGTTCAATAATCCCAACGGTGGTGTGCGGGTACCCGATGACCTGCCCTACGACGAAGTGTTGAAGGTCGCCTACCCGTACCTCGGCACGTTCCAATCGGGCCCCGTCGACTGGGATCCGCTCATGAATCGCAACGATCTCTTTCCAGGCTTTGGCAATGGGCCGACACGACTTGACCCCGCCGACCCGTGGCAATTCGCCAACTTCATCGTGCCCACCCCACGCGTCGTCTAGGCGGGCCAGGTCACCGCCGAATCGGCGGGCAACACCACCAACGATACGCTCACAATGTGACGTTTGGCGGCGCGGTCCTCCTACTTACATAGCGGCGTCGGCCGTTTGTTGTCGACGTCGCCACCACTCCCGAGCCCAACGGCCGGGAGTTTTTCTTTTTCACCGATCCACTTCAACGAGTATCAACACGAAAAGACCTCATCATGGCACGACAACCAAGCAGCCCGAAAAACATGCCGTTCGAGAAATATGCCGCGTATGTGCCGCTCGTGCTCACCGACCGCACCTGGCCGAACCGTGTTACATCGAAAGCACCGCTGTGGTGCTCGGTCGATTTGCGCGACGGCAACCAGGCCCTGATCGACCCGATGGACCCGCAACGTAAACTCCGCATGTTCAAAACACTGGTGAAGATGGGCTTCAAGGAAATCGAGGTCGGTTTCCCCTCGGCCAGCCAACCTGACTTCGATTTTGTGCGCTACATCATCGAGCGTGACCTGATACCCGATGACGTGACCATTCAGGTGCTCGTGCAGTCGCGGGCCGAACTCATCCACCGCACCTACGAAAGTATCCGCGGTGCCAGACAGGCAATCGTGCACTTCTACAACTCGATGAATCCGCTGCAGCGTCGCGTGGTGTTCGGTCTCGACCAGGCGGGTGTCACCAAAATTGCCGTCGATGCCGCCACATTGTGTCGTTCGCTGCAATCGACGGTGTCCGACACCACGGTGCGCTTTGAGTACTCGCCGGAAAGTTTTACCCTGGCCGAGCCGGAGTTTGCGGTGGCAATCTGTGAGGCCGTCATGGATGTCATTCAACCGACACCTGCGAATCCACTGATTTTGAACTTGCCCGCGACGGTCGAGTGCTATTCGCCGAACGTGTACGGCGATGTGATCGAGTGGTTTGGTCGCACCATCAAGCAACGCGACAGCATCGTGCTGTCGTTGCACCCGCACAACGATCGTGGTTGTGCGGTGGCTGCCGCCGAGTTTGGCGTTATGGCCGGTGCCGACCGTGTCGAAGGCACCCTGTTCGGCAATGGCGAGCGCACGGGCAACGTCGACATCATCACACTGGCGATGAACTTGTTCGTCAATGGCGTCGACCCGATGCTCGACTTGAGCGACATCGACGCACTGCGTCGTGATGCCGAGTATTGCAACCGTCTGCCCGTGCCCGAACGCCAGCCATATGCGGGTGACCTCGTGTACACCGCATTTTCCGGCAGCCATCAGGATGCGATCAAAAAGGGTCTCGATGCATTGCCGAAGGATTACGAGAAGTGGCAGGTGCCGTACCTGCCGCTCGACCCCAAGCACGTGGGCCGCACCTACGAGGCCGTCATCCGCGTGAACAGCCAATCTGGCAAGGGTGGTGTTGCGTATGTGATGAAGAGCGAACACGGCTTCGATCTGCCGCGACGTCTGCAAATCGAATTCTCGCGCACGATTCAGCACATCACGGAAGACTCAGGCACCGAAATTGCACCGGAAATCATGTGGCAGGCATTCGAAACCGAGTATCTGTCGAGTACCCCGCAATTTGCGCTGGCTGGTCACGAGTTGCGCAGTTCAAGCGACAGCGTCACGAGCATCACTGCCCAGGTCGATGCGCACGGCAAGCGGGTCACCTTGCAGGGCGATGGCAACGGCCCGATCAATGCGTTCGTCAATGCGTTGCGCGCCGAGTTCGGGATGAAGATCGACGTGAAAGATTACGTCGAGCATGCGCTGAGCCAAGGCTCTGAAGCAACGGCCGTGGCCTACATCGAGAGTGCGAACGAGTCAGGTGACGTGTGTTGGGGTGTCGGCGTGCATCCGAGCACGATCACCGCCTCGCTGCGCGCCGTGCTCAGTGCGTTTGAACGTCAGCAGCGCCGCTGATTTCTTCTACTTCAAGTTCGAAGTCAAGATCATCCGTAAGTTGAGTTTTTGCCGCGCCCTCAACATCGATCTTGGGCAGGAGACGATTGAGCCACGCCGGCAACCACCAGTTGCGGTCACCCAGTAGTTCCATCGTGGCGGGTACCAGCACCAAGCGCACGAGTGTGGCGTCGAGAAACACCGCGACGGCGAGACCAAAGCCAAACATCTTGATGCTGCGTGCAGGGTCGAGCACGAAGCTGCCGAACACCACCACCATGATGGCTGCAGCTGCGGTAATTACCCGCGCCGTCTTGGCCAAACCATCGGCTACGGCCAATTGATTGTTGCCGGTGCGGTCATATTCTTCCTTGACGCGCGAGAGCAGGAATACCTCGTAATCCATCGACAAGCCGAACACGATGGCAAACAACATGACCGGCAGCCATGGATCTATCGGCGCACTGCCACCCAACCCGATGAGTGAAGCACCCCATCCCCACTGGAACACGGCAACAACGGCGCCATAGGCCGAGCCGATTGACAACAGGTTCATCAGCACCGCCTTGAGTGGCACGAGCAGTGAACGGAACACGGCCATCAGCAAAAGAAACGACAGGGCAAGTACGACGCCAAAAAATATCGGGAGTCGCTTGGCCAGGTAACTACTGAAATCAACGTTGACCGCGACGTTTCCGGTCACCTTGACCGCGAGACCCGAGTCGCCCACTGCTGCCGGCACCACTTCGTTGCGCAACCGACCGACGAGATCGCTTGCTTGTTCTGACTGTGGGGCACCAGCGGGATACAACGTCCACAACACGGCGGTGGGGGCAGTCGCATCATTCGGAATGGCGGGGCTGATGCCGACTACGCCGGGCGTCGTGGCCAGGATGTCGCCCAGGCGTTGGGCGGTGGCAAGTTGCGCCGGAGAATCGATTGCAGCCACCAACGTGAGTGGCCCATTGAAGCCAGCACCAAAGCCAGCGGCGAGCAGATCGTAGGCGCGACGCGTCGTGGTGTCGGCTGGATAATTTCCGTCATCGGCAAAGCCAAGACGCAAATCGAACATCGGAAAGGCAACCACACCAAGCGACAGCACGGCAGCAATCAGCATCAGCCATGGGCGACGCTGCACTGCACGGCTCCAGCGGTACGGCACGGTCTGCGACATCGGTTTTACCTGTCGTGTTGGCAATGGGCGACGCAGAAATGGCACGAAACTTCCGAGGATGAGCACACCGCCGGCCAGTGGTGCCGCAAGGAGCAACGGGTCACGCCGCAAACCGACTCCGACGAGTGCCAGCGCAACGAGACCGGCCGCAATCACGCCCCGCCAACGGGTGACTTCAACCCGTTCACCAACGAAACCCAAAAATGCCGGCAGCAGGGTGATCGATGCAACCATCGTGAAGAGCACGGTGATTGATGCACCGATCGCCATGCCGTTCATGAAACTCACACCCATGATCAGCATGCCCAGCAGGGAGATGATCACCGTGGTGCCGGCGAACAACACCGCGCGACCTGCAGTGTCGACCGCCTCGGCGGTTGCCGCAGCGCAGTCAGAACCGCGGTGGCGAGCCTCGCGATACCGAGTCACGATGAACAGTGCATAGTCGATGCCGACACCAAGACCGATCATGATTCCCAGCGTCGTAGAGAAATCAGGCATCGTGACGACGTTGGAGACCAGTGTCGCCACCAGAACGCCCGCACCGATGCCACCAAAGGCAGTACCAATCGGTAGACCCATCGCCAAAACCGAACCGAACGCAAAAATCAGGATCACGATTGCAAAAGCGAGGCCGAGCACTTCTGATGTTGGTGTGGCAAATGTGGCAAACACCTCACCGCCGTATTCAATTTGCACACCCACCACGACGGGCTCGATCAGCTTGATTTCTGCATAAATTTGTTCAAATTCTTCTGCCGAGTCGATATCGGCGACGAATGACACCACGGCAAAGGCGGTGTTACCACTCGGCGCAATCTGACGAGCACCCGGTGATACGAATGGGCTAGCCACACTGAGATCGTCACGGTCATCGAGACGGTCAAAGAATTCGTTCAGTGCACCGCGCTCTGCGCTGCTGAACCCACCCTCGGCCTGTGCGACGATGGTGCCCTCACGACCGCTTTTTTCGGCCCCGAACCGTTCAGCCAGCAGATCAAAGCCCTCGGCACTCTCCACGTTGGGCAGGCTGAATTGAGTGGAAAAACTGTCACCAAAAGCACTGACGAGGCCGGCCAGCGTGACGATGAGCGCAATCCACACCGCAACGACGAGGCGCCGCTTGGCGTGCACGAAGGAACCGAGTTTTTTCAACATTGACTTCGTCAGGCTAGATGCCGAGTGTCTCTCAACTAGCGTGAAACGTGGAGGTTGTCGTGAAAGTCACAGTCAATTTTGATGTCTGCGCATCGACGGGTGCTTGTGCGCAAGTCGCACCGGAAGTGTTCGAAATACGCAACGACGGCTACCTGCACATCCGCAAAGAGCAACCAGGGCCGGAGCTGTACGACGTCGTGCAGCAAGCCGCCGACCTCTGCCCCACCGGCGCGATACTGCTCGAAGACTGACGCGTGGGGTTTTCGCAGCGCCTTGCCGAATCGTGGCGCACATCTGCGTCACTGGTCTGCGTCGGGCTTGATCCCGATCCGGCACGATTCCCGGCATCACTGCGCAATCATGCCGATGCGATCGAGGAGTTCTGTCGCAACATCGTTGATGCCACGGGTGACCTGGTGTGTGCCTTCAAGCCACAAATCGCCTACTTCGCCGCACACTCCGCGGAAACCGCCCTCGAACGGGTGTGCGACCACATTCGTCGCGAACACCCTCGCGCCGTGCTGATTCTCGACGCCAAACGGGGCGATATCGGCGACACCGCTGAGATGTACGCGCGCGAGGCCTTTGATCGCTACGGTGCCGATGCAGTCACGGTCAACCCGTGGCTGGGCACCGACTCATTGGAGCCATTTTTTGCGCGTCGTGACCGTGGCACGATCGTGCTGTGCCGCACGTCGAATCCCGGGTCGCGAGAGGTGCAGTCGTTGCGGGTCACTGATGGCGCCGAACCACTGTTCGAAACGATCGCGCGACAAGCCGCCGACGACTGGTCGCGACGTGCCGACGTGGGCCTTGTGGTTGGTGCGACACATCCAGCAGAACTGCGTCGCGTGCGTGAGATCGTTGGCGATCTTCCATTGCTCGTACCGGGGGTCGGTGCCCAAGGTGGCGACCCGGCAAGTGTCGTTGCCAATGGGGCAACCGCTGACGGCACCGGGCTCATCGTCAATAGTTCACGGGCCGTGATCTATGCATCGTCGGGCGATGATTATGCGGCTGCGGCACGTGCTGTGGCCATGTCGTTACGCGACACGTTGAACGAAAGTGTCAGCCGCCGATAGTGAGTACTTCGACGATGCCGGGCACTTGCCGTAACTGATCCACAACCGCAGCCGGGGTTGGTGTCGCTGTCGCAATCACCATCATCGCGCTACCGGCTTGTGGGGTCTTGCCCACGTCCATGTTGTCGATATTGACACCGGCATCACCCAGCACCGTGCCAACTCGGCCAATTACGCCTGGTCGGTCGTCGTTGCGCACGATCAACATGCAACGTGCGGGTGGAATGTCACTCAAATGGTCGTCAATCAACACGATCCGCGCTTCACGGCGTCGACCAGCCAAAGTGCCGGAGATGTTGTGGTTGCCAGAACGCAACGTGATGAGGTTGACGTAGTCCTGATGGGCGACATCGTCGCGACGTTGTTCGCGCACGACCAGCGTGCGTTGTTCGGCAACGTTCGGTGCATTCACGTAGGTGACTACTTCGCCCGTGAGACGACCGAGGAACCCTTTCAGCGCCGCCAGCGTGAGGATGCGCGTGTCGTACGCACCAATTTCACCACTCGCCTCAATCTCAAGTTCGCTGACACCAGCGCCAACCACATCGGCGAACAGTGCACCGAGACGTTCGGCAAGCGGAATGAACGGCTTGAGTGTCTCGTTTGCCTCGGCCGCATCGACGTTGACGGCGAACGGCACGAAGTCGCCAGCCAGCGCCAGTTGCACCATGTCGGCGATGACCTCGCCGGCTTTGTCTTGCGCCTCTCGTGTGCTGGCACCGAGGTGTGGCGTCACCACGACGTTGGGAAGGCTGAACAATGGCGAATCGGTCACGGGTTCTCGCTCGAACACATCGAGCGCCGCACCAGCGATGATGCCGTCGCGCAACGCCTCGACGAGGTCGTGCTCCACCACGATGCCACCACGTGCAACGTTGATGACCCGCAACGAGGGCTTGGCCTTCGACAGCAGATCACGATTGATGAGGCCGACGGTTTCTTTGTTCTTCGGCAAATGCACCGTGAGGAAGTCGCTCGTCGCAACGAGTTGATCGAGCGACAACATATCGACATTCATCTGGCGACCACGCTCGGCCGAGATGTACGGATCAAAAGCGACGACCTTCATACTGAGGCCGAGTGCACGCTGTGCCACCAATTTGCCGATGCGGCCCAAACCCACGACACCGAGCGTCTTACCGGCAAGTTCGACACCCTCCCACTTCGTGCGCTCCCAGCGTCCACTCGTCAATGCGGCGTGGGCCTGGGGCACGTTGCGCGCCATCGACAACAGCAATGCAATGGTGTGCTCGGCAGCCGAGACGATGTTTGACTCGGGCGCGTTGGTGACCATCACACCAGCCTTGGTGGCGGCGTCAACGTCGACATTGTCCAAACCGACCCCGGCCCGACCGACAACGATGAGGCCGCTCACCGCAGCGAGCACCGCAGCGTCGACGTTCGTGGCACTCCGCACGATCAGCGCCTGTGCACCGCGCAGTGCCGCAATCAGCTCGACACCGTTCAAACCGAGTTGCACGTCGACCTCGTGACCTGCCGCACGCAGACGGTCGAGGCCCGCCTCGGCGATCTCTTCGGTTATCAGCACTCGTGCCACTCCTCCATCGTGGCGTGTCAACCACGTCATCACCAACTCGCTGACACATTTCATGGCCAAGAGCGCCGTTATCGTGACGGGTACTTCGTTCGTGGTTTACTTTTCGTAAGCAAAGGAATCGTCATGGCCCATCTCTTTCTCTCTCCTGAATGGATGGACGCCGCGCGGGCGATCCGTGAGAAGTACCGCGACCAGACCCCGAAGGTAACGATGGTGGTGCGTTTCAACCAGATCGTCACCAACGTGCCGTTCGGCGAGGGTGTCGTGCACAGCCACATGGACACGTCCAGCGGCGAACTCGTGATGGACCTCGGTCATCTCGACAAAGTGGATGCCACACTCACCACCGACTACGCCACGGCACGTACGATTTTCGTCGAACAAGATCCGCAGAAAGCCATGGAGGCGTTCTTGATGGGCAAGGTAAAGGTGGACGGCGACATGTTGAAACTCATGGCGATGCAAACCACCATTCCGCAGACCGAATTGGGGTTGGTGGTCGCCGCAGAGATTCGCACGATTACGGAGTAACACCGCGTTCGGGCGTGCTGCTGCTGGAACGATCGGTAGAGCGCACCTCGCCGGCCAGCAATCCGGCGACGACGCACAGACCAGCACCAACGATGAGCGCATAGCCGTAGCTCGTCAGGGTGCCCTGTTCGATCGTTGCCTCGTGCACCGAGATCATCACGGTGGCGCCGAGCAAGGCACCCATCTGCGAAACGAGTTGCTGCATGGCACTGGCGATTCCCAACTCTTCGTCGGGCACGGCATTCGCCAACAGCGATGATAAGGCAGGTGAGGCAACACCCAAACCCAACCCCGAAAGCCCCAAACCGAACGCGATGAGCCACAGCGGTGTCGAATCACGCACCGTGGAGAGCACGATCATCGAAGTGAAGACGGTCATCGATCCGAACATGCCCGCAAACCGTTCGCCCGTGCGCACGGTGACACGTGCACCGATTGGCGCAGCGATGGCAAATGTGAGCGGGCGGGCAATGATCAGCCAGCCGATCGTGGCGAGCGACAAGCCGATACCGTCTTTCAACATTTGCGGCACGATCATGAATCCACCCATGTAGGCAAAATTGGCGAACGACTGACTCAACACGGGAAACGCGATATTGCGGGTACGAAACCACTGCGGTGGAACCATCGGTGAGGCGACACGGCGTTCTACCTTGACGAATGCGTACAGCAATGCCAAACCAAGTCCGAGGGCGGCGACGATGAGTGGCGAGTCCCAGCCCCATGCACCACCACGGTTGATCCCCACCAGCAACAGGGTTGCGCCACCACCGAGCGTCAGGGCACCTGCAGCATCGAAGCGCGCACCAGGTTGTGGTTCGGTGTCACGCAACAGCCACCACGATGTCAACGCACCAATCAGACAGAGTGGCGCCTGCACGAAAAAAATGACCCGCCAGCCGACCAAATCCACGAGTGGCACACCAGCCACCACCCCAATCACGGGTGCACCGGCAGTGACAAAACTCCACATGCCGAGTGGTCGAACTCGATCATGTGGCTCGTACAGGCGATTGATGAACGCCATCGCCGTTGGCCCGGTCGCCGACCCGCAGGCAGCGGAAAGTGTGCGCAACACGATCAACACTGCAGCGCTGGGTGCCAACGCGGTCAGCCCAGCGAAGACCCCCGCGCCGAGCAGCCCACCGACAAAGACACGTTTGTGTCCGATGAGGTCGCCGAACTTACCGAACGCCGGCCCAATGACGGCAAAGGCCAGCATCGGTGCGGTAATCGACCAACTCACCACGCTGACCGATGAGTCGAGGTCTTTGGCGACCGTATCGAGGACGACGACGAGCAGTGTGATCGTGAAACTTACGGTGAAGACGCCACTCAACAAGACCAGCATCGTTGCCTTGCGCCGTGATACGCCAGCACGTTCAACGAGCGCAACACGCACCCGCGCCAGAAGCGGTACGAGACCGACCTCATCGACGCCTGCCGTCATCGCTGCACCGTCACAACCACTCCACTATGGGAACACCAGATTCACGGCACTGCCCTTCACGAGCACGTCGTCAGCCTTGAGCGTCTTGCCGTCTTGGGTGACCGAACGAACTCGACTTGAAGTGCGGCCGCTCGTGGTGCCTACGACCAGTCCAGCCTCGGTTAATTTCTTTTGTGCATCAGCCAAGTACAACCCGACGACCGATGGAAGCTTGAGCGTCTCGGGCCCTTTGGAAAGCGAATAGGCAACGACGCCATTGCGGGCCAACTGTGCAGCGATTTGTGGTTCTTGTGAGGCGATAAGACCCACTGCAATCTCGCTACTGAACACATCGTCGTTACGTTGGGCAACCAGTTGGACGACCGCCAGTTCACTCAACGCATCAGTCTCGTTACGACCAATCAGATTCGGCACCGTACGTAAAACCGGTCCGCCCGATACTGCGATCGCCACCTGTGTGCCCTTTAGTACTTCGCTTCCCGCCAACAGGTTCGGCTGTTCGGTGACGATCCACGACACCACGCGACCTGCCGGAACAAAGTCGTCATCACGCACGGTTTCGGCCACCACCAGACCCTGCGCCTCGAGCAGTGCCACTGCTTCGGCAATCGTCAAGCCCGTCACGTCAGGTACCACCGCCAGTGTCGGGCCTTCCGAGACCACCAGCGTGAGGTCGCGCCCTTCGCGCAACAGCGTGCCTGCTGGCGGCAACGTGCGAATGATTCCACCGATGGCCACCTCGTCGGAACGTTCGGCGGTAATCAGCACGTTCCAACCAAGTTGGGAAATGCTGTTGCGGGCCTCACCTTCGGCGACACCAACGAGTGCAGGTACGGCATAGGAGTTGACGGTCAATGTTTGCCATACGAGTAGCCCACTGATTACGACGGCAACGACGCCAGCCACCGACCACAGTCGGCGGTATCGCCTGCGTTCAGACGATGGCACCACGATGGCAACGTCGGCTATCTTTGGGGCGGCAACTTCGACGATCGGTTCGGGGGTTCGGGCCACCGGTTCAGCCACCACCGCTTCGAGTTGTCGGGTGATCGTCTCGCGGAATGACTCGGTGACGAGTGGTGCGATCCGCTCGGGGGCGGGAAGTTTCGCCGCAAGTTGGGCGAGTGCCTGGCCGAGTTCAAGTGCCGACGAACGATCGCCGGGTTCGGGCCGCCCCACTTTTTCAATCGGCACTGCAATGGGCCCGATATCGGCAGAGACGGGCAGCAGTTTTCCGGCACGGTTGGCCAACGTGACGGCGAGCGAGTCGGCTGCGAATGGCACGTCACCCGTGATGATTTCCAAAAGCGTGAGGGCGAGCGCATACATGTCGCTGGCAGATGTCGCCACCAATTCGATGCTGAATTCTGGTGCTGCATAGCGCGCCTGCTCGATACTCAGAGTCGCCGTTTCGGCGATGCCACGCTTGACACCGATACCCGCCAGCCGGGCGCGCGAGTCTCCCGAGACAAAAACATGGGCCGGTCGCACGTCACCATGCACGATTCCAAGCTGATGCAGATGATGCAATGCCCGACAAAGGTCGAGACCGATGACCAGAGTTTGTGATGCGCTGAGACGTCGACCACGATCAAGCAGCTCGCGCAACGACACATCGGTGATGTGCTCGGTGACGACAAAAACGAAACGCTCACCGCCGAGCGTGGTCTCGCCCCAATCGACCGGGGCTACGAGGACTGGATGGCTGATACCCGCCACCGACAGCAGATGACGCTGGAATGCCTCGACGACGTCATCAGGCGCATTCGACTCACCGACTACGGCGATGGATTCAACCCTGAGCAGTCGCACGATGACGGGGCGGTCGCCTTGCACATCAACTGCAGCAAAAACACTGGTTGATTCAGCCCCACCCGGCAGGAGATCTGCGAGCCGATAGCGGGCGGCGACAATCGCTCCGGTCAGCTCACTACGTTCACTCATTGACCGCTCCAAACTACCCGTGTTCCCGCCACCAACGTTGCTGGCCGTGTTGCTGCCACGTGCGTCACATCGCGATGCCGTGCTTCAGCGCGCTCACCAGCGAGAATGGAGCAATGGCCCGCCGTATCGACCGCACTCGCCTGTTCATCAGTTTTGGTTTGGCGTTGGGTCTCGTGCTCATCGCCTTTGGTTTCCGCAGCGGCATCACGGGCGAGGATGCGCGACTGACACCACAAGCCATCGAGCGCATGTCGCCAGCCGATGGTGATCGCGTGCTGCGCCAGGCACAAATCATCATCGACTTTGCGAGCGGCTACACCGCGACTCTCAACATCGATGGCATCGACCTGCCGGTCACCCGCCTCGATGAATTGTCGGCCGCCACCGGCCAACCTGCACCCGGTGCACAAGTCGAACTGCCGGCAACTGCGGTGTTCGACCCGGGCAACAACGTGCTCAGTTTTCAGCCCCAGGCCAGTGCGCTCATCACCTCATTCACCCAGGGTGAGCATGTGGCAATCGTGACCTACTGGAAAATCTTGGACGGGCAAGACAAGGCTCGCTCGTACACCTGGCGGTTCCTGACCGACTGAATGTGCCAGCCGGCGGTTACGGCAACTCGCCAGTGGCGAGCACGTGCTCGAATGCCGCCTCGTCGAGCTGCGGCACGCCGAGTTCGACCGCCTTCTTGATCTTGGCCGCACCCGGTTCGGTACCGACGATCACGGCGAACGTTTTTTTACTGACGCTGCCCGCGCTCTTGCCACCACAATTTTTGATCGCCCGCTCGGCTTCTTCGCGGCCGAATTTGGCGAGTGTGCCGGTGACTACGAGCGTCTTGCCGGTCAGTGTTTGAGGTGCATCGACGATCGTGACATTGTCAAAGCGAACCCCACCACCTCGCAACTTCGTGACAAGCAGCCGGTGGCGCTTGTCGACGAACCAGCCGATGACCGACTCGGCGATCACTGCACCAACACCGTCGATGGCGGCCAGTTCGTCGGTTGAGGCACCAGCAACCGCGTCAAGCGAGCCGAAGCGTCGTGCCAATGATTCGGCGGCCGCCGGACCGAGATGTTTGATGCCCAGTGCCACGAGCAATTTCTCGAGGGCACGATTACGTGAAACGTCGATGGCTTTCATCAAGTTGGCCGACTGCACTTCGCCAAAACCCTGTGCCAACAGCACCTCGGCGGTGAGTGCATAGATGTCGCCGGCATCTTCGATGATGCCTGCGTCACTCAATTTGTAGACCGTCTTTTCACCGAAGCCCTCGATGTCCATCCCACCGCGGGCGGTGAAGTGGATGATTCTCTGATCACGCTGATTCGGACAATCCGGTTCGACACAACGGGTGTCGGCTTCGCTGTCGGCCTGAACCAACGTTGAACGAAGATCACACGGACACTTGGTGGGAAATTTCCAGGGCTTTGAGTCTTTCGGTCGTTTTGCCAACACGGGCCCGACCACTTCCGGGATGACGTCGCCGGCCTTGCGTACGATCACGGTGTCACCAGGACGCACATCCTTCAGTTGCACTTGTTCGCGGTTGTGCAAGGTGGCCATCGATACCGTGCTGCCAGCGACCACCACCGGGTCGAGCTGGGCGAAGGGTGTGGCGCGACCGGTACGCCCGATCGACACCTTGATATCGCGCAACAACGTGGTGCGTTCTTCGGGTGGAAACTTCACCGCGATCGCCCACCGCGGTGCTTTGGATGTGAAGCCCAGTTGCTCACGCTGGGCCAAGTCGTCGACCTTCACGACGACACCGTCGATGCTGTACGGCAACTCATTGCGATGCTCCTGCCAGTGCGCACAGAACGTGATGACTTCTGCCAGCGAGTCGACGATGCGCACCTCCGGGTTGATCGGAAAGCCAAGACCACGCAGGTAGTCGAGTGTGTCATGATGCGACGAAAATGGCGGAACACCCTCGACATCGCCGAGTTGATATGCCCAGAACGACAATTCACGCGTCGCGGTGACGGCCGCATCCTTCTGACGCAGACTCCCCGCCCCTGCATTGCGTGGGTTGGCCGGCACGGGTTGCGGTTTTTTTCCGGCAGCGACCCGTGCCTCGTTGTCACGCAACTTCTGGGCACGCAGTCGCTCGAATACGGGCTTTGACATGTACACCTCACCCCGTACCTCCAACACGTTCGGTGCTGAGGATTTTTCCAGCCGTGCCGGCAGCTCACCGATCGTGCGCACATTTGCCGTGACGTCTTCACCAACTTTCCCGTCACCACGGGTGGCTGCTTGCGCAAGGACACCGTTTTCAAAGCGAATACTGAGCGCGAGGCCGTCGATTTTCAGTTCGCACACGAACCGCGACGGTGCACCACCGAGACCTTTCGCGAGGCGCTCACCCCACGCGCGCAACTCGTCATGGTCCATCGCGTTATCGAGGCTCGTCATCGCCAAGCGATGCGTGACAGGCGCAAACGTGGTGGCGGCCGGGGCCCCGGGCACACTGAGCAGCGATTGTTCGGGCACCAATTCGGGATGCTCGGCTTCGAGAGCATGTAGTTCACGCACGAGTTCGTCGAATTCAACGTCGGAGATCTCGGGGTCATCGTCACCGAAGTAGCGGTCGTTGTGATAGCCGATCAGCTTGCGTAATTCGGTGGCGCGGGCAACGATGCGTTTCGAGGTTGCCACGCCTGAACTTTACCGTTCGGGCGTCGCATGATTCGTAGAATGAGCGAGTGACCAACGTGGTACGGGCAGCCTGGCTGGCAGTTGCCGCACTTCCCAGTGCCTTGCAATCAGGTGGCGCATCGGTGCTCTCGCCCTTCCTGGTATGGGCCGCGTGGGCGTTCGTCGCTGTGGCGGTTCTCGTGCCGCATCCGCTGTCACTGTCGACGGTTCGTTTTGTTGCCCCCCTCCTGGTCATGCACGGTGGCTGGTTGATCATCACCGAGCCCCGCGGCAGTGACATCACCGACGCAGAGCGTTGGGGATCGGTCGGTGGTTTTTTCGTGATGCTTACCGTTGCCATTGCGACCTACGCCGCAACGTACGGCGTGGCACACGCACAGGCGGCGGCGTACGGCCACGAGCGTCGACACCTCCTGCGTCCACCTATTTCTGTGATCTTGCCGCTCGTCGTGGTGTGGTTGGCAGTGGCAACCAGTGCTGCAGTTGCCGTTCATGCAACATCATTGGTCGTTGCCGCAATCGCCACCGCGATCTTTGCTGCACTCACTGCATTTGCCCTGCGGCGTGCGATGGTGCTGGCGCGACGCTGGCTCGTCTTCGTGCCGGCGGGCATCGCCGTGCATGACCCGTTGATGTTGCGCGACACTTTCATGGTGCGCAGCCAGTTCGTGCGCGCGCTCCACGTTGCCCCACACGGTACGGAAGCGTTCGACACCACGGGCACCACATGGGGTGTGGCCATCGAGTTGGTGCTGAGTCACCCGCACGATGTGTCGTTGTCGGAGTTTGGCGCACGCATCGGTCGCACCCTTGATCGCGTGCATGTCACTGCGCTGTTGGTGGCACCATCGCACCCAGGTCGCGCCTTAGCGAACGATGCCGCCGGCGAGCACCGCACGGTCTGACGGGTCAGAGCGCACGAAAGTCGGGACGCAAGGACTTGGCACGCCAGTCACGACCCAGACAAAACTCAATCTGACGGCGATTCCACACACCGAGTGGCTCTTCAGTCATTTCAAAATAATGAACGTCACCTTCTTCATCGTGCTCATGTCGCCACTCACGTTGTAAGTTCGCCTTGAGAAATCTGGCATTCGCCGTCCGGCCGTCCGTCAATATGAGCGTGCCGGGCAACAAGAAGTGTTCGATCTTGAGGATGTCGCAGGCCATGGGCAGACGATCCGGGTGGCGGGTTGAGATTCCATTGACCGCACCTACGGCACTGTCTTGGCTCGGGCCATCCAGATAGATGAAGTCTGGGCACACGTTGGGCAATGACTCATACTCCGTGCAGATTCGCGAATTGAAAGTTGTCATCTGCACGGCCGCAAGATGGAATGAAACACGAGAGCTCATTTCTTGGCTCAAGCGGCCACGCGTCAGGTCCAGGTACTGCTGCATGTCATCGACGACGTGCAGACGAAACGGGTCGGTACGACGGAGGGTCTCCCGCACGAGAGCCCCGTCTTGTTGCTCGTTCAGCGCCAATGCGTGGGCCATCACGACGGTTGAAAAGCCACAGCCAAATTCAAGAACAGCCGTGATGTGACGCAATCTGATCAGTGCAAAGAGACGGCTGAGATCAGCCCACTCGGGCTGAAACGGCTGATTATTCGCCGGGTCAACCGACTCAAACGCCGATTTTTCCAAAGATACTTCGCTCTCAGGAAAAAGGCCGGTGAGGCCATGCTGGCGGGCGAATTCACCCGCTCGTGCGCTGCTATTCACAATGCCAACTTTACTCGGCTGCAGTGCAACGGTCGCATAGCAACGGTCATACAGCCCTTGACCGGTGCCCCGGTCGCGCCTTAGCGAACGATGCCGCCGGCGAGCACCGCACGGTCTGACGGGTCGTACAACACCACGCTTTGACCTGGTGCGGTGCGACGTTGGGGTGTTCGCCAGCGCAACAAGACCGAATCAGCACCTACTTCATCCAGCAGGGCTGGTTGGGTTGCGCCGTGGGCGCTGGTTTGCACCATGACCTCGCTACCCAATGGAAGTGGTTCGTGACTCCACATCACGCGGTCGGCATGCAACTCGGCACGCTCCAAACGTGCCTCGTCACCAACCACGATCGTGGCTGTGGCAACGTCGACATCGAGCACGAATTGCTTCGGTGCGCCACCCGGCAGTCGCAAACCGCGGCGCTGACCGACGGTCACCAACTCCACGGCATCAACCGAACCAAGTTCGGTACCCGTTTCATCGACGACGCGTGCAGCACGGAACGGAATGCGGTGACCAAGGAACGTTTCACGACCGCCAGTTTTGCTGATGAAGCACACGTCCTGGCTGTCGGGCTTGGTGGCGGTACGCAGGCCCAGCTCACTCGCCCGCTCCCGCACCTGTGCCTTCGTCAAATGCCCAACTGGAAACAATGTGTATGCCAGTTCTTTCTGATCGAGCATGTGCACGACATAACTCTGATCTTTGGCGGTGTCCGCTCCGCGAATCACGCGCCACACACCCGACGGCTGGCGCTCGATACGGGCATGATGACCAGTTGCAACAGCGTCGAAACCAAGCAGGCGTGCACGCCGCGAAAGTCGATCAAACTTGAGATGACGATTGCACTCGATACATGGGTTGGGTGTGGTGCCGGTGCGGTGTGCATCCACGTATGGATTCACCACATGTGCGTCGAAGTCATCAGAAAAATTGAACACCAAGTGATCGATACGCAACTGCTGGGCCACACGACGCGCATCGTCGACATCACTCACCGAGCAGCAGCCAGTGTCACTTTCGCCACCCCAGAGACGCATCGTGACGCCGACGACATCGTGACCCTCACGGCGCAACTCGGCCGCGGCAACTGACGAGTCAACACCACCAGACATCGCAACGAGCACTTTCATATATGTGAAGGCTATTGCTGGCGGCGCAGACGCTTGACGCTGCGCACCACGGCAAGTACGGCGGTCTGGACATCTTGTTCGGTAGTCGTATGCCCGAGACTCAAACGCAGGGCACCCTTGACGAAACGCGGGTCAATGCCCATCGCCCCCAGCACGTGTGAGGGCTCCATCGCACCACTCGCACACGCCGATGCTGCCGATGCACACACACCTGCTTCATCCAACAAAAACAAGAGTGCCTCACTCTCCACGTCGGCAATGCACAGGTGGGCAACACCCGGCACGGTTGCAGCCGACGGCACGGTTTCAATCACATCAGCAAGTTGACTCATGATGCCCGATACCAACGACTGTTTGAGGTGGCCCACGCGCACGACTTGCGTGGCCCGCGCATCGGCAGTGGCGCGCAGTGCTGCCGCGCTCGCCACGATGCCCGCCACGTTTGAAGTGCCACTACGACGATCACGTTCTTGTCCACCACCCATGATCAGTGGCTCAAGCGTCGTGCCCGCCTTCACGACCATGATGCCCATGCCTTTTGGTCCACCGAATTTATGTGCGGAGAACGACGCCACATCAGTCACCATCACGATGTCGCGCACATCCAGCCAACAGACGGCCTGCACGGCATCAGTGTGCAGCACTGCACCCTTTGCCGATGCCCGTACCACCCGCGCGACGTCCCGCATGGCAGTGATGGTGCCGACCTCATTGTTGACCGCCATCACCGAAACGACCGCGACGCGTTCACCGCGGGCTGCGACATTATCGAGTGTCTGTTGCAACGCCGCGATGTCGATGACACCTCCGCGATCGACTGCCACCACTTCGCCACCCAAGTGCTCGACACAATGCAAGACAGCGTGATGCTCGGCAGCGCTGCACACCGCAACACCCCCGTGACGACGCACCGCACCAAAAATTGCGGCATTGTCACCCTCGGTACCGCCGCTCGTGAACACCACCTCCCCGGGCGCACAACCGAGCACATCGGCAATGTCGTCGCGGGCCTCGTCGATCGCCGTTCGAGCCGAACGCGAAAACCGATGGCTCCCGGACGGGTTGGCAAATTCGTCACTCAGGAACGGCGCCATCGCGGTGATCGCTTCCCTGCACATCGGCGTGGTGGCCGCATGGTCGAGGTAGGCGAGGCGCCCACGCTCGCTGTTCATGTCGCCGAGGCTACTTCGCGTTCGTGGCACAAAGTTCGTGGTCTACTGAGTGTGATGACTTTGACACCTACCTACGGTGCGGCATTTGCCGATGTGTATGACGACTGGTACGCCAACTCCGACGACCTCACCGCGGTGGCGGCTCTGCTCTGTGCGCACGAACCAAACAGCGTGCTCGAACTCGGTGTCGGTACTGGGCGTGTGGCACTCGCCCTCGCGAACCTTGTCGTACCGGCGGGCGGTCGTGTCGTTGGTGTGGATGAGTCGCCGGAGATGCTCGCCTGTCTGGCCGACAAAGACCCTCAGCGCCGCGTGACTGCGGTGCTCGGTGACATGGTGGACAACCAGCCCAACGAGGCCTTTGACCTCATCTTCATTTCCTACAACACCCTGTTCAACGTGGCCGATCGTGACAAACAGGCGCAATGTTTGGCGAATGCCGCGACACGCTTGTCGTCGACGGGCCGATTGGTGATTGATGCCTGCATCATCGACCCCGGCGCACCAACGAGTGGCGTCACCGAAGAACGGCGCGGTGCCTGGCACGTGCACACGACCAGCAGCTTCGAAGTGGCCACGGGTATCATCTCGGGTCTTACGATCAGCACCCACGACGACACCCGACGCGTACGACGACCGTGGCGAATCGCCTACCAGTCCCCCGTTTCACTCGATGGCACATGTGCCGCATCTGGTTTGCGACTCGTCGAGCGGTATGCCTCGTGGCACAAAACACCCTTCAGCGATGACGCGGTCCGCCACGTGAGTATCTACCGCAACCTACGCTGACGTGCATGGGTGGCATCAAAGTTTCTCGTGATATCGCTGCATCCGTCGAACGTGTGTGGCAGGTGGTGGAACCCGTGGAACGACACATTGACTGGATGGCCGATGCCGAATCGATTACCTTCATCGGCGATCAGCAGCGTGGTGTCGGTACCAAGTTTTTGTGCCTGACTAAGGTCGGCCCGATTCGTCTCACCGACACCATGCGCATCACACAGTGGGCACCACAACGCGCAATGGGCGTCGAACATGTCGGCATTGTCACCGGTAGCGGTGTGTTCACGCTCGAATCACTCGGCGCAAACTCAACTCGCTTCGTCTGGGAAGAGACATTGCGCTTCCCGTGGTGGCTTGGCGGGCCACTTGGTGCACTCATCGGTGGAAAAATCGTTTTGGCCGCTATCTGGCGCGGTAACCTGCGGCGCCTCGCGACCCTATGCGAACCTACGCACTAACGCAGTTGCCACCATCGCTGCGACTACCACCACGATGAACGGTGCACGTCGCCACACGGCAATCAGCGCAACGACCAAACCCGCAGCGCGCGCATCGACGACGAAATCCTGGGCGCTGGTAAACGTGTCCTTGGCAACCAGTGCGGCGAGCAAACTCGCGGGGATGAGCGCCAAACAACGCTCGATCAGCGGTGGCGGCGTTCGACTACCCACGACCACGAACCCGAGCACCTTCAACGCATAGGCAGTCACCGACAGCACGATGATGAGCAACCACAGCTGACCGTTGCTCATCGACATCTCGGTCATGGCCTCACCCCGAACAACACACCAACGACCGCGACCAAGATCGGGATACCGATCGGCACGAACGGCGTGAGCGCCACCATCACGATGGCCCCCGTGATGGCTGCCAGTCGTCCACGGCGGGTCCGCAGATGTGGCGGCAACATGGCGGCAAATGCGGCAGGAAACGCAGCGTCGAAGCCGAGGGCTCGGGTGTCCAAGAGCGAGCCCGCCAATGCACCGATGAGCGTTCCAAGATTCCATGTAACGAAGAGCGAAAGTGCGGTCACCCAAAATGCGGTGCGGGCCAGGCGCGGCTGAGGCTGTGCGGTGGACATCGCTGTGGTTTCGTCGATCACGAACTGTGCCGCGACCAAACGATGCAGCAACGGCAACTTTCTGCCGCGCTCATCGTTCGTCAGGCGACCCGCAAGTGCCAAGCCATAGACGAAATTTCGTACCGCCAGTAGTGCTGCCCCGCCGAATGCTGCACCGACCGACCCGCCAGCACCAACCACACTCATTGCCGAAAATTGTGAAGCGCCGGTGAAGGTAAAGAACGAAAGGGCACAGGCCTGCCAAACATTGGCGCCAGCCGAGACTGCCGCCAAACCAAACGACAAGGCCGTGATACCGACTGCACCACCCAGGGTCAGGCTGGCTGTGACGACACGTTTGCGCTCGGCATCTGCCGCGTTACTGTCCGTGGAATCGGCTGCAGGCGACGGCGCGTCGCTCACGCAGAAATCCCGCGCAGCATTTCGTCGGCTGCCGACCACGGGTCGCGCGCCCCCGACATCACTTGGGCCTCCAGTGCATCCCACTGCGCACCTTGGCAGAGTTCCCGCGCCCGTAGTTCGAGGCGTCGTTCGACGATCTCCCGCAACTCCTCCCGCCGGCGCAACTCGCGCCGGCGGGTGAGCTCACCCGATGTCTCGGCACTAGTTCGATGCGCCAACACTGCATTTACCAACTCGATGACACCCTGACCCGTCGTCGCGATGGTGGTCAAGATCGTTGGTTGCCATTCGTCTTCGGCAAACTCGGTGAGTTCGAGCATTGCCTGAAGATCGCGGCGTGTCGCATCGACACCGTCACGATCGGCTTTGTTGATGGCGAATACGTCAGCAATCTCGAGTAACCCTGCCTTGTTGGCCTGCACGGCGTCGCCCCATCCAGGGTTCACGACGACGACGGTGCTGTCGGCTTTTCCTGCAATTTCTACCTCGACCTGACCAACGCCAACCGTCTCGACAATCACCCAGTCGTGCCCCGTGGCATCGAGCAATCGAATCGCCTCACTGGTGGCCAACGACAAGCCACCCAGATGACCACGTGTCGCCATCGAACGGATATAGACCTTTTCGTCGTGCGCATGGTCTTGCATCCGCACACGATCGCCAAGAATTGCCCCGCCCGTATACGGCGACGATGGATCAATCGCCAGAACACCAACGCGCGCGCCACGGGCGCGCAAATCAGCGATTACCGCCGACGTGAGGGTACTTTTGCCGGCACCCGGGGCGCCAGTGATGCCGACGACATACCCCCGCCCGGTGTGCGGGCTGGCCAGGCGGGCCACTTCACGGGCATCGTTTCCGCCACGCTCGACGAGCGACAACAGTCGCGCCAACGCTCCGCGATCACCGCCTGCCGCCGCAGCAAACAATTGGGTCGGATCATTCGTGCGAATCGCCATTGCTATTCGATCGCGACAACTTCGGTGACACCGTCGACACGGTCACGCATGATGCGCTCAATTCCGGCCTTCAGCGTTTGACCGCTCGCCGGGCAAGTGCCACAGGCACCCACCAGGGTGACCGACACGATGCCCGTTGACTCGTCGACGTCGCGCAACACGATGTCGCCGCCGTCGGCTTGCAGGGCTGGACGAATCACCTCGATCGTCTCTTCAACTTGGGTTCTCATTGACACGCGTTACCTCGGATAGTTCAGCGCAAGAATATGCGGCGAACTCCTTCTACGATAGGAGCGTGTTCGCACACCAAGGTGGTTGGGATGAAATCCTGCTGGTGGCGGGGCCGATTGCGGTCATTGTGTTCGTGCTGTGGCGGGCAACGAAGCGAGTTAAACGCGAGTCACATCGGCACCAAGACCGCTGAGACGTCCGACGAGGTCGTCGTAACCGCGGTCGATGTGATGAATATCATGCACGGTCGTTTCGCCGTGGGCGACGAGACCAGCAACGACGAGTGCGGCACCGGCGCGAATATCGGGCACACGCACTTCGCTGCCGATGAGTTCGTACACCCCGCGCACGGTGGCTTTGTTGCCGTAGATCGCAATTGAAGCGCCAAGCTTGCGGATCTCTTCGATGTAGCGGAACCGACCCGGGAACAGGGTTTCGGTCACCGAACCCTCACCGCGACCCACACACAACATCGCCACGAGCAACGGCTTGTAATCGGTTGCGATGCCGGGATAGGGCTCGGTGATGAAGTCGATCGCGCGAAGGCGCTCGTGGGATGTCACCCGAACACCGTCGCGCTGCGGCGTGACTGCCACGCCCATCCGCGCGTAGCAATTGAGCAGATCCTCCATATGTTCGGTACGCGCCGAACGAACGACGATGTCCCCACCAGCGACTGCGACGGCAGCCATGTAGGTGGCGGCCTGCACGCGGTCCGGGATCACGGTGTGTCGCGTGCTCCTCAGTGAACCGCGCTCACAGCCGTGAATGATCAATCGCGATGTGCCGATGCCCTCGATGTCGGCGCCCATCGCCACGATCATGTTGCAGAGGTCCTGCACCTCTGGTTCGCGTGCCGCATTATCAATGACGGTCACTCCGCGGGCAAAGATTGCGGCGGTCAATAGGTTCTCGGTCGCACCGACACTCGGGATATCAAGTTCAATGTTGGTGCCTTTCAGGCGATCGGCGTACGCAAAGATGTCGTACAGACCCTCCTCCACCGTTGCCCCCATTTTTTGCAGGCCAGCGACATGCAGGTTGATCGGGCGACCGCCGAAGTCGTCACCGCCTGGCCAGTTGATGCGGGCCGAGCCGTAATGCGAAACCAGCGGACCGAGCACGTTGAGACTGGCGCGCATTTTGTCGAACTTCTCGAACGGTACCTCCGGGGTGATGTTGCCCGTGTTCGTGAGTTGCAACTCGTGCGTTCCGAGCCACTTGGATGACACACCCAAGGCACCCAGCGTCTCGGCCATCGTGTGCACGTCGGTGATCGCCGGCACGTTGGTGAACACGTAGTCACCTTCGGCAAGCAGCGTGGCGGCCATCAACTTCAGCACCGAATTCTTCGCACCGGGTACCTGCACCGAGCCCGAGAGTGGGCCACTACGACGCACGACGATGCGTGGAGACTCGACTTTCACCACTCTCAGTATGCTCGCGCCGTGCCGATGAAGGGTGAATCGCGGGTGCTGTCGTTGCTGGCGCTCGCCTCCATGCCGTTTGCGTACGTCAACACGCTGTTCACGCAAACGGTGTCGTTCGCCGCCGACGAATTCGGCCGTTCCGATGCCGATATCGGGTTTGCTGCCGCCATCGTGCGCTGGGGTGTGCTGGTCGTGCCACCCATTGCATTGTTCGCCGACCGGATCGGGCGTCGTAAAATTCTCGTGGCAGCTGCATGGGCTGCACCGGTGCTGGCCGCCGGCGGTGCGCTGGCGCCGACGTATGAGTGGCTCGTCGCATCGCAGGTGGTCGCCCGACCTCTTGCCCTCGTCATCAACGTGATGATCCTGGTGATGCTCACCGAAGAAATGTCGCGCGAGACGCGGGCCCGATCAGTCGGCCTCGTAGTGATTGCCAGCAGCGTCGGCGCAGGTTTGGCCGTCGCCTTCCTGCCACTGGCTGACGTCACCACATCAGGTTGGCGCTGGCTCTACGCGCTGTCACTTGTCTGGCTGCCAGTGGCATTCGTATTGCAACGCCAACTACGCGAAACATCCAGATTCGTGCAGGTTCACTCGATTGCGCACGGCACACCAGTTGCACGTGTGTCGCGGTCACGACTTGCCGTCCAGATCAGTGCTGCGTTCCTCACCAGTGTGTTCATCGCTGCGGCGAGCGTCTACTTCGTCAACTATTTGCGGGACGTGCGCAACTATGACGCGCTGATGGTCGCCGTCTTCACCGTCGCTACCACGATTCCCGCCGCAATCGGGCTCATCATCGGTGGCCGAATTGCCGATCAACGAGGTCGCCGCATCGCTGGCGCCGTCTCGTTGGCCATCGGCGTGCTGCTCGTCGTTGTTGCCTACGCCACGAGTGGCCCAACCATGTGGATCGCTGAAATCATCGGTGGCATCGCACTCGGTATTTCATTCCCGGCACTCGGTGTGTACCGTGGCGAGATGTTTCCCACCGCCCATCGCAGCACGGGTGCCGCCACCGTGACGGCGACCGGGCTCATTGGTGGCAGCCTCGGGCTGGTGATTGCCGGACGACTGCTGGATGCCGGTTGGAGTTATGCGCAAATCATGGGGCTTCTGGCCATCGCACCACTCGTGGTGGCGGTGATCGTGTTCGTCACTTTCCCCGAGACCGCGCACCGAGAACTCGAAGAAATCAGCCCCGACGTCGATCATTCTTGACCTGGAGAACCTTGCGCGTTAGCGCACGTAAAAGGCCAATTTTTGTTCCAGACTTTCTTCAATATGTGGCTTTCAACAACTCGGACGAGCACACACTTTCGGGTTTGCATCGGGATATGAAATACCTTTCGCAGTACCACAGGGACACGAGCAGAGTTACCGTAGTAATGTTCAAGGAAATAGGATGTTGAAATAAACCACAAGGAGGTCCATCTGATGGCACAAGAACAAGAACAAGACCAACCTTTGCATTTGTCGAAGCTTTCACCTCGCGCCATTTGGCGCAAAGCATTTGAGTCGTCAAAACGACGTTCAGCCGATTTCTCCACCATGTCAGGTATCCCATTGGAGGCCGTCTACGGCACCGACGCAAGCGAATACCCGGGTCAATACCCGTTCACCCGTGGTCCCCACGCCTCGATGTACCGCTCAAAGCTCTGGACGATGCGGATGTTCGCAGGTTTCGGCACTGCGGAAGATACCAACTATCGCTTCAAAGAAATCATTCGGTCGGGTGGTGATGGGCTTTCGACAGCGTTTGACATGCCGACACTGCTCGGCATCGACTCCGATCATCCGATGGCTGAGGGTGAGGTAGGTCGTTGTGGAGTTGCGGTCGACACCATCGCAGACATGGAGGATTTGTACTCCGACCTCGACCTTTCCAAAATTACGACTTCAATGACTATCAATTCACCGGCAGCCGTCATTTTCGCCATGTTCGTGGCACAGGCCGAAAAGAAAGGTACTCCTCGTCACCTGCTCGGTGGCACGCTGCAAAATGACATCCTGAAGGAATACCAGGCACAAAAAGAGTTCGTTTTCCCGCCACGCCAGGCAATGCGATTGGTGCGAGACACCATTGCATTCACTACCCGTGAAATGCCGCGATGGAATTCAATTAGTATTTCGGGTTATCACATCAGAGAAGCAGGGTCAACGGCAGCCGAAGAGCTGGCATTCACGCTTGCCAACGGCTTCGCATACGTCGAATTAGGTCAACAGGCAGGCCTCGCGATCGACGACTTTGCGCCCCGATTGTCATTCTTCTTCAATGCCCACATTGACTTCTTCGAAGAAATTGCGAAGTACCGTGCGGCCCGGCGAATCTGGGCGCGTTGGATGAAAGAGCGTTATGGCGCAAAAATCGAAAAATCTCTGTTGATGCGATTCCATACCCAAACTGCAGGGGTTTCGCTAACTGCCCAGCAACCCGAAGTCAATATTGTACGAACGGCCATCGAGGCGCTGGCGGGGGTGCTAGGCGGTACGCAAAGTCTGCACACAAATTCCATGGACGAAGCCCTTGCATTGCCAACCGAAAAAGCGGTTCGTATTGCTTTAAGAACACAACAAGTGATTGCTTTTGAAACAAACGTGACACATGTTGCAGACCCCCTCGGGGGCTCATGGTACGTCGAATCTCTGACTGACGAAATAGAGCGACAAGCAGAGGAGATTTTTGCAACCCTGAACGATATGGGCCAAGGTTCGATGCTCGAAGGAGTCATCCGTGGTATTGAAGACAACTGGTTTCAGCGTCGCATCGGAGATTCGGCGTATGATCTAGAAATCAAACTTGGTAAAAATCAAAGGATTGTTGTCGGTGTCAACTGTTTCACAGAGGGGAACGAAGAGGAGGAAATTGAGACCCTCGAAATTACAAGTGCGGATGAAGAACGTCAGCTGAAACGTCTTGACCTGGTGCGAAGTCAGCGCGACCCTGAGCTGGTTGCGGCGGCCCTTGCCAAACTTGTCAAGCAGGCAGGTGACAGCTCGGTCAACCTGATGCCGGCACTAGTTGAGGCTGCTCTTGCCTATGCGTCACTCGGTGAAATTATGGCTGCCCTCGAGTCCGTCTTTGGCCGACACGTCGAAACACCAAGTATCTAGAACTTGCCCCGATGCCAAACCGAATCCTCGTCGCAAAAGTCGGACTCGACGGCCACGATCGAGGCATAAAAGTTGTAGCACGAATACTGCGGGATGCCGGTTTTGAAGTCGTCTACACGGGTCTGTTCCAAACAGCCGAGTCGGTCGCCGCAGCGGCCGTCGATGAGGACGTTGACCTCGTCGGGCTTTCCATGCTGTCTGGCGCGCACATGGCACTCGCGCCAAAAGTCGTCAAGCAGTTGCGAGCTCGAAATTCGGAAATACCGGTTGTTGTCGGCGGGATCATTCCAAAAAGAGACATCATCAAACTCAAAACCCTTGGAGTTCGTGATGTTTTGACGGCGGGTTCCACACCGGACGAAGTTGTCGAAGTGATTCGCCGAGCCCTCATTCCAATTTCTATCGAGTCCTAAATTTCCCCTCGGGCATCTGCCGATGCCTGAGTCAAACGGAGAGCTGAGCGACAACCGCATCAGCAACCCGCGCAGCGATGACTCGCAAGGTTGCTTCGTCTTGGGTCGATATCGGATGCGGAACCTCACATCCGACGAAGCCTGCAGCACCGATGGTCGGCGCAAAACTCGCAACGATAGGACGAAACGGCTCCGTAATGATGAGTGCCGCCGGAATTCCTTTTGCTTCAAATTGGATGGCGTCGTGCAAACTGCACGCGGTACAAGCGCCTCAATCGCCCAGACCTGAAATTACGAGGTGCGCACGAGCGGCAAACATTGAAACCAGGTCTGCGTCAATGGGACGACCAGCACTTGGCTTGGAGTGAACCTCAATGGTTGCTATGGGAAGACGCTGTTGGATTTCTGCGGCAACGAACTGCAACAACTGTCTTGCTTTTGGCTTGCCATTCTCCACCAAAAGCAAGTGCAACTCCTCCCCCGGGAGGAATTGGCGACGAGTGGCAAGCGTTAAGCCTTCAACTTCGTCACCTTCAAAGTGTGGAATCAAGACTTCCATATTGGTGGCGAGCCTAGTTCACGTATTGCGGGGATCACGGATTTCGAATGTCCAGCCACGACCAAGCACTTTTTCAATCTGCGCCACAAAGATGACGCTGAGCGTTGCAGCGGGCATCACACACTCGGCACAAGAGACCGTTGGAATAACGAGCGTGAACTCCAAGGCCTTTTCGCCGACCTGTTCAACCAGAAGATCGGCCCCATCTGACCGTAGTCCAGCGGCGAGTGATTCCCGCAACATCGCCAAACTGCCTGTATCCAGCGCAGAATGTGCACCTGAATGCTCTACTGCCACAGTCACCGAGCGGTTATGCAGCGTTGGAGCCCAAACCGGAATATAGGCCGACCAACCAGCACCGGCGCCGCCAGCTGTGACCACGAACAGATCATCTACGGACGCAATTGAGGGCAACTTTCCATCGGGCGTTGTCCCAAAATCGTGTTGGGATCCCTTCTCGGGCACCACTCCCCACTGCTCAAGTTCAGCGGGTGTAACACGACTGTGTTCAACCAGAAATTCACGAATCTGGCGCTTACCCCAGCCACCATCGTGAAGAATTTGGGAATGCTCGTGACCGAGGATGACCAGACCCTGACTTGCTTTTCCAACGCAGTAGGTTGCCGGATTACGCATGGCTGCAGCAAACGTGAGGAGCACACCTCGTGGATCTGGATTGAGATGGTTGGCCACCTGCCGCGGACCTTCAGTGGCCATGATTGTCACGGTGGTGTCAGCGTAAGAAAAACCAAGCTCGACACGCAAAGGCTCCCATGGTGCAGGTGGGTCGTATTCTGCGAGACACATTGACAATTTGCCAGGATGCCCGATTGACGAACCATCCATCTCCCCCGTTCGCGCGCCAAAAACGTTGGCGGCAACCAAGCGAACAGATCGACCAATGGTCATGTTCGCACGATTGCCAGGCCCAAGGACATTGAGGCGGCTGCGCATCCCGATTGCCTCTGCATACGGACCAGAGATGACAAGACACGAAGCAGCACCACCCGTGCTGGTGAGAGCGGTGTGGGCATTGAATGCGGGGGTCAGCATTGCGCGAAGAGCGGCAACTACCACCGGAAAATACTCAGGTTTGCAACCGGCAAGAACGGCATTGATCGCCGCCTTTTCGGCGGTGAGAACCCGCGAACGTTCCTTGATCTCACCAATTGCAAATGTCGCCTCCAGCCCAGCCGCTGCCAACATCGCCTCCACACGCTCCAGCGTTGGCGCAATAACTGGAAGCCCATCCGTCCAATTATTCTCAAACATGTGCTCTTGCGCACTGGACTCATCGAGTTCGATTGATCGTGCCATGGCGATTCCCCTTCGATTCGCTCAAGTTGTCTTGAGGTTCACTGACCTGTTGTTACTACCATAGGCGCAACCATGCAACGTCTGCTCACGCCTTCATTTGACCTACGGTTTGTCTGATGAAACAATCCCCGCAAGCCGCCGCCGACGCGACAAATTCTGAAAATAAAGTTCTCTCACTGTCCGATGCGGTTGCCAGTATTCCCGATGGCGCAGTAATCGGGTTGGGAGGACTGTCAATGAATTCCGCTCCGATGGCGATGGTTCGAGAAATCATTCGGCAAGGCAAAAAGGACTTGACGATGGTGGCGCTCGTGGCGGGCCTGCCGATTGATTGGCTTGCTGCAGCAGGAAGCATCAAAAGGGTTATCACAGGTCTGGTGAGCCTCGAAGGTTTCGGCCTTGCCCAACATTTTCGGCGGGGAGTGCAAGACCGCAAAATCGTCATCGAAGAGTACAGCGAGCATCTGCTCATCTGTCGTTTACAGGCTCAGGCTCATGGGTTGCCCTTCGTACCAACCCGCGCTGGTCTGGGTACCGATGTTCTGAAGCTACACAGAGATACCAAAACAGTTCGTGAAGAAGTTGACCAATCTACCGGCGAGCATTATGTGGCTTGTACCCGACTACCCATAGAAATTGCACTTGTGCACTGCCATGAGGCGGATCATGCCGGCAATGCCCGTGTAAATCCGAAACTCATCTGGATGGACAATGAGTTGGTGAACGCGGCATCGAGCACGGTCCTTTCCACCGAAGCAATCGTCGAGACCAGTGCGTTTCGTGCCGAGCCATGGCGCACTACCTATCCACGCTTCATGACCAGTACGGTCGTGCACGCTCCGTTCGGGGCGCTTCCAACGTCAATGTTCCCGTCCTATAGCCATAACAGCAGGTTTTACGAGCGTTACGTAGCCGCAAGTAGTGAATCCAAATCGTTCCAAACTTTTTTTGAAAAATATGTCGTCGGCCCAGAATCATGGGAAGAGTTTCTTGAAATAAACGACCTCACCAAAGCTGGACCCACAACTGGATTCGAGTCCAAGAACAAATGACGGCTGCGGTACCTGGATACGAATGCACCATCGACGAATTGATGGTCGTTGCATTCTCACGAGCGTTGCTGCCCGATACACGGGCCTTCAATGGGGCAGTCTCGTTCATCCCTGCCTGTGCTTTCATGCTGGCTCGGGGCACTCACGCACCGAACTTGGTCTGGTCGGCTGGTTCTATCGGCATTGATGCAGCACCTGAGGAAATTCCCGAATCAACACTGAGTGACGGAATCTGGCAAGGCGCCACGATGCTCGCCAACTCCCCATTTGATTTTTGGGCGCATGCACAAGGTGGGCGCTACAACACATTTTCGTTCCGTGGTGCACAAATTGACCGGCATGGAAACGTGAACAACACGGTTATTGGTGCGTACGACGCACCAAAAGTGCGTCTAGCTGGCGGCGGTGGAATGGCCGATCTCAGCGTGATGATTCCCCGCATCATGCTTTGGTCGACGACCCACACACCGCGAACCTTCGTGCGGCAAGTGGATTTTCGCTCAGGATTCGGCTATGGAGACGGCGGCGATGATCGTGAAAATCGTGGAATGCGCGGTGGACCAGTGGTGTGCATCACGAACTTGTGTGTGTTCGGGTTTGACCCCCGGACAAAACACATGAAAATAAACTCGCTTCATCCGGGTGTCAGCTTTGAAGCTGTTTCGTCTGCGACTGGATTTGACCTAGCCATACCAAGTTCGCCATTGCCGAACACTCCCTGCCCAACATCGACTGAATTACGGTTGTTGCGCGAAGTCATCGACCCACATGGTGCACGGCGCAGAGAGTTTTCGTGAGATTCGGGCTCGTTCTCCCCATCCAGTCCCAACATGAGTCGTTGGAAAAGCTGATTGACCAAATCGTGGCCGAGGCTATTGCCGCAGAAGAGGCCGGATTTGAAGCTTGCTTCCTTCCAGAGTTTCACCAGGCCCGCGGAGGTGCGGTCGTCTCACCACACATCATTGGCGCCGCGATCCTGCGTTCGACTCAACGTCTGCGTTTCGGTGCCGCAGTTCTCGCGGCACCGCTGCATCACCCCGTTCGCTTAGCCGAAGAAATACTCATGTTGGATTGGATGAGCAAGGGCAGAGTAATCGTTGGTTTGGGCATCGGTCACCAAGTACTCGATTTTCAGGCATTTGGTGTCAACCGAGAGCTTCGGGGTGACCTCACTGAGGAAATAATCGAGGTTCTTTCTCAATGCTTTTCGGGTGAAGCTTTTCGGCATGATGGACCTCACTTCAAGATTGCCGCACACATAACACCACTGCCGTACCAGCTTCCGCGTCCACCAATTTGGATGGGCGCGCACTCGCGTCGTGGATTGCAGCGCGCCGCTCGGTGGTCAGATCTCTGGCTATCGGATCCACAACGAGATACAGCTACGTGCGGCAAGCTGGCAAATTATTATCGCGAGGAAGCGGCGCGACTGCAGCGCCCAGCCGCCGTCGGACTCTTTCGCGAAGCATGGATTGGCGACGACAAACGCGACTGTGAATCACAGTGGGGGCAGCACGCCCTCGCAATTCACCGTCTTTACTACAACGTCGGGGTGTATCGAAAAGTCTTTGAGCCGTGGGTGGATGAAGTGCACAACCGCGCTGATTTCACGTTCGACCGGCTCGCCCCAGGGCGATTTCTTTACGGCAACCAGGCAGATATCCGCGACACAATCACAGAATGGCAAGCGCAAACAGGTTGCGAGTTCCTCGCCTTGAGAATGCGGCATCCTGGCGGACCCGGTCACTCTGCAACACTTGAAGCAATCAAACGATTCGGCTCAGAAATCATCGCCACACCGACCCGAACTACTTCCTGAAAGGACTAGTCAGATGAAAGAACTCGGAAATTACGAACGCTTCCTCGTCGACGAAGTGCGTCCTGGAATAATTACTCTTACCATCAACCGACCAGACAAGCTCAATGCAATGGATCCAATTTTTTTTCAAGAGCTCACACGGTTAATGCAGTCCATTTCTGACACCCCCGCAGTAAGAGTCGCGATCTTGACCGGTAGTGGTCGTGCTTTTTCTGCTGGTGGCGATATCGCCACTTTTCCTCAACTCACCGGCAACCCAGAAAAAGCCCGCATGCATTTGCGGCTTGTCTTCAACTCGTTTCACTCAATTGAAAAATGTCGTGTTCCTGTCATCGCCGCGGTAAACGGCATTGCCCATGGTGGTGGGCTCGAAATTCTTGGAGGCGTCGACTATCGAATCGTTTCAACTACTGCCACTCTCGGGTTTCGTGAAGCAGTTCATGGGCTCATACCAACGTACGGAGTCATCAAATTTCAAGACATCATCGGGCAGGCAAGAACCATGCGACTGGTCGGCACGGCAGAACTTATCGATGCCGAGACCGCGCTCGACTGGGGCGTCGTTCAAGAGGTTGTTCGCCCCGAAGATCTCATGACCCGTGCGGTGGAGCTTGCCGAAGCCCTCGCCGCCAACCCCGCAACGGCAATTCACACCCTGAAAAACGTCCTTACTCGGCACTCGGCAGCTGACGTAGCTCTCGCAGTTGAGGCAACTGCCCTGCTCTTTGCTATGCCCGACACTTTGCAGCGCATTGAGGCATTTCTATACCGTGGCCGCTGAGCCCGATTTATTATCTGCGGCATTGTCGGCCGTCGCTTGAAGTGCAGTTTGGGGTTTGCCCGATCGTTGAATTACCACAACGCCAAGAACAATGAACATTCCTCCGACTATCGATATCAACTTGGGAACTGTGCCAATCACCACCCACGACCAGCCGAGTGCGGCCAGTGGAATTCCGTACATGTAGACGACGGTCTTGCTTGCCGGAAGCACCTGTAGCGCATATAGCCAGAGAATGTATGGCAACACGGTGCCGCCCAAGACGAGCAGGATCAACCACACCCAGCCACTCGGTGTGATGCGCGTAAAGCCTTGAATGGCGTGCGGATAGAGCGGGATGAGCGTCAGCATGCCCATGGCGGTAGAGACGGCGAGCGTTGCGAGCGGATGAGCAGTCACAGAAAACCGCTTTGAAATAATCGTAAAACCAGCCCACGAGAGCGGGCTCAGAACTGACACCGCCGCCATAAGCGGATTGCGCACTACAAATTCGCCATCCCCAGATCCAGTCACTATCACCACGATTACACCACCGATTGCGATGAAAAATCCGAGCACCTGTGCTCGCCGAAACCGCTCACCAAGCAATATGACAGCCAACAGTGCAGCCCACGCTGGCGACGTCGAAGCAAGGGTCGAAGCTAGCGAAGGCGATAGATAGCGCTGGCCATTGACAATAGGAAGCTGCGAGAGTGGTACGCAAAGCACACCTGCGGCCAGGAGCCATAGGTATTCACGTCCCCGAAAATGTGGTCGCATGGCCGGCCGCGACAAGGCAATCCCAACGAAACAGAGCGACATCAAGCCAAAGCGAATCACCACGAGTTGCACAACGTCGATTTCTCTCAACAGACGGGCAACCCCGACGAAAACGAGTCCCCACAGGCCGACTGTCAACACCATTGCTGCATGCACCATCCATACCCGACGATTGCTCACCGGGTTTCCTTGATACTGATTGCGGGAAGACTTTTGGAACGTAGGGGACGTAGATCAAGGCTGTCGGCGACGACACCCTCCGCCCTGAGTTTGAATTTCTGTACCCGCTGTGATGGGGTCTTCGGCAACTCCCCTACGATTCGCACAAATGCGGGTATAGCAAAACGCGGCATCGTGCGTTCACAGAACTCCCGTAATTGCAGCGGGTCAATCGTATGACTCGGTTGCAGAACGATTGCCACCATCACTTCGTCTTCCCCCACGTCGGAAGGTACTGCGTAAGCAGCCGACTCACGAACCGCGGGGTGTTCATTCACTGACCGCTCCACTTCGAAGCTAGAGATATTCTCGCCACGACGGCGAATACAGTCCTTGATTCGATCAACAAATACCAAATAGCCATCCTCGTCAAGCAACCCCCGGTCACCAGTATGAAACCAGAGATCACGAAACGCCTCAATGGTGGCATCGGGCCGACTCCAATAGCCGGCAAATAGTCCCATTGGGACGGTCGGCCGTGCACAAATCTCCCCTGGAAGTCCGTTCGTGAGCGCCACACCTGTTTCAGGGTCTTGAATCTGAATATCAAGGTGTGGACAAATTCGCCCCATCGTTCCACGCTTGACTTTTCCGGGTATTGGGGCACTTGCTGGTCCGAGCTCGGTGGAGCCGTACACCTCAAGTAGTTCCAGCCTGAATCTCTGCTCAAAGTCCGTGATTATCCCCGGTGGCGCAGCGGCGCCGAAGGCAACACGTACCGCATTTTGTGAGTCCAATTCATGTTTGGGCTCGGCGTTGAGTAGATGAACTACCGAGCCCATATACGCGAAAAATGTCGCATTGGTCGACCGAATATCCGCCCAAAATCGACTGACTGAAAATCCACTTCTCAACACGACTGATGCCCCAGCCCAAAACGAGGAAGTGATAACGGCAGATCTGGCAGTCACATGAAATAGCGGAAACATCGAGTATGCGACATCATTTGCCGTTAGCGCGAGGATGTCGATCCATGCAAATGCATTCCAAAGAGCGGTTCGGTTCGGCAATATTGCACCCTTTGATGGTCCGGTGGTCCCCGACGTGTACATGACGTATGCGATATCGCGTTCTTCGCGGGCGACTGGGCCAATCGCATTTCCAGCTGCAACGTGCTCAAAGGGAATCGCCCTGTTGCCCTGTGGGTCACCCACACAAATGACGCGACGGAGCTCAGGGAGTTCCAGGCCGTCGAGGCGACTCAGAAACTGAGCGTCGATGACTATCGTCGTCGCTCCTGACTCCACCAAAATATGTCGGAGAAATTCACCCCTGAAGTCGTTGTTTATCGGCACATCGATTGCTCCAGCCCAAACGACTCCGAACCAAGCGGTTAGATAAGCAGTCGTAGCAGGAAGCATCGTTGCTACCCGCTCACCAGGCGCGACACCAAGTTGACTCAGACCACCGGCGAAACAAGCTGCCCGTTGGGCGAGCCTGGAGTATGTCAGATCTTCATGCTCTGCATAAATTGCGACTTTTTCGGGAAACCTTTCTGCACGGTCGGCCAGCAGATGAGAAACCACCCATGGGCCCGAGTACTGCTCGTGTGGCAAAGCTGCTTTTCTCACAAGCACGGTCACGTTTTGGGTTGAAATCTGCGCACACGTTCTTCGGAATAATCCGAAGGCAGTGCTGAAACATGCCACACCTGCGCCCCCCACCATCGCCACTCACCAGCCAGCACCGCCTCAGGAGTGCACACTGGATGTGGTTCGTACCAATCAAGATCACTTTGCACCACCTGAATAAGACACCCAAATGTCGATTTTGGTCGCAAAAATGTTTCTAGCCAATGCGAATCGTCGAGCTTGGTATCAACGGTCTCAAAGCCGTGCGCCTCAAGATCCTTGATGGTTGAAACGATGTCGTCAACGAACAATGTTGCGTGGTGAAACCCTTCGCCGTGTTCATCCAAGTACTTCGCAAGATACGAATCAAGGTACAAGGGACTCAAGAACTCCACTTTTATTTTTGTCGGCAACTTAAAGACCATCGAGCGGATTCCAATCTGTAGGTTGTCCCCACCCACGATGAATTGCCCACCGAAGACATCGCGGAACAATTGAATTGCGCGGAGTGGATCGCGAACCGCCAGCCCGACGTGATCCCAATGGTGCATCTTGGGTTCAAAGAGGGGGTTCCTTGGCAGGTGCGACGGGGCCCCACGCTCGCGATCTGTTCTCCAGCCCATCACTCAGCTCCATTTTTTTTGGTGAACCCGTATGGTTTGTATGCCCCATAGATCATGTGCTCCACGTGCGCCATTCCGCTTCCGCCCGCGCCACGCATCACGCAGGCAAATTCGGTTCCACCCATGCGCTCGGCGCGTCGAACGTGCACTGGTCCGTGAACCTGCGCCGCGTCATCAACGCGGAACTGGTCTGACTCCCCCACTAATGCTCCGCGGTACACACCTGGTTGACCCAAGTCGGACCAACCGCGCGCATACCCAAACCCTTGCGGGTGGGCTGGATGGCAGACGACTTCAAATTCGTACTCGCGCTGCGTACTGTCTTGCATCAGTAGCACAAATTTTCCTGAGTGCAGTCGACCTGATGTTGGCTGGTAACGCAAGGCATGACGCACACCGACCACATTTTGTGACGAGCCGTCGGTGAAATCAATTCTTCCTTCGCAGTCCAAGACATTACCGACTTCATCCTCATGCAGATGAAAAAAGCCAGAATGATCACCTACCTCAAACGGCACCCACAGGCGCAGAGCCCGAGGATCTTTTTCGATGGTATTGGCTAGTCCGCCGTGTTGAACGTGTGGGCCCATCGTTGAACGAATTCCCCATGAATGATCCCGTGCACCAAACCAGCGATCAACACTGATCAAATTGCCGTCGATAGTGAGCTCGCCATTTGCCCGGCACGGCTGGGTATAGCGGAGCACATCATTGATCACCCGCCCATACCGAATTTGGCGGTGACGTGCCTCTACGAATGGCTGGCCGACGGCCTCAAAGTTCAGATTGAACGAGAAATCTGCCTCACTTGATTCCAGCCACATCCGTTGTCGGTGCATCGGTTCCAGGATTTCCAAATGCAAGTTACCCACGGAAAAGACATCCCTGAGCGGCAAAAGAGCCCGGCTCACACGCGTATTGCGCTGTTTGCCCTCATAAACGACTCCGGCGTAACCATCCATCACGTTGTTGTTCGGATGAAGCCGCAAACCCATGAACACGTGAATTCCCGGTGCATATGCGGAAAAATAGTAACCATCATTGAAGTGTGAGTCCGAGTTCATGGCAACCCCGAGAAAATCGATTGACTGATGGATCGGTAGATCGTCCCATTTCGAAATTTCAGATGTGGACATAAGCCTCAATTTTCTCCATAACTCTCTGCATTAAGTGTCTCATGCTGAGGACCCGAACGGTGGTTTTGACTTACAGGTAAGTTAGACGAACAAGACCATGATTACCCAACGTGAGGATTACCCCCATGAGCCACACCAATGGGCTTTGATGACGTGGAAAGAGAACTGGTGTTTCACGGGGGTCGACTTATCAACGGGTGTCGGTTTCGTATTTCATGTCTCGCTACGACCGCAGCATGGTGAGGGGATTTTTTCAGTCAAGCTGGACGGAATCGTCGATGGCGAACGTGTGCGAATCAAGTCGGTAGAACGCCAACCGATCGGTAGAAATCCCAGCCTCTTTCCCGAAATAGCCAGTCGTCGTGTGCAACTCAGTATTCAGGAGCCCCATCGCTCATATCGTCTCACGTACCTTGGCGCCGATGGCTCACTCGACGTCGACTTCACTGGTCGATTCGAACCATTTGATTTTGCTGACGGTGCACTCGCCCCCGGCCCTTCGACATTGGGTAATATCGGACGCCACGTGTTTCCTTTCCACCACTATGAGCAGGGTCTGGCTTTCCGCGCAAGCTTCACACCCCGCCATGGAGTCAGTGCTGGACGAACCATTGTCTTGAATGGATTCGGAAATCGCGATCACTCATGGGGCTGGAGAGACGACTTTGGTTTTCAACATCATCATTGGGTTTGCGCAAACTTTTCGGATCGATTCGTTCAAGGCTCAGTGATGCAAGAACAAAGCTACGACGGAGTCAAATATGGTGGTTTTGTCGGGCGATCTGCCGGAAATACTGCCGTTCTCCATGTCGACACGTCCAATGCCTATTGGGGAACCGCAAATGACTGCCCACTACCGACACTCGATCGACCGGTGACATACCGAATCCGTGACGCCAACGGTAGCGAACATGTCATTTCAGCGCTGCTTGATCGGGCAGTTGCCCGCAACTTTCTCAACGCACGTCGCGAGGACGGCACAGCTGTGTACGAGGACTGTCAGATGTTCTGCCCTTTCAAAGATGAAGTCTCCGGTGAGCTCGGCGCTGGAGTGCTGGAAGTTGGCAAGATGCTTGAACATCCTGAGGCCTCACTACTCACACGGCGGCCTTAGTTGCCAATGGTGATTCAAGAGCTCACGCATCAGCTGCTTGCCTGGTCGCAACGTCGACTTGGCGCCACGGACAACGCCTCAATCGATGATCTGGTCCGCCATACCGAGGGCTGGTCCTGGCAAACGTACACATTCACCCTGCGAGACACCGATGAAACCCGGGGAGTCGCACTCCGTGTCCAACCACACGACGGGCTCCTCGCACCGTACGACATCAATGCCCAGTATCGCCTTCATCAGTCTCTTGAGAGCACGTTAATTCCGGTTCCCGCATTACTGGGGCTAGAACCTGACTCGTCGATTTTTGGGATGCCTTTTTACGCCATGGAACGCATTGATGGCCGTGTTCCCGTGCAATGGAAGCCGAATGATGCGACGGTGTTCCCCGATGAAACCACTCGTCGCTCAATAGGTGATCAATTTGCCGCCATCCTCGCAGCAATCCATCAGGTAAAGCTTGGACACTTCGACTTTCTACCTGGGGCCGGCGCACCGAGCACCGCAGTTTGCACAAAGATACAGCTGACGCGCTGGCATGCGATGTACGAGCAGTCCGTGATCACTCAAGAGCCCGCGCTGCTTTATGCGTTCCGCTGGCTAGATAACAATGTGCCAGCAACCAAAAACTTGGGGTTGTGCCACGGTGACTACCGCATCGGCAACTTCATAGTCCGGGACGGAATTATCGTTTCAATTCTCGACTGGGAATTGGCCCATATTGGTGACACCACTGCCGACCTGGCCTGGGCCGCCCTCCCACTGTTTCGCGGCAAATCCCCTCTCTGTTCGCATCTTCTCTCACATGACGACTTTTTCGCCGCATATGAACGTCATGGTGGAGCCCCAGTTGATCGAAGAGTGTTTGACTATTGGACGGTGTTCAATCTCGTCAAGGCCGCAGTTCCACATCTGCGCGCTACGCGGGCATTCGAAGACGGCGGCACCCAGGATTTGCGCTTGGCGGCGATGGGCCATCAAGTTGTTCACATTTACAAACATCTGATCGTCGCACTGGAGAATCTCACATGATGCAGAACTCACTTCCTCGACTTTGCGAAGGAATCGCACGGACCCTGAACGACGTCGTCCTACCGTCGGTGACCGAGCCCTTCGCTCGTGGACAAACCCTTGCGGCTATCGAATTACTGCGCAACCTTGCAACTCGAGTGTCGTGGAATGATACGCAAGCACGGGTATCGGCACAACTACTTGTTGACGAACTAGCCCTTGAGCACCCCGACCTGAACACAGTGCTCGCCGGACTTACACATCTCGTCGCTGATGAACTTTCCCGAACTCGCAGTGGGATGTTCAGTAAGCCAACTCCAGGGCAATTTACTTCATGATTGCAAAATTGGCGACGAATAAGGTCATCACAGCTGAACAGTTCGTGTCGCTCGTGCCTCACGATGCCCTCCTCGCAATTGGTGGCGTTCTTTTGCGTCGCAAACCAATGAGGCTGATTGATCTGCTTTGCAAAGACAATCGTCCACCGCTCAGGGTCGCTTCGTTTCTCGGTTCGCTCGATATCGAATGGCTTGCTGCACACCGTCGAATATCTAGTTTGACCACTGGGTATGTCGGCATGGAATCGTTGGGGCCAACCCCGGCGTGGTCTGATGCACTCGAAAAATGTCGTGCGACAATACAGGAGTGCAGCGAATTGATGTTCGTCTCTGGACTTCGCGCCGGTGCCGCCGGACTTCCATTCATGCCCAGCCGTGGTGCTCGAAGAAGTGATCTGGCTACCGAAGCGAACCTTGCACCGGTTACATGCCCGTATACGGGCCAGATTCTCTGGGCGATGCCAGCACTGCGTCCGGACGTTGCCATTCTTCATGCAGAGCAAGCAGACAGCACCGGCAACGTTGACCGTCCCAGCGAGCAGGATTTTCTTTGGGACACCGACCTCTTGCTGGCGCGTGCGGCAAAAACCGTCATCGTCAGTGTTGAACGTGTCGTACCCACCGAACAACTCAATCAGCCCGTGCTTTTCGCCCACGAGGTGCAGCACATTTTTGTGGCGCCACACGGAGCCGCTCCATCCGAGCTACCTGGTTGCTACCCAGCCGATCTGGCAGGAATCGCGACTTACCTCGCTGCCGTCGCCGAGGGAGAATTGCCGGCAGCCGCACTTTCCAAATCATTCCCACGAAGATCATGAATAGCACCGAGATTGCCTCTCCTGCGACACAGGTCTGTTGGGAGTTGGCGCAGCAAACACGAGCTGATGATGTGCTTATCATCGGGGTTGGCACACCTCTTGCAGCCGCAGCGGCACTGCTAGCTCGCGCAATTCTCCATCCGTCGTTGACCATCATCTTTGGAACCGCCGTGGCACCACGCGAGTTCAACCTTGCTGCATCAATCCTTGATTCATCACGTGTATCGAGAGCAGCCATCGGTAATTATTCGCAGGTTGAAGTACTTGATCTCGTATCCCGAGGTGGTGTAACACTGCAATTCGTCAGCCCAATTGAAATTGACCGAAGCGGAAATCTCAACGCCAGTCGCATTCGGCGCGCAGACGGCAGCTGGCGGCAGTTTCCTGGGAGCCTTGCAATCGGTGATACCTCGGTGCTCGTCGGACGACTCGTTGCCTATCGGGTTGGCCACCATCGGCGCTTCCTGACCGAGCGCGTCTCATTCGTGAGCGGCGCAGCTGCGCTTCAAAATGAGAACTCAACGACCCCGTATGGACAGGGAGCGACCCTCGCAATTACCGAGATGGCGACGGTGTCTCTCGGTGCAAACCCGCGGTTGATCAACTACGGCCACGATCTTGCCGCTGCCAAGAATGGGATTGATTTCTTGGTGGACGATACCCACGCTGTCCGACGCACCGCCATTCCACCCGAAGCCTTGGTAGCCCTTGCCACGTATGATCCCCTGCGCGTCCGCGATCTCGAGGACAAAAATCACCGTGCCGCAGTCTTATCGCGAATCACCACAGACTCTGAGAGCAATCCCGACAATGGTGGATGACTCCTCATTTCTCGCTGATTTGCCGACCCTCAGCCGGCTATTTAGCAGTCGTCTCGGCCGTTCCGTGACCGTGACCGAAATACGCCGCAGCAACATGGGCAATGGTCAGGAAACATGGTTCGTAGACACGACACTGCGACCCTTCGTTCTACGTCGGAGCGCGGCCGGTGGACCGCTCACCTGGACCTCGCGGGCCACAGAGTTTCAGGCTCTCTCTTCGCTGCAAGAAATCGGACTGCCGATTCCGCGAGTCCTTTGGCAGGAGCCTGATGACGGCAGCTTGAAGCGTGCCTATTTTGTGATGGAGCATCTTCCTGGCAAGCCACCAGCACGACAGTTTGATGACAACATGGCCTTCAAGCTCGGACAAATGTTGGCCCAGCTGCATCAAAATACGTGTTTTGGTGCGCAAGCCGAGGCACACACATACCTTCCAACCAAGCTGGCGGAAACTCTCGAAAAGTACGCGACCACGTTGTTCGCCGAAGAACCACTGGCCCTTGCCCTATTTGGTTGGCTTGAATCCCATGTTCCACGACAGGCATTTCAAACAGTTCGCCTCTGGGGTGACCCTGGACCACACAACATGCTGATCTCTGATGGGCAAGTCAGTGGTTTGCTGGACTGGGAGATGACCTCGCTCGGACACCCTGGCGAAGATCTCGGCAGCGCACGCTGGTCGGTGTTGGGTTTTGCCTCCACTCAAAACATCGACCTGGGCTACACGAGTCTTGCTACAGCCACAGCTATCCAGGATGGTGACTGGTTCGAGGTTCTGGCGCATCTCATCCGCGCCGGTCAAGCCCTCGACGGCACTGCAGCATTTCTTCGGAGCGAAACCGATGAAGTCACGCTTCCGGCGATGGGGCTCGGACTCGTGACCGCCAACCTCCTGCGAGCTGCCACAGTTGCCTGGCAGCAGCCCGAATCAATAGCCGCAAAGACATCGTTTTCATCTGTCCAAACCGACACCATCAATGATGAAAAAATTATCAATCGTCTCGCCGAGGTTTCGGCCCGCTTGGCAATGATGCAAGACAACCGAAGCACAGTGCGACAACGCATTACAGAGGTCGTGCAGCTCGCCTACCAAAATGGGGCTCATCAACATTCATTACCCCGCGAAAACTCTGGGGATCTCCACAACTTGGGTCAAGTCGCACGTGCGCAAGAGATGTCTGGGCAGTCCCTTGAATTGCGCCGGATACTTGTCGACGATGTGCGGAGTCGTAGATCGCGGATGGGGGATCTCCTGCGCTATTTCGGTGCGACCACGTCAACTTCGGTCGCCAAGTGACGGGTTCCCCCAAAACTCAGACCCGACAGGCCCCACAGGCACCTGTCGAATGTGGCTGAGTTCAGGAATCCGAGAGCTTCGTCAACACCGTCAAACCACTGCATGTCTACAGCCTCAGATGCTGGTGCACCGAGCTCGGCTGATGCCGTCACTAGCGGAATCAGTAGCTCCCTCCTTCGCACACCTTCGCTGATGAGAAGCTGTGCATCGAAAGAAGCCAATTCATCAACTAATTGATTTTGTGTCGATCGAGGATGCACCCGATAAAACAACATCAACTTCACGCCCTCCTTCGGGCGTGGCTTATCAATGACTACGGATCGGTCACCGAGAATTAACGAGAACCGAGACTTCTCCACGAAGGCTCGCTCATCTGCACGCACTCGAACCTGGTACTCCTCTGAATTGAAGCCTTCATTCATCAACTCAACTGATGCAAAATCAAGTTCAGAGCATGCATCAAAACCAGGGAACCCGAGTACCGGCATCTCATTGCGGAGCACAGCGTGATTCTGAACGTATCGAAGCAGATTGGGTATCTTGCCGGCTGCGTCAGCATGCGAGGTACGCCAATGATGTTGGAACTCGTGGTACGTATGACCAGCGAGTCGTGGCGCCATTCCGAGTCGAGTAATCATCACACCTCCGACTCTGCATCGTAGACCGATTCCCGAGTCAGTGCATCTGATTGGATTTGATATTTTTCAATGCGCTCACTGGGCGTTTTGGGGAAAGAGTCTCGCTGTTCATAGAACCTTGGAACCATATATTTCGGCAACTGCTGCTCACACCACTTTCGGAGATGGCACGGCATACACCGCAGCCTCCAAGATGTCGGGATGCAGAAGAACGAGCATTTCAATTTCAATGGCGCCGACCATCTCCCCACGGCGCCGTATGCGATCTTGTTTACGACCCTTAAAGTAGACCACGCCAGCGTCGTCGTAGCTCGCCAAGTCACCGGTGTGAAACATGAAGTTTCTAAAAGCTCTTATCGTTGCCTGCGGATCCTTGTAGTACTCGGAAATCATCGCATGCGGTAACAGCGAACGAAATACCAATTCGCCTACCTCGCCTGGGGCAAGAGATTGTCCTGCTCATCAACGACACCGTAGTCACACCATTGCACCGGCTGACCGAGTGTCCCTGTCGGCTTGTTCGGCAAAAGATTTCGGCGTGCTGGGAGAAGGTGTACCTCTGTCATCCCATATGCTTGCCACGACAGTTTGACGCCGAATCGTTGTTCGAATAGTTCTGGTACTGGGGCCGTGGAACACAAAAACCCCTATCACGCAATGTGGCGAAACTTCATGGGTGACTTTGTCGATCAAAGCAAGCATCGGCGCCAGAATCCTCGCGAAGTTTGCCCCCGAATCAGCAGCTTGTTGCCAACACTTCGAGGGACTAAAAGTCGATACGACATGAGCAGTACATCCTGCGTGAAGTGCTGAATTTGCGATGAAATGCAGGGCTCCTACGTGAAATATTGGGAGTGGAGTGAACAGCACGTCTGACGAAACTCTCCCCAGCGAATCCGCTACTACGGCAGCCGCCTTATACAAATAGAGATGTGAAAACACCACACCCTTGGCCCCGCCTGTGGTCCCCGAGGTGAATTGAATTACTGCCGTATCATGCCAGTTCGGTAGAGCCGCCTCGGCTACTGCATAATTCCCGATGTCAATTTCTGCCAGCCATGTCTCCCATCCAACAACAGGAACCCCAAGCATCTGCCAGCAATCTGGTTCCCGTCCGGTAACAATCACGAGACGAACACCGCCAAGTGTCTCCAGATCATTTAGGCGAACAAACAACTCGTCTCGCACAATCAAAACACTGGCGTCACTTTTTTCGAGTAGATATTCCAGATGCTTCCCTCGACTTTCCGCATTGAATGGAACAACAACTCCGCTATTCAGCTGTGCTCCATAAAACGCCGGCATAAATTCAATTTGATTGCGCAAAAGAAGGGCGACATCACTGCCCGATCCAACATCACGAGAGATTGCAAAGCCAATTTTTTGCACGAGGGTCCATGCCTCGGAAAATATGATTCGACTCTGGTCATCACAGACCAACCACTCGTGATTCGGACGCCTTTCAGACTGATCCCGCAACACTCGCAACATCGACCATGATTGACGCTCGTAACGTAAGCCGTACTCTCCTTCAGGCTCACCCGAACCACGCAGCAAGCCCACGAAGGGAGGCGTGGTAGCCGTCATCAGCACTCCGTTTTGAAATTCTGACTTATTTGCCTAAGGTTAGATTCACTCATGTACGACGGGTTGCAAACCTTCGGGGCGCTGGTTGCGGCCAGGGCAAATCAGCACCCTGATGCATTGGCAATCAAGTTTGAACAACACCAACTATCATTCGCCGAGTTGCACCGTCGGGCCAACCGCCTGGCGAATGCACTCGCAAACTTGCAACTTGTCAAAGGCGAAACATGCGCCGTCATGCTTCCGAACGGACCCGACTACCTGACCACATGGCTCGCATTAACCCGACTCGGCGTGGTCGAGGTGCCTATCAACGTCGCCTACCGAGGGGACTTGTTCATCTACTTGCTCAATCAAGCAGAGTGCAGTGCCCTAGTCATCGATCAGCGGTATCTCGAACATTTGCTCCAAATCTCTGCCAACCTGACTAATCTGCGTCACATTGTCGTAGTCGACAGCGACACGACTACGCCAACATCACTAACTACACGCAACACTGTGGCAAGTGTCCACGACCACAAAAATATTCTCTTTCACTCCGAAGATACTGAACCCAATGTTGCCATTAGCGACACCGACCCTTCGGTGATTCTTTTTACCTCTGGAACAACTGGCCCTTCAAAAGGTGTCGTTCTTTCGCATCGCGCCAATTTTGTTCTGGCCCGCAATGTGAGCGAGTTAATGGGGTACACCCAAGGTGAGCGATTATTCACCGTATTCCCCCTCTTTCATGTCAACGCCCGCTACACGACGGTCCTGCCCGCTTGGCTTGTGGATGGTGACTGCGTCATGCATGATCGATTTTCAGCAAGCAGCTTTTTTGACTTCTGCCGGACGGAAAATGTGACGGCGTTCAACTACATGGGCGCACTCCTGATGATGCTCATGAAGCAACCAGAACGCACGAATGACGCGGACAACCCTGTTCGACGGGCTTATGGCGCGCCGGCGCCAGTCGAGATTTACCGAGATTTTGAACAGCGATTCGGCGTTCAGCTCGTCGAGGTCTACGGGTCAACCGAACTTGGCACGGCGACCATGAATACCGTCGAAGCATTTCGCATCGGGTCATGTGGGCGGGCTGTGCCCTATTTTGATGTCAAGATCCATGACTCACTCGACAACGAATGCCCAATCGGCACGGAAGGCGAGATCGTCGTGCGCCCAACGAGACCCAGCGTCATGTTCAATCAGTATTACAAGATGCCCACAGAAACTGTCAGCGCATTCCACAACCTCTGGTTTCATACAGGTGACCGCGGACGGATGGACGCAGACGGATACTTTTACTTCATCGACAGAATGAAAGATGCCATTCGTCGCCGAGGCGAAAATATCTCATCTTGGGAAGTAGAGAAGGTCCTCAATACCCATCCGAAAGTGCTGGAGACGGCGGTCATCGGAACACCATCGGCTCTCACCGAGGAAGAGGTTTTGGTGGCGGTCGTGCTACGCGAGGGCGAATCACTTTTACCGGTGGATTTGCTCGATTTTTGCCAGGGACGAATCGCCCACTTTGCAGTTCCTAGGTACGTACGATTTCTCACAGCTCTTCCACGAACCCCTAGTCAAAGAGTCGAAAAATATAAGTTACGCGCCGCTGGTTTGACCAACGACACCTGGGACCGAGAATCTGTGGGATACCAAGTTCGCCGATGACCTCTCTAGGGCCTCACCCAGATAAACCTGGCAAAATATCGCAGACATTTCATCTCCCTGACGACGCTCCACGCACGATTGGCGAGTGGATTCGGGCGAAAGCTGATCACAACGAGTCCAAGATCGCCCTTGAAATAGTTGACCGGACAAAAACATATCGCCAGATTGATGTCGATAGCGACCGTGTTGCCGTCGGACTTGCAAGCCTTGGGCTGCGGCCGGGAGACCGAGCAGCCATCATGATGAAAAACAGTCTTGAGAATGTTGACGTCTGGTTCGCAATGTGCAAACTCAATATTCTCGAGGTGCCCATCAACACGTCGAATCGTGGGCACCTCCTCCAATACCTTCTCGCTCAATCTCAGTCACGTGCTGTGGTGGTTGACACAGAATTCCTTACCCGCATCGCCGAGATAGCTGCCGACCTGCCAAGTCTGGAACACATCATCTGGCATGATGATGGCACCCATTTGGGAATGCCGTTCTTGCCACCACACATCGCCGTACATCGACTATCTGATATCTATCTTTCGGGTTCACCGCTACGCCCCGATATCACTTTCGCTTCGCCATCAGTCATCTTGTACACCTCCGGCACCACCGGGCCATCCAAAGGAGTCGTGCTGTCTCACGAAGCCAATCTCAATCTGGCACGCCACCTGCAATGGCTCGTTGGCTATGAGTCGCATGATGTTCTGTATACGGCTTTTCCTCTTTTCCATATCAACGCGAAATATACGAGCGTTATGTGCGCGATGGAGTCTGACGCCAAACTCGTGATGGATCAGCGTTTTACCGCCAGTGGTTTTTGGGACATTTGTCGACGCAAAGGAATCACTGCGTTCAACTATCAGGGTGCCCTACTGATGATGCTGTGGAAGCAACCAGAAAAACCCGACGACCTTGCCAATCCCGTACGAAACGCTTTCGGTGCCCCTTGCCCCGTTGACATCTGGGAACCATTTGAGCGCCGATTCGGCTTGCATCTCACCGAGGTTTACGGAATGACCGAGATTGCCATCGCCACCCAAAATACAAAAACGGAGCGCCGAATTGGCTCCTGCGGAAAAGTGTGTTCGTATTACGACATGCGCATCGTCGACGACGAGGACAATCCACTTCCAACTGGTAGCGCTGGCGAAATAGTTGTCCGCCCCAAGAAGCCATCAATCATGATTGATGAATATTTCAGGATGCCCGATGCCACGCTCAGCGCTTTTCGAAATATGTGGTTTCACACTGGCGACCGAGGAAAGTTTGACGACGATGGCTACCTCTATTTCGTCGATCGTATGAAAGACTGTGTGCGTCGCCGCGGCGAAAATATTTCAAGCTTCGAAGTTGAGGCAGTCATCAATACCCACACCGCTGTCCTTGAATCGGCAGTATTTGGCGCACCTTCAGAACTCGGAGAAGAGGAGGTCATGGCAGCGATAGTCCTCAAGCCCGATTGTCAACTTTCAGAAATTGAACTTGTCGATTATTGCGCATCGCGGATGGCGCACTTTGCAGTTCCGCGTTTTATTCGCTGGGTTTCCGAACTCCCCAAGACCCCATCACAGCGAATTCAGAAGTTCAAACTTCGTGAGCAAGCCATCACGTCTGATACTTGGGACCGAGACAGGTCGGGTTATGTTATTCAACGATGACATCAAGCACCACAACGATTGGAGTCGACGATGAATGAAGCCATTGACGAGCGAATTCGGCGCATTGAGGACAGACAAGCGATCAACGACATCGTTGCGGCGTATGGACGACTCGTTGACGATCGCAATTGGGACGAGGTGGAAAAGTTATACGCGCCAGACTCGGTGTTCGACACCGTGGGCGGCCGTATTAGTGGGCGGCGCTCAATTCGTGACTACTACGAACAGCGGACGAACCAATTCGGCCCCACTTATCACTACCCCCACAGCCACGAGGTGTTTTTTGACTCGACTGACACCGCACACGGAATCGTTTGTGCTCATGCAGAGCTTGCCATCAACGGAGACACTGTTTGGATTGCACTGCGCTATCTTGATCAATACGTACGAGTGCCCGAAGGGTGGTGTTTCAAGGAGCGGCAGGTCAAATTTCTGTACGTATTGCCACTCCGCGAGCTGCCCACCCGGCTGGCTGACAAACTGCGTACACATTGGCCCGAGACCGAAGCCCGCCTGGCAGATATTGGAAGCCACCTCGGAGTGTGATGAACTAAGGGCTGGAAGATCAACGATTGCTTCAGAAGGAGAAAACCTATGAAATTACTCTTGCCGAATAAGGTTGCAATCGTCACCGGAGCAGCCTCGGGAATTGGTGCTGCTGCAGCAAAACGGTTTGCCCGCGAGGGTGCAAAAGTTGCCTGCGTCGACTTCAATCTGGATGGTGCTACCGAAGTAGCGAATATGATTCGCTCGGTCGGAGGTGAAGCAGTTGCCATCAAGACCGATGTCTCGAATGAAGATGACGCCCGGGAGATGGTCCGACTCACCGTGAAGGCGTTCGGGAATCCAACCATTGTTTACGCAAATGCAGGTGTTGCGGGCTCTGGAAGTGCAGCGGACGTCTCGATGGAAAGCTGGACACGAGTTGTAGCCATCAATCTGACAGGCGTGTGGCTTTCAAGTCGATATCTTTTGCCGATCATGATTGAAGCCGGCGGCGGTTCAATTATCAATCAGTCAAGCATCGGTGCATTGATCGGAGTCCCTGGTATCGCCTCATACGCTGCCGCAAAAGGCGGCGTTATCGGCCTTACTAAACAGATGTCGGTCGAGTATGGACCACAAAATATTCGTGTCAATGCCATCTGTCCCGGCACGGTGCCGACACCTCTCGTTGAGCAAACTTACCGAGAACGTGGCGGCTTTGCTGCCGATAAGCGCTCCGAGGGCGCGGTTGGGTTCCAAGAAATCCTCGACCGATCCCGGGCCCGAGTACCAATGGGCCGTTTGGGAACAGTCGACGAGATTGCCGCTCTGGCCGCATTCCTCGCGAGTGATGAATCTTCCTGGATCACAGGCCAAGCAATTGCGATTGATGGCGGCGCCACATCCCAGTGACCAAAGAGGTACGCGGGTACTGCCGATTCTGCGTTGCACTTTGTGGCATCCGTGTCAGCGTTGAGGATAATCAAGTCGTGGACGTTCGTGGCGATGAAGATCACCCCGGCTCCCGCGGATACACATGTGCCAAGGGACGTGGTCTTGGACGATGGCATCATCACCCAATGCGAATTTTGTCGCCCCGCATGCGGCATGGTGCTTCGTTTCAAAGTACTTCGTGGGACAAAGCCCTCGGTGACGCCTCCGAACGGCTTCGTGCAATCATCAGCGAATCGGGGGTGGACGCCGTCGGCACTTACCTGGCCACGGCATCATCTTTTGACGCAGCCGGGAGATGGGCAGCAGAACGACTCACTCGGGTGATGGGTACCCGATCGAAGTACACGCCTACCAGCATCGACACCCCCTGCAAGCCCCTGATTTCACAGTTGATGTCCGGCTTTCCAGGCCTTGTTCCAGTCCTCGACGACAAATTGTGCACATTGTCGGTTTTTGTCGGTTGCAATCCAGTGGTAAGTCACGGCCATCTCAATGCCCTACCCGACCCCGTAGTTCGTCTCCGCGAACTTGCGATGAGTCCCAAAGAGCTGTGGGTCATCGATTCTCGGGTATCAGAGTCAAGTCGCCTGGCGACAAAGTATCTCGTTCCTCGCCCAGGCTCGGATTTTGCAATTTTTGCCTATGTCATCCATGAACTGTTTTCCATCGGAGGAATTAATCGAGAGTACGTGTCTGCTCACGCCGACGAAGCGGATCTAAATTCTCTCAAAGGGCTGCTCAGTGAGTGGACATTGGAACATGCGAGTGCAGTCACGGGATGCGAGCCCGAGGAACTTCGCGAATTCAGCGCCGCCATACGTCGCCACGGAAAGGCTGCGATTCAGACAGGAACAGGATCCACCATGTCTGGCGCTGCCAACCTTACGGAATGGCTGATCTGGGTTACGCATATCTTGACTGGCTCCTACGACTCACCGGGTGGAATGTGGTTTCACCCAGGATTTATCCGCCAGCTTCATACGCGTATCAGCGCAAATGCCAAACAACCACAGCGAAAGCTCGGACCAAGAAGCCGGCCCGAATTGCCGGTCTGGGGTGATGAATTTCCCTGCTCGGCGATGGCCGACGAAATTGAAGCAGGCAACCTTCGGGCGCTGATCGTCTTCGGAGGAAATCCACTCAGCGCATTTCCCAATACTGCTCGCATGCGGCGCGCACTGCAACAACTTGATGCATTGATCGTGCTTGACGTCGTCGAGACGGAAACGACCTCGCTTGCCAGTCACCTATTCCCGACGAAAGGGCAGCTTGAGCGTGCCGATATTCCCTACTTCGTCGATCAATTCAACCTGGATAATTCAACTCAATTCACACCAGCAATTGTCGAGCCCACTGGCGAAATTCGAAGCATGTGGTGGGTCGCAGCAAAATTGGCCGATGGTCTTGGACACAATCTGCTTCCTGCGCCGCTCACTGCCGAGTCATCGGATCTTGATGTCTTGGGATTTATCGCCGGCCGTGCAGCAGCCCCCTTCGAGGAAATTCAGCAGAGTGGCTATATCGCTCATGCCCCAATTTTCGGATGGGTCTTGAATCAGATACTGCCCGGTGGCAAATGGAGATTGGTGCCAGATGAACTGGTGGGCCAGTTCAACGACTGGCGACAAATCACCGCCCCACAGGGGCTACTGATCACCAATCGCAGACAACCGAAGCACCTCAATTCTCAACACATTCCTCACCGCTCAGGCTCGTCAGACTCCCCACTCGCAATCATCAACTCGTCAACGGCACAGAATCTTGGCATCAAGTCTGGTGACGATGTGATTGTCTCAACAGAAAATGGTGAACTTCGAATTGCGGTAACCCTGAGCGACGATCTTCACGCAGATGTCATATCTCTGCCGCATGGCTGGCGTGATGTAAATGTTTCGATGCTCACGTCTGAACGCGATGTTGACCCTCTGACTGGAATGGTTATCCAAACCGCTCTTGCGGCCCGGCTCCGACCCGTCAACTGACCCGTCGCGTACGGCTCTTAGTGCCCCGAACTCGCTCTCGCCAAAGCTTTTCGCGGCGTAACAATTAAATGCTCGGGTGAGCGCAGAACGAAACCAACATCATCTGGTATACCTTGAGTAAATTCTGCAGATACAAATTCGTCAAGGAGAATCTCCAAACACTCAACCATTTCCATCTTGGCCAAAAGTGAGCCGGTGCACAAGTGGCGACCATACCCAAAGGAAAGAATCGTTGCTTTGACGCTGAATTCACGATCTGCAACATCTTTGAACCGCTCAATATCAAAAACATCGGGGTTTGCAAAGACGTCTGGGTCGCGGTTTCCACTCGCCATCAAAGTGACGATTCGTTCGCCTTCGCGTACTGATTGGCCGCCAATTTCGGTATCTGCGCGAACTCCCCGGCTCACGGCGTGCACTGGTGGCGCCCACCGCAACCCCTCGGCAATCGCCGAAGGTATCAATGATCTGTCCGCCCGAAGGCGCTGCCACAAATCGGGCTGCAGAAACAGATATTTGAGGAGTGACGACAACGATCTATCAGTGGTTTCTACTCCAGCAGCGAGCAAGAAGGAGCAAAACGAGCGAATTTCGTCGTCGGACAGTCGCTCCCCTTCATATTCTGCCGAACACAGAGTGGAGAGTAAATCGTCTTTGGGATCGGAGCGCCGCTGTTTGATGAGCGGCGTAATGAAGGCAAATAGTTCAGTTTTGGCGACAATTGCCCGCTCGACAACTGCTGGGTCACCACGCAGATTCGATGCGCCTGCTGCCACGATTGCGTCATAGTTACTGCGAAAATTCGGAGCTTCATGAATGTCCATAACCCAAGAGGTCACACCGAGAGGAAGTGGTGTGGTGAACATCGACTTCAGATCAACCGGACCCTCAATTGGGAATTTGTCAAACAGTGAATTTGCCAGCGTGCGCGTGTACTTACGTTGGACACCATCAAGTAAGCGCGAATTGCGCAGCGTGCGGGCAAGAATCGCGCCCTTTCGGCGATGTTCGTCACCCTCCATCTGCAAAATGGATCGTCCGTGAATTATTGATGAGCCAGCCCCGTACGTCAGCGGCCCAAAGTATTGCTCATCGGTCAGGACACGCTTGACATCGTGATACCGAGTGACCACCCAACCATTGAATGACTCACTACGAAAGATTGGTGTTGCCTCACGAGCCTCCCTGTAGAAGGCGGCGAGGTCCATTGGTTGGCCCGTCATTACCCGTTCGAACGTCGCAGCAAGATTAATGGTCACTTGGAGTCTCCATTTCTATGGCTGAGAACAACGATTGGAACATTACTGCCTGCAATACATCTGCACTCAATCACACGCACCCACCTCCAAGGCGACGTACGATTTGAAGCATCAACCGACTTAGGGAAATCTTGTGATCGTCATCGTAGGTGCGGGCTCAATGGGATCAATGTTTGGTGGGCTGCTGGCAAAAGCTGGGCATGCGGTCACATTGGTCGACATCAATGCCGAACACATGGCTGCGATTACCCGAAACGGCCTCACCATGACCGAGCGATCGGGTCGCCAGCACTCCGTGCGTCTGTCTGCAACGACCGTTGCGACATCGCTTTCTGCAGTTTCACTGGCGATCATATTGACCAAATCTTGGGCAACTCGCGATGCCGCCGAATCCCTGGCTGCGTGCATCACCCCTGATGGGCTGGTGGTAACGGTGCAAAATGGACTCGGTAACGACCGCGTGCTCAGCGAAGTCTTGGGTGACGAACGCGTACTTGGAGGTACGACCACCGCTGGTGCAGAACTGCTGGCTCCCGGCATAGTCTCCCTCTCGCCGATTACCGCTGATGGCACTTCTCAAACTGAATGTGCCCCACTTCGCCCCGAGTATCTTCGTGACCCCGCAAAGTCATCCCAGATAGCTGCATTTGCCAGTCTCATGACGGCGGCCGGGCTGCCCACGATTATCCGTCCATCCGTGAGTGATGTCATTTGGAAAAAACTGTGCCTTGCCGCCACCGCTGCACCGCTGACGGCAGTTTTGCGATGTACGGTCGCAGATTTACTCACCAGCGATGAAGCCCACCGTCTACTTCGGCAACTCTTTGACGAAATCGTCGTCATTGCACAGGCCGAAGGGGTGACTCTCGACTCAGGCACGACCTGGCAACACGCAATTGAGACTTTCACCAAAGTAGGCCGACATCAGACATCCATGGCCGTCGATGTCGCCAAAGGACGCCGGACCGAGATTGAGGCAATGTCGGGGGAACTTGTCAGATTGGGAATGCGCCACGGTATTCCCACTCCTGGTCATGCAATGATGCAAAGACTGATCACCGCAATCGAGCAGCAATACGTTGCTTAGCCGTGCGCAAGCCAGGAACACTCGACGGTTGCAGATCCCTCCACTGCCCTTCCCCCACCGCGGATATCCAGCCAAACGGAGCAGTCAATCAGGGTCTTTCCATAGTCCTCAAAGACACGCTCAACGGTCCCCCCAGCAACCACCGCATCACCTTCGCAGACATTTGCCGTGAATCTTGCCCGCAAATACCTCAGGCTGCCAGCTCCGCCGTACTGCTCGAGCATGTTGGTGACATAACAAAAATTGATTGGCCCCTGATTTATCAGCCGGCTTCCATAACCTTGGGCCTCAACGGCGGCACGGTCCCAATGAATTGGATTCGGATCGCGCAGGACGGCTGCCAGCAGTTTCATTTTTTCAATCGGCACTGATTCAACTGACCACTGTGGCAGCAAATCACCGACATTTGGTCGCGATTTCATGCCTCACCGCGCAGAAAAATCCAGGTGTTTGAAATCCGAGCACAAAGCGAATCGCCCTGACCTTCGCACACATCAGTCACGAACGTCACGAAATCCATGACTCCTCCACGCTTTCCAACTTTGCGTTGAACATCCGTGATGATGCCACTGACCTTGTAGTCATGGCCCTCACGCAGCGGCTGTTTAATTTCCCAGACATACTCACCGGCCCGGACTGCATCAGGGGAACTGGCATGACACAAATCAAAAATGTTTTGAATGGTGACGCCCATACCAGCAATCGGCAAATGGAAGAGATAAAGGGGATGAGCGAGGCCCTCCGGACCTAGTGGCACCAGCATGATGTCGTGCATCAAGAAGTTCTCCCAGCGATCTATCTGGTAGGTGCCACCGGGAAATTGGTGGCCGACCAGCCGATGCATTGCGTCAAGTGGCACCACCATCGTGACAGAACCTAGTCTGAGGATCCGAGTCCGTACGCGACGAAAGGAGACCCGTGGCCGAACAACGAAACGCCAACCCCAAAGGTGCCCACGTCACTGTGCTCGGTGCTGGATCGCTCGGTTCTGTGTACGCCGCATGGGCCGCCCAGGCTGGCAACACCGTTACCGTCGTGGCCCGGTCTGCGCACGTTGACGCCATCAATTCCGGCGGACTCACCCTCATCAACAGAGACGGCTCGACCCAAAATATTTCCCTTCGCGCCACTACCGACCCGCGAGACATCGAAGAGTGTGATTTCCTTTGTCTTGCCTGTAAGGCTCCTGATACCGAGCCCTTATTGGATGCGTTTTTGTCGCGCCAACGCACGTTAAAAGCAAGTTTTTCGATTCAAAACGGTGTCAGACAAGCCGAACCGCTACAGCGACGATTCGGCTCCCGCGCCCTTGCTTGTGTCTCGATGGTGGGTGGCACGCTCGCTTCACCCGGAAAGGTCGTTCATACTTTTGACGGAGCAACCTACCTCGGGCCCACTTCGGACCAAGATTCCCAGCAAGCGCTGTCTGCTGCTGCTGATCTGGCTGCGCATTTTGGGGGCAACGGATTCGTCGGTCGGCAAGACATCATGTCTGTTCTGTGGTCAAAGGCAATTTTGGCTGCAGCAGCCATGGCAATGTCGGCCATTACTCGTATGAACTACCACCGAATCTTTGAGCTCGAGGGTAATCGTGAAGCTTTTTTGGATCTCGTCAAAGAAGCAGCCTTAATTGCAAATGCCGAAGCAATTCCACTCATTGACCTTCCGGGGCCGCTACAGGCGGGATATCTTGTCGGTTTACCACAGGACAAGGCGCTTGCTCTTTTGGCTGATTTGTCAAAGTCACTCGTATCAAGTGGTCAGACAAAAGTCAGGGTATCTATGCTGCAATCGATTGAACGGCGTCGCCCGACTGAAGTAACAGCCGTCTTTACCGACCTGCTGACCATTGCTGCGCGACACAATCTTCACTTACCGCGACTTCAATTCGTCACGAAAGTACTTGAAAGCATCGACCAAGACATAAGGGAGACATAGCCATGGGTAACTTACGGATGCTCTTTTCGAGCACAAAACTTCCGAAATTCAACACCTACGCAGATTTCCGTCGTATCGCCCGTCGCCGTGTTCCCTCGATGGTGTTTGACTTCGTGGATGGCGGTGCAGATGGGGAATTGACACTCGCGGCGAACCGCCGCGCTTTTGAACAGGTCGTCTTTGAGCCACGCTGGATGAGCGATGTCTCAAAGATTGATCTGACGACCACCGTGCTTGGTGAGAAAATCTCGATGCCGTACCTTTTGGCGCCGGCTGGACTTGCTTCAGTAGTGCACAAAGACGGCGAACTGGCAGTCGCCCGAGCCGCCGCAAAAGCAAACACCATCTTTTGCATTAGTACCGGTTCGACCTACTCTCTCGAAGAAATTGCAGCCGCAGCACCCACCGCCAAGCTCTGGTTTCAGTTGTACCTCTGGAAAAGTGAAGAAGTCGTCACCTCCCTGATTCAAAGAGCTAAGGAAGCAGGCTGCCGCGCACTCGTTCTCACGATCGATGTTCCGGCTGTTGGTAAGCGCGAACGAGACCTCACCAACGGAATGTCGCTACCACCCCGAATTCGACCCAGCAATATCCTGGACGCAATTTGGCGAGTTCGCTGGCTCTCACACTTCATCACCGGCAGCGAAATTACCTTCGGAAATCTCCGTGGCATTGCTGCGGGCGACGACGCCAGCACCGTGGGTGAATACACCAGTCGCGAACTTGTAGACCCAAGCGTCACTTGGGAGCGCCTGGATTGGTTACGCCGACAGTGGGATGGGCCATTGGTTGTCAAGGGTGTGCTCTCGGTCCATGACGCACTTGAATGTGTGCGTCGTGGAGCTGATGCTGTTTACGTTTCCAACCATGGAGGTCGTCAACTCGACTCAGTTTTGGGTGCAGCAAGCGCACTTCCTGCAATTGTCGAGGCAGTGAACGGACGCGTCGAGATCCTCGTCGATGGCGGTGTGCGTCGTGGTGAGGACGTCGTCAAAGCCCGAGCTTTGGGCGCAACCGCCGCTCTTTCTGGTCGTCCTTGGTTTTTTGCTCTCGCCGCCGACGGGCAAATCGGCGTTGAACGAATGCTGGAAATCATGCGTGCCGATATCGGCCGAACACTGTCGCTCCTTGGTGTGCCGCGTTTCAGCGACGTGGATCGCTCGGCTATCCGGCCAGTCTCCGAACCAATCCAAGACGGTCAGAAATAATCCTGCCACCTGTCACTTCGTCATTCTTAACGCGAGCGGTACCGACGAAATAGTGTGTGGTCTGCATGCCCACTGACGCTGCAGCCTCGGGCAAGCCACCCCGATAAATGCCATGAAGAATAACCCGAAAAGCCACATTGCTCCCAGCAGAGAAAATATCGTCAATCTCATACCTTGAATCAGAAAACTCCGGTTGCATGCTCGGCTGGGCCCATGCGTCATCGACAGTGAGGTGAGTGTGCAAGGTTCCTGACTGAATCAATTGACGTACTGCCGATTCGGCATGTGGCTGAGACGGCTCATCGGTGACGTCCCATGGCGCCACGGCGGGCGGCTCAATTGAGTGAACCTCTGCCCCATCAAGCTGCAAACGCCGACTGTAGTAATCCTGCTCAACCGAATTGTCAGTGAGCTTCAACTGATTCCACCGGTAGAGACCGAGCCCCGACCACGCCGCGGCACGGCCCCCATGCTTCTTGCTCTGCCCATGTTCGCTAAATCGCATGGCCAACCGCTCGCCATTCGAAAAAATCTCATGGACCGTGAGCCCGAGACCAGGAAACTGTTTGAATTGCGCGCTGGCAGCTGGGACATAATGCGAGTCGCGCCCGGCAAGTTCGTGCTGCCCCATTCGCAGGGCGTAATCAGCCTCCATGATTCCCGATACTTGCGTGATGTCGTGTCGATTGGTGTAATCGAGACAGTAACGTCGCATAAGCGCCACGAATGCTGACATGCCTAGCTCCGGGTGAATCGCGGGCTGCGACGCTCTTCAAAAGCTTGTATTCCTTCAGCTGCATCTTTTGTCCCCTGCAGCATGACGACAGCATCAACGCTTGCGAGGTAGGACGAATCGAGACTGCGGTTGATTAAGGCTTTGCCGACACTCACCGCCAGAGGTCCCATCGTGGCGATCTTCTCGGCGAGCACGACGGCTCGATCCAGAACCGTTCCTTCGGTCACAATCTCTTGCAACAGCCCAACTCGAAGAGCCGTTTCTGCGTCAACGAATTCCCCCGTCATCACCATGTATCTCGCAAACCCCACCCCAACGACATTGGACAGGCGACTTACGCCAAAGCCAGGAACCAGCCCGAGTCGCGCCTCGGGCACCGCAAAACGAGCCTGAGGTGATGCAATCACGATGTCGCAGGCGCTCGCCAACTCACAACCACCACCAGCCGCAATGCCGTTCACGGCAGCGATCACTGGCTTTGTGCAGGTCTCTACGGCTTCAAATGTCCGCATGCAGTCGATAATGAAATCCCGCCGACCGTCGGTCGTCGTGAGCTGCTTGTAGCCAACGATGTCACCGCCTGCTGAGAATGCCTTGGTTCCTTCACCAGTCAGAATAATTACAGCTATCTGATTATTTGCCTCGGCCGCCGAGAGGGCCTCGCGGAGAGCGGGCCAGAAGGTTCGTCGCTGAGCATTGAGCCGCTCTTTGCCCAGCATCGTGATAATCGCAACTGCACCCCGTACTTCAATCGCGAGGTCCGCAGAATTGTCGGAGTCAGTATTCATTAGAACCTACGCGCAACATATTGGCGAGCCCCCCAGGCAATCTCAATACTACGAATGATTACCCGACGAGTTTCAGCTGGCTCTATGACATCATCAAGATGGAAATGCGCCGCCGACTCCCATGGGGCGCATTCATCAGACCATTCTTGTTCCAGGCTCTGCATCAAGGTGTCGTAGGCCGCCTGGCCACCCTCTTGCATCGCCCGCTCCAACTTGCGACGATGAATCGTTATGAGCCCAGTGTCAGGAGCCATGAACGACATATCAGCTGTTGGCCAAGCATACAAAAAGTCGGGATGCGTAGGTCGACCACCGAGCGCAAAATGACCACCGCCATATGCCTTGCGTAATACGACCACTACTTTCGGCACCTTTGCTTCTGCGATACGCAGCACGGCTTGTTCGTAGCAGCGCAGAATCCCGCTCTGCTCCGCGCCAGTACCAATCAGTAGACCTGGCACATCCTGCAAAAACACCAGCGGAATATTGAAGGTGTCGCACATATCGACGAACTGTCGCTCTTTGGTGAGCGACGCCGGATCCAGCGCGCCGGCACCCTCAATTGGCTGCGAGGCAACGATGCCGACAACTCGGCCATCGAGACGTGCAAGAGCTGTAATCAGGCTGGGCCCCCAGGCGTCTGCGTACGGAAGCAACGATCCCTCATCGACAATGTGGTCAAGGAGCGCAAACATGTCGTAACCACGCCGTGCATCAGCGGGAACAAGGTCACTGATTGCCTCAGCAGGGCGAGCTGGTTGGCGCGCTGGGGCGGTCGGTGTTGCCTCAGCCGCATTATTTGGCATGTACGACAAAAATGCCTTGATGCCAAGGAAGGCATCATCCTCTGCTTCCACCACCATATGAGTGTTGCCAACGGCCCCGGCCATATCTGGGCCACCTAAAGTCTCGTCTGAGACTTTTTCTCCGATGGCATTACCGACTACGGATGGCCCCGAGAGGGCAACCGAGCCGGACTTCACCATCACGATGAAATGCGCCGTTGACGCATGCAACGCGGAGTCGCCATAGCTCGGCCCCAGAATCGCCGCGATACGTGGCACGGTCGGATACTGCTCGGGCGTCTTAAGGAATGTCTGAAAATCAAGGGGCAAGCCTGAAAACCGCCAACCCATCACGTCAGGAATTCGTCCACCATCGGCATCACACAGAATCACAATCGGTAAACCGACCCGCTGGGCTGTTTCGATGATTCTGCTCTGTTTGCGCATACTCACGGGAGCGGTGGTGCCGGCTACGACACTCGAATCAATTCCGATCAACCCAACATTCCGCCCGAAAATTTTTGCGTAACCCGTCACAACGGCGTCAGCAGGAATGGGTTTATCTCGTCGAAACTCCGGTTTTGCTAAAAGTCCGATCTCATGAAAAGAGTCCGTGTCAATGAGACGTTCAATTCGTTCGCGGACAGTCAGTCGGCCTGACGCATGGTGTCTGGCGATGCCCTCGGGTCCACCCATTGCTCGACCCTCAGCGCGGCGCTCACGAAGTTCGTCGATGAGTCGTTGTTGCGCGGTCTCAGTCATGGCGAAAATGGCTCCCTTGTTTGATGAGATACTCGCGTGAGTACTGGATGTATACTAACTTAACGTATAGTAGAAATCAAGATATTGTCAAAAAGGAGCGCCGTGACTGCTGTTTTCATTGCCAATCGTGGCGAGATCGCTCTCCGCATAGTGCGAACCTGTCGTGACCTCGGGCTGCAATCCATAGTTGGATACAGCAGTGCTGACGTGCAAACTCCCGCAGTGCGTCTTGCTGACACCAGCGTCTGCATTGGTGATGCACCAGCCCGCGCGTCGTATCTCAACATCGAATCGATCATTCGCGCAGCAACAAGTTCCGGTGCCACGATGGTGCACCCGGGTTGTGGGTTCCTCGCCGAAAATGCCGACTTCGCAGAGGCCGTCGCGCAAGCTGGACTCACATTCATCGGCCCGACCCCGACTGCAATGCGCGATCTTGGTGACAAGCGAAAGGCCCGCGAACTGGCAGATGGTGTAGGCATACCAATCGTGCCCGGACTCATTCTCGACGGCGAACTGAGCCCTTCGGAAGGTGACCTAGAGCGAATTGGCCTACCTTTTTTGGTAAAGGCTGCTCATGGCGGTGGCGGTCGCGGAATGCGAATCGTCCGAACAATGGACGACCTTGCAGAAGCACTCGACCAAGCTCGCCGTGAAAGCAGTGCTGCTTTCGGTAAAAACGACATATTCATCGAATCGTTGGTGGAACACGCACGTCACGTGGAAGTCCAAGTGTTCGGCGACTCACACGGCAATGTAGTCGATTTTGGTACTCGCGATTGCACCATCCAAAGACGCCACCAAAAATTGATCGAGGAAGCTCCAGCGCCATTCCTTTCTCGGGACGTAACCGAACGTATTCGTGATTCAGCGCGGCGACTCGCTGAAAATGTGGGATATGTAAATGCTGGAACCGCAGAATTTCTCGTCAATCCCGTTACTGGTGAATTCTTTTTTCTGGAGATGAATACCCGCCTGCAAGTTGAGCACTCAATCACCGAAATGATTTATGGGGCTGATTTAGTTGCTCTCCAGATACGTGTGGCTCTGGGCGAATCTCTTGGACTCGACCAGCGTGACATAACTCCACGCGGTCATGCCATTGAAATTCGCGTAAATGCCGAGAATCCGCACGATGATTTCCGTCCGCATAGCGGTATGTTGACGCATCTGAGCGCACCCCAGGGACCAGGAGTCCGTTGTGACTTTGGTTTTGAATCAGGATCTGAGATTTCACCCCATTACGACTCACTCCTGGGAAAAATCATTGCTCACGCCCCAACGCGAGAAGCTGCGATAGCGGTTATGGCACGTGCAATCCAGGAACTGGTCGTCGATGGCTTGCCGACCACGGCTCAATTCACTAAAACGGTGATGAAACACCTGCGTTTTCAGGAGGGCAACCACTGGACCACGATGGTCGACGAAGGAGTCATTGATCTTTCGGAGGTCGCACACTGGAGCGAAAACGAATTTGCTGGCTTGCTTCCACCACAGCAGCAACCTGCAGCAGCAACTCAAGTGCAACTTTTGATCATCCAAACGACATCTGGCCCGGTCTCACTTTTTGTTCCAGTCTTAGGTCATGCCACCACGGCCTTGGCCGCTGATGGTGTCTCGGTGACCTCTACGACCTCAGCCAGCCGCACTGCTCAGACCAGCGGCCCCATCGCACCAATGGCTGGCTCCCTACTGCGTTATACCGTGAATGTTGGTGACCTCGTCACTGCTGAAACCACCATCGCTTTTATTGAGTCGATGAAGATGGAAACTGCAATCTCGGCCGGCATCGCCGGCACCGTCAAGCGGCTGCTCGTAGAAGTGGGCGCAGCAGTAAAACGAGGTTCAGTTCTTGCGGTTATTGAAGCCTGAACCGAGAAGCTGCAGGATACTTTCAACAAATTCGTTCGGTGAGGCGACACCAGACGGGTCATACCAGCGGTGCAACATGTTGCAAGCTCCGAGCACCGTGTTCACCACGAGACCCGAATCAACATCGGCCATCGTGCCGTCAGCAACTCCTTCAGAGTGAACCACGCGGAGTATGGACGAGTACTCACGTTCAAGAAATCTCATTCTGGATCGAGTCTCTGCTGTAAGCACGCCCCTTGCAACCTCAAGGATGGAATTAGCTTGGACATTTTCAATGAAGATTCGCATGTGCGCAGTAATTAGTCTCTCGAATCGCTCTCGACCCGAACCAGCAGTCTGGGCCTCTACTCGCGCACGCTCAATGGCTCCCACAACGATGCCTTCATAGATTTCGACGAATAATGCTTCCTTACTATTTGCGTAGTAGTAGATGGCCGGCTTCGTGAAATTCATCCGATCAGCTATGTCTTGCAATGTCGTTTGGGCAAAGCCTTTCTCGTAAAAAACCTGTGCAGCTATCTGGAGCAACTCCTCGTGACGATCAGACTTTTTACTCATGATAGGCCGGACCTAGTCGGACTAATAGCGCCAAGTCTCTTCCATGGACCACAATCGACGCCCGAGAATCTCCTCGACAACGGTCAGGGCTGCAC
>CAMAWR010000002.1 GCA_945862045.1 Bifidobacterium breve
TCGACAAAGCCGCCGTGTATCGCAACACTTTGCACCCTGCCATCTTCCAGAAAAATACGGGTGTGGTTCTCGGTGAGCACGCCAAGAAACGACGTGTGGCCGGGCAAAAATGCGATTTCGCCACCACTCTCGGTGCGGGTGATGAGTTGTGTTGCGGCACCCAAAAACAGCACACGCTCGGGCGACACCACTTCAACCTTCATCGTCGCCCCACTCGCCATCGATTTGAAGCCTACGCCGCAGACTCTTGCAGTGTCTTGGCCTTGGCCAAGACCTGTTCGATACTGCCGACATTGAGGAAGGCCTGTTCTGGCACGTCGTCAAGGTCACCCTTCACGATGGCTTCAAAGCTTTCGACAGTCTCAGATGTTGGGACATATTCGCCCTTCACACCGGTGAATACCTCGGCCACATAAAACGGCTGCGACAAAAAGCGCTGTACTTTGCGGGCACGCGACACGGTCTGACGGTCTTCTTCCGACAATTCGTCCAAACCAAGAATCGCGATGATGTCCTGCAGTTCTTTGTAGCGCTGCAAAATCTCTTGCACCCGACGCGCCACGTTGTAGTGACGCTCTCCCACCACTTCGGGCGACAAAATCGTCGAAGTTGACGCCAATGGGTCGACCGCTGGATAGATGCCGAGTGATGCAATCTGTCGTGACAACTCGGTGGTTGCATCCAAGAAGGTAAACGTGGTGAACGGTGCCGGATCGGTGTAGTCGTCGGCTGGCACGTACACCGCCTGCAACGACGTAATCGATCGACCACGAGTCGAGGTGATGCGTTCCTGTAGCTGGCCCATCTCGTCGGCCAGTGTCGGCTGGTAGCCCACCGCCGACGGCATACGGCCGAGCAGTGTCGACACTTCCGAACCGGCCTGCACGAATCGGAAGATGTTGTCGACGAACAACAACACGTCTTGGTTCTTCACGTCGCGGAAATACTCGGCCATCGTGAGTGCCGATAGCGCCACGCGCAAACGCACGCCTGGCGGCTCGTCCATCTGACCGAAGACCAATGCAGCTTTTTCGAACACGCCCGACTCAGCCATTTCGATGCGCAGGTCGGTGCCTTCGCGGGTGCGCTCACCGACGCCGGCAAACACCGACACGCCACCGTGCTTGGACGCCACGCGGTTGATCATCTCGGTGATGAGCACCGTCTTGCCGACGCCGGCACCGCCGAAGAGACCGATTTTGCCACCAGCGAGGTACGGCGTGAGCAGGTCGATGACCTTGATGCCGGTTTCGAACATGCGCATCGTGGGCTCGAGTGAGTCGAACGACGGTGCCGGACGATGGATGTCCCAGCGCTCAATATCTTTGAAATCGTCGTTGTTACCGTCCAGCACATCGCCCCAGACGTTCCACACGTGCCCGAGCGTCCTTTCGCCGACCGGCACGCAGATACCCCGACCCGTGTCACGCACCGACGTGCCGCGCCGCAGACCGTCGGTTGGCTTCATGCACACCGCACGCACACGGCTGTTGCCGAGCTGTTGGGCAACCTCGGCCAAGATCACGTTCGGCGTGCCGTCGACGTCCACCGTGAATTCGAGTGCACGGTTCAGTTCGGGTAGATGGCCACGAGGAAACTCGACGTCAATTACTGGTCCGGCGATGGCGACCACGCGACCCTCGGTGGCCTTGTTCGTCGTTGATGGCATGGTTGCTGTCATGATTGCTCCTTTTTCGAATGTAGGCAGATTTGTATGAAATTGAGGTAGTTGGTGGTCACGATCAGCCACCCGTCTTGTTGTTGGCACCACTCAGTGCCTCAGCACCACCGACGATTTCCATGATTTCCGTCGTGATTGAATCTTGTCGCGCGCGGTTCATGGTGCGCGACAAACCCTTGATGAGGTCTTCGGCATTGTCGGTGGCCGATTTCATCGCCCGCTGACGGAAAGCGTGCTCACTTGCAGCGGCATTGAGCAACGCCGCGTAAATACGTGCTTCTACGTAACGCGGCAATAGCGAACCGAGGATGTCTTCGGCACTCGGCTCGAACTCATAGGCACTGCCTGCGCCTTCGGGTTTGCCATCGCCACCTTCCACCGCTTCACGCTCGAGCGGGATGAGTGGCCGACGCACCACTTCTTGGGTGCCGGCAGAGACGAAGCGGGTGTACACCAACTCCACTCGATCAACTTCTTTCTTCAGGAACAAATCCACCACGTACTGACCAATCGCCTTTGCGTTTTCGTGCTTTGGCGCATCCGAAAACCCGGCGAATGGTGTCATCAACGAATAACCACGAAACTTGAAATAGTTCTCGCTCTTGCGGCCCACTGGCACGACGGCGTAGGTCTTGTTGGCCAGCACATCGGCTTTCACTTCGCCTTCGGTCGCACGCAGAACACCGGCGTTGTAGCCACCACACAGCCCACGGTCAGCAGCAATTGCCACGTAACACGTGGTCTTGACGACCTCGCGTGGCTTCAAAAATGCCGACTCGGTGCTTGAGCCACCAGCCACCAGGTCTTTGACCACGTTCGTGATCATCTCGCTGTACGGCACTGCCGACTGCACGCGTTGCTGCGCCTTGACGATTCGTGAGGCAGCAATGAGTTCCATGGCGCGAGTGATTTTCTTCGTTGCCTGGACGGACCGAATCCGACTCCGAAGAATGCGTTCTTGACCGCCGGCCATGGTGCTGAACTACTCCGTCGCCAGGGTTTTCTTGCTCGCGGCCTCGCCGACTTCGCCAGCCGACGTCTTGGTTGGGTCTGGCGTGACACCACCGACTGGCGTCGCGGTGAACGACTTCTTGAATGCCGCCACGACGCTGGCTAGGTCGGCTGGCACGTCAGACTTCGGGTTTTGGCGGATGCCAGAGAGCATGCTGCCATTGCGTGAACGCATGTGTTCGAGTAGTTCTTGCTCGAAGCGACGCACATCGGGCACCGGAATGTCGTCGAGATATCCCTTGGTGCCGGCAAAGATCGACACGACCTGCTCTTCAACCGGCATCGGGCTGTTGAGCGGCTGCTTCAACAACTCCACCAGGCGGTAGCCGCGCTCCAATTGGGCCTTGCTGATGGCATCGAGCTCGGAGCCGAACGTGGCGAATGCTTCAAGTTCGCGAAACTGTGCAAGGTCAAGCTTCAAGGTTCCCGACACGCTCTTCATCGACTTGATTTGGGCTGCACCACCCACACGGCTCACCGAGATGCCCACGTCGACTGCCGGACGCACACCCGACTTGAACAAGTTGTCCTGCAGGTACACCTGGCCGTCCGTGATCGAAATCACGTTGGTCGGAATGTACGCCGACACGTCACCAGCCTTGGTTTCAATCACGGGCAACGCCGTCAGCGAACCGGCGCCACGCTCGTCACTCAACTTCGCGGCGCGCTCAAGCAAGCGACTGTGCAAATAAAACACGTCACCCGGGTAGGCCTCGCGACCGGGCGGGCGACGCAACAGCAACGAGATCTGGCGGTAGGCCTCGGCTTGCTTCGAAAGATCGTCATAGACGATCAACGCATGCTCGCCGGTTTCCATCCACTGTTGGCCAATGGCGCAACCGGCGTATGGCGCCAGGTATTTGAACGGTGCCGGGTCGCTGGCTGGTGCGGCAACAACCACGGTGTACTCCATCGCGCCGTATTTGCGCAAGGTTTCCACGGTTTGGGCGATGGTCGAGCCTTTTTGACCAACCGCCACATAAATGCACTTCACTCCGAGACCTTTTTGATTGATGATCGTGTCAATGGCAATGGTCGTCTTGCCGGTCTTGCGGTCACCGATGATTAATTCGCGCTGTCCGCGACCGATCGGGGTCATTGCGTCAATCGACTTGATGCCGGTTTGCAGCGGCTCGTGCACGGGTTTGCGACCCATGATGCCTGGTGCCTGCACTTCGACGCGGCGCATAATCGCACCGACGATCTCACCCTTGCCGTCGATCGGCATGCCGAGCGCATTGACGACTCGACCGAGCATGGCGTCGCCAACGGGCACCGACAAAATGCGACCCGTGGCTTTGACGGTTTGCTGTTCTTCGATACCGTCTGCGTTTCCGAGCACGACGACACCGATGGAGTCTTCGTCAAGGTTGAGGGCCAGACCCACACTGCCATCCTCGAATTCGAGCAATTCATTCACCGCACAGTCGGGCAAACCACTGACGCGCGCGATGCCGTCGCCGATTTCTGCCACACGACCAACGGTGCGGGCCTCCACGGATGGTGCGTAGCCCTCGAGACCTTTGGTAATCGCAGTCGCGATATCAGAAGCAGAGAGTGTGAGTTCAGACATGATTGCTTTCCTTTCGAATGGCGCTTAGAAACGTGACTTGACTTGGTCAAGACGGGTGCGAACGGTGTCATCGATTACTTCGTCGCCGATCGTGGCCACGAGCCCACCGATGACGGTCGGGTCGACCACGACCTTGAGGTTGACGGGCCTACCGGCTGACTTACCGAGGGCCTCAGAGAGGCGCGCCTTCTGGGCATCGCTGAGTGCCACCGCACTGCGCACTTCGGCAACCTGCAATTGCTTCGAGCTCGACGCCCGCTTGACCAGTGCATCGGCAACCTGCGGTAGCAGCGAGATGTGGCCGGTGCCCACCAGCATCGACGCCAGTTGCACGGTCACATTGTGGGCCTTGCCGCCGAGCAACTCCTCGACGATATTTTGACGGCGCTCTGCGGGCAGCGACGAATCATTGAGTGCCGAGCGCAGTTGCTCGTTCGACTCGATCGCCCGTGCCAGACGAAACATGTCGTCTTCCACCGCCGAAACCGCATCGTTGGCCGACGCAATCTCAAACATTGCCGTGACGTAGGCATTGATTTGGGCGGTGCTCATCGTGATGCACCCACCTTGGCGATGAAATTATCGACCAATTCTTGTTGTGTGCGGTCATCCATGGCGGCCCGCACTGCATCCGTCGTGGCCACTCCGGATAGGTACGAAATTTCGGCGCGCAACTCGTCACCGATGCGACCGCGGGCTGCCAGAACTTCGGCAGTCGCACGGGCTTCCATATCTGCGACTTCAACGATGATGCGGGCCCGACCTTCGGCCAGGATTGCGGCTGCTTGGGCATCTGCCTCGGCGAGCAACTTCGCCCGCTCACCGGCAATGTCGCCCAGCGCCCGACGAATGTCCGTGGCATCTGCGTCGGCTTGCACCTGTGCTGCTGCCGAGTCATCCAACTCTTTTTGAATCCCTGCAGTCCGAGCCTCGAGTGCCTTCTTGGCTACCGGCCAACCAAACTTGTACAGCGCAGCAAAGATGATGAGCGAGGCAATACTGCCGTAGACGATTTCACCAATTTCCGGGAATAGCCAGTGGTGCGACTGCGACGGGTCTTCGACAGCAATGATGATGGCAGACACGTTCATGAACGGCTCCCTCCCATGATGTTGTCGACGGCGCGTTTCACCAGTGCAGCATCAGGTGCTTTGCCCAACACCAACTGGGTGGCTCGTGTGGTCACACTTCCAACCGCCACCGCGACGTCACCGCGTGAGGCGGCACGGGCGGTCTGCATCGCTGTATCTGCCTCCGTGCGTTTCGCCAATATTCGGGCATTCGCCTCGATCACCTTGGCTTGACGCTCGGCGTCAAGCGTTTGGCGAGCCTTGTCGATGCGGGCCGTCACTTCGTTGCGCACTTCAACGAGTGCTGCTTCGTAGGCAGCCACATCGCGTTGGGCCGAACTTCGCGCAGCCTGTGCGGCTTCGTGACCACCGCGGATGCCGTTATAGCGGGCCTCCATGCCTTTTTTCACCTTCGGTACAAGGAATACCCGCATCACAAAGAGGAACACCAGAAATGATCCGGCACCCCAGAGCAGCTCCTTGTTCTCCGGGGCAATGGGGTTGGGCCCCAGGTCCTCGGCGGCAAGGAAGATGGTGGAAATGAGCATGCGTCGTGCCGACTGTGACTAGGCGAACTTCAGCAAGATGAAGGCAACGAAGCCGATCAGCGCGAGCGCTTCGGTGAAGGCGACACCAATGAACATCGTGGTGCGCACCATGCCGGCCGCTTCCGGTTGACGGGCCATCGACTCGATGGCCTTGCCGAAGATGATGCCGATGCCGATGCCTGGTCCAATCGCGGCGAGGCCGTAGGCGTGACCCGCTGATGCGGCGGCGGAAATGTTCTTGGCGGCTGCTGGATCAACGACCGCGTCACCTGCTTCTGCTGCGATGCGGACAATTGTTGCTAGTGCTTCCATTGCTGTTATCTCCTTGTTGGTTGGTTGATATTCGAATGACTATTGATTAGTGCTCGGCATGTGAAGCCATGTTGATGTACACGGCGGTCAACGTGGTGAAAATGTAGGCCTGCAAAAATGCAACGATTATCTCGAAACCGGTCAGAAACAGCAGCACTGCAAACGGCAGTACCCCGACGGGTATCAAGATGCGGTCGCGAGCCTGGAAAAGTGCCTCGGACAACAAAGCAAAAATGACGAGGAGCAAGTGACCAGCAAGCATGTTGGCAAAAAGTCGTACGGCAAGCGAGAACGGTCGCATCACAAACGTCGAGATGAGTTCGATGGGTGTCACCAAGATGTACAGCGCTTTGGGCACACCTGGTGGGAAGAGCACCGACTTGAAATAGCCGATCGGACCCTGATGTTTGATGCCCGTCACGTTGTAGACCACCCACACCATGAGGGCCATGAACGCCGGAATGCCCATGCGCGCAGTGGCCGGAATCTGAATGAGTGGAATTACCCCCGGCATGTTGTTCAGATAGATGAAGATGAAAATAGTGAGCAAGAACGGTGTCCATCCAAGACCGGTCGGCCCCATCGTCTGCATGACGATTTGTTTTTCGACAAAATCAATGATGATTTCGGCCAAATTGCGGGCACCCTTCGGGGCCACCATCGGGTTTTTGCGCGCGGCGGCCAGAAAAATGCCAACGCCGATCAGCGTCGAAAAAATGGAGATGATGACCACCTTGTTGATGGTGGGCACGACATCTTGCCAGCGCAACAACATGTTGATCGGCGGAAACTCAAAGGCGATGAGTGTGGGGAAATTCATTTGTTCTCCATGACGGGCTTCAACCCGGGGAATGCAAGCGTTGCAGACACGTATCGCATCTCCCAGAACAACAGCCCAAGGTGGGTGATGATGAGCGTGAGCCCGAGTGCCAACAGATCAACCCATGGCTCGTTGCGCACCAACATGACCGCGAGTGCGATCAGACCGAGTCGCAGGATGTAACCGAACAGGGTGGCGGCCATCATCAACGCGTACGAGACGCGTGCCGTCGTGGCGACCAGCCCCGCGGCGATGATGAAGTTGCACAACACGAGCCCCAAGCCATACGCACTCGACCACGCGCCAGCAGCACCCCAGATGAGTGATGACAGCACGATGAGGGCCGGTGCTGCGATGATGCCACGCTTGACGATGTCACGCGTGATTTTGGCTTCGGGTGACGGGCCGGTGTCGCGCCTGGCCAGTACCGACGGATTCAGGTTGTTCATTTGGCGTGCACCGCAGCGCGTCGTTGGGCTTCAAGGCTGGTCATCTGGGCGCTGTACACGTAATACAACTTCAAAAATTGGGCGACGATTGCGACGAGCACGAATGCGATCATGAACCAGGGTGTGGTACCGAGTTGTCGATCAATGAACCAGCCAAGCAAGAAAAAGACCAGCACGGTGCCGGCGATTTCCGCACCATTCGTGATCGAAACTGGGGTATGAGTTGCCACCGGGGACACCTTTGTCTTTGGCTTTGTTGTTGAGGGTTTCTGCTTGTGAACCGCTTAACAAACTAGTCGCGGGGCGAGTCTTTTGCCAAATCCGCCTCGTGTGCTTGTGAATCTTCGCGACGCAGTTGTGGGTGCAGCAGCGTGAACACACTGAGCGCACTTCCCACGATGATGAAAAGCACGAGGGCCGAACCCGTGCTGTAGAGCGCCGAGAACAGTACGACCGCCGAGAGCAGCGCCGCCCAGCCCCACAGGATCACGACGGCACGACGCGGTCCATGACCCAATTGGATGAGGCGGTGATGCAGGTGCCCCATGTCGGCCTCGGCAAAACTGCGACCACTCGCCGTGCGGCGAATGACGGCGAACACAACGTCGACGATCGGCACCGCCAACACGAGCAGCGAAATGAAGATTGGTGCGAGGAAAAAATAGGTCTGGCCATTGGCTGATTGCGTATCAGGATCGGCCCGACCGCCCACCACGCTGGTGGCCACCGCCATCAAAAGACCAAGCAGCAACGCACCGCTATCCCCCATGAAAATGCGGGCAGGGTTGAAATTGAACGGCAGGAACCCGACGCACACACCGACTGCGATGATTGCAACGAGTGGCCCGATGTTCGGTTGCGGCAGCAGGTTACCCGCCGTCAGGTCTTGTGAGTAGATGAAGAATGCGCCAGCCCCGATGGCAACGATGCCCGCAGCGAGGCCATCAAGACCGTCGATCAGGTTGATTGCTTGCGTCATGCCAAGCAGCCACAGCACCGTGAACAGCGGCACCCAGTCATCGGAGAGAACAAAAACGTCGAGGAACGGCACACGAAACTGAAACATCGTGACGCCGAACCATACGAGGGCGACTGCTGCGACGACGATGCCCGTCACTTTGGCGGGTGGAGAAATATCGCGAATGTCGTCGAGAATACCGAGGGCAAAAATAATTGCGCAGGCCACGACGACGCCGACTATTTCGGTGCTGTCCTGGAACAGCGAGTCGAAATCGTTGATCAAGCTGGCGGCCACGATGGCAACCAGGATGCCAATGAACATGGCGATGCCACCGACATCAGGGGTCGGCACGGGGTGCATGCGCCGCGCATCAGGGGTGGCGAGCCAATCCTGGCGATGTGCCAATCGAATGATGAATGGCACCGAGATCGCGGTTGCAACGGCGGCGATCAGCCCGATGACGAGATACGAACCGATACCAATCATGCGAACCATCTCGCCGGTGAAGTGCAGCGGGCGCTCACGCCCCTAACGATAGGCGGGAAACGCCGCACACAAAGTTGCAACTTTGGCGCGCACGTCGGCGATAACCGCCGGGTCATGACGACCCTTCAAGGTGGTCACGATGTAATCAGCGATGGTGGCCATTTCGCTTTCTTTCATGCCCTGCGTCGTCACTGACGGTGTACCGATGCGCACACCGGAGGTAACGAACGGGCTGCGTGGATCATTCGGCACGGTATTTTTGTTCAACGTGATACCTGCCTGATCGAGCACCGCTTGGGCTTCTTTGCCCGTGAGTTCGGCATCGAACGGCCGCAGATCGACCACCATCATGTGTGTGTCGGTACCACCCGACACGAGACGAAAGCCCCGCACGGCGAGCGCTTCGGCAAGTGCCGCGGCGTTCTTCACGATCTGATGGGCGTACTCACTGAAACTCGGTTGCAACGCTTCGAGGAACGCAACGGCCTTGGCCGCCACCGCGTGCTCGAGTGGGCCACCCTGCTGACCGGGAAACACTGCCTTGTCGATCGCCTGAGCGTGCTGCTTGGTGGAGAGAATGCAGCCACCACGCGGCCCACGCAATGTTTTGTGCGTGGTGAAGGTAACGACATCGGCGAACGGTACGGGGTTCGGATGCGCACCACCTGCGACGAGGCCGGCGAGATGCGCGATGTCGAACATCATGTAGGCGCCAATTTCGTCGGCGATCTTCTTGAACGGCTCGGGCTCGATGCGGCGCGGATAACTCGTCGTGCCCGCAACGATCATGCGTGGGCGGTGTTCGAGTGCCAGGCTGCGAACTTCCTCGAAGTCGATGCGCTCGTCGTTGACACCAACTTTGTACGAGTGGAACTTGTAAAAAATCCCACTGGCATTCACCGGTGAGCCGTGCGTGAGGTGACCACCGTGGTCAAGGCTCAAGCCAAGAACGACATCCCCCGGCCTCAACATCGCCTGGTACACCGCCATGTTCGCCCCCGCCCCTGAGTGCGGCTGCACGTTGGCGTGTTCGGCCCCGAACAACTTCTTTACGCGCTCGATGGCGATCGTTTCGATCTCGTCAACCACTGCATTGCCGCCGTAGTAGCGCTTGCCCGGGTAGCCCTCGCTGTATTTGTTGGTGAGCACCGAGCCGGTTGCCCGCATCACGGCAGGCGACGTGAAGTTCTCGCTCGCGATGAGTTGCAGACCGGTGACTTGCCGCGTGCGCTCTTTTTCGATGAGTGCTTCCACTTGCGTGTCGGGGACCACCTCAGATGGGAATGGCATTGCACCTATCTTTCGTTACGGAGGGATTCTTCGACTTCGATCTCGTTCAATTGTCCCACACGACGGGCGTGTCGTCCGCCCTCAAACTGGGTTTCGAGGAACTTCTTGACGATAAGTTCAGCCAATTCGTTCGTCACTACCCGCCCGCCCATGGACAGCACATTGGCATCATTGTGCGAACGTGCCATCTCGGCCAACCATGTGTCATTGCACAATGCGGCCCGCACCCCGCGTACCTTGTTGGCCGCGATCTGCTCACCCTGCCCACTGCCACCCAAAACGACGCCTACATCGGCTTTTGTGTCGCGCACCGCACGGGCGACGCTGGCACAAATGTGCGGGTAATCGGTGGCGTCGGCCGAGTGCGTGCCATAGTCCTCGACGCGGTAGCCAAGTTGTTCGAGCACGACGATGAGATGGGCTTTGAGCTCAAATCCAGCGTGGTCAGAACCAATCGCAATGCGCTTCAATGACCTCGACTCAGCGGTTGGCATTGAATATCAGCCTATGTCGCACCGGTCTTGCTTGCGTAAGGTTGGTGGCGCATGACACTCGACCCACGCACGCCCGTGCTGATCGGACAAGGGCAAACACTCGATCGCTCGACTGACCCGCAGTCGGCCAAGCATCCGGTGGCGCTGATGGCCGACGCACTCTCCGCCGCTGCGCACGATGCCGGCATCCCGCTACCCAACGAAGTGGATGCGATTCGTGTCGTGCGATTGTTGTCGTGGAAGTACGGCAACGCAGCACGAGCGTTGGGTACCGCATGTGGCATGCATGCCCACGAATACGCCACCACACCACACGGTGGCAACATGCCACAAACACTCGTCAACTTGACGGCGCACCAAATACTGCGCGGTGAAGTTGATTTCGTGGTGCTGGCCGGCGGTGAAAGTTCACGCACCCGCTCGGCGGTGAAAGATACGAGCCTCCTGCCATGGCCACCAGTCGATGGTGCACCGGTACCCGCACCGTCACACATCGTCGACGACATGGCGTTGCTCAACGACGAAGAGCTGCGCCTTGGCATCGTGATGCCCATCCAGATTTATCCGATGTTCGAAACTGCGATTCGTGCCGCCGCTGGTCGGAGCGTGGAGGCCCACGACGTGCGCATCGCCGAGTTGTGGTCGCGCTTCAGCGCAGTCGCCCACGACAACGAGTTCGCCTGGGGTCGCCAGCCGCTCACTACCCAACAAATGCTCACCGTGTCGCCCGACAACCGCATGATTGGTGCGCCGTATCGCAAGGTGATGAATTCCAACAATCAGGTGAACATGGCGGCTTCACTCATCATGTGCTCAGCCGCACGGGCCGGGGCGCTCGGTGTGCCCCGCGACCGCTGGGTGTTTCCATTGGCTGGTACCGACTGCCACGAGCATCAATTCATCTCCAATCGCTGGTCGTTTGCCGAGACTCCGGCCGTGGCCCGTGGTGGTCGCCTCGCCCTCGAACTGGCGGGCGTTGGCATCGGGGATATTTCGCTCATCGATCTGTATTCATGCTTTCCGTCGGCGGTGCAGTTGGGTGCCGCGGCACTTGGTCTCAACCTTGCCCAGCAGTTGACGCTCACTGGTGGACTTTCATTTGCTGGCGGGCCGTGGAACAACTACGTGATGCACGCGATCGCCACTGCCATGCAGCGCCTGCGCGAGTCACCAGGCGAAAAAGCATTCATTTGGGGCAACGGTGGCTACGCCACCAAACATGCCTTTGGTGTCTATGCGATGCAACCACCAGCAGCAGGCTTTCGCCACGACTCTCCCCAGGCCGAAATTGACGCACTTCCCCGTCGCGAACTCGCCGTCGGCGACGATGCTGCTGGCGCAGCAACCATCGAGGCCTATTCGGTCATGCACGACCGTGATGGCGTGCCCGAGCGCTTGGTGGCAGCCGCCTTGCGCAGCGACGGGCGCCGCGTCTGGATCACGTGCGACCATCGCAGTGTCGCAGAATCATTCACCCGTGGCGAACACGTGGGTGACACAGTCACCATGCGCCACAGCGGTGAACTCGCGCTGTCATAACGAAGTAGTCAGGTGGTCGCGACGGCGATTCGATCGCGACCAGCAAAATCACTTCGAATCTCGACATTCTGAAATTCGTTGGCAATGAGCACATCACGCACCGCAGCACCTTGCCCGTGGCCAATCTCCAGAACGAGCACACCACGAGCACGTAACCACGGGCGTGCACCGGCAACAATCACCCGCAGCGCGGCGAGTCCGTCGTCGTCGGCGAAGAGCGCCACGTGCGGCTCGTGGGCCGCCACGACATGTTCAATACTCGTATCAGTTTCGGCGATGTACGGCGGGTTGGCAACCACTACATCGACAGTGCCACGCAACTCATCGGGCAATGCCGCAAACCAATCCCCCTGCACCACCCGAACATTTGCACCGTTGCGCCCGATGCCCGCCAAATTGGCGCGCGCCACATCGAGTGCGTCACCTGAAACATCGGTCAACCACACCGTGGTACCGGTGAGCGGCAACTCGTGGGCCAACGACAAACCAATCGCGCCAGACCCGGTACCCAGGTCGACCACCACACGCGTTGGCTGCACCGCGCGTGCCGCGTCGAGTGCCACCTGTGCCACCAGTTCGGTTTCTGGGCGGGGAATCAGCACGCGTCGATCAACCAGCAGGTCGAGGTGCCGAAACGCCCAGCGTCCCAGCACATATTGCAGCGGCTCTCCGGCCAGTCGACGTTGCACCATGTCACGCACGTGAACCCCCATGCGTTGGGTCACTGGTTCGCCGAGCGCGGCAGCAAACTCACCGGCATCCAAACCTGCCGCGTGTTCGCACACGAAGCGTGCATCTTGGGCATTGCCGAGCAAGACAGCAGTATCTGCGAGCAACTCCCGCCAGGTGGTGCCGGCGTCGCTCGTCACTCGCTGCCGACCTGCTTTGCCAGCTGCTCGGCTTGATACTCAAGCGTGAGCGCGTCAATCACCGGGTCGAGGTTGCCCGCCAATACATCCTGCAATTGATACAGCGTGAAACTGATGCGATGGTCGGTGATGCGGTTTTCTTTGTAGTTGTAGGTTCGAATTTTTTCACCGCGGCCGCCCTTGCCCACCTGCGCCCGGCGATCAGCCGAAATTTTGGCTTCATGTTCGTCTTGTCGACGCTGCAACAACCTGGTGCGCAACACCTGCATCGCCTTGACACGATTCTGCAACTGGCTGCGTTCGTCTTGCATGGTGACCACCAAACCCGTGGGCTTGTGCGTAATGCGCACCGCCGAGTCGGTGGTGTTGACACTCTGACCGCCCGAGCCACCCGAGCGATACACGTCGATTTCAAGGTCGCGATCGTCAATCGCGATGTCCACTTCTTCGGCTTCGGGCATCACGGCCACCGTCGCCGACGACGTGTGAATTCGCCCGGCATTTTCGGTGACAGGTACCCGTTGCACGCGATGCGGCCCACCCTCGAAGCGCAATTGCTGCCACACCGTCTCGCCCTTCAACAGCGCCGTCGCCTGATTGACCCCACCCATCGGCGAACGGTCATAGGCGAGCATCTCGAACGACCAGCCGTTGCGGGTTGCCCAAGCACGGTACATTTCGACGAGTTCGCCGGCAAAGAGGTTTGCTTCTTCGCCACCCTCGGCGCCACGAATTTCAAGAATGACGTTCTTGCCGTCGTTCGGGTCAATTGGAATCAGCAGCACCTTCAACTCATCTTCGAGTGTCTGTAGTTGCTCGAGGCCATCCCGCATTTCGGCATCCAGCGATACTCGCTCATCGGCTGATGCTGATTCGATCAATTCTTTGGCCGCCTCGACGTTGCCGAGCACCGACTTATAATTTCGAATGCAGGTGATCAACGGCCCCATCTGCTTGTAGCGCCGCGATACGTCGCGCAACTTGTACTGGTCGCCCAAAACCTCCGAGGTCGTGAGGCTGATCTCCACCTGTTCAAAGTCAGCGAGAATGGCGTCAAGTTTCGCTAACACGTTGTTTAGGTTACGCCGAGACGAACTGTGCGGGCTGCGTAAGCAACTCTGCAACTCGTGTCTGCAGGGGCACGATATTGCGTTGCGCAGCCGCAATGATGAGCCGACTGAGGGGTGATAGACGGTCACGTGCGTCAGCTGCAAACGGCACGACATCGAGGTCGATACCGGCCATGAACACAACCACTACCGCGGCACCCGAATGATCGGTGCCGACGGCACAACACGGTTCGGCATCCTTCAGATTTTTGCGTGCCACGGGTGGCTCAGCCACTTGCAGCGTCTGTAGACCAATCGTCTCTGGTGACGCGATTGCCTGACTGCGCATTGCACGCTCTACGGCAAGCAGATTGAGCGGATGGGTCGGTGCACCGGGGCGGCGGTGTTGCAGCACCGTCTGCACGACCCCACGTAGTTGATCACCAGTCGCAGCATCCCCGTGCAACATCTTGAACATCTCGCGATCATGGGTACCCACACCGATGCGCACTCGCGGCACTTCCTGCTCATCGATCACACGCGCGACTTCCAGACCTGCTACTTCTCCGGCCACCACACCATGTTCGACCACAACTTCGGCACCGGCGTTGCGAAACATTTCGGCGAGTGCCAGATGTTCGGGGTGGGCTGGAACGACTGGCTCGTGCGGCGCCGGCGTGGCAGTCGTGCCCCCACCATTTCGTGTGTCGAGCACCTCGATTGACAGTGAGAAATACGATGCCCGCCGGGCGGTGAACCCCGGGGTCGTGGCATCGCAGATTTTGATGTGTGTCACCGCGCCGCTGGTGCGCTGATTGCGTGCCTGCCAGGCGAGCACGCCAGCCAGTGCACTCGTGCGACTTTCGGTGGCCAGGAGTGGTGTCGCCGACACCCACAGTGTGGTATCGACCTGCAGCCCGACGAAGTTGCCGAGATCTATCTCGATCGGCGGCGAAGCAGTGGGGGGTATATGCGCCCGCAACGCCAGACGCTCACGTCTGACGGCAAACTCACGTTGCTGGGCCGCCACGTTATGCGGTCGGCTGTTTGGCGATCTCTGACAAGAACTCGTCGTTGGTCTTGAACGACCGCAGTCGGTCGATGAGCAACTCAAGCCCTGGCGCTGCATTACCGTCGGCTGCCAAACCGCTCAACACGCGGCGCAACTTCCACACCATCTGCAGTTGTTTGCGATCGAACAATAACTCTTCATGACGTGTGCTTGAAGCATCGACGTCAATGGCCGGATAGACACGTCGCTCGGCGAGTCGTCGGTCGAGGCGCAACTCCATGTTGCCCGTGCCCTTGAACTCTTCGAAGATTGCCTCGTCCATGCGACTGTTGGTTTCGACCAAGGCAGTCGCCAAGATCGTGAGGCTGCCGCCTTCTTCAATGTTGCGAGCTGCACCAAAGAACTTCTTGGGTGGGTACAACGCACCAGCATCGATACCACCCGACATCACCCGTCCGGTGGTGGGCGCTGCAAGGTTGTAGGCACGCGACAAACGGGTTATGCCGTCGAGGATGATCACGACATCTTGACCAATTTCGACCATGCGCTTGGCTTTCTCGATGACGAGCTCGGCGACTGCAGTGTGCTCTTCTGACGGCCGATCAAACGTCGACGCGATTACTTCGCCCTTCACGGTGCGGCGCATGTCGGTAACTTCTTCGGGGCGCTCGTCAAGGAGCAGCACAATCAGTTTTACATCCGGATAATTTTTTTCGATGCTCGTGGCGATGGTCTTCATCACCGTGGTCTTGCCTGCCTTTGGTGGCGAAACGATGATGCCACGCTGACCCTTGCCGATCGGTGAAATCAAGTCAACGATGCGAGCCGTCATGTTCAGCGGATCATCGACCGATGACAGTACGAGTTTTTCGTCCGGGAACAATGGTGTGAGTTCCTCGAACTTCTTACGATTGCGGGCCTTCTCCGGGTCGCCACCATTGACGAGGTACACCTCAAGCAACGCCGGGTTTTTGTCATTGCGACCGGCAGGACGCGACAGACCGGTGAGGTGATCACCCTTGCGCAATCCGAATTGGCGGGTGAAGCGCACCGACACATATGGATCGGTCGGTGACGGCAGAAACCCGTTGCATCGCAGGAAGCCGTAGCCCTCATCACGTAGATCGAGGTGACCCGCGACCTTCACCGGCTCGGTGCTGATTGGTTCGTTCGACTCAACCTGCTCGATTTCGAAACGATCGTCGCCCTGTGGGCCGTCGTCGCGACCACCGATTCGACGGCGTCCGCGACGTCGACGGTTGCGGTCACCAAAGTTACGGTCATTCGAATTACGGTCACCAAAATTACGATCCCCAGAATTACGATCACGGGTGTTGCGATCACCCCGCGCGTCACCACGATCATTGCGATCGTTGCGATCGTTGCGCGTGTCGGTACGTTCTCCGCTGCGCTCGGGGCGCACGCGGGCATCTGGCGCTATAGGTGTGCCTTCGTGCTCAGCCAACTCCACCTCCCATTCCGAGATTGGTTCGCCGCCTGCACCGAGCGGGGCTGCTGCTACTGGTGCTGGTTTTGCGGTCGATTTCGGTGCCGACTTGCTCGTCGATTTCTCCGCCGACTTCGGGGTGGTTGGTTCTTTGGGTTCAGGTGCCATGGTTTCCTCCAGGATCTTTCCGATCAGTACTTCTCGAGTGGCTTTAACGACACCCTTGATGCCGAGTGCAGACGCAATCTGCGCCAAATCATCTCGATCTTTAGCTTCTAGTTGTGCTCGTCCAAGCTGTGGGGCTGCCACGATGTCCTTCTTTCAGGGCGACGTAGTAGAGAGACACCCATCAACGATGCTTTCGCGTCAGAGACTTGACTGCGTAGGGCATGCCCGGCCGAACCGAACACCGCAACCCTACCGCGTTGCCGACACACTCGCAACGAATCGCTGAATGGCCGTCAGGTCGTTGGGTAACGATGTGAAGCGCTCCTGGCGTGACATCAGGTCGGCAAGGTGTTCGGGCAGCAGTGGCCGAACGCCGGTGGCACGTTCGACAGCATCGGCGAACTTCCCGGGATGTGCGGTAGCGAGCGTCACGACAGGTTCGAGGGGCTTGGTGCAGGCCTGCGTGGCCACCAGCCCCACGGCGGTGTGCGGGTCGACAAGCACCCCATGGTCGCGATACGTCGCAGCGATCATGGCCATCGTTTGGTCGTCCGAACAACGTTGCCCACGGAACACCGGGCGAATCCATGTGCCGAACTGCTCGGGGGTGACCGCCAATTTCTTGCTGGTGCGGAAATTGGTGATTTGTTTGGCAGTTGCCATGCCATCACGTGAATTCATTTCGAACAGCAGTCGCTCGAAGTTACTCGACACCCCGATGTCCATGCTCGGGCTGATGGTTGGCACCACCGGTGCAGCATTCATCTGCTGTGTTTCAAAGAACCTCGTGAGAATATCATTGGCATTCGAACCGACGATGAGGTGGCCGATGTTGGCGCCACAGCGGCGCGCGATCCATCCAGACAGCACATTGCCGAAGTTCCCGGTCGGCACACTGAACGACACGGGCGGCGCATCGACGGCGTGCAGTTGCTCGATTGCCGTGAAGTAGTACACCACCTGCGCCAATACGCGTGCCCAATTGATCGAGTTCACCGCCGACAGATGGTGTTGTGCGCGAAATGTCGCATCGTTGAACATGGCCTTCACAAGATCCTGACAATCATCGAAGGTGCCATCAACCGCAATCGTGTGCACGTTGGGGGCATCCACGGTGGTCATCTGTCGTCGCTGCACTTCGCTGATCCGACCCTGCGGGTACAAAATCACCATGGTGACGTTGCGGCAAGCCTTTACTCCGTCGATTGCCGCCGAACCCGTGTCGCCACTGGTCGCCCCCACCACAGTGATGCAATCGCCACGGGCCGCCAGCACATGGTCGAACAACCGACCAATCAGCTGCAGCGCAACGTCCTTGAACGCCAGGGTCGGCCCATGAAACAACTCGAGTAGCCAACGATTGTCCCCGATCTCACGCAATGGGGCCACGAGCGGGTCGCGGAATGTCGCATACGCATCCCTGCATAACACGTCAAGCGTGCCGCGGGAAATTTCATCACCGATGAATGGCGCGATTATTTCTGCGGCGCGAGTGGCGAATATCGAGTCGGGCGAGCCGTGGGCGATGGCTGGCCAGGTCTGTGGCATGTACAGGCCGCCGTCATTGGCCAAACCGGCCAACAGCGTGTCGCAAAAACCGAGTGTTGGGGCACCGCCCCGTGTCGAGATGTATTTCATGGCCTTGAGGAAATCTAGGCGCCGATGATGCGGATGAAGCCGCCCACCTTGCTCACCACATCCAGCCGCTGGAATTCATCGAGGCAGACCTGCATATCCGCGGTGCGCGCGTCGTGGGTCAGGAACACCAGTCGAGCATCGTTGCCGATGCCGTCTTGTTCGGCAGCACGAATGCTCACCCTGTTGCGGGCAAACACACCAGTTACTGCATGCAGAACACCTGGCTTGTCAGTGACCTCGAGGGTCAGCATGAATTCGCTACGTATGTCACCTGCCGGGGTGAAGGATGCCTTGGCAAACGTGCCAAGTGAGGCATGCGTACCTTTGCGCAGGTTGACGGCGGCATCGATCACATCGCCGAGTACCGATGAAGCGGTTGGCTCGCCGCCGGCACCACGTCCGTAAAACATGAGTGAACCCGAGGCTTCGCCCTCGACGAGCACTGCGTTGAATGCTTCACGCACCGCAGCCAATGGGTGTTTCAGATGCACGAGTGCCGGATGCACCCGCACGCTCACCGCTCCGGACTGCGCATCACACTCGGCAACGCCGAGCAGTTTGATGACGTAGCCGAATTTTTGAGCCATGGCTATATCACCGGCGGAAATCCGCGAGATTCCCTCTGCCGACACATCATCGGCGACCACATGCACACCGAACGCAAAGTTGGCGATGATTGCAATCTTCGCTGCGGCATCCAGGCCCTCAACATCGGCGGTCGGATCTGCTTCGGCATATCCGAGTTGTTGCGCACCACGCAGTGCGCTGGCATAGTCAAGGCCGTCCTCGGTCATCTTGGTAAGCACGTAGTTGGTCGTGCCGTTGACGATGCCCAGCACCCGACGAATTGGTTCACCGCGCAAACTTTCACGCAACGGACGGATGAGCGGGATGCCACCACAGACCGCAGCCTCGAACAACAGATCGATGCCGCGCTCGTCGGCGATCTTGAAGAACTCAGCCGAGCGGGCTGCGAGCAATGCCTTGTTGGCCGTCACGACGGGCTTGCCCGCCTCGAGTGCGGCCCGAATCACTTCGCCGGCCAGCGTGGTTCCACCCATTACCTCAACGACGAGGTCGACATCAGCGGCGGTTGCCACCGCCATTGCATCAGTCACGACCTTGGCTGCACCGACTTGTGACGGATGCTTGCCTGCATCGTTCACTGCAATGCACACGACCTCTAGCGATACCCCGGTTCGTGCGGCGATCACGTCGTGCTGGCGGGCAACCAGCGCCGTGAATGCCGAACCGACCACACCGTGACCGACCACACCAATGCGTACCGTCGAGAGTTTGCCTATCGGCTGTTTATTGGCTTGCGCCATGCATTAAACGCTATCGGTCACGTCGTTGCGCACAAGATCGTCGTACGTCTCACGACGCACTACAACGCGAGCCACACCATCGCGCACGAACACCACCGCGGGTCGTGGCACTTTGTTGTAGTTGGAACCCATCGAGTGTCCGTACGCACCGGTTACCGGTGTGGCGATTACCTCTCCGACATGCAGGTCACTGGGCAATACCGCCTCGGCAATGAGCACATCGCCACTTTCGCAATGTTTACCCACCAGTCGCACTGCCAGGGCACGTTCGACTTCCCAACGTGACGGCACGAACGCCTCGTATCCGCTGCCGTACAAAACAGGTCGTGGGTTGTCGCTCATTCCACCATCCACCGCCACGTAGGTACGCACATCGGGAATCGGCTTGATCGTGCCGACTTCATACAGCGTGACTGCGGCAGCGGCAACGATGGCCCGACCTGGTTCGACGAATATTTTCACTCCGGCGCGCAAACCGCTGGTCGCTGCACGCAACGAGGCTGCCCACTCACTGATCGTTGGTGCCTGCTCATCGTTGAGGTACGCCACACCCAGCCCGCCACCCAAGGTGAGTTCGGGCAACTCGCAGTGGTTGGCAAATGCGACCATCACCTCGGCAGCTTTGGTGAAATTTGCAGTCTCAAACACGTTCGACCCGATATGGCAGTGAATACCGACGAGTTGTACCGACCGTGATGCCCTGGCGCGATTTATTGCCCGTTGCGCATCGCCATTGCCGAGGTTGAACCCGAACTTTGAATCATTCTGCCCAGTGCTCACGAACTCGTGCGTATGCACGTACACCCCGGGGGTGATGCGTAGTTGCACCCGCGGGGCAGACAAGCCGCTCTCAACCAGCGCGTCGATTCGGTCGAGTTCATCGAAGCTGTCCACCACGATGTGGCGGACACCCACGGTCAGCGCCTCGCGCAACTCAGCGACACTCTTGTTGTTGCCGTGCAGCACGCAGCGTGTGGCAGGCACACCCGCATTGAGTGCCACGAAGAGCTCACCACCCGTGGCGACATCCAGCAACAGGCCTTCTTCGTGCGCCAAACGCGCCATCGCCGTGCACAAGAAAGCCTTGGTCGCATACACCACGGCGTCTGCACCAAAGGCCCGTACGGCCTCTGCGCAGCGGGCGCGCAAATGCATTTCGTCGTACACGAAGAGTGGTGTTCCGTGCTTCACCGCCAATTCATGCACGTCGCAACCACCGATCTGCAGTCGACCACCCACCGTCGTTGCAGTGTCAGGCAGCAGGTGGCGGCTGACGCGACTCACATTTGCTCCGGCGTTTGAATACCGAGCAACGCTAAACCGTCGGCCAGGATGCGCGCAGACAGGTCACACAGGGCAAGTCGGCTTGCGCGCACCGCGTCACTTTCGGCCTTCAATACGGGGCACTGTTCATAGAAGGACGTATATCGCGTCGAAAGTTCGTAGAGGTAGGTGCACAGCCGGTGCGGGCTGTACCGCTCGAGAGCATCCCAGACGGCCGAGTCGTATTGCAGCAACCACAGTGCGAGTGCCCGCTCGCTCGGGTGATCGAGCGAGATCGCGGCTGCCCGTGCCGACTCGCGTGCGAGGTCGGCCCGACGAAAGATGCTGCAGATTCGGGCATGCGCGTATTGCAGATACGGAGCGGTATTGCCGTCGAACGACAGCATGCGCTCCCACTCAAACACGTAGTCCTTGACACGATCGCTGGAGAGATCCGAGTATTTCACCGCACCGATGCCGATCATGCGCGCGACGATATTGCGCTGTGCTTCTGGCAACTCGGGGTTCTTCTCGGCAACCGACGCTGCCGCTCGCTGCACGGCTTCATCGAGAAGTTCAACCAACTTCACCGACTCGCCGGTTCGACTCTTCAACATCTTGCGGTCGTTGCCGAGCACGCTGCCGAACGCCACGTGCACCATGCGGGCTGGTGACGGCAACCAGCCTGCGTCCGTCGCCACTGCCTCGATCATCGCCAAGTGTTGGGCTTGTGGCGAACCAACCACATACAACATCAGGGTTGCCCGCAGTCGTTCGACGCGGTCGATCACACACGCCAAGTCGCTGGTGGCGTAGTTATAGCCACCATCTTGTTTGCGGATGATGAGCGGCAACGGCTCATTTTCACGGTTGGTAAAGCCCGCCGGAAACACAACCTCCGCGCCGTCGCTGGTTGTCAGTAACTTCGCTGCACCGAGTCGTTCAACCACCTTGACCAGCAATTCGTTGTACGCACTCTCGCCACGCAAATCAGCATCGGTCAGACGCACGGCAAGTTTTTCGTACACCGTCGCAAAGTAACGCGCACTTTCGGCGACCAGAAGTTGCCACAGGCGCAATGTGTCGGTGTCGCCACCCTGCAAGGCGACCACACGGGCTCGTGCTCGTTCCTGAAATTCGGGCAGCGCATCGAACTTGGCGCGTGCCTGCTTATAGAAACCGTCAAGGTCACCCACCGACAACTCGCGGGCGGCACCAACTTCACCCAAATCCACCAGGTGTTCGATGAGCATGCCGAACGGCGTGCCCCAGTCACCGATGTGGTTCTCGCGAATCACGGTGTGTCCGACTGCTTCACACATCCGCACCAACGCATCCCCGATGACCGTTGACCGCAGGTGGCCGACATGCATTTCTTTGGCCACGTTCGGCGCCGAATAATCGATCACCACGGTCTCGACCGTCTCGGCACGATGCACGCCGAGGCGCGAATCGGCCGCAACTTCCTTCAGTAGTCGGGCAAGATACACGTCGTCGTAGGTGAGGTTGAGGAATCCTGGGCCGGCCACCTCGACCTTGGAGCAGATGCCGGTGAGATCAAGTTGGTCGGCGATCTGCTGGGCAACTTCACGGGGGTTCTTGCCGATGCGCTTGGCCAAGCCCAACGCCACGTTGACCTGTGCGTCGGCATGCTCGCTTGGCCGCGCGGCGGTGTCAAGATCGTCGGACATGTTCGGGTGCAGCCGGGCAATGAGCGCGGTGACCCGTTCGACAACGGCGGTTGCAGCCTCGGGCATCAGCGCACCACTGCGGTGGCTGCATCAGACAAAGAACCCAGCCGTTTCGTCACCCCTTCATTGTGACTGATTGCGCTCGGATAGCGTCGGGCAAACAAAGCGATTATTGCCCTCGTAGCTCAGCGGATAGAGCACTGGCCTCCGGCGCCAGGGGTCGCAGGTTCAAGTCCTGCCGAGGGCGCCAGCACTACTCCTGCGCCGACGAACGCCCTGCGAGTGGGCTGGGGTTGGACCACCAGGGATAATTCTCGCTCACGTCACACACGGATATAGTTTGTGCGTTCAGTCTTAATCGAACTTGGAATCGGGTTAACACTTCAAGCCGTGATGACAGGATTTCCGGTCGAAAATAGATTGCATCTATTGGTTCGGCGCACTTGCGACGTGCTTGGCTAGCAAAATCATTTAGGTGCAATAGCCGCATAGAAAATGGCTCGATGTCTAATCCACTGGCAATAAGCCCCCGCCATTCAGCAGCGTCACCGCCTCGACCGCGTGCACCTAGCTTGGCGTATCCAGCGGTTGGATCAATAACAACAACGTATGAGATTCCTGCTCTCTCAGCAGGTACGGGATTTAAATCTACCGCAACTGCTTTCACTATTGACTTCTGAAGAATACTGTCCACAAACCACTCGCTCGAAATTCCAAGTGTTGCTACCAAAAGGACTACAAAACTCGCCGCGGCCAGTATCTGTTGATGCTCTTTCCGTGCGGCAGCGATAAGCGCTAGTAGAAATACGGTTAGGAGCGGCCAAAAAATGAGATGGAGACGAGATTCCCAGCCGAATGGTCCCAGCGCATATGCACTCGTCCCAAAGAAAATCACAAACACCATCACAGGTAGTCCGCCAACGAGCACATTGGGGAATTCTCTTCGCGCTAACTTCGCAGTCACCAGAAGCCAAGCAGTCAAGAGGATAAAGGCGCCAACAGGCACAACGACAAATGGCATCCACGTCTCCGGGCGATTGTTGCGCCATAGGAAAAGGTGGTCGAAAGGGCTATACCCCACTGCGAAATATGGGAAAAATCCGAAATAAGCAGCGATACCTAAACCACCTGTTAACAGCCAAGCAGTGAACCTACCTCGCTGTCGGTGCCACAAAACAGACAAACCAACTCCACCAAGTATCAGCAACACAAGAAGACCGCGAAGAAAAGTGCCGATTCCACCTAGCGTTAGACCATACCGACCGCCTGAGTTCACGAATGCTTGGAATATGAACGCATACACAATCGGGATCGCAAGAATGGTCAAATATCTGAGACCTGTCGAGATTCTCCCAATCCAGTCTTGATTCGACGACTCGCGCACAGTTATGTGTAGCCACAACGGCACAAACAGGATTGCCAAGCTCGGAACACCAATCGCATAAACAAGCAGTGCTAGAGCGAGAAGTTCTTTTGCCTTCGACCGAGGACTAATAAAAAGTCTCCAAGCTGAAAGAAGCGAGGCAAGCCCGAAGCAATACTCCAAAACAGAGCTAGCAAAGCGAGCATCAAATACTGGCATCGCGAGGCACATTGGGCCAACCCACTTGCTTAACCCAGCCGACAGGAGGTTGGTCTTCGACACAATCGCAGACAGAGACGTGGCAATAACGACTATAGAGATGATCATCAGGACGTGAAAGATCCAGGGACCGAATGGAGTCAGCAAGAAATACATCACGGGATTCAAGTAGTGCTTCGCAGAGCCTTGCCAACGCGCCACATGATCGAGCCAACTACGAAGCGGCGCAGTACCCCAGTCGTCAAAAAAGTATGAATTCATCGGAACTATCCACACCCACGGCATCAACGCCACAGCCCACACCCAGACAGAGATATTTTGGAAGTATTTAGCGTTCATTTGACTGCAATCGAAGAAGCATACTACGGGCAGGCGCGCACGGCTTCAACGATGGCGGCGAATCCGGCATCGGCATCGATCGTTTCGAGCATCGTGGTGTTTGCGATCGGGCGGTCCACCAATTGCCGGTCGTCAATCACCGTCATGCCCCGAGTGTGGTTGCCATGCAGGTCAACACCGACCCACTTTTGCGAAGTGGTAAACAGCCATGGATGCGTGAGGGCCAGCACCGAACACACATCGTGCATCGCAGCACCGACGAAGCCAAAATGACGATTCACATACGTTCCACTGAAAAATCGCAACAAGCCAGCCAGCAGCGGCCCGAGTGTTGCATGCGAATGCTCAACCATCACGATTCGCTCGGGCGACGCCTGAAATTCGTGCGTGAGATGCAAACCCGCCATCGTGATCGGCACACCACTCATGAACACCGTTGCAGCCGCTTCGGGGTCGAGCCAAATGTTGAATTCGGCCGTCGGGGTGCGGTTGCCGACTCGACCACCACCCATCAATGAAATGCCCTTGATGCGCCTTGCCAGGTCTGGCGCACGAGTGAGCGCGAGGGAGATATTCGTGAGTGGCCCAGTCGGCACCAACCATACATCGTCGTGTGCGCGAACCGTATCGATGATGAAATCAATCGCCTGAGTTGAGTCGGCGGGCCGTGACGGCTCGGGCAATACTGCGCCGTCCATACCGCTCTTGCCGTGCACATAATCGGCAAAGACGGGTGGTTGCACCAGCGGCCCGTTGGCACCCGAATGAAGTGGTGCCGACGAACCGCACAAGTCCAGGATGATGCGCGCGTTACGAGTGGTGAGTTCGAGTGGTGCATTGCCGGCAACCGTGGTGACGCCGAGCAAATTGGTGAACTTGGCAGCGACGATCAATGCAAACGCGTCGTCATGACCTGGATCGCAGTCAAGAACAATGCTCGGCATCGGTGTCATCGCCATTGAGCATAAACTAGGCTTAGGGTCGTGACACTCACACTCATCGCTGATTTTGTTCCGCGTTCACATCGGCGCTCGGCACTCATCACTCGCGAACTGACCCTTATCGCAGGCTTTGCATTGCTTACCGCGTTGCTCGCTCAAGTGCGAATCCCACTCGGCTTCACACCGGTGCCCATAACGGGTCAAACGCTCGCAGTGTTGCTCGCTGGTGCCTCGCTTGGTGCGTGGCGGGGGGCCAGTAGTCAATTGTTGTACTGGCTGCTCGGCATGGTGGGTTTGCCGTTTTATTCCAACGGCACGGGCGGCTGGTCGGTGGCCACGGGGCCGACCATGGGCTACCTGGTTGGTTTCATCGTCGCTGCAGCAGTCGTGGGTCGACTCGCAGAACATCACCAAGATCGTAAGTTGCTCACGTCGGTTGCAGCGATGACACTTGGCTCGGTCATCATCTATGTATTCGGTGCAACGTGGCTGGCAATCGACCTTGGCATACCGTTGGCGACCGGTGAAGACAACGCCATCGCGCTCGGCGTTGCACCGTTTCTCGTCGGCGATGTAATCAAAATGTGTCTTGCAGGTGCTGCCACAGCCAGCACTTGGCGATTTATCAACCGCAAATAATCGGGCGCTACGCCACCGCAGGGGGCAGCTGTGGTTACACGCGTGGGTGGTGACAGGCCACAAATTGCCCGGGCGCCACTTCCCGCAACTGCGGTTCCTCGGCGGCGCACTTCTCGGTGGCGGCCGGGCAACGTGTGCGGAATCGACAGCCCGAGGGTGGCGACATTGGGGAAGGTGGCTCGCCCTCGAGCACCGCACGACGACGACCCACGGTGGGGTCGGGGATCGGCACCGCCGACACGAGTGCATGGGTGTAGTGGTGCGCAGGGGTGGATGTCAGTCGCTGCGGGGTCGATACCTCGCACACCTTGCCCATGTACATCACATAGACACGGTCGCTAATCGCTCGGACGACGGCCAGATCGTGGGAAATGAACAAGATTGACAACCCGTAGCGCTTCTTCATTGCCTGAATGATGTTGAGAATTTGCGCCTGAATGCTCACGTCCAGCGACGAAACTGGTTCGTCACAGACGAGCACTTGGGGTTCAATCGACAACGCCCGCGCAATGCTGATGCGTTGACACTGTCCACCAGAAAATTCGGTGGGCTTGCGATCGCCGACGACTTCTGGATCAAGGTTCACCGACCTCAGGAGTTCATCGACCTTGGCACGACGTTCCTCATCGGTACCGCGTCCCCACACCTTGAGTGGTTGCTCGACCAACTCGCGCACGCGCAGATGGGGGTCAAGCGACGAAATTGAATCTTGGAAGATCATCTGTATGTTCGGCCGCGCACAGCGCAGCGCTTCACCGGTGAGCGATGCCAAATCGGTGCCATTCAACATCACACGACCCGACACACTCGGAATCAGTCGCAGGATTGCCTTTGCCAACGTCGACTTGCCACACCCTGACTCGCCAACAACTGCAACCGTCTCACCCCCCATGACGTCCAGCGACACGTCAGATACCGCTCGCACCCGGCCGGCTCGTGATGCGTACTCAACGATCAAATTTTCGATACGCAGGATGGTCTCGCCAACTGGTCGCAGGTGGGCGGTGCTCATGACGTCGGTCATGACTGTTTACCCAGTGGGTAAAAACAGCGATAGAAGTGTCCGGTGCCATCGTCGACAAGTTCGGGATGTTCGTGACGACATTTATCGGTCGCATACTTGCAGCGGGGTGCAAAAAAACAACCAACGGTTTCGGCCATGGGGTCAGGTGGTGCGCCGTCAATCACTTCCATCATGTCAGTCGATGTGCCGTCGAGGCGCGGAATCGACTTGAGCAGTGCCTCGGTGTAGGGCATCTTGGTGTTGGCGAATAAGTCGAGTGTTGATGCCATCTCGACCACTTCACCGGCATACAACACTGCGATGCGGTCGGTGTGGCCGGCGACGATACCCAAGTCGTGCGTCACGATCACCATCGCCATACCCAATTTCTCGCGCAGGTCGCTCAACAGCTCCAACACTTGCGCCTGCACCGTCACGTCAAGTGCCGTCGTTGGCTCATCCGCCAGAAGCACTTTGGGTTCACACGCAATCGCCATGGCAATCATGACTCGCTGGCGCATTCCCCCCGACAACTGCGCGGGATACTTGCGTACGAGCAGTTCGGGCTCGGCCATTCGCACGAGGCGCAACAACTCAATCGTGCGGGCCATCGCCGCGTCTTTGTGCATGCCTTTGCGCTTGATCAGGGCCTCAACGAACTGCGAACCAATTCGTCGTACGGGGTTGAGTGCAGTCATCGGATCCTGAAATACCATCGCGATGTGCGTGCCCCAGTACTGCCTGACTTCTTTGGGGGTCAACGTCAACAACTCGCGTCCCTCAAGACGTGCGCTGCCGGTACGTGTCACTTTCCTGCCTCGCAGCAAGCCCATCGCTGAACGCCACAACACCGTCTTGCCTGAACCCGACTCTCCGACGATGCCCAGACACTCGCCCGCCCGCACACTGAGCGTGATGCCACGAACGGCGTTGAGTTGACCGCGCGGTGTACTGAATTGCACCCTGAGGTCTTCCACCGCAAACAGCTCGGTCATATGCGCGACTCACGATCATCGATCACGGTGCGGAAGTAGTCGCCAAAGTAGTTGAGCGCCATGACCGTCAGCGCAATCACGGCGGCTGGCACGAGTGTGGGATAGGCGTCGATGGTGAAGTAACTCTGGTTCTTGGCCAGCATCGAGCCCCAGCTCGCACCCGGCGCAGCGCCAGCACCAAGAATTGCAAGACCACCCTCGACCACGATGACGATGCCCGCAGCAAGGAAGGCGATGCTCATCATCGCTGGCAGCACGTTGGGCACGATATGTATCCAAAGAATGGCCCGTTTTTTCATTCCGATCGATTCAGCCACCATCACAAAGTCGCGACCCGACCACGACAACGCAGATGATCGCGCCAACAGACCGAGAATCGGCACGAGGACCAAGGTCAGTGAGATGACAAGGATCATCTCCCGCGGTAGGCCACCCGATGAGCCATCGAATTTGGGGGTGGAAAAAATAGCCACCATCACCAGGGTGAGCACAATGATCGGGATTGCGAGCGACACATTGAAATACATCGTGATAACGGCGTCGATCCAGCCCCTTCGGTAGGCCGCAAGTACTCCGAGGAATCCACCGATGATCGAACCTGCCAAGACCGAAACGAATGAAATACCGAGTGACACTCGCGCACCGTGCACCAGACCCGAGAGCAAATCGGCACCGTCAGGATCCGTGCCCAACCAGTGGCCATTGGTGAAAATTGGGGCACTGAGATTGTCGAAATCAAAATTGTTCCAGGCTGGCAATGGCAAAAGATCGCCCAAGACGGCTGCCAAGAGGCACAACGATAGCCACCCGGTAGAGAGGATCAATCCGAGGGGTCGGCGACGCTGCTTAGCCACGGGCGCTCCGCACGCGTGGATCAACGACGGCATACAACACATTGACGACCAAGTTGAAAAAGATGAACGCCACAGCGATGAGTGCGACGAGCGACTGAATCGCCAGGTATTGACGCGTCACAATCGCCGTATTGAGCAACATGCCAAATCCGTTGAGCGCAAAAATAATCTCAATGACTACCGCACCACCGATGAGCCCACCCATCTGCAGCGCAGCGGAGGTCATAAGTGTGGCACTCGATGGCCGCAACACATGTCGCCACAGAATCCAGCCGTTGGACAGGCCTTTCGATGAAGCCATCGTCACGAAGTCCTCGCGCAGCGTGGCGATCGTGTCAACCCGCAGCAACCTACTGAACCCCGCGATGAGCCCGACCGAAAGACTCAACACCGGAAGCACCATCGACTTGAAATGCTCACCGGGGCTTTCTGTAAACGGCACGTAGCCCAGCACGGGTAGCAGATCCAGCCTGAGCCCCAGAATATAGACGAGGCTCAGCCCGAGGGCAAAACTTGGAATTGACGAAAGTGCAAACATGGCATTACTAAGCGTGCGGTCGATGCGAGTATCTGCGCGATACCCCAGAAATATCCCGATTGGAAGAGCAAGCGTCAGCGAAAAAACCATCGTGTAAAACATGAGAAACAGGCTGCGCGGAAGTGCGACACCGAGCATTTGTCCGATTGGTACCCCACCGCCGTCGCCTGTAGAGGCGTACCACTGTCCAAAGTCACCACGCACGAAGTCACCCAGCCAGCGAAAGTAGTACTGCACGATATTGATGTTCAAACCAAGTTCGCTTCGCAACTGTTCGCGACCCTCGTCAGTGGCAAACGGCATCAAGGTGTCGACTGGGTCACCAGGCAACAAACGCACCAGCACGGTGATCATGAACGTGACCAGAAAAAGCACAACGAGTGCTCTGACCAAAATAATCACGGCACCGAGCAACTTCACAACAGCAATGCTCGCACATCTTCCTTACAATCAGACCCTCATCAGCCTTCACAGCGAAAGTGGGTGGGTGTCAATGACACCCACCCACTCAAGCGGAACCTTTCGAATCAGCCGGAAACGGTGATCGTTGCAAAGTCAAACCTTGCATCAATTTCACGACGCTTGCCGCCTGACGGGAGCAATCCATCGCTGAACACCACGTTCTTGCCTGAGGCGATGAATGTGGCTTCAGTCCATGCTGGCACCCAGTAGGCGTCACCGTGCAACACACCGACACATTCTTGGTACTTCGCCTTGCTATTCGTTTCCACCGCAGTCTGGAAGCAGGCTGCGAGGCCAGGGTTGGTGAAGCGGAAGCCTGACAATTCAAGGTTTGTCTTGCGGGAGAATAGATCGGCGAACGACGAGCTATATCCGAAGACCACGTTGAAGTTTGAAACCTGCTGCTGAAGAGCAAAGCCGCGCAAGATGTACGCGGTTGCCGTTACAGGCGGCATCAACGTACAGGTTGCACCCGCTTTGATCATCATGTTGCAGACCGCTTGGGCCAACTTGATGGACTCTTGGCTTTCAGTCGTGGGCAAGACGACCGCCAATTGCTTACCAGTTTCTGTCTGGTAGGCAGCGACGTATTCCTTGGCCTTCGCTAGATCCGAAGGTGCACACTTCTTTTTGCCACCGTTGGAGAGGTTGTATGGGTGATACGTTGCACCAAAACAGTAAGCCGGGTCGGCGTTGCCTTTGGCAACTACCTTGGCCAACGCCTCACGATCCAGCGCATACGAGAATGCCAAGCGGGCATTCTTGCTGTTGAACGGTGCTGCCGCTGAGTTCATATGAAATGACCAAGTCGTATCACGTGGTCCTTCGAACAATGTGATGCTCTTGTCTTTTTTCATCTCGTTGAGCACCAAACCTCCGACCGAAGTGAATGTTGCCATGTCGGCCTGACCCTTGAGGAGGGCGTTGCGACGCTGCGACCCATCGACGATGGTCAGGAAAGTCAGTGTCTTGGCCCTCGGCAGTGACTTACCGTCAGCACCTTTGCGCCAGTAACTGGTGTTGGCTTCCAGGACCGTCTTTGCTTTATCGACACCTTTGCTTTGAATCTTGAACGGCCCGGTCCCCGCACCAACGGTTTGACCACACTGTTTGGTTTGCAATGTCTTGGATGACCACAGTGTCGACCGACCACCCCAGATTTCTGAGAACAGCGGACGTGGTGCCGGCAAGTTGAATTGGATCACGTACTTACTCAGTGGCTGAACTTTGGCAGCGAATTGTGCAAGTGAGGTTACGCCACCAAGTGCATCCTGCCAGGCGATTGCGGGCAGCGACCCGGGAATCACTGGGTTCAGCCCGAGGTTTCCTGCAACGTTTGCCGCCACTGTGGCAGCAGTGAGCTCTTCGCCGTCATGAAACATGATGCCTTCACGCAGCGTGAACTTCCATGTTTTGAAGTCGGCAGAGTTCTCCACCGATTTGGCAAGATACGGCACAGGTTTACCTTTGTTGTTCGTTGTCATCAAGGTCTCAGACACTTGGTTCTTTGCCAAAATCTGTTCACCACCCGGGGAGTCTTGCAAGCACCAGCCTGAGTCAAATTCCGATATCGCAATCACCAAGTTGTTCGCCTTGGACGCCGCATTCGTCGGCGCAATCTGCCCGAGCGAAGTGACCATAGTCACCACTGCGGCAAGCGCCACTTTTTTGTGCCAAGACCCCTTGATGACTCGCATGCTGTCCCCTTTTGTGAGTGGGAGATCGATTATCGCCCTACTGCGAGGGTAGTACACAATGGCACGAGCCCAAATCCCGCTTTAGTGGCTTCCGGCTGGCTCCTGTGCAGCCCCAACGGCCGTGGTAACGACTACAAACGTGGATGATGACAGGCCACGAACTGGTCGGGTGCCACTTCGCGCAACAGAGGCTCTTCCGCTGCGCACAACGGGCTGGCGGCTGGGCAACGTGTGCGGAATCGACATCCCGTGGGAGGCGCCACCGGGGAAGGTGGCTCGCCCTGGAGCGCCACGTTGTTGCGTTGATATGCAGGGTCAGGAACCGGAACGGAATCAAGCAAGGCGCTGGTGTAGTGGTGCGCGGGCTTGCTATAAATCGCGTCTGGCGAACCAACTTCACAGATTTTGCCCAGATACATCACCATGATTCGGTTGCTCACTGCTTTGACGACTGCCAAGTCGTGGCTGATGAACACCATCGTGAGGCCGTAGCGATCTTTCATGTCCTGTAGCAAGTTGAGAATCTGGGCCTGAATGCTCACATCGAGTGCACTCACAGGCTCGTCACAAATCAACATGCGTGGCTCGAGCGCCAGACTGCGGGCAATACTGATTCTTTGACACTGACCACCAGAGAACTCGTACGAGCGACGATGCAACACAAGTTCAGGATCCAACCCGACGTTGTTCAACAACTCGCGAACTTTCGCCTCGCGATCGGCCTCACTTCCACGTCCCCAAATCCACAGTGGCTCACCGACAATTTCGCCAACGGTCATACGTGGGTCAAGTGATGAAATCGGGTCTTGAAACACCATCTGTATTGCAGTTCGTGCCGAGCGCAGTTGTTCTTTAGGCAACTTCGTGAGGTCAGTTCCTTCAAACATCACCTGACCGGTGTTCGGTGCCGGTAACTGCAGAATTGCCTTACCGAGCGTGGTCTTGCCACAGCCTGACTCACCAACGATCGCCAGGGTTTCACCTCGACGGACATCAATGCTAATTCTCGACACTGCATTGACCACACGACCGCCACCGACGCGAAACTCAACGACAATATCGCGCAATGCAAGTACCACATCGTCACTGTCGCGCAGGTGCGCGTAACCCGAGCCAGCCACTACTGCTTCCTTGCGATCGTCTGGCCGAGGGGAAACCAACAGCGGTAGAGATGGTCGTTGCCGGCATTGACAAGTGGCGGGTGTTCGGCGGTGCACTTCGGCTGCACGTAAGGGCAACGAGGTGCAAAACTACAACCCTGTAGACGGCTCGTCGGGTCGGGCAGGCGCCCTTCAATGACCGCAAGACGCTTCCCGCTCTGCATATGAATCGTCGGAATCGATTTCAGGAGTGCTTCGGTATACGGCATTTTCATGTTGGCAAACAATTCCGAGGTTGGCGCTTGTTCAACGATTTCACCGGCATACATCACAGCCACATAGTCGGTGTTGCCGGCCACGACACCAAGGTCATGTGTTACGAGCACCATTGACATTTTAAGCTCCCGACGCAGGTCGGAAAGCAGCTGCAAAATCTGTGACTGCACCGTGACATCGAGGGCGGTAGTTGGTTCGTCAGCAAACAACAGTTTTGGGCTGCACGAAATTGCGATCGCGATCATTACACGCTGGCGCATACCGCCCGACAACTGGTACGGGAACTTCCTCAACATTGCTTGCGGGTCGGGTATTTGCACGAGCGACAGCAATTCAATGGTGCGCACAACCGCAGCCTTTTTGCTCATCCCCAGGCGTATCCGCAGGCTCTCTGCAATCTGTGTGCCGACTCGGCGAACGGGGTTCAACGCCGTCATGGGGTCCTGAAAAATCATCGCCATTCCAGTGCCGAACTCGTTGCGCACCTGCTCTCGGGTCATGGTGGTGAGTTCTTTGCCGTCAAACACGACCTTGCCCTCGCGACGAACAGTTGAACCTGACAACAATCCCATCGCTGCTCGTGACAGCACCGTTTTGCCCGAACCTGACTCGCCGACGATGCCGACGCTGGAACCTACGGGAATGTCAAGACTCACTTCGTGTACGGCTTCGAGCAGCCCACGTGGTGTCACGAACTTGATGTTCATGGCTGCGATCGACAAAATGGTGTTCACAGTCGGGCCTCACGGCGGTCGAGCCGACCGCGCAACACGTCTCCGAGATGGTTGGTGCTAATGACCGTAAGAGCAAGGGCAATTATCGGAAAGTACAGCGCATGCGGGTTGTATTCAAGATCATTGCGACCCCGGGCGATCATGCCACCCCATGATGCGCCATCCGGAATACCGACGCCCAACAACGACAGCGAGGCTTCGGCGATGATCACCACGCCGACAGCCAAGAACCCGACTGCGATGAGTACGGGCAACACGTTGGGCACGATGTGGCGCCAGATGATGTGACGGTCACGCATGCCCATTGAGCGTGCTGCGACGACGAATTCCCGACCCGACCACGTCAACGCCGAGGCGCGTGCGATGCGACCAAGGATTGGGATGATCACCACCGTCAAGGAAATCATGAGCGTGGCAAGACGTCGCCACGTGGGCACCGCTTCGTTGATGTCAACGTTTGTTGCCAGCACTGCCACGAGCGCCAAGGCGAGCACAAGATTCGGCACCGCCAGCACCACATTGAAAGCAGTATTCACGATCGAGTCATAGCGCCCGCGGTAATACGCCGCAGTGATGCCGAGGAGACTTCCGATGAAGCCACCGATGCCTACCGTGATGAATGCCACGAACAGCGACAATCGTGCACCATTGATGATGCCCGAAAAAATGTCATAGCCGTTGGAGTCGACCCCAAACCAATGACCGGCTGTGAACGGTTTGGCATCGAGAAAATCGCCATGGATGGTGCGGAAACTTTCGACTGGCAACAATGGGCCGAACACTGCCAGAAATGTCGAGAACGTCAGCCAACCAAAGGCAGCATAGGTGGGAACGGTGTACGTCTTATTTGTTGACACGACGATCCCTTGTTCGCGGGTCAACGAAACCAACAGCAAAGTCGACGATGACGTTAAAGACAACGTAGAAAATTGAAATCAACCCCACAAGTGACTGCAGAGCAATGTATTGACGGCCACTGATGGCGGCGAAAACCTCAAAACCGACGCCATAGGTCGCAAAGATAGTTTCGATCACGATTGCACCACCGATGAGCCCACCCATGTTGAGCGCTGCAGACGTAAACAAGGTGACACTGGAAGGCCGAAATGCATGGCGCCACAGGATGCGCCGATCACTCAGGCCTTTTGACGCTGCCATCGTGATGTAGTCCTCGCGCAGGGTGGCGATCATGTCAGCGCGAAGTAAGCGCGTGTACGAGGCAATGAGGCCGACGCTCAGGCTCAACACTGGCATGATCATGTGCTTGAAATGCTCCCAAACCCCTGCCGAATAGGGTTGATAGTCGAGCGTGGGCAACCATTGCAGGCGAACCCCGATGATGAGTACCAGTACGAGCGCAATAGCGAACCCTGGTATCGAAGAAAATACGAAGAGCACGTTGCTGATGACCTTGTCGGCGCGCCGGCCAACTCGGTATGCCGACCAGACACCCAATGCAATTGCGGCTGCCAGAGCCACGATTTGCGTATAAAGCATGAGCCAGAGCGATCGTGGGAAGGCCACGACAAGTCGCGATGACACAGCCTCTCTGCCACCCGAGTAGTAAATATCCCCGAAGTCACCACGGACGAACTCACTCAGCCATTTGACGTAGTACCCGATTGGTCCACGATCAAGCCCGATTTCCTTGGTCAAGAGCGCACGCTCCTCTGGAGAGCCAACGGGCAGAAGAATTTCAGCAGGTGACACAGGAATCAGCTGCAAAAGTAGTGAGCACCCGAAGGTCACACAAAAAATGACAATCAGCAACTGCGATAGTCGCTGCAGAAAATAGGTCGCTCGCATTGGTGCTTCTTTACCTTCCAAAGAAGAACGCTATGGCGCAATCCCCAAAATATCTTCATATCGAAAACACGGGTGGCAGGAAATTTCCTGCCACCCGCGAATGATGAAGATTACAACAGCGTGGTTATTTGCCTGACTTGTAGACACCAGTGAAGTCGATGCCGAAGTTCGTCATCAACTTGCGCTTGCCGCCGGCGGTCAAACCAAGCTCGCCAACACCCTTCACATTCGTGCGGTACGCGAGGGCGTACTTCTGATATGCGATGGTGGTGAGACGGGCTTCTGATTGAATCTGCTGCGTTGCCTTCGCATACAAAGCCGTGCGCTTGGCAAGGTTTGGCTCGGCCTTCGCTGCATAGATCAATTCATCGCTGACGGTGTCGGTAAAGGCCGACAGGTTCAAAATGCCGTAGAGAATCGCTAGCGGCGTCTTGCGCAAGAGATGTGCCTGGTTTCCACCCGACAAATCACTCGTGATGAACGGAGCGATAAACGCGGTTCCAGTGCCTTCCATCAGCAACAAGGCCATGGCCTGAAACTGTTGCGGGAACGCACGCTGAATGATCTCAGCGGTCGTGAGTGGCAACAGGTTCATTTTGATGCCGGCTGCCGTCATATACTTCTGAATCTGCGTTACGTTGGCCAGTGACTCAGTCGAACCCGCGGTGTAGGGGAATGAGAACTCGAGATCCTTGCCAGCCTCGACCTTGTACGCAGCCGCAGCAGCCTTGGCCTTTTCCAAGTCGAACTGCAAGAAGCCTTTTTCGTTGTACATGATGTTTGCTGGTCCAACGATGCTCTTTGCCGGGCTCGTGTAGTCGCGGTTGCGAACCTTGCTGTAGTCAACGCGGTCGATTGCGTGCGACACGGCTACTCGAGCATTCTTGGAATTGAACGGAGCAATTCGGTTGTTCAACCAGATGGATGGGTAGTACTCCTCTGGTGATTCGATAACCGTCATGTTCTTGTTCTTCTGCAGGTTACGAATTTGCTTCACTTCACCAGCGCTGGTGAACATCGCGACATCCAGTGACTTGCTCTTGATGCCGCTCACACGACTGGCCGTTTCGACCAGGAAGGTGAAGGTGATGCCATCGAGGTAAGGCAGTCGAGTACCGTCGGCATCCTCACGCCAATAGTTCGGGTTCTTGGCCACAACGAGTTCGTTCAATTTGGTCGAAACCAACTTGAAGGGTCCCGTACCGATTGGCGTGGTTGAGCACTTCGCGCCACCAAGAATTTGGCTTGGAGCACGCACGAAGAAGCGTCCCGAGGCGTACAACGTCTCGAGGTAGTCAGTCTGCGCGCGATGAAGATCGACTTGTACCGACATGTCCGACACCTTTGTCACCGTGATGATGTTGGCAGTGAAACCACCAGCAGTACCTGGGCTTGGTGCCTTACCCAAAAGTGTGAGTGCACCACGCAGGGCTTGCAGGTTGGTGACGAGTGCATCACCATTTACCTTCGTGCCGTCGTGGAACTGAATACCATCGCGAACGGTGAGCTTCCACGACTTGAAGTCGGCGCTGTTTTCCACCTTGGAAAGCACGTAGGGCACCATCTTGCCGTCGGAGCGTTGTTCGACCCATGTCTCGTACACGGTGCGACCAGCCATCAACGACGAGTTCGCCAAGTTGTCAGCCATGCAGTAGCCCGGGAAGCTGTCGAAAATACCGACAGTGAGAGTGCCCCCGCTCTTTTTCTCGGCAGCGTTTGACGGCGCTACTTGACTGAGCGACGCAACCAGCGCGATTGCCATGACGCCAGCAACCTTGCGGCGACCACCCTTAAATAGATGTCTCATTACTTGTTCCCCCCTCGAGGTGTGTAGAGCATTAACAGACTTCAATAGTACACCTGTTGCACGGGGTGTGTCAATTGTCAAGTTCAAAAATAGTCCCCTCGTATCTTGTGCGCACAAGCGCGACGGGTTGCGTGGGCTGCGGCTCAGACACCCAATGCGGTTTTCACAAGCGCAGCAATCGTCGCACCATCGGCCCCTGGCCCGGTCTTGGCCCGCACGGCTTTGACCACCTGACCCATGGCCCTGCCGCCCGTGGCCCCACCTGCTGCTGCAACTGCAACCTCAGCGGAAATGATTTTCTGTAATTCTTCAGTGCTGATTTGGGCCGGCAGATACCGCCCGAGAATTGAAAATTCGGCGCGCTCAACGGCTTCGGCTGCGCTCCGGCCGGCTTCCTTATATATATCGGCGGCCTCGGTGCGTTTTTTGGCTTCGGCTTGCAGCACCGCCACCACCTGGTCGTTGGTGAGAGTCACGGCCTGGTCACCCGCCACAGCCGCGTTACGAACGGCAGTAATCGCCATGCGCAACGTGGATTTTTCTGCGTCGTTGCCTGCTTTCATTGCCGCCAAAAGGTCGCGTTGCAACTGATCAAGCAAAGAGGTCATGTGACTATCGTGCCACGCCGAGCCACCGGGAGCCCTCATTAGTACGCTCACAAGCATGGCCAATGAAGCGTTTGAGCTGTTCTTTGCGCTGCTCGCGGTCTTGGCGTTGGCGGGCAGCCTAGGAATAGTTACCGCCCGCTTCCTTGGTGGCCAAGCTGGACGCATGCTCATTGCTGGGCTCGTGCCCCTGCGGTTCGCCGTACCTGCCTTGGTTACCTCGGTTTCGATGTTGGGCAGCCTGTATTTTTCAGAAGTGGTCGGGTATCGGCCCTGTGTGTTGTGTTGGTACCAGCGCATCGCGATGTATCCACTAGCGATCATCTTGGTCATCGCAGCAGTGCGGAAAGATCGCGCCATCGTGCCGTACGCAAAGGTGCTCGCCGGAATCGGTGGGGCCATCGCTGGATATCACTGGTTGCTTGAGCGCTGGCCAAGCATCGACACCGGCACGTGCTCGGCTGATGCCCCATGTTCGGTTCCGTATTTTGCCGCATTTGGTTTTGTGTCGCTGGCATTCATGGCCTTTTGTGCCTTCGTCACCGTGCTCGTGTTCTTGTCGGTGGTATCTCCATCTTCTTCTGCGACAATGGAATCCGCAGCAGAAACCGTATCTCTCTAAGGAGCACCCATGAACAAAATCACCACACTCGTAGTCGGGGTTGTCGCCGTGCTGGCTGCAGTGTTCGGCGTGGTGGCGTTCACCACGAGTAGCGACCAAGACGCCAGCCTTGAAGGTGCGGCAGAGTTTCAAAATGTTGTCGTCGTCGGCGATGCACTTCCGGAGTACGGCGACGGTGCCGATACCGCAATCGGTATGACTGCGCCCGTGCTCGAAGGCTTTGGTTTCCTCGGCAACGAAGTCACCACCACACCAGGTACCCCGATGCTGTTGGTGTTCCTGGCGCACTGGTGCCCGTTCTGCCAAAAAGAGGCACCTGTTTTGGTGAACTGGAATAACAGTGGTCTCGTGCCGGAAAATCTGGATGTCATCGCTGTAACTACGGGCACCGACGAATCACAACCCAACTTCCCACCGTCGGTGTGGCTGGCGAACGAAAAGTGGCCCGAGTTGTGGCCGGTGCTCGTCGACAACAAAGACCAAACTGCGGCAAACACCTTCGGCTTGGCCGGTTATCCGTTCATGACGTTGATCGGTAGCGATGGCAAGGTCTTGTGGCGCAACAGCGGCGAGATCTCAGCCGAAGCTCTCACCGAGGCGGTCAACGCCGCGCTCGGGTTGTAGTCGCACCTGCTCGCCCGCTGCTCGGCAGTAATGAGAATCATTCCTATTTGATGATAGGGTCAGGGCATGCCCTCAGCTGCTCCGATGCGAACCCTCGCCGTGATCATCGCCAGCTTGTCGTTCGGTGCACTCGGGCTCTCCTGCTCGGGTGGCACATCAGCCGACTCGCCACCAGCGACAAATCTGCCCACCGTGGTCGTCACCTACTCGGTGCTGGCGGCAGTCGTCGGCGATCTTGTGGGCGGCACTGCCGACGTTGTCACGCTGATCCCTGATGGCCAAGACCCCCACGACTTTGCACCATCTGCCAAAGATGTTGAAACCATCAACGATGCCGTGTTCGTGGTCGCCAATGGCCTCCACTTTGAAGAAGGTTTGGACGGGTTATTAGGAAAGTTGCGCGATGCTGACGGACCAGTTTTTTTCGTTGGTGAGCACATTGCCGTGCGCAACATGGCGGAAGGTGACGACCACGTTGCTGACCACGCTGCGACAGACCCGCACCTGTGGCTCAGCCCAGGTGCCATGTTGGAGATGTTGCCCGCATTGGCGACCGAGCTTGGCACCGCACTCAACACCGACCTCACGGCTGCGCTCAATGCGGTGAGCGCCGACCTCACCGCATTGGACACCGAAATCGACGACATCATGGCGCAGGTTGACAACTGCAAACTCATCACCGGTCATGATGAACTTGGTTATTTTGCCGACCGTTACAACTGCGAATTACTCGGTGCTGTCATCCCCAGCTCCACCACTACCTCCGAGGCCTCTGCTGGTGGGCTCGCCGCACTCAAAGAAGTCATCGACGAACATGACGCAAAAGTGGTGTTCGTTGGCCTTGGCACACCGCAAGCCGTTTCTGCACAGATTGTCAAGGAAACGGGCGTGCGGTTGGTCGAGCTCTCCACCCATGTGATGGGCTCGGTAACTTCGTACGCTGACTTCATGAGGCTTGTCGCCAACCAACTCGCCGATGCCCTCAAATAGCGACGCTAAGCATGTTGGCGGGGAACCCATTCATTGACCCGTTCACGTCGAATGAGTTCATGCGCCACGCGCTGGTTGCCAGCGTGCTGGTTGCACTGGTGTGCGCCGTTGCGGGAACCTACGTGGTGTTGCGCGGTTTGTCGTTCGTCGGCGATGCACTTGCCCACGGTGTGGTGCCGGGTATCGCCACAGCGTTGTTGTTCGGCGTCTCTGGGGTCGTTGGTGCTGTAGTGAGTGCCGCGGTGATGATGACGGGTGTCTCCGTAATCACCCGCAAGTCACGCCTTTCTAGCGACACTGCCATCGGCTTGTTCTTTGTCGGCATGCTCGCACTTGGGGTGATCATCACGTCGCGGTCCCGCACCTTCGTGGGCGACATCACCCGCATTCTCTTCGGCGAACTGCTCGGGGTAACCACCTCAGATTTAGGGTGGCTATTGGTGGCCCTCGTCATCGTTGCGATTGTCGCCATCATTGCCCACCGCCCGTTCGTGTTGATGTCCATTGACGACGGTTTGGCGCGCACTTCCGGATTCTCCGTGCCGTTCTTCCACTCGCTCATGCTGGTGTTAGTGGCCATCACCGTGATTGCCAGCTTCCAAAGTGTCGGCACGTTGCTCGTGCTCGGCATGCTGATCGCACCGGCTGCTGCCGGCGCACTCGTTGCCCGTCGTGTCTCAACGATGATGCTCATCGCCGCCCTGTACGGCACTGCGGCAAGTTACCTGGGGTTGCTCGCGAGCTACCACTATGACATTGCAGCCGGCGGCAGCATCGTATTTGTCGCAGTAATGCTGTTCGGAGTCACGGCAATCATTTCTGCGGTCCTGGCACATCGCCATGACGATGAAGTTCCCCATCAGCACGAACACCATCACTAACACCATGCACACTTCAATTTGCACCATCAAAAGTGAATCTCTGACAGTGGGCCACGGGCATCACACGATCATTGACGATCTTCATCTGCAACTGATGAGTGGTGACCTGCTCACGCTCATCGGCACGAACGGCTCGGGCAAATCCACGTTGCTGAAAACGCTGGCAGGCCTGTTGCCCGCACTCGCAGGTTCGGTGAGCGTGCTCGGCAGCGCGCCCGGCTCGTCACCGAAGCGTGTTGCCTACCTGCCACAGCACCCGGTTTCGTCCCACACCCTTCCCCTGCGCGCCCGTGATGTAGTGGCAATGGGTCGGTATGCACACCTTGGTTTATTTCGTCGAGAGACTGCAACGGATCGTGCTGCGGTCGGCGATGCCATTACCCGAACTGGCACCAGCAATTTCGCCGATCAACCGTTGCGTGAACTCTCTGGTGGTCAACAACAGCGCACACACCTCGCACAGGTGTTGTCGCGTCAAGCCGAAGTGTTGTTGCTGGATGAACCAACGGCAGGTCTTGATCTTGCCGGCAAACATGCAGTTGCTGAAATCATTGCCAGCGAGCGTGCCCGCGGTGTCACCATCGTGCTGGCGACCCACGATCTGCAGGATGCCGAATCAGCCACCGTGGTCATGTTGCTTGCGCAACGAATTGTTGCGTTCGGGCCACCATCACAAGCGCTCAGCGACGACAATGTACGTACGTGTTTTGGGTTTACCCAACCGCACTAGGCATGGTGCTCGAGCGCCAGCAGAGCACGCTTCATTTTTACACCGAGTGCATATCCACCCAGCGAGCCATCGCTGGCAATCACACGATGACACGGCACGATGATCGGTATCGGGTTGGCTCCGTTGGCACTACCCACGGCACGCATCGCCTTGGGCTTGCCGATTGCTTTGGCCTGCTGGGCATACGACATGGTGTGGCCATAGCGAATGTTGCGCATCGCCGCCCACGCCTGCTGCTGAAACTCGGTGCCCTCAAGATGTAGCGGCACGGTGAAATTTCGTCGCGTGCCGGCAAAATACTCACGCAATTGACGCACCGCCATGTCGACATGTCGCGTGGCCCGGGCTGAAACTTTCGCGCGTGGCACAGCGCTCGCGCGCGAAATACGCTCGATTGCAGTCACACCACGCTCGTTCGCCGTTACGCGCAAGATGCCCACGGGCGTCCGCAGCAATCGTCGCGCTTCTTGCGGCATTACGACAATGATCGCGGAGGAGGAGGCGGTCCGAAGCGATTTTCGGTGGCGTCACCCGCGCGTACCGCAAAAATAAAATTGACGATTGGAAGCAGCATCCACCAGCCACGGTGGTTGGTGTCGTGCATCCGCCGAACCGTTACGGCGATTCCAGGCACGATGAGCACGAATGAAATCACGGTTCCCAGCCCCTCGCCCAAACCCGAGGTGATGACCTGAATAATCAGCGTAAAAAGTGTCCACCACCAGTATTGACTGCGTGTCGCGCGACCCTTGAAATTGATGTAGTTGCGAAAACCCGACTGAATGGCCGACACGAACGACATTGAATTATTCACCACCTGCCGGCCGGGGTTCCTTCGGCAAGCCGAGCACGCGCTCGCCGACAATGTTGCGTTGAATCTGACTCGTGCCACCCCAGATGGTTTCGGAGCGTGAGAAGAAGTACGACGACATCATCGCGCTGACGGGGTATCCGTCGCGACGTTTTTCTCGCAGGGCGCCCGGCCACGTGCCGCCAGCGGGACCCGCATCGATGAGCATCGAGTATGTGCCATGAATATCGACTGCCAACTCCATCGCCTTTTGGTGCATCTCGCTCCAGAACAATTTGTTCGCCACGCCGAGTGCCATCACACCGAGATCTTTCTTGTCGGCAAGATTTGCACCGAGCGACCGCAGACCGTTGAACTTCAAGATTTGGATTTTGGTATAGAACTGCATCAAACGTTGACGAACGAGATCGTCACAAATCTGGCCGTTCTCCGTTGCCGTGGCCACCATCATGCGGTACTCCTCTTCGAAGCGGCGGTAGCCGGTCGTTGCACTCATGCCACGTTCGAAGGCAAGCGTTGAGTTGGCGACCTTCCAGCCGTTGTTCACGCCACCCACCACATTGTCTTTAGAACAACGCGCGTCGGTAAAGAAGACCTCACAGAATTCCGCCGTGCCGTCTGGTTGGGTGATGCCCCGCACTTCGACGCCAGCCTGCCGCATCGGCACGAGCAAATACGAAATGCCCTTGTGCTTTGGTGATTCTGGATCGGTGCGTGTGAGCAAGAAGCAGTAATCGGCATAGTGACCACCGGTGGTCCACACTTTCTGGCCATTGATGACCCATTCGTCACCGTCGAGCACGGCGATGGTTTTCAGGCTTGCCAGGTCGCTGCCACTGTTGGGTTCGCTGAAACCTTGGCACCAGCGAACTTTGCCCGAGAGAATCTGCGGTAGGAATTCTTTCTTTTGTTCCTCGGTGCCCCACTGCAACAGGGTTGGGCCGACGAGCGTGTCACCGAAGAAGTCGGCGCGCATCGGCGCACGTGCGCGAGCAAACTCTTCGTTCAGCACGACACCTTGCAATGTCGACAACCCTTTTCCGCCGTACTCTTTCGGCCACGTCGCACAGATCCAACCACCGGCAAACAACTTGTCGGTCCACTCTTCGTTGAATCGCTTGCGTGCGTCGGCTGACAACTCGAAGCCCTCGTCAAACCATCCCGTCGGGAGATTCGTCTCGAGCCAGGCTCGCACTTCGAGCCGAAACTCTTCAACGTCGGAGGGGTACGTGATGATGCTTGAAGACATGATCTCATTCTGTCGGGAGTTTGGCGCTGAGAACAATTCGTGCCCGATCGCCCACGTAGAGTGTGGCGTGTGACGATGACCGATGTCCCCGCTACCACACGCTGGACGGCCCAATGGAAAGAGCTCTACGAGGAAGTCATCAACACGGGCCTCTGTACCGGGTGCGCCGGATGCGTTATTGCATGCCCGCACGACGTGATCGGCTACGAGCACGAAGAGGGTAAGTACAAGCCATTCCACATCGAAGAAGAGCTGGGCCCCACCAATTGTGGACACGGGGAAAAGGGCTGCACCTCCTGCACCCGCGCCTGCCCACGTTTTCGCAACTGGGAGCAGGAGGCTGACGAACATCTCTTCGGCCAAACCCGCAAAGACGAGCAAATGTACGGCCAATATCGCCAGCTGCTGCTCGTGCGAGCTGCCGATGATGAAACGCACAAAAAGGGTCAGGACGGTGGCTTCGTTGGGGCGATGCTCATCTGGTTGCTGCAGCACGATTACATCGACGCTGCCCTCACAAGTTTTATGGAAGGTGATGGCACGAGCTGGAAGGCAAAGCCTGGCATCGCCCGCACTCGCGAAGAAGTGCTGGCATCGTCGGGTAGTCGCTATACCTACTCGGCCAACACCCTCGCCATCAAAGAGGCCGCCGAGGCAGGCTTGCAACGTATCGCGCTGGTCGGCATGAGTTGTCAGTCGTCGGTGCTGCCCGTGATGTGGAAGCGCAAAGCAGGCAAGATCGGTAAACCGTTCTTGTTCAACATCGGGCTGCTGTGCTCAAAGACCTTCGATGATGCAATTTTTGAGGAGTTGTTCCTCGCCAAATATGGTTTGCGTAAAGAAGACATGGTGAAGATGAACATCAAGGGTGCATTCCAGATTTGGATGCGTGACGGTTCATTCCACGAAATCGATCTGAAGGAATGCCATCAGTGGACACGCGAGGGTTGCAAGATGTGCCCCGACTTTGCCGCCGAACACGCTGATATCTCGACTGGCGGCATCGGCGAAGACAACGACTGGACGCTCTGTGTCGTGCGAACGGAATTGGGCGAGGAAGTAATGAGTCGCATGATCAAAGATGGCTCTGTAGTTGCCCGCCCAGCCGAGACCGACGAAAAAGCGATGAAGTTGTTGCGCTTACTCAGCGTGGTCAGCCGCCGCCGCTGGCCGGATTTCGCAGAAACATCCGTGAAGATCGGTGTGCCACCACCGAAGAAGAAAGCCGACGGCACCGCGCCCGCAGCGCACTGAACGACTGCAATTTCGTACTTTCGTTATCTACCCGCAAGTTGAACGCTGCGAGCGAACACATCGTCCAACATTGTTTCGGTGAGGCGACCAGTAAAGGTATTCTGCTGGCTCGGGTGATACGAGCACACGAGGGTGACCGTGCCAGCATCCACAACTGCACCGTGCGCAAACCTCGGTCGGGGTGACACTGCGAAGTAGTCGCAGGCTGCAAGATATGCAAAACCACCGAGACATACGACGATTCGTTTGTTCGGCAGCATGGCGAGTTCGCGGTCAAGAAAACCACTACACCTTTTGCGCTCGAGTGGCAACGGTTTGTTGTCGGGCGGGGCACACCGCACCGCGACGGTGACCCACGCGTTGCGCAAGACGAGCCCGTCGTTGCGCGTTTGGGAGGTTGACTGATTGGCCAGACCTGCCCTGTGCATTGCCCGATACAGCCAGTCGCCACTGCGGTCGCCAGTGAATACGCGACCTGTGCGGTTGGCGCCGTGCGCCCCGGGTGCCAAACCCAGCACGATGATTTGTGCCGTCGGGTCACCGAAGCCAGCGATGGGTCTGCCCCAATACGTTTCGTCCCGGTACGCAGCACGGCGTTCGTGCGCAACTTTTTCGCGCCAACGCACTAGCCGCGGGCATGCCGTGCACGCCTCAATTTCACGCCGTAATCGCACGTGCGTGTCGCGTGTCGCACGTCGGGAAGTCGTCACAAACCGTGACGCTACGAGATGTCGGGATAGGTTGAGCAGTCATGTCTGCCAAGCCGACACTCGTCTTGCTGGTTCGACACGGCACCACGCCTACCACCGGCAAAGTGCTGCCTGGCCGGGCCCGTGGCCTGCATCTTGCCGAGAGCGGCAAACAGCAGGCAGCACGGGTCGCCGAACGTATCGCCGAGTTCGGAACGGTGGCCGCAATCTATGCCTCGCCACTCGAACGTGCCCGCGAAACTGCGGCACCAATCTCGCGGGCGTTGAAGAACCCGGTGCGAATTGAACGCGGGTTGTTGGAGTGCGACTTTGGCACATGGACCGGGCAGTCATTACGCCGTCTGTACAAAAAGCCCGAATGGGCGATCGTGCAACGCTCGCCGAGTTCATTTCGTTTTCCGGAAGGTGAGAGCTTCGTCGAGATGCAGTCCCGGATGGTTGGTGCACTCGATGTAATTCGCCGTCGGCACCGGGGCAAAACCGTCGTGTGCGTCTCGCACGCCGACCCGATCAAGGCGGCAGTCGCCCATGCGATGGGCACGCCCCTCGACCTGTTTCAGCGCATCGTCATATCCACATGTTCCGTCACCGCCATTTTGTACTCCGACATGGCACCCATCGTGCTCACCGTGAACTCCTCTGGCGGGTCGTTGCGCGAATTGCGGCCATCATGACGCTGTACCGCGACTACGAGTCGGCAGATGCATTTACCGCTGGTGTCATCGGGCTGCCGGGTGCTCGCACGTTCTTCCTGCAAATCGGCGATACGAGCGATCTGCTTTCGATCAAGTGCGAAAAAGAGCAGATTGCCGCCCTCGCATCGTTCATCCGCAAGACGCTCGATGATGCCCCGGCAGTGTCTGACCGCACGGCCACCAAGCCGAAGTTTGTCGAGCCCAGTGACGCAGTGTTCGCCCTCGGCACCGTCGGGCTGGCCTATGACCGCCGCGATAATCAATTGGTGTTGCAATTCGAGGAGATCGCCCCGGACGATGAACCCGAATTTGATGCGGGTCGGGTGCGGGTTCGTATTTCGCCCACACAAGCCCTTGCTTTCTGCGAACACGCCGAGCAACTCGTGCGGGCCGGGCGACCACCGTGCGTGTATTGCGGGTTGCTCGTCAATCGTGATGGACACCTATGCCCGAAGATGAACTGACACCAGACTCACTCCTGCGCCACGGGGATATCGAAATTGAAATGCGCATGCCTTACAGCAGTAATGCCACGTTTATGGTGCGTGTAACCCGCGGTGAACACTCTCATCGGGCGATTTACAAGCCGCTGCGCGGCGAGCGGCCATTGTGGGATTTTCCACCCGGCCTGTATCGACGCGAAATCGCCGCCTACCGCCTTGCCCTGGCGATGGGCTACGACTTCGTGCCGTTGACCATCTTGCGCGACGGCCCACTCGGTGAAGGTTCACTGCAGATGCTCGTTGATGCCAACTTTGAGCACCACTACTTCACCCTGTTTGAGTCGCGCCCCGACCTCCATGACCGATTTCGCGACATTGCCATATTCGACATCGTTTCCAATAACAGCGACCGCAAGTCGGGTCATGTCCTCATCGACTCGAACGACCACATCACGGCAATTGATCACGGTTTGTGTTTCTCAGCCGACTTCAAACTCCGCACCGTCATCTGGGAATTCGGCGGTGAGGAAATTCCTGCCGCCGCATTGCAAGCAATCGAGCGCGTGTCGACGTCCCTGCCCCTAGATGTCTCATCGCTGCTCGAGGCCGATGAAATCACGGCGTTCGGCGAGCGAGCGGCGTGGCTGTTGGAACACCAACGTTTCCCCGTTGACGAAAGCGGCCGGCGCTACCCCTGGCCGCTTGTTTGACCGTCTGCTGTATTTTTTGCGGTGTTAGCCGCGCGCCTTGAGTGCTGCGATCAGTTTGGGTAGCACCTTGTGCAAATCCCCGACGATGCCAAGATCGGCCACCGCAAAAATTGGGGCTTCTTTGTCTTTGTTGATCGCGATGATGTTCTTGGAACCCTTCATCCCCACCATGTGTTGGGTCGCACCGGAAATGCCGGCGGCGATGTACAAGCTTGGCTTCACCACTTTGCCGGTTTGACCAACTTGATACGAGTACGGCACCCAGCCGGCATCAACGATCGCTCGTGAGGCGCCTGGCGCAGCGTGCAGCAACTTGGACAATTCTTCAACCATCGCGAAATTTTGTGACTCGCCCAAACCCCGACCACCCGCAACGACGATGTTGGCCTCATCGAGTTTTGGTCCGCTCGTTTCTTCGACATGCACCACCATGACCTTGGCGGCGGCAGTTTTACCCGTGTCAGGCACGGTGACGGTGACAACTTCAGCTGGCGCACCACTGCACTCTTCGGCCGCAAAACTCTTCGGTCGGAACGACGCGAGGTGTGGGCCGGAACCCGTGAAGGCAGCGGCGAATAGCACGTTGCCACCAAAGATTGGGGTGGTGGCGACCACTTCGTCGCCGTTGACGACGATGTCGACGCTGTTGGTCAGCACCGTGACGCCCAGCTTCACCGACAGGCGCGCAATCGTGTCACGACCGTCGTAGTTCTGTGGAAACAGAATGAGATCGGGCTTGTCGCCGCCGGCGATGAGCGCCTGCATTGTGCTGGCCGCAGCGACACCGGCAAAGCGACCACCGAGGTCGCCCGTTGAGTACACCTTCTTCGCGCCGAATTTGCCGAGTGCCTCGGCCAGACCTGCACCATCGCCGGCCACAAAAGCCGACACGTTGGGCGTGAGACTGCGCGCCTTGGTGAGAAGTTCAGCGGTGAAACTGGTGATCGTTCCGTTGCTGCCTTGGGCGAAAACCCAGATGTTGTTGACGGTCATGATGTGCTCCCTAGATGACTTTCAGTGTTTCGAGGAAGGCCACGATTTTGTTGAATGCTTCGCCGTCGTCTTCGATGACTTGGCCCGCCTGGCGTGCCTCGGCTTGCGTCACCGACGACACTTTTTGCCCGGCACCAGACCAGCCAACCGGTGACACACCGAGATCGGTGGCGGTAACGGTAACGATTTCTTTCTTCTTGGCGTCCATGATCCCTTTGAAACTTGGGTAGCGCGGTTCAACGACGCCCGCCGTCACGCTCACGAGTGCGGGCAGCGGGCACTCGACTTCGTCGTAACCGGCTTCGGTCTGTCGATTGATCTTCAGCACGCCACCATCGACCTTGACCTTTTTGGCGAACGTAACCGACGGTAGGCCGAGTACTTCAGCAATCTGCTCGGGCACGGTGCCCGTGTAACCGTCGGTTGACTCGGTTGCTGCAATGACCAGATCGGGCATCCCGAGTTTTTGCACCGCTGCTGCGAGCACCTTGGCCGTGGTCAGTGCGTCAGAACCCGCGAGCGCCGGATCTGACACGAGCACGCCACGTATCGCACCCATTGCGAGTGCAGTGCGCATGCCCGACGTTTCACCATTGGGCGCCATCGACACGATGCTCACTTCTCCACCGCCGGCTGCGGTCACCAACTGCAACGCCATTTCCACGCCGTAGGCATCGGAGTCGTCGAGGATGAGCTTGCCGTCACGCTTCAAAGCGTTCGTTGATGGGTCGAGCGAGCCTGGCGTGGCGGGATCAGGAATTTGTTTGACGCAGACGACGATGTTCATCACCTTCATTGTTACCGCTGAAGCAGCGTCGTGAAGAATCAGCCCGACAAGAAGGGCTTGGCCTCACTGTGACCTGTGTCAAGCGTGCAGCGAGCCTCGGATACCGTGGCAGGGCGTGCGAATTCTGTTGATCGTCAACTCCTTCGCCACTTCAGTGTCCCCCCGCAACACCGTGCAGGTGCACCAATATCTGGCCCGTCACCACGACGTGCAGGTGGTCGAAACAAGTGAGCGTGGACATGCCACCCGCTTTGCCGCCGACGCCGTGTTACGTGGTCTCGATGCCGTCATCGCTTTCGGTGGAGACGGCACGCTGAACGAGGTCGCCACTGGTCTGGCCGGCAGCACCACCGCGCTAGGTGTTCTGCCAGGTGGGTCCACCAACGTGTTCGCGCGGTCGCTCGGCATGGCGAATGACCCGCTACTTGGTGTCACCCAGCTCACCGCTGGCCTTGACGGTGGTCTCATCACACCGATCGGTCTTGGTGAAGCCAACGGTCGCTACTTCACCTTTCACGCCGGTATCGGATATGACGCCGAGGTGGTGCGACAAGTGGAGCGCACGTTGAGTTTCAAGCGACTCGTTGGTCAACCACTCTTTGCCTTCTCTGCATTGAAGACATGGTTTTTTGATTATGACCGCAAGTTTCCCCACTTCTCCGTGGAGATCGATGGACGCAAAGTTCCGAATGGCTTTTCCACGATCGTGCTCAACACCAACCCGTACACCTACGTGGGCAAGCGTGCAGTCGAACTTTCGCGTGCAGCATCACTCGAAAAACGTCTCGTCGCAATCACGTTCCGTCGCCTGACCACACCGCTCATGCTGTCCACGCTGTGGGGTGCGCTGCGCCACGGTGGTATCGCCGCCCGTCGCGGTATTGAAATCACCGAGGACGTCGAGCAGGTGGTCTTTGACTTCGCCGCCCCGTTCAGTTATCAACTTGATGGTGACTACATCGGTGACACCACGACGCTCACCGTGCGACATCACGACGCTGCACTCCGCTTGATCAAGCCGATGCTCGTCGAGTATTAATTTCACACCCGAAGACAGGTGCACCGCTCAGGCGCGCTCGCGCACCACGCTGAGCCCGATGTCGGGCACATTCGTGCAGATGCCGTCAACACCCCAGCCGATAAGTTCACGCATGCGTTGCGGGTCGTCGCATGTCCAGGTATTTACCCGCAGACCGTGATGGTGGAAGGTGTCGACCATCTCCTGCGTCACGCGCGACACCTCGGGATGCACCGCAACATGCCCACTTGTCTGCAGATCACGCGCCAACTTGTCGGCATCAGGGATAGCAACGGTGAGCCATGCGGTTGGTAGCTGCGGCCAGGCGGCGTGTGCACGGTCAATGGTGGTGCGTCGAAAACACGACAATAAATAGCGACGCGGGTCACCATGTGCTGCAACGCGTCGTCGCAGCACGTCGAGTACGGCAGTGGTGCGGTGGTCGTCGGCATCAAAGTCGGGTTCGGTACGAAAATTCTTGATTTCGACATTCACCCACATGTCGCCACAGGCATCAAGTGCTTCGTCCAACGTCGGAATGAAATTTGGCAGATGTTCCTTGCGCAGCTGCACGATGAGTCGGCCGTCGGCGAGCCCCGGGTCGTGATGCACGACTAAGTCGCCGCTGGCGCACTGGCGAACATCGAGTTCCACCGCATCAGCCCCCAGCTCGTGCGCCAACAGAAACGCCTGTATCGTGTTCCCACGCGCCGCCTTCGAAGCACCGCGATGGGCCATTATTTGGGTGGTTGTACGCATGTTGAACGGAAAGCCTCGGTGGCGAAAGAGTACTCAATTTGCCCCTTGTGTTCGTGCCGTAACCCACTTAGCCTGACGCTCTCATGTCAATCCTTGCCCAAAGCCTCGCCCTTGGTTCCGCTGACTACACCTGGCGAGTGAACGCCAATTGTCGGGCGATCGATCCTGAAATGTTTTTCCCGATCGGTAATACGGGTGAGGCATTGCGCCTTTTGGTGCGAGCTCGTGCAGTGTGTTCTGACTGCGGTGTACGCAAGGAGTGCTTGGAGTTTGCTCTCGCCACGAATCAGGATTGCGGCGTATGGGGTGGCACGAGCGAAGATGAGCGACGCGACATTCGCCGACGCAACACCGCAGCACGTCGCGCCGGCCTCGTCTAGCGCGCAGCGCCAGACTTTGACGCACCGCCCAGCGCAGAGCCTGAGCCAACTAGCGTTGCAGTTTGTCGTCTCATGAAGTCGCTTGCTGTCCTTGTCTTCATTTTCTTGGTTGTTCCCGGTTCGGGACAATTGGCGTGGGATGGCCTGCCGTTCAGCACCCGGCTTGAATTCGCATCACTTGTCGTCTTCGTCGTAGCGATACTGAATCGTGAGATTCGGCAAAAAGTTCGGGCCTGGCTGAAAACCAAGGTATGGCGTTCTGCCGTACAGCCTGCACTGGTGCTCCTTGCATTACTGAAGCTTCTGACCTTCGCGTGGTATCCGTTCAGCGACGGATTCGATGCTTGCTACCGAAGCCTGTACGTCCCCATCGAGAATCTGGGTAATTGCGAGAAGTCGTACGAGGGCCCCTTCCTCCGTCGCAGCGACCTCGGCTTTTCGAATACGACACGAATCGATCGAACCGTTGACTTCGGCATACAGATGCACGACTGGAGCCTGCCGTTCATGAATGACTACCCAAGGCTGGGCGCCTTGTGGCTAAGTCGACTGCCTTTCACGGCCACGTACGGCGCCATCGTTTCCAACAACACCAAGACACAGCAGTTTCTGCCGATTTATAGCAATGGTGAACTTGAAGCATCCCTTGCCGGTGAACTTATTGACCAATCCTCTCTGGCGCTGGTTGATTTGTATCAATTTCCTCGGCTGCAGTTCTTGCCGGTTACGACAGCTCCCGCTGAGTTGCGGGTCGAATACAAGTTCACCGATGATGATTCCCCGATTCCCCCAGAAGCAGAACCTCCAAGGCGGGGGGTCTACGCTCAGCTCAAGATTGGTCGACCACTTTCGCAGACGGCGATCCTGAAATTTGCCGACGTGCGCGTGCGTGGTTCGACTCTTGATGTAGCAAACAACAAAACTCCGGATGCGATCATCGCAGTCAACTCGGTGAACACAGAAATTGGGCGCACTGACGCGCAAGCCAGGCCAGATGTTGCCACGTTGTGGAACCGCCCATCACTCACGATGAACGGCTTTAATTTCACCATTCCAGCAAGCGAATTGACGCAAGGCAACGCCACGATAAAAGCCGTCTATGGCCCACGCCAAGTGACGATTGGGGTTGTCGCCGGAGGCAAGTCTCTCATTTCCACACCGCTTGCCACAAAGGTCACCAAAATCAACGGGGTAGAAACCCAAATTGAGACGTGGTTCGACGCGGACCGCAATGAGTTTTCGCCTCTCGCACCAGTAGGCCGACAAGACACGGGTCGTCTCTTTCTTCTGCTCACTCTGCTGGTTGACGGCGTCACTGCCCTGTTACTCTTTGCACTCGGCGTCTTGCTGCTGCTGAACCTGCGGTGGTGGTTGCTGATTGCATTTGGCGTAGGTCTTACAACCTTTGGATTACTCAAATTCGGCTTGATGTTTGCACCAAATACTCTTGGAATACCGCTTTTGCTTCCCATCCTTGCCGTCGTAATTACTTTCGTCACTGTCCGCTCACAACTTCGTGCAGCACCAATGATCGTATTCCTCTTGGCTTCATTGGCTTTGGCTTATGTAAGGGTCTTTGATAACCTCGAACTCTTAATCGGCAATAGGGCAGAACGCTGGTGGGGGCGACTGCTGTACTACGAGCGCGCTTCTGACTGGTATGCCACCCAGGGTTATGCCCGCAGCATTTTTGTTGAGGGTTCGCTGCGTGGTGGGGAAGGTGTATTTTGGTTTCAGTCAGGACCTCGTTATCTTGCTTTCGTGACTCGTTCCGTGCTCGGCGAAAATGATGTCCTTGTCGGGCTACTCATGACAACCCTCGGTTTCTTTACCATCTTTTATTTGGTGACACTCTTTGTCCGCCAATATCAACAGCCAATCGACATCGCAGTCGGTGGTCTCCTACTCTTTGTCGGATTGTTATTCATGGCCGATGATCTCATGGTCTACTTTGGTTTTGTTGGCTCGAGTGAGTACCCGACTTGGGTGGTGCTGTTCGCCATCACGGGATTCTTCATCTCTCGGCAACACGAGTCCCGTGCTTGGCTACTAGTGGCCCTCAGCCTGATTCTTGGTTACTGCGTGCAGCTGCGGCCGAATCAAATCGGGGGCATTATCGCAATCTTTTTGGTATTGCTCACTTATGTACAACGAACCGACCGCACACTTGCCTGGGGAAATATTGCACGGATGACGACCGCCTTCGGAGTGGTTGTCTCGCTCAGCCTGTTACACAATCTGTATTACGGTGAAAGATTCGTACTGTTCACTGCCAACGGGCTCATCAATCTGGCATTTGAATGGACCGACGTGCTATCCGCTGGTGACTTTTCTGTGGTGTGGACTCAACTCCGATTCATGATGTATTGGAACTCGATTGGCAACTGGGTGTGGGCAGGCATGTTTTGGGGATCACAGATGTTGTGGCTGGCTGTTGTGATGCTCCGAGTACAACAGCGACAATTCCTGCGAACACGCAGTCTCATGCTCATGATTCCGTTCGGATTTGCACTCCCAATGCTCAGGTACCAAATGGGTTCGTACTATCCACGTCACCTCGTGGCGATCAATTTGGCTTTCTTGTGTGCAGCACTCATGGCGTGGCCCCGTGACAGCAGCACCGCCACTGATACCCCGCACGGTTCTGAATCAATTGATGTGCCTGAAGATCTACCGCAGCCGGCGGTAACTGGCGTCTAGTGCGCCGACTCGGTCGGAATCCGCAGGTCGACCACCGTGCCGATTTGCTCGTTGCCGTCGTTGAATGCGGCATCATCAAGTTCTTGTTGAGTAGCGGGTCGCATGGCGATGGTGCCACCGAGTTCGGTGGTCACGAGGGTGCGCACGATCGAGAGCCCCAGTCCGGTTGCTTGCGCAATATTGAATTGGTCGTCGACCCCTACACCGTTGTCGATCACCCGAATGTGTAGGGCGTCGTCCTGCTTGTCGCGTTGCAGGAACACCCGCACCACACCGTCACGACGCACGTCACCGAACGCATGATCGACCACGTTCTGCAACAACTCAAGGATCACCACCGAAAGTGGTGTGGCAATCGTGGCGGGCAGTCGTCCTGCATCGCCACGCACCTCAAAACGAATCGGCCGGTCATTCGACTGCAGGCTTTCTTGCGTGAGTTGAATGAGTGGACGAACGATCTCGATGAAGGCGACATCCTCACCAGGCTCGCGCGACAGCGTTTCGTGCACCAATGCAATGGTGCGGATGCGGCGCACCGAATCGGCGACTGCCGCCTTTGCCTCTTCTGAGGCCAAACGCCGACCCTGCAGGCGCAGCAACGACGAAATCGTCTGCAAATTGTTCTTCACGCGATGATGAATCTCTTTGATCGTTGCATCCTTGGTGAGGATGAGCCGATCACGCCGACGCAATTCAGACACGTCACGCATCAGGACGACACCACCAATCACGTTCACCGCCCGTGCACCACGCTTCAAGATCGGAATCGAGCGAACCAGCAATGTGACCACATGTTCCTGATCAAGTTCTTCAACGACAGGCTCACGACGCTCGAACGAGGCACGTGCTGCATCATGCGCAAAGCCAAGTTCGGCCAAACTCTGGCCGACCGCATTGGCGCGGATGCCGATGCGGTGCAGGGCCGATACTGCGTTCGGTGAGGCGTACCGCACTCGCGCACTACCGTCGAGCACGATGACACCGTCACCGACGCGTGGCGCAACACTCGCATCGGCCACGCGACCGGTGAACGGGAACAACCCGGTCGCCACCATCGTCGCGAAGTCGTCGAAAATCGACAGATAGGTGCGCTCCAGCTGCCCCGGTCGGCGACCCGAAACCCTCGACACCTCGCGCGTCAGTACGGCGACGGCCTTTCCTTCACGCATGACAGGTATCGCCGTCATGTTCACTGGATCGGAAAGATACGGCAATGTGATTTCACCTTTTTGAATTTGTCCACTCTGGGCTGCTGCCGCGATGAACGGTCGATCCGTGTCGTCGGCATACTCACCAACGAGGTCCGACTGGTAGAGCGTTTGACCTGTCGCAGCCCGTACCTGGGATGCCGTCAGCCAGTTGGTTCCACTTGGTGATACGACCGGCACGTACAGCAGCAGGTCGGCAAACGAAAAATCGGCCAGCATCCCCCACTCTGAAATGAGCGCCGACAAATGCGCAATGTCGTCTTCGGACAGCGAGGTGTGTTCTGCAGCGAGTTCAACCAGGGTCGGCATGGTTAGCCCCCATTATTGTCGTTCGTCGCCTGACTCTGTGGCAGGCGCAGACAAATGGCCTCGCCAAGTTTCGCAAGGGCGCCGACATCGCTGATCTCACCCTGGCGTGACTCGCTCAACAACACATCAACACCCCAGCCGTCGATACGGGTGAGGGCAGAGGATTGCCGTGCCGTGATGCCGATGATTTCCTGTTCAACCAGTGCCAGCGTGCGTAACCGCTCGTCAGTGTGCCGACCAAGCACATCAGCCCGCCCGCTTGCGCCGGCAGCAAACTCGGCTGGCACGAGACGATTGGCCAGCACCGCTCCGAGACGATGGTGGCGACGTCGCAATTCGTCCACCAAATAGTTGGCCTCGTTCAACGCCACCGACTCTGCACTGGTGACGACCACGAACGTGGTTGCCGGGTCGGCAAGCAGCGCACTGACGCGCCGCGCCCGCGCGCCGATCGGACCTTCCATCGTGCGAAACAATGTAAAGAACTCGGCGATATCTGACAAAAACGTTGCACCAAGAATTCGATCCGCAACGATGAAAAACGGTCGCGACGCAATGGACAGCAATCGGGACTGCGTCGGCACCGTGAGAAGTTTCAACAAACGACTGGCAAAGAATTGCTCCATGCGTCGTGGGGCGTCGAGCACCGCGAGCGCACTACGCGACGGAGGTGTATCAATGATGACCAGGTCGTAGTTGCCGCCTTCGTGGGCGTCGTAGAGGCGTTCGGTAACCACATAGTCGTGACTATGCACGAACCGTGACGTGAGGGTTTTATAGAGATCATTGGCCAGCACTCGTTCACATGTCGACGGGTTCGGTGCGTGACGGCGCACCATGTCGTCCCAGCTTGCCTTCGTGTCGATCATCGCCATGGTGAGGGTGCCCTGCGCATTCACGAGTGGCACCAATACCTCGGCGTTACCAAAAGAGTCGAGACCGAGCGCAGTTGCCAAGCGTCGGGCAGGGTCGACCGTGAGTACGAGTACTCGCTTCGCAAAATGGCGCGCCGCTACGACGCCGAGCGCCGCAGCAGAGGTGGTTTTACCAACACCACCAGGCCCGCTAATCACGATCATTCGTGAGTCAGCCAACAACGACACCAGCCGCTGGTCCAAGTCGGCAGGTGATTGCACGGTGCTACTCATGGTGCACCAAGAGCAGTCGATCGATCTCGGTGACGACGTGATCGGTGATTCGTTGTGGCGAGTCGAGACCTGCAGGCGCCTCTGCAATGGTCTCAACATTGGCAAGGTTGAATTCGTCGGCGAGGTGGCTGCTGTGGCGTTCGGCTTCCGCACGTCGGGCAATCAACCAGTCACAGACGTTCACGGTGTCGGTCATGGCGTGGTCATCACGGGCCGCGGCAAGTGCCAACTTGTCGATGATTACCTGCGGCATGCGGTTGATGACGACACCGCCAAAGTCGAGTGGCGACACTTTGGCCAGTCGCTCACGCAATTCGATGGTTTCAACCACCGGCATTTCTTCGGGCGTCACCACCGCGAGCACCGTCGACACGTGCGGATCGTGCAGGAGACCGCTCATCCACTTGGTTTGATCGGCGATCAAACCAATTCGTACCAGGGTTGCCAAGGCATCGGGTGCCGAGACCTGTGCGACGAAATGTCCACTTGCCTCTGAGTCAACGATGATGATGTCGTAGTGCTTCTCCCGCACCTCGTGACAGAGTTTGCCAATGACCAGAATTTCCTTCACTGCCGGTGCAGCATTCGCCACATAGTCAAAGATGCGCGCCAACGGCGTCAGACTGCCGATGATCGGCAGTCGCAGGAACAGACGAATGTATTCACGTAGCGAGTCTTCGGTATTCATCGCCATCGCCATCACATTCGGCGCCACTTCAACCGCCTCAAAGGCCAACGAACTACGCCCGAGGTAGGCGGCGAGGGATCCCTTGTCGTCCATTTCGCACACCAACACCCGCTTGCCCTGACTGGCAGCCACCCTGGCGAGTGCTGCGGCAACTACCGATTTTCCGACGCCACCTTTGCCGGTGACGAAGACGAGGCGTCGTGAGAGCAACGCACTCAGTGTCAGGTGCCGAACCCCAGTCGACGCTCGCCATCAGGGGCGCCGAATTCAACGAATGCGATCTTCTCCGCAGGTATTGCAACTTCGCGACCGCGATTGTCCTTCAACCACAACACGTCGGCCTTGCCGGCCAGTGCTTCTTCGACCGACTTGCGCACCGCTGCTCGCGATGTGTCGTTGCCGTCGATTTCGAGTGCGATATCTCGTGGCGAGTGGGTAACTCCGATGCGTAGGTCCATGGCCTTCAGTGTGTCAGATCAATTGACCTTCAGCGCCTGACTGAAGACTTTTTTCGGTTTCATTGCGGCGATTTTCACCGCGAGATCGGCAAATATGAGCCCGACTTCGCTCTGCGGTGCCACCGCGGCGATCGGCTTGCCATTGTCGCCACCTTCACGAAGTTGATTGAGCAACGGGATCTGCGCCAAGAGTGGCACGCCCAGCTCGTCTGCCAACGACTTGCCCCCGCCCTGGCCGAAGAGTTCGTATCGTTTGCCGTCATCGCCGGTAAACCACGACATATTTTCGATGACACCGCGTACCGACATATTTACTTTTTTGGCCATTGCCGCCGACAACCGCGCGACTTTCTGTGCAGCATCCTGCGGCGTGGTCACGATGTACACCTCGGCGCGCGGCAGGTACTGGCTGAGGCTCAAGGCGATATCACCCGTGCCTGGTGGCATGTCAATCAGCAGAAAATCGGGTTCGTCCCAAAATACATCGGTAAGAAATTGCTCAAGGGCCTTGTGCAGCATCGGTCCACGCCACACCACCGCTTGACCTTCCGGTACGAAATATCCGATCGAGATGCAGCGCACGCCGTAGGCCTCGGGGGGGAGCAGCATTTGATCGATAACGACAGGCTCGCGATCAGTGCCGAGCATGCGTGGAATTGAATAGCCATAGATGTCGGCATCAACCACACCCACTGAATGTCCGGCAGCAGCCAATGCAACGGCAAGATTCGTGGTCACGCTGCTCTTGCCAACACCGCCCTTGCCCGACGAGATGAGCAATGGTCGCGTCTTGGAACCAGGTTGGGCGAATGAAATCGTGCGACCTTGCGCGTGCCCCTGCGCCGGCGCACTTCCCGCACTGGCAGCAGGTGAGCCGTGCAGCATTTCGCGCAGTGCCGCGCGCTCTGCGTCGGTCATCACGCCGAAGGTGAGTTGCACATCACGCACGCCAGAGAGCGGACGAATCGCACCGTTGACACGATTTTGAATCTCGCTGCGCAGCGGACAGCCAGCAATGGTGAGGGTCACGGTGAGCGAAACCACACCATCGTTGATGGCCACGTCACGCACCATATTGAGGTCGACGATCGAACGGTGGAGTTCAGGGTCGTGAACCGGTCGGAGCGCTTCGATTACCTGGTCTGACGTAAGAGCGCTCATGATTTGCTCGTTAGGCTAATCGTGTGCCACGCAACAAGCCCGCGACGAATGGCGTGACAAGTGGCGTGACGAGTGGCGCATTCACGTCGCAAATATCAGCAATAACCTCGGCATTTGGCGACCCCACCCGACGCGCCGTCTACTTGTACGTCCGCGATGCGAGCGAAGGTGTCACCGCCTCGCAGGTAGCCGAACAATTTGAGGTACACCCGAATGTGGCACGACATCACCTGGACAAACTGGCCGCAGGCGGCTACCTAGCGGTAGAAATCGTGCGCGCCGAGCACGCCGGTGCCGGTCGTCCATCCAAGTGTTATCGCGCCGTCGATTCTGCTGCGCCGATGCAATTTCCCGTGCGCAGTGACGACTTGGTTCTGTCGTTGTTGGGCGAAGCCCTCAATCGACTACCACGCGCAGAGGCCCAGGCGATAGCCGAAGACGTCGGCCGAAAGTACGGGCAGGCGATGGCCGTCGGCCTCACCGGTGACGACATTGCAGCCGGTCAACGTTCGTTGCATTCAGCCCTGCAAAAAGTTGCCGATGCATTGACCGCCCATGGTTTTGCAGCCCACACCGAGAAGCGTCAGAACAAATTACGCATCATCAACAACCATTGTCCGTTTGGTGATGTTGCGATCGAACATCCTGTGATCTGTGCCGTTGATCGCGGCATGGTGAAGGGCATGCTCGACGCGATCTACGGCCAGACATCGGCTGAAACGTTGGCATCACTGCCGCAAGGTGACCGCTTCTGCGAAACAACGCTCGAGGCGCTGCCTTAATCGCCCCAGAATCGTTGTTCAAGGAACGGGTCACCATACATGTGGTAACCGTTCTGCTCCCAGAAACCCGGTGCGTCCTGCATGGTGGCTTCAAGACCACGCAACCACTTCGCTGATTTCCAAAAATACAGGTGTGGAATCACCAACCGCACAGGTCCGCCGTGTACCGGTTCAATATCGGTGTTGTCATATGCGTAGGCAACGAGTGCGTCATCCCCCGTTGCGTCTTGCATCGGAAGATTGGAGGTGTAGCCGTACTCGGCATGCGCCATTACGTGCGTTGCCTGCGGATCGACGCCGGCCGTTGCAAAGAGATCGCGAACCCGCACACCCTTCCAGATGGTGTCGAACTTCGACCACTTGGTTACGCAATGAATGTCGGTCGTGATGTTGACGGAGGGCAACGACAACAACTGTGCATACGTCAAGGTAAATGGTGACGAGACTGCGCCGCTGATCTCCAGCGACCAAGTACCCGGCGCATAGGTGGGCACATCGCCAACGTGCAGCACGGGGAATCGATCGGTCAAATACTGGCCGGGTGGCAGACGCTCGGCATCGAAACCCTTTGCCTGTGTTTCCGCGCGATTGCGTTCAAAAAAGCCCACTCTTTATTGTGCCACCAACCATGGCCACGGGTGGCGCCGACCGGTGTGGCATTTCACGCAGACAAGCCGCTCTCGACATGTTTCCGACTAGGTTGCCAGCCGTGCCTCTATATCTCGTTCGCCACGCCAAAGCTGGGTCGCGCCACGAGTTTGATGGAGCCGACAGCGACCGCCCACTCTCCAACTCGGGTCGCAAGCAGGCAGGCAACCTCTCACAGCGCCTTGCTGCAGTGTCGCCGTCGGTCGTCGTTTCAAGCCCGTATCGGCGGTGCGTGGAAACGGTAGAGCCACTGGCGATCGCTGCCGACGTGGAAGTGACCCTTGATGGTCGCCTCGCGGAATTCGCCAGCGAGGTAGTGAAGCCCGATGCATCATTGTTCGATCTGCTGCACTCGCTACCCGATCGTGCCGTGGTGTGCAGTCATGGTGATGTGATTCCGGCACTCATCGATGCACTCACTGCAACGGGTATGCATGTGCACGGCTCCCCCGAGTGGGGCAAGGGCAGTGTGTGGGTGCTCGAACGCGTCGACAATCGTTTCGTCGAAGCACGCGCCTGGCCACCGCCAGTCGTCGACTAGCCGTTCAATTCAGCTTCAAGGTCGGCCGAGAGCGACTCCACGAGGCCACGCACCTCCGCGGGTGGATCACGCTCCAAACAGCGATCGACGAATTCTTTCGCCGATTTGGCATCGCCACCGTCGCGATACACGACGATGCCCAAAAAACACATCGCATCGGGATATGCCGAGTCAAGTTCAATCGCCCTACCAAGCGCAGTGATGGTCGACGTGTAGGCCTGCGATCGGATCAACTCGTCGAATTGTCGCGCCGACAACATGATGAGCCACGCCCGATACGTGAGTGCTTCGACGTTGTCGGGGTCAAGCTCCAGAACCCGCCCGTACAACTCGATTGCCGTCTTCACATCCGTCGGCCCAGAAAAACGTGCTTGTGCCAACAGCGACGCCGTGCTGTCTTCGATGCCACCGGTTGGCGTCTGCAGGGGTAATCGTTGACCTGACTGGCGTGCCACGAGCACGCCACCGGCAACACCAACCACGACCGTCAGCACGATTCCGATGGCAAAGGACCGACGAGGGGCAGCCACCTTCGACGTGCTCACGGCTGCAACGGTGCCCGCCCTTTGCCAGCGACGAAACGCCAGCCCCAACGCCGCCGACAACACCACGGTGAACAGCACCGGCAAGACCCAGATGAGCGCATCAAACCCCGTGCCGCGCGGCAGCAGCAGCACGGCCCCGCCAAATCGATCGGCGATGTAGGCAACGACTTCGTCATCAGTACGTGCACCGTCACCCACCTGACGGGCAACCTCGGCGCGGATCGCCTGTGCTGCCGACGCTCGCGAAACGAACACGCTCTCACCGTCACACGTGGGGCAAGCGATTCGTTTGGTGATCGTGTCGATGCGGTCTTGCTGCGTGAGCGGCCCCGTATCACGCACCGAGCCGAACACGAGCAGCGCAATCGTGGCGACGATGATTGCAGTCCAGACGATACGACGACGGGCAAACATCACGAGCCTTGTGTGCTGCGGAGTTGTGCCATTTGCTCTTCGAGCACACCGTCGACGACCGCGCCAAGAATTCGCAGTCGCACGAAGCCATTGGGGTCGATGATCCAAGTTTCGGGAACTTTGGCGACACCGAACGCCACCGCAATCGAGCCGTCGTCATCCCGCAATTTGGGCCACTTGCCGTCATTGGCCGTAAAAAAACTGCGCACCGCATCATCGGCATCGTCGTTGACCACCGTAAAGAATTCGACACCGTCAACGCGCTCGGCTTCATCGGCAACAAATCGCACCAACGACGAATGCTCGGCAATGCACGGCACACAGGTGGAGTTGAAGAAATTGAACACCACCCATGACCCCTTGCGTCGAGCCAAATCGAATGGGGCGTCGTCAATGGTCGTGGTCACGATTGCCGGGGCGGGTTGACCGAGCAGTGGTGAACGTGCCCCGACACCGGTGTCGCCATCCGACACCACCAACACGGCGATGAATGCGACCAGCACCACTGCCACGGCTGCCGCACCGACCTTCGCAGGTTTCACCGGTTGACTACTTCGTCGCGAATTTCATGGATTGACCGACGACGTGTTGGCAACACTGCCAGCAGTGTGCCGAATGCCATCACGAAGGTTCCGATCCACATCCACAAAACGAGTGGCTTGACGAAAACTTTGATGCGTGCCTGGCCCGAGTCTTGCCGCACGGGTGGCTCGAGCGTCAGATACACGTCGTGGGTGAAACTGGTGCGCACCGACGGGGTACCGACGTTCATGCCGATCCGCGTGTATTTCGTGATTGATGGCGAATACTGCTGCCCACCGTCCACACTCACCAATGCCCGCACCGTCGTACTGCGCGCATCGCGCACTTCGACGACGTCAATAAGTTCGAATGTGTGCCCGGCAAATTTGGCGACTTGACCCGTGACGAGGTCGATTTCTTGGCTGCGGGTGAACGAATTCGACGCGGCGAGTGCGACACAAATGAGAATCACACCGAGATGCACGATCATTCCGCCGTTGGCGCGACCGACGAACCCGCGTAGCCGCTGCACTCGCACCGCACGAATCAAATGTCGCAACGCGCTACCGGCGGCAAAACCACCCAAACCGAACGCCAACAGCGGTGCCACACCCGAGGCACCAGCCACAAGTGAAACGCCGAGTGCGGCGAGGCCGAGCAACGCCGGCCCAAGCAAGCGTTGTGACATCACTTCGCGACCGTCTTGACGCCACGGCAAGACCGGTGCCACCGCCATGATGAACAGCATGGTGAGACCAATCGGAATCGTGAGACGATCGAAGAACGGTTCGCCGACGACCACCTGACGTTGTTGCAACGCTTCGACAACGAGCGGAAACACCGTGCCGAGCAGTACGACGAAGGCGAATACCGCAAACAGCACGTTGTTCACGAGCCAGGCACCCTCGCGCGAAAACACCGTGGTGATGGCGCCACTCGCCCGCAATTGATCGCCGCGCAAAAACACCAGCACCAACGACACCGCCACAATGACCGCGAACATCACCAATAACCACGGCCCGATGGCGCTTTCTGAAAATGCGTGCACACTATTCAGCACCCCCGAACGGGTGAGGAACGTGCCAAGAATCGTGAGGCTGAACGTGGCGATAAGCAACGACACGTTCCATACCCGTAGCAACCCGCGACGCTCTTGCACCATCACCGAGTGGATGTACGCCGTGCCGGTGATCCACGGCAAGAGCGAGGCATTTTCGACGGGATCCCATGCCCATACGCCGCTCCAGCCGAGCACCTCGTAACTCCACCAACCGCCCAGTGCGATTCCAAAGGTGAGGAAACCCCACGCTGCCACCGTCCAGCGCCGTGTGAGATGCAGCCAACCATCTTCAACCTTGCCGGCAATCAGCGCTGCGATGGCAAAAGCAAACGGCACGGTCATACCGACGTAACCGAGGTACAAAATTGGTGGATGGAACATCACGAGCAAATGATTTTGCAGGAGCGGATTCGGTCCTGGTCCATCGGTAATGCCGGGCGGCCCAACCACGAACGGGTTTGCCGGCCCATACGACAGAAGAAAGAAGTATGCGAGCACTGCGAGCATTACGGCCATCGCCCAACCAACGAGTGGTTCGGCGAGTCGCTTACGCATCCACCACATTGCGGCTGCCACGTACCCTGCCAAGACGAGCACCCACATGAGGATCGAGCCCTCAAGTGCGCTCCACACCGCAGCAAAGTTGTACAACGCCGGCGTGGAGTACGAACCAACCTTCTGCACGTACAACAACGAAAAGTCGCGCGTGATCATCGCCCACTCCATGATCGCGAATGCAGCAAGAGCCATGACCGTTGCCAGCACGACGAACTGCGGCACGAAGCGCAGCGTCTTTACGTCGTTACGTTTTGCACCAATCGCAGCTGCGAATGCACCAAAAAAGGCGGCAAGAAAACCGGCGAGCAAAACCGCTCGGCCAAGTTGGGCCGTGGTGTTTGCTAGGAGCATGCCGTCTTCTCGGCTTGGTCAAGTCGGTCGGCATTCTCTGCTTTGTACTCGTTCGAATGCTTCACCTCGATCCGAGTTGCCACCAAGATTCCGTCAACGACACGACCATGCGCAACGACGGGAATACATTCTTGAAAGACACCGCCGGGTTCGCCTTCGTAGTCGACGGGCAGCGAGACACCATTGAACGACAAAACGAACGACGTTTGACCAGCGCGCGACTGCAAGCTGCCCTCGTCGACGTTGCCCTGCACGCGCAAGCGCTGGTCGTCTGCGCAGCCATCGCGCACCCCTACTTCGTCGACATTGCAGTAGTAGTCGACCGACGAAGTAAGAAAAACGGCCACGACCGCGAGGCCCCCCACTGCCGCAAGTACCGCAACGACTGCGGGCAGGATGCGCCGGCGTGGTCGAGGGGCCTCGGAAACTTCGCGTGGTGTCAGATCCATCGGTGTTTCACACCCACGGCTTTACGTCGTCAGGCACCCGTGTCGACAATCGGCGAGCCTGCCGGGTGGTCACCACTGCAAGCATGCCGATGGAACCCAGTGTTATGAGCCAACTGGCGAGGATAAAACCGAGATCCTTCATGCCGTGACCCCAGCCGAGTTTTCGGCACGACGCGCAGTGATCGCTGCATCAAGACCCACCACCCGTTCAAGATCAGAAAGTGTCGTGAGACGTTGACGATGTATCACGAGCCACACAAAGATCAGCGTGAACGCCACAACCCCGGAAAAAAGGGTGAACAGCATGAGACCATCAAGGCGCACATCACCATCGGTGTTCAGCACGCTTGCCTCTTGATGCAATGATCGCCAGAGCACCACCGAAAAATGCACGAGCGGAATCTCCAGCACGGCCAGCAGCGCAATCACCGAACTTCGGCTTGCACGTTGCCGTGGGTCGGTGTCGATTCGTCGCACCGCGAGATAGCCGACATAGGTAACGAACAAAAAAAGCGTCGTGGTGAGGCGGGGGTCCCACTGCCAGAACGTGCCCCAGGTGAGGCGCCCCCACAGGCTGCCCGTAATCAGCGTCATCGCCATGAACAAGACACCGACTTCTGCCGATGCACCAGCAACACGATCGAAACCGAGCGTGCGATGACGACGTGCCACCGAAAACCCCGAGGCGATTGCGGTGGTGACGAACGCAAGATAGGCAATCCATGCCGTCGGCACGTGGGCATACATGATTCGCACCGAATCACCCTGCACGGAGTCGGCTGGTGTGATGAAAAAAGCGCTTACCACGACCCACCCAGTGATCAGCAATGCCAGCCCGCCGATGACGCGGGTTGTCGGGGTTCCGGTTGAACTGACCGTCATTTCATGAGTCGCTCTCGGTGAGCGGCGAGAAGGCAGCAGCACCAGCCGACCCGAAGACGATTGCATAAACGACGAGTACACCGACCCACGCCCACCCGTTGGCCAGGTCGATGGTTTGGCTGCCAAAAGCAGCTTCGGTGGCCCGTGATGCGGCGATGAGCAGCGGTGCGAGCACGGGCAGCGCCAGCAACGGAAGGAGTGAATCTCGCCCAGTCATGTTTGCAACCACCGCACCGTAGAGAGTACCGACGGTCGCGAGCCCGCCAGTCGCCGTGACGACCACCGTGACCAAGAGCACGACCCGGTTGCCGTTCACCGACGCGCCGTACAAGACCACTGCGGCCGTGACCAACACTGCAGCGAGCGCAAAGAGTTGTACGAAGAGCGACAGCGCCTTGCCATAGAACACACGGGATGGCTGCGCGGTGCACGCCAAGAGTGAGTCCATCGCTGCATCAGATGTCTCAATGTCGAACGCTCGCTGCACGACGAGCATCGTCGAAAAAAGCATCGCCATCCACACCAAGCCGGCGGCTGCCCGCAACAAGAGAGCCTCACTGTCGAGTGCCACGGCGAACAACACCAAAACAAGCAACGCAAACGGCACCACGCGTGCCAGCAACGTGCGTGTGCGCCACTCAATGCGCAGATCCTTCTTGGCCACGGCAACAATCGTGTTCACTGTGCCACCCCGAATTTTGACGACACGTCACTCGTAACACATCCACCACTGAGCGTGACGGTGCGTGGTGTGGCAAGCCCGGCACGATCGACTTCGTGCGTGGTGTACAGCACCGTTGCACCGCTTCGGGTTGCGTCACGCAGAATCACATCAAGTTCATTGCGCGCTGCAGTGTCGAGCCCGGCATGTGGTTCGTCGAGCAACCACAATTGCGCGCGCCGCACGATGAGCGAGGCCAAAGCGGTGCGGCGACGTTGACCTGCTGACAGCGCACCTGCCCGGGTCACAGCAACTCGTGCATCAATGCCGAGACGTTGTAGGGCGTCGTCTACGTCGTTGGGTGATGCCCCCACAAGTTGGGCGGTAAACGCCACGTTCTCCCGACACGTAAGTTCGGCATACAAACCGTTGCGGTGACCGAGCAGCCCGACGAGTTGGCGCACGGCTACACGATCATCGGCAAGATCGACACCGAGCACGGTTGCCCCGCCACGGGCGAGCGGCACGAGCCCGGCGCAGAGTCGCAGCAGTGTCGACTTGCCGGTTCCGTTCGCACCTCGCAGTGCGACCAACTCCCCACGCTCAACAGACATGGAAGCACCTGCCAATGCAGGAAAACCGCCGAGCGCAACGACGGCATCCGCCAAACGAATCGCCGTGTCACCAGCCACAGAAGTCATCACGGATGCTCGCTTTCCAGAGCCTCAGCCTAGATTGACAATCGTCAGATGAACTCCGAAATCACAGAAGCTCAACCGTCCAAGGATCCAGTCGTCTTCCGTCGTGATCGCATCGACCGTCTGAACACGATTGCGAAACGCACCGGTTACGGACTGTGGGCGGTTTCTGTTGTGACGTTTTTTACCGGGCTCTGGTCATCGCTTACGAGCTCGATGCATTTCTTGAGTGGCGTGGCACTCGTTGCCGGATCGATTATTTTGGCACCCAGCATCGTGATTTCATACGGTATTCGTGCCGCACGCCGCGAAGACAGGGTCTCCAATCAACCGCCGCCACCACTTGACTCACCGAAATGAACCTGCGACTACCCGCTGCTGAGCGACGCACACTGATTCTCGACGCCGCGTTGCACGAGTTCGCCGCCAAGGGGTTCCACGCCACCTCCATGAATGACGTTGCCAGAACGGGCGGCGTCACCAAGCCGGTGCTGTACCAACACTTCGCCTCAAAGCGCGCACTGTATTTGGCACTCATCGACGATGTGGCAGCCGGCATGTTGGAGGCCATCGGTAAAGCAACGACCGATGCACCTGACGGACAGAACCAAACCCAGAGTGGCATCATCGCCTACTTCGAGTGGATGGCTGCCAACCGCACTTCTTTCGTGCTGCTCTTTGGCAGTGGTGCGCGACGCGATGAGGAATTTTCTACCGCTCTTCGCAATATTGAACGCCTCATCGCCGACGCAATCGCACCGCTCATTGACGCCGGGCTTGATCGTGAACACCAACGTCGCATCGCGTATGCATTGGTTGGCATGTCCGAAGGTGTCAGCCGGTACCTGATAGCCAACGGCGAATCGTTTGACCCGGCACTCGTCGGTTCGCAACTGGCAAACTTCGCCTGGGCCGGTTTGCGCGGTATCGAACCGCAATGATTTAGTCGCGCAGCACCAGCCCGCGATAGCCGCGAATGAAGCGATGTTGTTCGAGCAGCGCCACCAGTGACATTGTTTCTGGTGACATGTCGTCGAACCCGACACCGTTGATCTTGCGCACCTCGATGACCTTGGCTCGGCCATCTTTCACGAGACTGCCCAACGCTTCAACCATCGCTACCGAATGATGGGGTGCAAGTGACGATGCAAAGGTAACGAGGTGGCGACTGCGCAAGTCGTACCACGCGAGCACCTCACCACGCAGCAACAATGTCAACGCACCCGCACTGCGCATCGGGCGCCCGGTCGTTGCCGGCCAATCAAGGGTGGCGCCGTACGGCTGGGCTGGGTCGGTGGCTGCCAGCACGATGACACCCGCATCCTCGACGGGGCCTTGATGCCCGTCGTGAATGCCGTGATCGCTCACGATGTTGACGTCTTTACAAGCACGCAGCCGATCGACGGCCCCCGGCACTGCGAATTGCGCGGCGCCCAAACCATCGACGAAGTATCCACGGCGCACGGCGCCACGATCTTCGAGCGCTTTCAGCACGCCGTACACACCAGAAAAACCACCACGCACATTTTCAGCCAGCACCGCTTCGCGCGTCAGCACACCGTGTCGCTCAAGTAGCTGCATGGCCAACGCATGCAACGCTTCGGTGGTGGTGGCTGGTTTATCGACGAGTTGTGCGATGAGACTCCAGCGTCCTTGCCCTGCCGGTGGGCCGACCCGACCCGCGCTCGCCCCACGCACATGGCGCGGGCGCACCAGTCGTGCCGCCTGGCGTCGTGCACTTCCTGCCGCGGGCAGCGCACGGGCACTTTTGCCACTGCGGGCCCCGTACAACACCGCGCGTAGTGCAGTGAGCGAATCGTTGGTTACTTCACCGGCCCACACCAAGTCCCACAGTGCAGAGAGCAACTCGGTGTCGGTGCCATTCGGTACGGCAATGCGCAGTTGGCCCCAGAAACAAGCACCGCGCTCGGCGAGTGCAGCACGAATTTGGTCGTGCATCTTGCCGGTCGGTGCTTCACCATGTTCGAGTGCAGGAAGGAACGCGGCAAGTTGGTCGGCAAAGAACAGTCGGATGCGACCGTCGTTGCCGCCCAACGATCCGGCACCCACCCACACCACTTCACCACTCGTGCAGAGATTGTCGAGCAACGTCGGCCGATAGCCACGGACACGCATCGGCAAAATGTCGGTCTCGAGCGTGGATGCAACGAGTGCCGACCCCGCGAGCACGGTGAGCGTTTCGACCAGTGCCTCAGGGCCGTAGGTCGGCGCCGTTACACCGTGCCACTCGGCAAGAAATCGGGCAAACGTCTGTTGATCGACAGGCTCGACCTCTTTGCGAAGTTTGGCCAGCGAGCGACGTCGCACCAGCCGCAAGACCTCGGTGTCGCACCACTCGCGCTCGGTACCAAACGGGCGGAACTCGCCACGCACCACACGATGTGTAGTCTCGAGTTGGGTCAAAGCCACCGCAATCCGCTCCATGCTCACCCCCATTCGTAGCGCGACGTCGCGAGTAACGAACGGGGCATGCGTACGGGCGTACCGCGCAACGAGCTCAACGAGTGGCGCTTCGACTGGTTCGGTGAATGCTTGCGGTAGCCCGAGTGGCAGCGCGCAGCCAAGCGCGTCACGAAATCGCGCGGCATCCTCGGCCGCCACATATCGGCGTTCGCCACCCACGACGAGATCAATCGCACGGCGCTTTGCCACGAGTTCTGCAATCGCAGCCGATGGGTTGAAGTTGCAACGTAACGAGATTTCATCGAGCGTCAAATCACCGGCACGCCGCAGCACATCGTGTACCTCGTCGAGGTTCTTTGCGTAACGTTCCTCGACCAAATGCTGGAGTTCGAGTTCGATATCGGCCAACACTTCGCCGTCGAGCAGTTCGCGCAATTCTTCCGAGCCGAGCAGGTCATTGAGCAGGTCGCGATCGAGTGCCAACGCCGCGGCCCGCCGCTCGGCCAGAGGTGCGTCACCTTCATACATGTACGCCGCAATCCAGTTGAAGAGCAGGCTCTGGGCGAACGGTGAGGCTTTGGGCGTGTCGACACTCACCAAACGGATGGCCCGCGATCGTAGGCGCGACAGCACGTCACGCAATGCCGGAACGTCGAACACGTCTTGCAGACACTCACGACTGGTTTCCAACAAGATCGGGAACGTCGGATACTTCGCCGCCACCGTCAACAAGTCGGCGGCTCGCTGGCGCTGTTGCCACAACGGTGTGCGCTGATCGGGGCGACGGCGCGGCAACAACAGGGCACGTGCGGCGCATTCGCGGAAGCGCGCAGCAAAGAGCGATGTTTGGGGCACGGCTGCCACGAGCACATCGGTGATCTCATCGGGATCAATGAGCAATTCTTCGATCGGTAGACGGTCGATCGCTTCGGGCAGGCGCAACACGATGCCATCGTCACCCCACATGGTTTCGACTGGTATCCCCAGTCGTTCAAGCAGGCGACGCTCAAGCGCGATTGCCCATGGCGCGTGCACCGGTGTGCCGAAGGGTGAATGAATACAAATACGCCAGTCACCAATTTCGTCGCGGAAACGTTCCACCACGATGGTGCGGTCGTCGGGCAATGTGCCTGTCGCCTCGACTTGTTCGTTGATGTACATCAACAGATTTTTCGCCGCCAGTGGATCGAGGCAGTGTCGGGTGATGAGGGTTTGTTCGGCTTGCGACTGATCGGGGCCCGACTGCTCTTCACGGATGGTGCGCAGAAATTCGCCCACCGCACGCCCGAGGTCGAGTGGCCGCCCGAGCCGGTCGCCATGCCAGAACGGCATCTTGCCGGGCTCGCCCGGCGCTGGGTTCACGATGACGCGGTCGAACGACACGTCTTCAATCCGCCAGGTTGAAGCACCGAGCACGAACGTTTCGCCGGGCCGGGTTTCGTACACCATTTCTTCGTCGAGTTCGCCCACGCGGGTGCCATCCGGTAGGAACACGCCGAACATTCCGCGATCAGGAATCGTGCCGCCGTTGGTCACCGCCAACCGTTGTGCCCCGTCGCGAGCCCGCAACGTGTCGGCAATGCGGTCCCACACGATGCGCGGACGCAGATCGCGGAACTCTTCGCTCGGGTAACGACCGGCCAGCAGATCGAGCACATTATTGCGTACTTCGTCGGACAATTCAGAAAAGTTGGCACAGCGACGAATCATGGCGGTGAGCGACGCGACGGTGCAGTCAGGATGCATGGCCACGTGAGCAACGATGTGTTGTGCGAGCACATCGAGTGGGTTGCGCAAATACCGTGTCGATTCGATCTCCGCTTCGAGCATGCGCCGCACGACGACTGCCACCTCCAGCAGGTCGTGCCGATGTTTCGGGAATATCTTGCCTTTGCTCGCCTCGCCGACGGAATGCCCGGCTCGACCGACACGCTGCAGACCACGACTCACCGCCCCGGGGGACTCGACCTGAATCACCAGGTCGACAGCCCCCATGTCGATGCCCAATTCGAGACTGCTCGTGGCCACGATGGCGCGCAACTCACCACGCTTGAGTTGGTCTTCGATCACGATTCGTTGCTCGCGGGCCAGCGAGCCATGATGCGCCTTGACGAAGTTCTCGTCGCCAAGGCCCAGCTCAACGGCAAGTTCGTTGAGTTGTGCCGCCAGCCGCTCAGCCCCACGACGCGCATTACAGAAAATGATGGTGCTGCGATGCTGCTGCACCAATTCCAGGATCTTCGGGGTGATGCTGGGCCAAATGCTGGTGCGTCGCTCGACGGCCGCCGACGTTGCCGGCCCGCTGCGCAATTCGCTGGTGAACTTGCCGATCGAGCCCATGTCTTCGATTGGTACGACCACCTCGATTTCCATCGGCTTGCGTGCCCCTGCATCGACGATGGCCACGCTGCGTGGCTTGCTGTCGCGGTACCCGCCGAGGAACCGCGCGACTTCTTCGAGCGGGCGTTGGGTGGCCGACAACCCGATGCGTTGTGGCGCACGGACTGTGAGTTCCTCGAGGCGTTCGAGTGACAATGCCAAATGTGCACCACGCTTCGTCGCGGCAATGGCATGAATTTCGTCGATGATGACGGTGTCAATATTTACCAGTGTCGATCGGGCCGACGAGGTGAGCATGAGGTACAAACTTTCAGGCGTGGTAATCAGCACGTCTGGTGGGTTGCGCAGCATGCGTTGTCGATCACGCTGGCTGGTGTCGCCGGTGCGCATGGCCACCTGAGGTTCACGAAAGGTCTGGCCCAACCGCTCGGCGGCATGACGGATTCCGACGATTGGCGCCCGCAAGTTTTTCTCAACATCAAAGGCCAGCGCACGGAGTGGCGACACGTACAACACGCGGGTGGTCGACACCTCATCGATATCCCGCGACACCAGACGGTCGATGGCGACAAGAAATGCCGCAAGCGTCTTACCACTACCCGTCGGTGCCGAGATGAGCGTGTGCTCACCACCGAGGATGTGCACGAACCCTGCGGCTTGCGCTGGAGTCGCCGCGGGAAACGACGCGGTGAACCACGCACGAACTGCCGGGGAAAATCGGTCGATAATCGTGTCCGTGGCCACCGCCGAAGAGTACCTACTCGGTGTGCCGATAGGTACGCTGAGCGCCATGCCTGTTGCTGGTGAACATCACCCAGCATTCGAGGAATATTGCGAGTGCATTTTCGAGATGCGCGAGGACAAGGCTGAAGTCATTCAAGCCCGCCTCGCTGAGCGGCTGGCGGTATCGCGGTCCTCGGTCTCGGAAATGGTGAAACGAATGGAACTCGCCGACCTCATTGAGGTTGACTCAACTCAACTCCAGCTCACGCCACGGGGCGAGGAATTGGCGACACGCATCGTGCGTCGGCATCGATTAGCCGAGCGGTTTTTGACTGACATCATCGGTTTGCCATGGGCGCGCGCCCACCACGAGGCCTGCAAATGGGAACACGTCATCAGCGCCGACGTCGAGGCAGGTCTCGTACGACTGCTCGGCAACCCGTCGACCTGCCCCCACGGCAATCCAATTCCTGGTACACCGGCAACCAATGTCGCCGTGACCCCCCTCACCAAGGTTGCCGTTGGTACCCGTTTCACGGTGGTTCGCATCCCCGAGGAAATCGAAGAACGTGACGGGGCCCTCGACCAACTGGAGTCGCTGCGAATCATCCCTGGTCGGGCATGCACGCTGGTTGAGCGTGACAACGGTGCTGCGCAACTTATCGTGCACGATGACTCAGATCGCACCGTCACACTCGATCCGTTCGTGAGCGCTCGCCTGCTCGTCACGCTGTAGACGAATATGATCCTGCAACGCCTCACACACATTTCCGGTATTTGTCTCTGCGCGGCGGCGTTGACCATTGGATGTGCCACGGAAGTGGTCGAGCTTGACAGCCCGACTGCATCAACCAATGTGCAGAGCCAGGATGAACCTGTCTACGAAGTGCCAGCCAATGCAACGCTCGGTGAACTTGCCGTAATTTTGCGCGATGAAATGGGGGCATTGAGCGAAGCGACGTTCAATGCTGATCGCAATGCTGCGCGGACACATCTGGCAGCCGTGAATACCGTGTGGTCACTGATGGAACCACTCGTGGTTACCGAATACCGCGAACTTGCCGATCAACTCACCTACGACCTGCGACGCATTGTCGAATTGGCACGTAGCGCCGTCGACCGCAACCGTCCGGCTGATGCTGACAAAGCAAACTTGTTCCTGCGATTGGCACTCGACTCACTTGGTGTCAAGTAGCCGCACAGCATTGGTGGGTGCCCCGCGCATTGGTGAGGTCAGTCGCGCAGCTCAACCGGTAATTCGCGGGAGTGTGCCACGACCAGTCGCTGGGTCGAGCGCGTGAGTGCGACATACAACCCACGCGGCCCCGAATCTGACGATTCATAAATGTCCAGTGGCTCGACCACGATCACGCCGTCCATTTCCAATCCCTTCACCAAACTCACCGGAACCAAGGTGAGCGTCGCTTCCAGCGCACTCGCCCCGGCGCGCCCGTAGGTGAGCCCCGACGAATCGAGTGCTGCCGCAAGCTCATCAAAAATATTGTCGGCACACACGATGCCCACGCGACCATCCGCCAACAGCGAAACGAGTGTCCGTGCCTCGTTGGCAACCACTTCGAACAACCGGTCGCGCGTGGTGCCCAAGATGAGCGGCTCGGCATCGCCCTCGCGTACGGCGGTGGGCGGGGTTTGTTGTGGCGCCGCGGTCGGCAGCAGGCGGGCGGCAAACTCCATGATTTGGCGCGGAATTCGGTAGCCCACCGACAACTCCGCCACTGCTGCGTCGCGATTTTTCGGCAAGAGTGCCAGCACGTCGCTCCAATCAGACGGTGCAAACGGCCCCGTTGCCTGGGCAATGTCGCCAACGACCGTCATCGCACCGTTGAGTGAACGGCGTCCGACCATCCGCAGCTGCATCGGTGTGAGATCCTGCACCTCATCCACCACGATGTGACCGTACGTTTCGATTTCGTCGGCCTCTTCGATGATGCCACCCTTGCGCGGCTTGGGCCCGAGGAGATGTCGCGCTTCGTCGAGCAAGGCGACGTCGGCATCACTGAAGGTTGCTCCGTCGAGAGTTTCGGCGCGCGGCCGGTAAAGCGAAATAATTTCGGCATCGGTCAGAATGCCCTGTCCTGCAACTTTGAGGAGTGCTTTTGATCCGAAAAGGTCGCGCAGCAACTCTGCTGCCGAGAGTGACGGCCACACTCGAAAAATCAAGGCACGAAACTCGGGGATTTCACGCAGGCGGGTACGTGCCGTGGAGAGCGTGTACTCCTCCTCGCGCATCATCGACATTGACATCGCCACGAGCTCACCTTCAACGGCACGACACATCTCGTTGTGCCGGCGCGTGCGCCGTTGGGCTTCTTTCACGACGCGTGCCGTATCGCTCGGCTGCAGCCGCAAGAATCCACCGCCGTAGGGCAATTCAAATGGTTCCTTCAGTGGTCGTTGTCGTGCCCGAATTGCTCGTTGCAATACGTCGACCATCCGCAGGTCACCTTTGACGCGGCGCGCCAATGGCGAGTCGACGGCGCCGTAACGAACATCCCTCACCAAATCTGCAAGCACCGCTTCGCGCACTCCCGACTCGCCCAGTGATGGCAGCACCCGTTCGATGTACCGCAAGAACACCCGGTTCGGGCCGATTACCAACACACCTTGGTCGGCCAACGGGAATCGATACGTGTACAACAAATACGCCGCACGGTGCAGCGCGACCACCGTCTTGCCGGTGCCTGGGCCACCTTGCACGACGAGCACGCCCTTGTTCGGTGCACGAATGATGACGTCTTGTTCGGCCTGAATCGTCGCGACGATGTCGCCGAGTTGTCCACTGCGCCCTTTGCGCAATGCTGCCAGCAGTGTGCTCTGCCCGCGCAACTGCGGTGCGTCAAGACCGTCGTCACGACCGATGCCGAGGTGATGTGCGCCGAACAGTTCGTCTTCGATTGCCACGATTCGGCGACTTTCCATCATGAAGTGCCGGCGGCGCACCAACTGCATCGTCTCGCGACCGGTCGCCCGGTAAAAGGGTTCAGCAACTGGGGCCCGCCAGTCGATGATCAATTGGTTGCTGTCCCGATCGGCGACGGCCAGCCGACCAATGTGGAAAGCCTCCGGGGCGCCGCCGGCGTCAGGTGTGCGATCAATGCGACCGAAGACGAGTGCGGCATCCCCGATATCGAGGCCATTGAGCATCTGCACCAATTTTTCGTCGAAATAATTGCGCTCAAACCGCTCTTGGTGGGTGCCGCCGCGCTGGCCTGCGGTGAGGTTGCGATAGGCCAGGGCCCGGGTGCGCACGTCAACCAACGCCGCATAGGCACGATCAACATGTGCCTGCTCGTCGGGAAGGTCCGGATGTTTGGGCTGTTCGCTCATTTTGGGCTTTTTGAACTCTACCGAGAGAAAAACGACGCACGATTACGCAGCGCAGGGCACACATCTGGCAAAGTCATCTTTGGTTCCAAGTCATTACCGAAGCGTGCCGAGAAATACGACCACGACAGACAAGGAGCCTCCGATGCCATATCGCGCCCGAATGGGCATGTCTATATTCACTACCGCGTTATTCACTACCGCGTTATTCACTACCGCGTTCATCATCGCAGTGCTCATCACAGGGTGTGCCCCACCCACCGAACTTGCTTTTGACGATGCTGCTGCGATCAATCGCGTTGCCGAAGCCACAACGACGACCGGGCCCGACCCACTCATCGACGAGGTCGACGAGATCGCTGCGGTCGGCAACACCCTGCCGGATGCGATCGAAAAATCGTTCGCCACGTTGATCACTGGCTGGGCCAACTGCTTCCATCGGCCTGGGCGCTGCGACGCTGCCCTCATCACTGCCCCCAATTCACCCGAGCGGGCACGGCTCGCTGCTTCGGTCGCCTACTACGCCGCCGAACAGATGCGCACCAAACCCGACGAGGGTCGCCTCGAGTGGGGAATTGAATCAATTTCCTTCACATCGGAAGATCGGGCACGACTCATCACCTGTGAATACGACACACGGATCTTCTTTGATGCCAGCATGGCCGATACCGAACTCGGTGACATCATTTTTGATTCCACCATCTGGACGAGACGTGTCGAGTGGACACTTGCCAGCGGCGACAACTCGTGGCAACTCTGGTCACGGCGCATCGATCGTCGCTCGCCTGCCGTTCGGTTCTGCACACCATGATGATGACGAATACGTCCACGTGCTGGCGCAAGGTGTTGGGCATCTGCGTCGTTGCAATCATCGTGTTGACGCCGAACATGTCGGCGCCGTCGGTGCACGCCGGCGAGGCAGGAGTCGACGGTGACCACATCTATGCCGGTATCGCCTACGACTCCGATGGCTCGTTCGATCGATGCGAATGGGTGCTACCAGAGACAACGTACCGACTGGGCGTTCGTGCTGGTCTCACCACGCGTGCGTGGAATGGCATCACCTGGACGCTGTACGACTGTGAGCGAGATGGCACGTCGCGTTTGGTGTGGCTGCCCGACATCTCGACCGAGACTGCTGCTGCGTCGACGCGAGAAGTGATGCGTGAGCGTGTTCCGATGTTCGACCACAATTTTTCGCCTCCACCACATCGTGGTGTGGTCAAAACACCCACCTGGTTCTGGGTACAACCGCTTCTTTGGCGACCCGTGTCGGTGACTGCGCGGGTGCCCACACCGCGGGGCATCATCACCATGACCACCACCGCCACCCCCGAGTCATTGGAGTTCCATCCAGGGGATGGCAGTGCCGAAATTGCCGAATGCGACGGCCCAGGTTTGCCGTGGTCGTCACTGCTGCCCCGGTTCGTCGAGTCGGAGTGTGTCTATGAATACCCCATCCCGTCATCGGTACGCAGTGGTGGTGTCTTTCGTGCCCGGCTCGACGTGGTCTGGTCGGTGGCATGGCGCACCAACCTTGGCGCCAATGGTCGGCTCCCCGATCTGCGCCTCGGCACGCCGTATGGATTGCGCGTGCGCGAGCTGCAGGCGGTGGTTACCCGCTGAGCATAAAAGATGGCAAGGGGCTAGGAAAAACGCGTCAGCGTCGGTAGTCTGCAGGTACGACACGTAATTCGATGTGTCAATAGCAAACAAGGAAATGAGCAGTTATGGCAACAGGTACCGTGAAATTCTTCAATGATGAAAAGGGTTTCGGATTCATCTCTCGCGATGGCGACTCAGATGTTTTCGTGCACTTCTCGAACATCGAGGGTTCCGGGCGTCGTACTCTCCTCGCCGGCCAGCAAGTCGAGTTTGAACTCGGCGAAGGTCGCAAGGGTGTCGAAGCCAACAACGTCAAAGTCATCAGCTGACCCCACGGGGTTCCACCCCGTCCGTGTCAAAGTGATGCAACAAGATAACCATCCATGCCGATGAACCTTGCCCGTGATCAGATCATCGTCGAGCGCCGTTACGTCGCCGTCTTTGCCACGATCTCCGACGCGTCACTCGCCGCTCTTGCTGCGGCACTACCCGAATCGTTGCGCGACCCGTTCGCCCGCAGTGTCGGGTTGCGCCGCGGGGCCTACGACGAAACGGCGTCGCTGGCAACGAGCATTCACACCGGCATGGTCGCCCGCAAGGCGATCATCGACGCTGGCGTACTGCTGAGCGAGCCCTGTACCGAATTCTTCGTTGACACGCTCGGCGACACGAGTGATGATCCCTCGTTCGAAGATCTGCAGGCTGTGATTCCTGCAGCGATCGACAAATTCGGCCTGGATGCCGTTCGACTCATGGCCGTGCAGTATTCCGCCGCGCTCGGTGGTTTCCGCCGACTCGTCACCGAAGATGAGCGCTTCAAGATTCCGAGCAGCGAAGCCTCGGCACCCGCACGCGCAACGGTCGCCGAACAGCAAGCCAAACGTGCCGCTCGACGTGAGCGTCGGCAAAAGCAACGCTAAATCGCGTCTCGACCCTCTTCCCCGGTGCGGATGCGCACGACCCGTGACACCTCACTAATCCATACTTTGCCATCACCGATTTTTCCAGTGCCCGCACTTTTCACGATGACTTCCACGACGCGGTCGACGACCGCTTCTTCGACGACCATCTCCAGTCGCACCTTGGGGATGAAGTCAACCTGGTATTCAGCGCCTCGATACGTCTCGACATGGCCGCCTTGGCGACCAAAGCCCCGTACCTCGGTGACCGTTATTCCAGTGACATTGGCGGCCTTGAGGGCATCCTTTACTTCGTCAAGTTTGAACGGCTTGATGATTGCGGTAATGAGTTTCATGTTGTTCGTCTCCTCTTGGTTGCCAATTGAGTTAATCGTGATACGCGGTCTCAGAGTGCAGGGCCAGGTCGAGGCCCGTCAATTCGGCCTGCTCGTCGGCTCGTACCCCGATGGTTGCGGCAAGTGCTTTCATGATGAGGAAGGTCAACACGAACGACCAGACGATCGCCACACCATTCGCGAGGGCCTGCTCCACCAACAATTTCGTTGAACCGCCGTAGAAAATTCCGGCGCTGAAGCTGAGTTCGAAGAAGGTTGGATTCGCAAAGAATCCGATGAGGAGTGAACCGACCAATCCCCCGACGAAGTGCACCCCGACCACGTCAAGCGCATCGTCATACCCAAGTTTGGTCTTGAGACGGACCGCATAGCAACACGCCACACCAGCGGCGGCCCCAATTGCGATCGGGGCAACACCCGACACATACCCGGCCGCCGGTGTGATTGCCACGAGTCCAGCCACGATTCCGGATGCCGCACCGAGGTTGGATGGCCGTCCGTCGCGTAACCACTCGACGACGATCCACGCCAGCCCAGCCGCTGCACCGGCCAGGAAAGTATTCATGAACGCTTGGGCGGCTTGGCCGTTGGCGGCGAGTGCCGAGCCGGCATTGAAGCCGAACCATCCAAACCACAGGATGCCCGTGCCGATCATGACGAGGGGCATCGAGTGTGGTGGTGCCGGGTCGACGCGACGTCGACCGAGCACGAGCACCGCAGCAAGTGCGGCGATACCGGCATTCACGTGAATCGCAGTGCCACCAGCGAAGTCGAGCGAGCCTCGCTGACCGAGCCAACCGCCGTACACCCATTTGAAAACGGGAACGTACACGATGAAGAGCCACAACGGCACGAACAGTGCCCAAGCGCCAAATTTCATTCGGCCGGCGACTGCTCCAGAAATCAGTGCTGGGGTTATGGCGGCAAACATGCCAAGGAATGCGATGGTGGCAAGCGTTCCACCATCACCTGCCGTGACCAGATCTTGCAGGATGAATGCATCGAAGCCTCCGATGAAATCATTCTCAAAGGGCACCTGCGCGAGGGAGTAGCCGAGCACCATCCACAGCACGGGAACGGCCAAAATGCAATAAAAGTTCATCATCAGCATGTTCAGCACGTTGCGACGGCGGTCCATACCACCGTAGAAAAATGCCAAACCTGGCGTCATGAACAGCACGAGGGCCGACGAAATCAATACCCAGACAAGACCTGCACTGTCCATTACATTCTCCTTTTTCGGTGATGTGTTGAGAGGTGCAGGGACGACGCTGGCCCGACAAGAGCAAAGGTAAATCATCGAGGTTTCTTGGCTGTGTGAAATATGTTTCCAGAATGTTTTCTTTTCGCCCCCTGACAGAAAGTCAAAGTAGTATCGCGGTATGGCAGACGCAAAGACCAAGGCGTACCTCGACGACCGCAAGCACGTGTTCCACTCATGGTCGGCCCAGGCCTTGATCGACCCTGTGGATGTGGTCAAAACGCAGGGTTCGCACTTCTGGGATGCAAACGGCAAAAAGTTCCTCGACTTCTCCAGCCAGCTGGTGAATGTCAACATCGGTCATCAACACCCCAAGCTCGTAAAAGCCATCCAGGAATACGCGGCGCAGATGTGCACGATTGCCCCGTTTCATGCCAACGAGATGCGTTCTGAGGCTGCACGATTGATCGCCGAGGTGGCCCCGGGTGATTTGGACATGGTGTTTTTTACCAACGGTGGTGCTGAGGCTGCCGAAAACTCGGTGCGTCTCGCCAAGTTGCACACCGGTCGCCAAAAAATTCTCACGATGTACCGCTCGTACCATGGCTCGACCTCTGGTGCGATCGCACTCACCGGTGACCCCCGTCGTTGGCCGAATGAAACGGGTGCCTCTGGCGCCGTAAAGTTCTGGGGCCCGTACCCGTACCGCTCCGCATTCCACTCATCGAGTGAAAAAGAAGAGTGTGAGCGCGCACTGCAACATCTCGAAGATGTGTTGATGGTCGAGGGCCCGCACACCGTTGCCATGATCGGCCTCGAGACCGTCGTCGGCACCAACGGCATTTTGGTTCCACCCGACGGCTATCTGCAAGGGGTACGCGACTTGTGCACCAAGTACGGCATCGTCATGATGTGCGACGAAGTGATGGCCGGTTTCGGTCGTTGTGGCGAGTGGTTCGCGGTCAATAAATGGGGGGTCACACCAGACCTCATTTGTTTCGCCAAGGGTGTCAATTCGGGTTACGTGCCGCTCGGTGGCGTGGTCATCAGCCAAACAATCGCCGATACCTTCAAAGAACGCGTGTACCCAGGTGGTCTCACCTACATGGGTCACCCACTCGCGTGTGCAGCAGCCGTTGCCTCGATCAACATCTTCAAGGAAGAAAAAGTACTCGAGCATGTGCGCCGCATGGCCGAACACGTCATCGCACCCGAACTTGACCGCCTGAAAGACAAGCACCCATCGGTCGGCGACGTGCGTGGTGTCGGCATGTTCTGGGCCATCGAACTCGTGCGCAACCGCGAAACACGTGAGCCGTACGTGCCATTCAATGCCTCGGGGGCCGATGCCAAGCCGATGGCCGAAGTCGTCGCATTCTGCAAGCAGCAAGGCTTGTGGCCTTTTACACACTTCAACCGCATTCACGTGGTACCGCCGTGCACCACGAGCGAAGCCGACATTCGTGAGGGTCTCGCCATCATCGACGAGGCTCTGAATATTGCCGACAAGCACTACACGGGGTGAGGATCGTTTCACTTCTTCCGAGTGCGACCGAAATTCTCTTTGACATCGGTCTCGGGAAGTCGGTAGTAGGTCGTTCCGAAGAATGTAATTGGCCACCGCAGGCAATCTCCCTGCCGGTTGTCTCCATCGCCCGTGTGCGTTCCGGCGAGGTGACAGGTGCGTCAATTGATGCCCAAGTCCGCGCCGCAATGCAGGCCGACGAGCAGCTCTACCTCATTGACGAAGCTTTGCTGCGTGAACTCCGACCCGATGTGATCGTCACCCAAGATCTGTGCCGGGTGTGCGCAGTGTCGAGCGATGAAGTCTGTGATGTCGGGGCGCGAGTGGTTTCGCTTGACCCACATACGATCACCGAGGTCGCCGACTCGGTGCGTCACTTGGCCAACGTGCTGGATGTGTTCAATCGGGGAAATGCCGTTGCTGACCGCATGCTGGAACGAATCGAAATAGTGAAGAGTCGGGTCTCAGCGATGAACCGGCCGCGGGTATTTTTTGCTGAGTGGCTCTCACCACCGTTTGCAAGTGGCCACTGGATTCCTGAAATGGTGGAGGCTGCCGGTGGCGTCGAGGTGCTCGGGATACCCGGCGTTGCATCTCGCACCACGACGTGGCAGGAGGTGCGGGCCGCCAAGCCTGAGCTCGTCATTCTTGGCCCCTGCGGTTTTGATGAAGTGCGCGCGTTGAGCGAAGCTGAAGCAGTTCGCCATGAATTCGACCCTGTTTGGAGGACCGCCGCAGTGAATGCCGACCGCTACTTTGCCCGACCGGCACCGTCGATAGCCGACGGTGTTGAGCAGTTGGCGGCGATCTTTCACGGGAGTTTGTAACCCATAAACACGAAGGGTGCGGGCCGCTTGTGGCGACCCGCACCCTCGTGCAACTTGTGCAGCGACGAGCGCTGCATTCAGTCGATTCGCTTAGTTGCCAGCCTCATTGAGGGTGACGGTGATTGGCGCATACGACGAACCGGTCGTGTCCACACCGAGACCCGCGAGGATTTCGAGTGCTTTCGTGACGATGTCGTTGCTATACGCCCCAGCATCTGGTGCTGCGGTGAGCACGGTGCCACCTTCGAGGTTCTTGGTCTCTTGCGACAGGTTCGCAGTGCGATTCCAAGCAGCCTCATCGATGACTCCGACGCCGCCGTTGGCTGGCCAGATCAACTTGTTGACTTCGTTCATTTGCCACAACTGGTGACTGGCACCGAGCTTTGAACCCTTGGCAAGCACGATGTCACGGCAACTTTCAACATTGTCGCGACAGTAGGCCCAACCTTGGAGTGAAGCAGCAACGAACTTGACCGCGGTGTCCGTGTACGCAGCATCGCTGGCCAGACGCTCGCCTGATGCCCAAATGGCATCTTGCAGCATTCCGACACCGGCATCCTCGTACGAAACGACGTTGAAGTCGTCCGCCGTGTAGAGCGCGCCGGTTGCCGGGTTGACCGCTTCAAGTACTTGTGCGTACTCGTTGTAGGTCATTGCTTCGGCTGCATCAATGTCGCCAGTCAGCAAGCCGACCATGTCGAACTGCTGTTGCACGAGTTTGACGTCTTTGGCTGGGTCAAGACCGGCCTTGGTCAAAGCAGCGAAGATTTCAAATTCGTTGCCGTAACCCCAGTTACCGATGTTCTTGCCCTTGAAGTCTTCGGGCTTGGTGATGTTCTTGTCCTTGAACGACACCTGCAAGGTGCCTGAACGCTGGAACACCTGTGCGATATCCACGATGTCGGCGCCTGCTTCACGGCTGGCGAGTGCTTTGGATACCCACGAGACTGCGAAGTCGACGTTGCCGGTGGCCAATTCGGTCTGCGGCGTGATGTCAACACCACCTTCGACGATGGTTACGTCAAGGCACTGCGCTTCGTAGAAGCCCTGGTCTTGCGCGGCGAAGTAGCCGGCGAATTGGGCTTGGATGAACCACTGCAACTGCAACTTGACTGGAGTTGGTGTGACGCAGGCATCTACAACTTCTTCGGTTGTTTCTTCGGTTGTTTCGTCGGTTACTTCGTCGACTGCTTCGTCGCTACCGCCACAGGCGGCTACGAGCAAAGACAGCGCGGCGATGCTTGCGAAGGCAACCCGTAGTGAACGCTTCTTCATGTGAACTCTCCCCTTCTGGATGTGTTCACCCAGATGTTGTGTTTGTGTTGGTATTACTTCACCTCACCCTTGCGGTTGAGACTCTCCATGAGTACAGAGAATAAGTAGAACATTAGCCCAAGCAGGCACGCCGACAAAACGTAGGCCCACGCCACGGCATTCTTCGAATTGGCGATATTGCTCGAGATACGGCTACCCAAGCCGTTTTGCGAGCCGCCAAAGTACTCGCTGACGAACGCCGTGATGACGGCGGCAGGGGCCGCGATTTTGAGTGAAACGAAAAGAAATGGCAAGGCATTGGGGATTCGCACCTTGCGCAATATCGCAAGGTCAGAAGCGGCATACGACCGCATGATCTCGACGTGCGTGGGCGAGACCTGGGTCAAGCCACGCGCCACGTTGACCAACACGATGAAATACACCACGAGGGTCACCATCACGCGCCGGGGAATCTCGCTCGTGATTGAGTACATATTGTTCAGCACCGCTACCAAGACAAAGATTGGTACCGCATTGAGCGCCACAGCCAACGGTGTGACAATTTGGTTGAGAAACCTGAAACGACTGAGCCCGAAACTCATCGCCACACCCAGCACGGTGCCTGCAACGAGGCCGATCAGTGCGTTGGTGCCGGAAACAGTCGCCGCCCGTCGAATGAATGAAAAATTGGTGATGAACTCTCCCCAAATGCTGCTTGGTGCAGTAAGGAAATACGGCTTCAATTCAAAAAAGCGAACGGCCCATTCCCAAAATCCGAAGAAGAGTGCACCGAACACGATTGCCGGCAGCGCCTTACCGACGAGGTTGACGGCTTTGTTCATCGATCGTCGTTGCCCAGACCAACGTGCGCAGCGTGCATACCGCGCAAACCCTCGCGCACCGTCGTTATTGCCTCGAAAAAGGCCGTGCGATTGCGCGTATCTTCGGTGCGCTCGCCACCAAGCGAGACATCAACGATCTTCGTGATGCGTCCTGGTCGTGGTGACATCACCACGACACGATTTGATAGATACACCGCTTCAGGAATGGAGTGTGTAACGAACACGACGGTGGTACCCGTTGCGGCGCAGATGCGCAGTAGTTCGCCTTGCATGTACTCACGGGTCATTTCGTCGAGTGCACCGAAAGGCTCGTCCATCAGCAGCAGCGGTGGATGTGCCGCCAGTGCCCGAGCAATCGCAATGCGCTGCTGCATGCCACCCGACAGTTGCCACGGGTAGTGGTCTGCGAATTCGGGCAACTGCACGAGCTGCAGCATTTCAGCGGCCCGGGTCTGGCGATTGCCCTTGTCCCAACCTTTCAGTTCGAGTGGCAACTCGATGTTCTTGCGGACCGTGCGCCAGTCGAACAGACCGGCTTGCTGGAACGCCATGCCGTAGTCCTGGTCGAGTCGCGCTTTGACGGCCGACTTGCCATTTACCATCACTTCGCCAGCTGTTGGCTCAAGCAAGTTGGCGACAAGTCGCAGCAAGGTGGACTTGCCGCATCCCGACGGCCCAATCAGTGATACGAACTCGCCTGGCTTCACGTCCAGGCTTACCTCGTGCAGCGCGTCGACCTGATTCGACTTTCCGACATTGAATGCTTTGCTCACCTTGCGGACACTGACGGCAGTCACGAAATACTCTCCTTGGGCCGATTGCGCATGACGAGGGCATCAACGACGATCACCACGCCAGCCATGGTCAAGCCGAGGGCTGCAGCACCGAAGATTGCCGTGTACACCTTGGCGGGGTCGCCGGTGGCTTCGCGGGCGTATTCAATGATCAACCGCCCAATGCCACCTTTGAGTCCGGTTGAAATTTCGGCCACCACCACGCCAATGACCGATGCGGAGGCGCCGAGTCGAAAGGCTGGCACCATGTACGGCACCGCGGTCGGAAAGCGCAACTTGAACAACGTCTTGGTCCACGATGCGGCGTAACTCTGCATGAGTTCTACCGACGATGCCGACGCTGCTGCCAACCCGCGCAACGTGCCGACCGCAATCGGAAAGAAAGCGAGGAACGCCCCGAGCACCGACGCCGACAACCAGCGTGGCCATACGAATGGACCAACCTCCAACTTGCCACCCCAACTTACGACGAGCGGTGCCAGCGCAATCAGTGGGACCGTCTGTGACACCACCAGGTATGGCAGCACACCGCGTTGCACCCAACGAAAACGTGCCATGAGTACCGCGAGGCCCGTGCCAAGCACACCACCGAGCACGAAGCCCGCGGCGCTCAGCCGAAACGAAAACCAGGCACCGGCAAGCACGACCGAGAATACGGTGCGGTCCGAGCCACGCACCTCCGGGCGATTGAACCGAGAAAACATGTCCCACACATGTGGCATCGCGTATGAACTCGTGCGCGGCAAAATACGGGCACCGAACAACTTGCCACCATCAGCCGGTCCGAGTGCCTTGTAGGTCTCCCAGATCACCACGACGAGCGCCAATGCCACGATGAACATGAATGTTCGGTACGCGGCGCGGCGAACGGTGGCGGTCATTGTTTCGCGCGGGCCAACTCTGCGATGGCCGGCATGATGCGTTCGCCATAAGCCTCAAGCGTCTGTTCTTTGCCGTCATGCTGCAGGTAGACAGAGAATTGGTCCACACCGAGAGCCTCAAGCTCTTTGAGGCGACGCACGTGCTCATCGGCATCGCCAAGGATGCAGAAACGATCGATAATTTCATCGGGCACGAATGTGGTGTGGCTATTGCCGGCACGACCGTGCTCGTTGTAGTCGTATCCTTTGCGGCCCTTGATGTAGTCGGTGAGGGCCTTGGGCACTGCTGAATTTTCGCCGTAACGCTCGACGATGTCCGCCACATGGTTGCCGACCATTCCGCCGAACCAACGACACTGGTTGCGCATGTAGGCCATGTCGGTGCCGACATACGCCGGGGCAGCAACACAAATTTTCACACTCTGGGGGTCGCGACCAGCATCTTTGGCTGCTTTGCGCACCGCAGCGATAGTCCATTCGGCGATCGACAGGTCGGCGAGTTGCAGGATGAAGCCGTCACCAACTTCACCGGTGAGTTGCAACGCCTTGGGGCCGTAGGCCGCCACCCACATCTCGCAGCGACTCTTTTCTGCCCACGGAAACCGGATGGTCGAGCCGTTGTAGTCGACACCGCGACCATTGGCCAACTCGCGAATCACATGAATGCTTTCGCGCAAAGTGGCGAGGGTGGTCGGCTTGCCGTTGGTGACGCGCACCGCCGAGTCACCGCGACCGATTCCACAAATCGTGCGGTTTCCGTACATTTCATTCAGCGTCGCGAATGTGCTGGCGGTTACCGTCCAGTCGCGCGTTGCCGGGTTCGTAACCATCGGGCCCACGATGATGTTGTTGGTCTGCGCCAAAATCTGGCTGTAGATCACATACGGTTCTTCCCACAAAATGTGGCTGTCGAACGTCCATACGTGCGACATGCCGTACATCTCGGCTTTCTTGGCTAGGTCAATCACCCGCGATGCAGGTGGTGTGGTTTGTAAGACGACGCCGATGTCCATGAGGCCTAGCGATTCTGTGGAAAGCCGAGGTTGACCGATGAAGTACGCGGGTCAGGCCAACGCGATGTCACGACTTTTCCGCGCGTAAAGAAGTTGACCCCTTCCGGGCCGTACATGTGTTGGTCACCGAAGAGACTCGCTTTCCAACCACCGAATGAGTAGTACGACACCGGCACGGGAATCGACACGTTGATACCGACCATGCCGACTTGCACATCGAATTGAAACTGACGTGCCACGCCACCGTCACGGGTGAATATCGCGGTGCCATTGCCGTACGGGTTGTCGTTGATTAATTTCAAACCGGCTTCATAGCCATCGACCCGGGTCACCACGAGTACCGGACCAAAGATTTCTTCGTCGTAGCACTTCATGCCGGGCTTGGCGTTGTCGATGAGGCTTGGATTGAGGAAGAAACCCTCGTCCTTGGCTTTTGCAGTGCCGTCGATTACCACCTTGGCTCCCTCTTTCGCCGCGTCTCGCACGTAGCCCGCCACCTTGTCGCGGTGTTCGCGCGTGATGAGCGGCCCCATCTCTGCCGACGGGTCGGTTCCTGGGCCAACTTTGATGTTCGGCACTCGCGCTGTGATTTTTTCGATGAGTTTGTCGGCGATTGAGTCGACCGCAGCAACCACCGCGACCGCCATGCAGCGCTCACCCGACGAACCGTACGCCGCACTCACTGCGGCGTCAGCCGCCATGTCGAGGTCGGCATCAGGCAGAACCAGCATGTGATTCTTTGCCCCACCCAGTGCTTGCACACGCTTACCGTTGCGCGTACCCGTTTCATAGACGTACTTGGCAATCGGAGTCGAACCGACGAACGAAATGGCAGCAATGTCAGGATGCGCAAGAATGCGGTCGACTGCGACCTTGTCACCGTGCACCACGTTGAAAACGCCGTCTGGCAGGCCCGATTGGCGCAGCAAGTCGGCGATAAACATCGACGCTGACGGATCTTTCTCGCTTGGCTTCAGAACGAACGTGTTGCCACACATGATGGCGTTGGCGAACATCCACATCGGCACCATGGCCGGAAAGTTGAACGGTGTAATACCGGCGACCACGCCCAGCGGTTGACGAATCGAGTACACATCAACGCCCCCAGCGGCCTGCTCGGAATATCCGCCCTTCAACAATGCGGGAATGCCGCACGCAAACTCGATGTTCTCCAACCCGCGCGCCAACTCGCCCATTGCGTCAGCCGGCACTTTGCCGTGCTCGAGCGACAAAATATTGGCGATTTCTTTGCGATTTGCATCGACAAGTTCGCGCATCCGGAACATGATTTCGGCGCGACGCGACAGCGAGGTCGAACGCCAGCCCGGCGAGGCAGCTTTTGCGGCGGCAACTACCGCATCAAGTTCGGCGACGTCGGCGAAGTCGACGGCAGCTTGCTGTTCACCCGTTGCGGGGTTGAACACCACACCCGAGCGTCCGGAGGTGCCGAGCACCACTTTGTTGTTAATCCAGTGACCGATGCGATTCATATGTTGCTCCTTTGAGTGCTGGTGCGATTAATGCAGATACTGGCTGAGGCTGCGCTTCACATACTTTCCGTGGCCTTTGCGCCCGTGAAACTTGTCGTTTTCAACCACGACCATGCCGCGCGAAAGCACCGTGTCGACCTTGCCGTCGATTTCCGTGCCCTCCCATGACGAATGATCCATGTTCATGTGGTGTTTGTCGTTGATGCCGATCTTGGTTTTCTTGTTTGGGTCCCATACCAAGATGTCGGCATCCGACCCGGGGGCAATGATGCCCTTCTGCGGGTACATCCCGAACATGCGTGCCGGTGTGGTCGCGCATGTCTCGACCCAACGCTCGAGTGAAATTTCCCCGAGCACGACACCTTGGTAGATGAGTTCCATGCGGTGTTCGACGCCACCAATACCGTTGGGAATCTTGGAGAAATTACCGAGACCGAGTTCTTTTTGATCCTTCATACAGAACGGGCAGTGGTCGGTCGACACGATTGCCAACTCGTTCATGCGCAGACCCTTCCACAGGTCAGCGTGGTGATCGTGGTGATCGTGCTTCGAACGAATCGGTGGTGAGCACACGAACTTGGCACCCTCGAACCCGGGGCGTGCCAAGTGGTCTTCCAACGTCATATAGAGGTATTGCGGGCAGGTTTCGGCGAACACGTTGAGGCCCTCGTGTTGCGCTGTTGCAACTTCGTTGAGCGCCTCGGAAGCCGACATGTGCACGATGTACAACGGCACGTTGCCGGCCACCTTCGACAGCACGATTGCGCGATGCGTTGCTTCACCTTCCAGCAAACTTGGGCGCGAGTACGAGTGGTACTTCGGATCGGTCTCGCCGCGGGCGAGGTATTGCTGCACGAGCACATCAATGGCGATGCCGTTTTCGGCGTGCATCATGATCATCGCACCGTTTTCACTGGCAGTTTGCATGGCCCGCAGGATCTGGCCGTCATCGCTATAAAACACACCCGGGTACGCCATGAACAATTTGAAACTTGTGACACCTTCGTGGTCGACGAGGTACGTCATGTCCTTCAGCGCCTGGTCGTCGATGCCGCCCATGATTTGATGGAAGGCATAATCAATCGCACAGTTGCCGCCCGCCTTGCGGTGCCACTCTGCCAGGCCAAGTTGCACATTTTCGTTGTAACGCTGCAACGCCATGTCGACGATCGTCGTGACGCCACCCCACGCGGCGGCAATCGTGCCGGTTTCGAAGGTGTCTACCGCGGCTGTGCCACCGAACGGCAACTCCATGTGCGTGTGCACATCGATGCCACCAGGCACGACGTATTTACCCTTGGCGTCGATCACTTTCTCGGCGGTGACACCCATTACTTCGGCTTGCCCCCGCGCGTACAACGCGACGATGATCTCGCCGTCGATCAAGACGTCTTGTTCATGCCGACCCGTCGGGCTAACGACGGTGCCGTTTTTGATGAGCGTGCGGGTCATGTTGAGCTCCTTTGGTTAGCGACGAACGAGTTCCGTGTATGCGTCCGGACGTCGATCGCGATAGAACGCCCAACGGTCACGCACCATCTTGATTTTGTCCATGTCCAAATCGCGCACGATGAGCTCGGGCTTGTGTGCGTCGCCGACTTCGCCCACAAACTTGCCCTCTGGGTCGACGAAGTAGCTCTGGCCATAAAAATCATCGTCGCCATATTCGCTCTCGATGCCGACGCGATTAATCGCACCGACGTAATACATGTTGGCCACCGCCGATGCAGGTTGTTCGAGGCGCCAGATGTACTCCGACAATCCGCGGCTCGTGGCCGAGGGGTTGAACACGATTTCGGCACCATTCAAGCCAAGAGCACGCCAACCTTCGGGAAAATGGCGGTCATAACAGATGTACACCCCAACCTTGCCGACTGCAGTTTCAAACACCGGATACCCGTCGGTGCCGGGTGCGAAATAGAACTTTTCCCAGAAGCCCTTCACCTGCGGGATGTGCTGCTTGCGGTACTTGCCCAAATAACGACCGTCGGCATCGATCACTGCGGCTGTGTTGTAATACAGACCAGGCTGCACAATTTCGTACATCGGCAGTACGAGCACCATCCCCAACTCTTTGGCGATGCTCTGGAAGCGCTTGGTGGTCGGGCCATCGGGAATCTGCTCGGTGTAGTCGTAATATTTCGCATCCTGCACCTGGCAAAAATACGGGCCGTAGAAAAGTTCCTGAAAACACATCACTTGGGCACCCTGTTTGGCGGCCTCACGGGCGGCAACTTCGTGCTTGTCAATCATCTTGTCTTTGCTGCCCGCCCAATCGGTCTGTAGCAGCGCTGCTTTCACGACTCGGCCCATGCCGTATTCCCCCTATTTGATTTGTAGACCTTCCAAGGTAGTGGCGGTACGACAGTAGGAAAAGACTTGCACCGCCTTCGTTGCGCGACGCGGTCGCTGACTACCGTTATCGGCATGGCACGGTCGTCTCGCCAGCCCTTCGGTGGCTCAATCGGTAAAACGTTCGTTGATTCCACGCCATCGTGGCCCGATCTGGATGTTGCTGCCCCGGGCTCGCCAAACGTCGTGGTGGTGTTGCTCGATGACGTGGGTTTTGCACAATTCGGTTGTTACGGCAGCGACATTCGTACACCAACTTTTGATGCCCTTGCTGCCACCGGGTTGCGCTACAGCAACTTCCACACCACGGCCCTGTGTTCACCGACCCGTGCAGCGTTGCTGACGGGCCGCAACCACCACACGGTCGGCATGGGACGTGTCGCCGAGATTGCGTCGGGTTTCCCGGGCTACAACGCCGAGATGTCCCACGAAGACGGAATGATTTCAGAAATTCTCGTTCGCAACGGCTATTCCACTTTTGCGGTTGGCAAATGGCATCTCACTCCTTCACATGAAGCGCAGATGGGTGCACCTCGCTGGCGCTGGCCGCTTGGACGCGGCTTTGAGCGCTACTACGGGTTCCTCGGTGGCGAAACCGATCAGTACCACCCCGATCTCGTGTACGACAATCACGAAGTCGATCCACCGAAAACACCCGATGAGGGATACCACTTCACGCAAGACATGGCCGACAAAGCCATCACCTTCATGAATGATGCACGCGCTGCACACCAAACCAAGCCGTTCTTTTTGTGGTTCGCCCCCGGAGCCTGTCATGCGCCACACCAAGCCCCGAAATCATTCATTGACGCATATCACGATCAGTTCAACCAAGGTTGGGACACGTGGCGTGAGGAAGTCTTTGCCCGTCAGATGGCCGCAGGTCTCATGCCCGCTGGCACCACGTTGAGCGAACGACCACATTGGGTGCCTGCCTGGGACTCACTCAGTAACGACGAGCGCCGTTTGTATTCGCGCATGATGGAGGTCTACGCTGGTTTTCTCACCCATACCGATGCCCAAGTTGGTCGCCTCGTTGAGCATGTGAAATCACTCGGCGAGTTCGACAACACCATCTTCGTGGTCATGAGCGACAACGGTGCTTCAGCCGAAGGTGGGCCGAAGGGTTCGTACAACGAAGCGTTCTTCTTCAACTTCGTGCCAGAGAGCCTCGAAGAAAACTTGAAGCGCATCGACCTGCTCGGCACACCCGAAGCCCACAATCACTACCCGTGGGGCTGGGCGTGGGCCGGCAACACCCCGTTCAAGCGTTGGAAGCGCGAAACCCACGAAGGTGGCGTGACCGACCCGCTGATCGTGCATTGGCCGCAAGGCATCAAGCAGGGCGGGGGCGTTCGACATCAATACACCCACGCCGTCGACCTCATGCCCACGTTGCTCGACCTCTTGCAGATCGCTCCGCCCGACGAAATTGCCGGTGTGCACCAGTCACCCATCGAGGGTGTGAGTTTCGCCCACACGTTCAATAAGCCGGACGCTGCCACCAAACACCTGACGCAGTATTTCGAGATGATGGGTTCACGGGCGTTGTACCACGATGGTTGGAAAGCGGTCGTGTTTCATCCGATGATGGGGGTTGCCTACGACGGCAGCGACGCGAGTTTGCCGTTTGATCGCGACGAGTGGGAGCTCTACAACATCGACAACGATCGCGCCGAGATTCACAACTTGGCCGCCGCGCAACCCGAAAAACTACAAGAGATGATTGCCCTTTGGTGGCGCGAAGCTGAAGCGCATCGCGTGCTGCCACTCAACAATCAACCCGGCAAGTTCGGTGATCGTCGCCACCGGCGCGAACGATACGAATATCGACCAGGCATCGGTTCGCTGCCGCGCGCCGTGGCGCCCAACCTGCATAACCGTGGTTTTCGAATCATCGCCGAGGTAAATTCGCCGGGCGAAGTGTCTGGTGCAATCTGTGCACATGGCTCAGCCTCGGCTGGCTATGCCGTCTACGTGCGGGACAACCGTTTGCACTACGTGCACAACTTTCTCGGGTTGCAACGCTTCGTGGCAGCCGCCACGGTGCCGATTCCCCGTGGTGCGCATCGATTGGTGGTCAAGTTCACCATGACGGCTCGATTCAAAGGCAACGTCGAATTATTTTACGACGATCTCCCGGTGGGTGCTGCCGAAATTCCGATGACAGTGCCATTCTTTTACGGCACTGCCGGGTTCACCGTGGGTTATCTGCGCGGCCACTCGGTAATTCACGAAGAACATGTTCCGTTTACTTTCACCGATGGTGCATTGCATCGTGTCATCATCGAGCCAGAAAGCAGAACATGGCGCGACCCGGTGCTTGACCCCAAGAATGTGGATCGCGCCGCTCTCGGCACGCAATAACTGATGTGTCAAAATATCCTGCTGGTCACACTCGATCAATTTCGGGGCGACTGTTTGTCGCTACTTGGCCACCCCGTGGTGCGCACACCCAACCTTGATGCACTCTCGCGTGACGCAACCACATTTACCCGGCACTACAGCCAGGCCGCACCGTGCTCGCCAGGTCGGGCCAGTTTGTACACCGGGATGTATCTCATGAACCATCGCGTGTGTTTCAACGGCTCGCCACTCGACGACGGCTTCGACAATGTTGCACGACTCGCGCGACGCCATGGCTATGCCCCTGCTTTGTTCGGTTACACCGACCAAGGCGTCGACCCGCGTGTTACCCAAGATGCCAACGACCCACGACTGTCGAGCTACCAAAGTGTGTTGCCCGGCTTCGATTGGGTGCTCAATCTCAGTGAGCCGTATACGCCATGGATGACCCACCTCCGCCAGCACGGGCACACCCCCACCGATCACATCGTGGCTCTCGAGACCGAACCCGAACGAGATGCATCGCTCAGCATCTCCACTTTTCTCACCGACCAATTTTTGTCGTGGCATGCCGACGCACACCAAGCCACCACGAGCCCTGCACCATGGTTTGCCCACCTCAGTTATTTGCGACCGCATCCGCCGTATTCTGCTGCTGGTCATTGGTCGCACGAGTACGACCCGGCGCAGGTCGACCTGCCAACTGCACCGAGCAATGAGCGTCACGGTTTTCACGAAGCAGTCATGCAATTGCCCGAAACCAAGGCGCCATCCACCGAAGCAGGAATGCGCCGCCTGCGCGCGCAGTACTACGGGATGATCAGCGAGGTCGACGCACATCTCGGTCGCATCTTTGCCGCACTACGCGAGCGAGGCGAATGGGAGAACACCATCGTCGTCGTCACCGCCGACCACGGCGAACAGCTCGGCGATCATGGCCTGCGCGAAAAGGTCGGGTTCTTTGAACAGAGTTACCGCATCATCGGCATGGTTCGCGCACCGCAACTTTCGGGCGGCCACGGTCGACTGGTCGACGCATTCACCGAGAACGTCGACATCTTTCCCACCTTGTGCGACTTGATCGCTGCCCCGATTCCGGCGCAGTGTGACGGGCGTTCACTCGTGCCGTGGTTGGCCGGCGACACCCCCAATGATTGGCGTGAAATGGCCACGTGGGAATACGACTGGCGGCAGTTGTATGTTTCTGACGATACAAACGGCTCGCCCCTGCAATGGCCGCACGATCGTCGGCTTGAGCGACAACATCTCTGCACCCAGCGCGATGCGCACACTGCCTACGTGCAATTTGGCAACGGTGATTGGCTGGCGTTTGACTTGGCTGCCGACCCCACGTGGCGCACACCCATCACCGATGCTGCGCGTGTTTTGCCACTTGCCCAACGCATGCTCACATGGCGGTCGCAGCACGCCAATCGCGAACTGAGCGGGTTCAAGCTTGAACACGGTGGCGTCGGGCGCTGGCCGGCAAATGTGCCGTGGCGTTCAGCGGCGAATTGACCGCCACAGCAATACCGCTAGCGCAACCCCGAACGTGACGACTGCAAGCCAGTCAACGAATGCTTCGCTGCCCAGTCGCCAGAGCACGACGGCCATCAATGCAATCGAACCCGTCGAGACGCCGCGCAAAAATGCACCGAATTCTCGGTACTGCTGCGACCACACCACCACACGACCGATGAGGGCAGCAAAAATAAATGATGGAGCAAAGATACCGAGCGTGGCAATCGCAGCACCAGCAAAGCCACTGAGGTGCCACCCGATGAATGTCGCCGTGGTGAAGACCGGCCCAGGCGTGAACTGCCCGACAGAAATGGCGTCAAGCAGCACCTGTTCACTCATCCACCCGCGCCCGACGACTTCGCTTTCCAAAAACACCAACAACACATACCCGCTGCCGTAAATCACCGAGCCAATTTGCAGAAATACCAGAAAGATTTTTATCAACGGTGGCGACACGAGTGCGGCCATCGGCAAGGCCATCACCACACCCAAACTGCGGGGCGCCGAGCGCAGCAACACCGACGCAATCCCCACCATGAGCAATACCAGTAGTTCTGGAATGCCCACCACCGCACCAACGAGTGCAAGCACTACGACGATCAAGTCACGCCTATCGCGCGCTGCCGTAGTGCGCAACGACCACAGTGCGCGCAGCACGATCGCCACGACAACGGGCACCATCCAGCGTCGAATGTTGGCAATTGCCGAGCTGCTCAACACTTCTTCGTACATCCACACAACTGCGCAGACGATTACGAATGCGGGCACGATAAACGACAGCCCGCCAACGACAAGGCCACGCCAACCAGCGCGACGTGCGCCGAGCGCCATCGCCATTTCGGTGGAATTCGGACCAGGCACCAGCGCGCAAGCCCCCACCATGCGCGCGAACTCATCTTCACTCACCCATGACCGATCAGCAACGACGCGGCGTCGCATCATGGCGATGTGGGCGGCCGGGCCACCAATGCCGATGACACCCAACCACCCAAAGAGTCGAACGAGCTCCAGCAATCGGTGCTGGGGTTGTGCCGAATCGAATTGCGTATTTGGTGGCACAGTCGGCAATGCTAAGAGAATGGAGTTGCGCTCATGACCTTCCGGGCCCACTCCCGCTTTGGCATGGTGGCCAGTGCCGATGGTGTGGCAACGCAAGCCGGCACACATATCTTGGCGCTTGGTGGCAATGCAGCCGATGCAGCCCTCGCCACCAACGCAGCCATGGCGGTCGTGGCACCACATCTGTGCGGAATGGGCGGCGATCTTTTTGCCTTGGTGTATATCGACGGCGAAGTGCATGCACTCGACGCCGCGGGTCGGGCCGGCTCGGGTGTGAGTGCCGCCCAACTTCGCGCCGAAGGCCACACCGAAATGCCATTTCATGGCGACATGCGCACGGTCACCGTTCCGGGTGCGGTGGCTGGATGGATGTCGTTACACGAACGCTTCGGCACGTTGCCGCTCACCACGATTTTCACACCCGCATTCCGGCTTGCCGAAGAGGGCTTTCCTGCGTCACCGTTGTTGGTTGGTTCACTCGCAATGATCAAGCCGGCCTACGCACCGAACTTTGCAACACTTTCGCGCCAGGCAACCACAGCCGGCAGGCTCGTGCAACGGGAAGGTGTGGGTCGCACCCTGCGTGCGATAGCTGCCAGTGGCAAAGCAGCTTTCTATCAAGGTGAATTCGGTGCAGGTCTTTTCAGTCTCGGCGAGGGTGTCTATTCACGCACGGATCTCGATGCAGCCAGTGCCGACTGGGTAACGCCACTTTCGCACGCGGTGTGGGGTCACCATGTGTGGTCGATTCCTGCCCCGTCGCAGGGATACCTATTCCTCGCAGCACTCGGTGTCGTCGAACAACTCGATCTGCCCGACGACCCGCTCGACCCCCAGTGGGCACACCTGCTGATCGAGGCAACCACTGCAGTGAGCCATGACCGACCCAACGTGCTGCACGACGCCGCCGACTTGGCATCGCTGATTCCACACCTTATTGCGCGCGCCACGGAAGTCGACCCGTCGTTGGCATCCGTGCGACCGATGCTCACCAACGATGGCGACACCACGTATTTATGCACGGTGGATCGCAACGGCATGGGTGTTTCACTGATCAACTCCAACGCATCGGGCTTCGGTTCGTTGCTCGTCGAGCCGTCAACGGGTATCAACCTGCACAATCGCGGGCTTGGCTTCAGCGTGCAACAGGGTCACCCGGCCGAGGTTGCCCCTGGTCGCAAACCGCCACACACGTTGTGCCCGGCACTCATCACGCGGGCCGACGGCTCGCTCTTATCTGTTCTCGGCACGATGGGTGGCGATGCGCAACCACAGATCATGCTGCAGATCATCACCCGCTTGTTGCGCCACGGTCATTCGCAGCCTTGGCAAGCGGTGGATGCCGGTCGTTTTGCCCTACGCGGCCCCGTCACTGGTTTTGACACATGGACTGCCTCCCGCCCGGCGAGCGTGCAAGTCGAGGGCCACGCACCCGAAAATTGGACGAACGGCTTGGCCGATCGCGGTCATGCTGTTGAACGTCGTGCCCGATTCGACTCAGGCTTCGGCCATGCACACTGCATCGTGGTTCGCGATGACGGCACCATGGATGGTGGCGCAGATAGTCGCAGCGTCGTCGGTTCCTGCGCAGGGCTCTAGAGCACAACACCACAACATGTAAGGTGCCGCGCCACTGCTGCGCAGGCAGTCGATTGTTCAACTAACGGTGTACGACACCTTTGCGCTGAACGGCTTGTACACAGCGTCACCCTTGGCCGTCACGGTCAATGTGCAAGTTCCCTTGGAGATGAAGCGCACCGTCGTGGTCGGCTTGCCTGGGCTCACCGTGCATACCTTCGGTGTCGCACTTTTGGTCCGAACGTTCGTACCCGCTTCCGTCGACATGCTGTCGGTGTCGAGACGTAGTGATCCACCGACCTTCACACCAGCGCTATCTTTTGCCAGCCCGAACGATCGCATCTTGACGGTTTGTTTCGCCAAGAAAACCAGCGGCACAATCGTGTCGAGTGATGTATCGCTCAAACCACGATGGTCTCGGTAGACGGTCAGAAAACAGTCCCATACACCGCACGGGTAGGTGGTGCCACCGAAGGTAACCGATTCGCGTACGGTGAAATTCAATGGCCCGGCTGCCGACTGCGACCCGCGCGAACGATCCATCGTGGCCCAAATCATCACATCGGTTTGCTGCAAACTGCCATTGCATTTGAGCCCGGTCGCTGCACGCTGCCCAATCTGGGGCTGGTAACACTGCTGCACGTACACGCCCTGGGTTGCCGGCACACCAGTGAGCTGAATCGAGACGACCGCACCGTCGACAAGCGACATTTGCTGGCTCAGCGATACGGCTACTGCCGCTGCTGCTGGTGACACAACTGCAAGCGGGGAAAGCGCAACGAGTATGCCACTGACTGCAAGGGAGATTTTACTGAACTTCTTCATGACGTTTGCTCCTTTGGTTAAGTGAACCGATCCAGTTACGAATCTGATGCAAAGTTGATTGGCGCGAAGACATCTTGTGAACGATCATCGCGACGGGTGTGATCGGCGAATGCCACCACTCCGCACTGCTGTTTGGTGCAGTCAAGTTTGGTGACTTCGTCGATCGCCCGTACCAATAAAGTAACTACGAAAGAGCCATCTGCGGCGAATGGAACCGTGAGACCTTTGGCATACGCCGGCGGATTCGTTGACACCCACACCGAGACCGGCGAAGAGCCATCAAGATTCACACCACCGATACATCGACGCGCGACAGTCCAAGCTGCTTGATTACACACGATGACATAGACACCTTTTGTCACGTCGAATCCCGAACCGCGCACGGTCACTCGACTGCCAGAGGGCGAGAGTCCACCGGCAGGTGTAACGGTGATTCGCGGTGTGCCCTGCACTGTGACTGTCGTCTGTGTCGGCGCAGTTGTGGACGGCGATACCACGAGCGTTGTCGATGTTGCCGTAGTGGAAGTAACCCGACCAGCAGTCAATGTTGTAGATGATGCAACGGCAGTCGGTGCAACGGCAGTCGGTGCAACGGCAGTCGTGGTCGTCGATCCGCTTGCTGAATCAACCGCCAACGATGACGTGGTTGTCGACACGCTGGTGCTCGAGGCCTCGGCATCGTCGATGTCTGGCGGTGTGGTCGCAACGGTTCCGCAGCCCGACAATGCCAAGGCCGCTATAACGGTGCGTAACCAACGTCTCAGCGTCAGGCTTCGGTGTGCGTCAACTCGGCTCATACCCTTAAACCCAATGTCGCGGCGAGTGTTGTTGGTGGGCGCAGTGGTCATGTTCCTCGTGGCCGGATGTGGTCAAGCTGCTGCTCCATCATCAGACAGTGATGCACGCTTCATTCTGTCGCAGGACTTTCCACTTCCAACGGTCAAGCCTGAAGAGGCCGTACTCCCCACCTCAGTCACCGGTGCTGACGGAGTTGTGGTGCAAGTCACCGACACCTCCCGCATCATCGTGCTCAACGAGGCGATCGCTGAGATTGTCGTGTCAATCGGTCTGCAGAACTTGATCATCGGTCGTGATGCCACCACGACACTGGCGGCGCTCGCGGAAATCACCGAGGTGAGCAGTGGTCATGACATCAGCGCCGAAAGTGTGTTGTCGCTTCGACCGACTGTGGTCATCGGTGATACGCGAACTGGGCCACCCGAGGCAATCCAACAACTGCGCGGGGCAGGCGTACCGGTGCTTCTCGTACCCGAAGTTTGGTCGCTCTCGGCTTTGCCGCAGCGTGTTTCAATGATCGCCCAGGCACTCGGCGTTCCGCGCGCCGGCCAAGATTTGGTTGCGTTCAGTGAAAAGGCAGTTGCTGATGCCCTGCAGGATGTCGCGTCGTACGCAGCGGTGCCACGCGTTGCGTTTCTTTACGTGCGCGGCACGGCGTCGGTGTATCTACTGGGCGGGTCGGGCTCTGGTGCCGACGAATTGCTGGCGGCGGCGGGGGCAATCGATGTTGGCGCGTACAACGGTCTCTCTGCTTTCACCCCGCTCACTGCCGAAGCAATCGTGCAGGCCAATCCCGATGTGTTGCTGGTGATGACCCGTGGGCTCGATTCAGTTGGTGGCATTGATGGGCTACTCGGCTTACCGGGTATTTCCAGTACTCGTGCTGCCAAATCGCGGGCCGTGATTGCCGTTGATGATGATCTACTACTCTCATTTGGTCCACGCACGGGGGCGCTCATCTCTCGATTGGCAGAACTTCTTGACATGTACAGCAGCGACACATGACCGACACCCGACGCACGAGCATCTTCGCCGTTGGGATGTTTTTGTTGGCACTTTTGGTTGCCACCACATTGCTGTCGCTCGCCTCGGGTGCCTTCCGTATCTCGTTTCTGGATTTGCTGCGCATCATCGGTGATGGGCCGAGTGGTGAACCAATTGATGGTGTTGCCCACAACGTGTTCTGGCAAGTTCGACTGCCACGTGTCGTGCTCGCAGTCGTTGTCGGCTCCAGTCTCGCCGTTGCCGGGGTGATCATGCAGGGCATCTTTCGCAACCCACTTGCTGAGCCCGCAACGGTCGGAGTTTCTGCAGGTGCCGCAGTTGGCGCCGTGATTGCAATCATCATCGGGCTCAACGAGTTTCCACTTGGTGTGCAGATCGCCGCGTTCATCGGCGGAACGCTGTCAACTGCACTCGTCTACCTGTTGTCTCGATCGGACGGTAAGACCGAGGTAGTCACGCTGATTCTGACCGGCATCGCAATCAACGCATTTGCCGGTGCCGTCATCGGTTTCGGCGTGTTCGTCGCCGATGACGACGACCTGCGGTCAGTGACGTTCTGGAGTCTTGGCACTCTCGGGCTCGCCACTTGGAAAGCCGTCGGTGTCGTCGCCCCACTGGCACTTGCGGGCATGCTCATCAGCACGAGATTCGCCCGCGTCCTTGACATCCTCGCGCTCGGTGATCGACCTGCATCTCACCTCGGTGTGCGTGTCGAACCCGTTCGACTGCAGGCCATTGCCGTCGTCGGGTTGCTTGCATCGAGTGCGGTTGCAGCAACTGGCATCATTGCATTCGTGGGTTTGCTCGTGCCGCACATCATGCGTATCGTGCTCGGGCCACGTCACCGTCATTTGTTGTGGACTTCAGCCCTGCTCGGTGCGACGGTCACCCTGCTCGCAGACCTTGCGGCAAGAACGTTGCTTTCACCGGCCGAATTACCGCTTGGCGTGGTGACTGCTTTGATTGGTGCACCGTTCTTTTTGCTCCTGCTTCGTAGCACTCGACGAAGCCAGGGTGGTTGGGCATGACCACTGCACTCATCGCCAAAAATCTCGTCGTTGTGCGCGGTAACTCCACGCTGCTCAACGACGTTTCGCTCGAGATCAAAGCTGGTGAACTTGTCGCAGTTATCGGTCCCAATGGCTCTGGTAAATCGACGTTGCTTGGCGCCGTTGCGGGCGACTTTGCCCTGGATGCAGGTTCGGTGACGCTGAACGGCAACGACCTCGCCACGCTGGCCCCCCGTGAATTGGCACGCGCTCGTGCGGTATTGCCACAACAGATAGTCATTTCATTTCCGTTCACCGTTCGTGAAATTGTGGCCATGGGCCGCAGTCCTTGGCGCGACGACAATGATGACGAGCGCATCGATTCCGCGATGCACCGACTTGAGGTCATGTCACTACGTGAACGTACCTATCAGACATTGTCGGTCGGTGAGCAAGCGCGGGTTTCGATGGCCCGCGTGTTGGCCCAGGACACCCCCCTGTTGTTGTTGGATGAACCAACGGCGGTACTCGATATCGGCCAACAGGAACGTTTTCTGGCAATTGCCCGCGCGCTCGTCGATGAGGGGCGTGGTGTGGTCGCGGTGTTGCACGACCTCAATGTCGCCATGCGTTTTGCCACGCGCGTAGTTGTGTTGCACGAAGGTCGTTGTGTGGCCAGTGGTGACCCGCAGTCGGTGCTAACACCAGTGCTACTGAGCGATGTGTACCACCAAAAGATCCAGGTTACGACCACGATGGAGGGTCGCTCAGTAATTTTGCCCGAACAGCGCTGAGTATTGCGTCGGTGTACGCTCGCGCCATGTCTGATTTGGTGCTCGACTCGCTACGGCGACGAATGCGCGCGGTTTTTTCACTGTACGAAGATGCCACGGCAACGATGAATCAACAACACGTCAATTACAAAGAGCGAGACGACGTATTACCGATCGCCTTCAGCCTGTTTCACATCGTCAACATGATTGACGCATCGCTGATGTTGCTGAACGGCAAACCACCACTGTGGAATGACGAATGGGTCGCGCGCGTTCACCCGGGCATCGCCGATCATGGCAAACATCGCACGGTTGAAGAAATGGTGCACCAACAAATTGGTGACTACGCAGCGTTCAAGGACTACATGTCGCAGGTGTTCGCCCGGGTCGAGCAATGGCTGGGTGAAATTTCATCAAGCGACTTGTCACGAGTGATTTTCGCCAAGCCATACCCGGCGCAGATTGCAACCACCTTTTCGGCACGCGTTGGTGGCGAAGTTGGCATAACCGTGCTCGATGGCCTCGAGTGTTGGATTTACCAACACTCCCTGCGCCACATGGGCGAGATCGAATACGCGCGACACCTTGTGGGTCTGCGCGGCATCACGTCGTAACGCGCGTCGATCAGCCAACCGTCACACGGTTAAGCGACAACATGCTGCACCAGTAAAAATCGCGACGCGTACCGCATGCAGGAAACACCACTGACTGAATTGGCGACCCGGTGTCAACCCGCGCTTTTTCGTGCCCGGTTGAAACATCGCGCACCACTACTTGCTCAATACCACGCTCGGCATCATGATGGGCACTCACGAACTCACCCGATTCGGGGTAGAGCAACATGTGCGAGCCATGGTTCTGAGCGTGCGACCACACTTGACGCACCGTGCGTTCGTCATACGAAAACCCTGCGAGTACACCATTGCCGCTATCGAAACCGATCACCATCTTGCGCTGTGCATCAACGACCGGCGGATTCGCCACCACTCCACCTGGCAGCCCGCAAATGTCGATGAGTGAAACCCGACCCGAGTCCAGCCGCACACGCACCAGGTGCAACGGTGCCGTCGCAGTGCCAACACCGCGCAGGGTGCCGGCGAATTTGTGGGTCGACTCACCGTTGTCCATGAACCACGCACTTCCATCGGCAATGACCGCATCCCAGCCGAATGTCTGACCGACGAACTGTCGGTACTCGGCTCGAAAGTCGTCACGGGTGAGCGACACCCCATTCCACCGCGCCCGCCACAACGACGATGTACCAACGACGTACACATCATCACCGTCGGCGGAAAGTCGGGCGATTGATGCTTCGGGAATATCGAGGCTGGCGACAATTTTCAATGCCGTCGGATCAAGTACCACCAGCTGTGTTGCGGCAAATGGTTCTGCAACTTCGTTTCCCGGGCGTGAACCGCTGAAGTCTTTGGTCACCAAATGTCCGTCCGGCAACAACACGAAACTGTTGTAGGGCCGCCCACGCGGCAGTGTGCAGGATGCGACCACCTGCAAATTACGGTTCAAACGATGCGCATGATTGCCGAATACCACGTACAAATCCTCGTTGGGATGCACGGCAATTCCCCCCGGCCAGGCTGGTCCCCCCGCGAGATGCTCACTGGTGGCGAGAGTCTCGAGTGTTTCAGGGTGCACACGCTCGACCCACGACACGGCATCGTCACCACCCGTGTGACACAACACGAATACTTCGTCAGGCGACGCAACGACCACCATCGTTACCACCAACATCGAACGGCTGGTGACCCGCAGCGATTCGCCTGTGGCAATGTTCAGTTGTGCACCAGCCATCCACTGTTGACGACGTGCACCACCGTCTTCTGTCGTCCACGTCACAGCGTCAAATGTAGTTTGGCCGGGTTATGCGTTCGGTAGTCTGAAGTTAATGCGAAAAATTCTGCTGGCCCTCGGAGCACTTGCACTTGTCGGTTGTACCTCGGCGCAACCACTGGCCATTGATCTCACTCCCTCGGCTGCGCGCGGCTTGAAAGTTTCCCAACAGTCGGGTTGCGCATCGTGCCATGGGTCAGACTTCGCCGGCGGCACCGGCCCAACGTGGGTTGGCATCATCGGCCAATCTGTGGCGTTCAAAGGCGGAACCTCAGGTGTGGTTGATCGCGATTATCTCATCGAGGCAATCAAGTATCCCGACAAAGTGCAGCGTGTTGGCTACCCCGTCATGATGCCCTACAACAATTTGGACGATGCCGAGATCTCTGACATCGTCGACTACATCGAGGCACTCTCGCAGTAGAGGACAAAAATGACGCATCCAGTATCAAGGTCTGACTGGCCGAGTTGGCCCCAATTCGGCGACGAAGAAGCAGCAGCAGTTGGGAAGGTAATTCGGTCACAACAACTTTTTGCCGCAGCAGAGGTGAAACAGTTCGAACAGGACTTCGCGCAATTTGTGGGTTCAAAAAGGGCTATCGGCATTGGCAACGCCACGCAGGGCCTTCATCTCGCGCTAGCCGCTCTAGGTATTGGAGAGGGTGATGAGGTAATCGTTACGCCATGCTCATGGATATCTTCTTCGTCGTGCGTTCTAATGCAGAACGCTGTTCCAGTTTTCGCAGATATCGAGCCTGACAGCCTGGGACTTGACCCAAGTTCCGTAGAACAAGCAATCACACCATTTACTAAGGCGATTATTCCGGTACACATCCTTGGTTATCCCGCGAGAATCGAAGAGATATGTGAGGTGGCAGCAGCCCACAATATTCCAGTAGTCGAAGATGCTTCGCATGCCCCTGGCGCTTCGGTAAGAGGGAAAATGATCGGAACCTTCGGCACGATGGGCGTATTCAGTCTTCAGCAGCGTAAGACAATCAGCACTGGTGACGGTGGGGTCATTTGTACCGATGACGACTCTTTAGCCGACAAGCTTTGGAAGCTTCGATCATTCGGTGATGACGAATTGAGTTACAACTATCGAATGACGGAGTTTGCCGGTGTTCTTGGTCAAATCGGCTTGAGAAAATTGGGTCCCCACAACAAGGAGCGTGCTTGGGCCGCCCATTTTCTCTCCAATGCTTTCAAGAATCACCCAATGGTGAAAATTCGCCATCCCAGAGAACATGAGGTAGGCGTCTATTACGCAGTCGGAATTGAACTTGCCATCTCGGACGTAGCCTCCGCAGAACTACTTGCCCAGCTCGAGCAGCTCGGCTATCCAATTCGAAGAGTCTTCCCACCCTTGAACCGACATCCACACTTCAACCCAGAAACACCTCCAGCCCGCGGACTCCCCTGGGAACATCCGTCGTATACCGGCTCAATGCGCGGGGTTCAGTACAACAAGTTAGATCTACCTGTCGCTTATGAATACTGCTGCGGGCGTGTACTAGAGCTGTACACCCACCCCGGAATCACTTCCACACAACTCGACCAATTCACAGAGGATCTTGTCTCGAATTTGCCAAAAGCAAGCTAAATTTCTCCTGCCACTATTTTCTTTGCGATTTCTCTGATTTCGGTACTGCGGCTACCAAGTCTTCGAATTGGGTTTCCCGCGTAAATTCCCCACTGGTCAAGCGAGGATCGCACAAACGACAAGGCGCCGACCGCAGCACCTTCTCCGACCACCACGCCTGGCATCACAACGCTGTTCCCTCCAATGATTACATGGTCTTGAATTTCTATTGACCCTTCTTTTGGTTTCTGATATCTGCCATCTGGAAAGACATTCGTGAAAGAGGCACCTGAGTAATCAGCAGAAGAGGTAAACAAGCGAACTCCGTGAGATATGGTGCAGTAGTTACCGATTGAGACACCATTGTGGGCCACAATAGAACTTGCGGGCTCAATATGCACGTTGTCTCCTATGGACAAATGTCCGCGCCGACTTAATATCACGACGTGGCTATCAATTCTGATGTTGCTACCAAGACTGATATTTGCAATTCCGACGACTGTCGCATGCTCAGAAATCAAAACGTTTTGCCCAACATTCTTGATGCCGAGATGTCTTAGGTCATCCTCGTTGAGGTAACGCGATTGGAGACCTTCGATCATGTGATGAGACTAATTGACTACATCGAGGCACTCTCGCAGTAGAGGGTGACCCTGCACAAAGTTGTGGGGGTGAACGCAGTTCAGCGTTGATAGCGAAGATGATCGGGGGTCGGCAGGGCAACGCCCACACCGTCCGACTCTGGTTCGCCAAAAATCGTCCGCACCGGCACGACCCCACCCCAGTAGGGCAGGTCATAATCGCTCGCGGGGTCTTCCGTGGGTGGACCGGTGCGAATTTTTGTCGTCGCGTTGGCGAGCGAAAGTCGCCACACGGAGGTCTGGCGAGTTTCTGGGCGACTCGGCCCGCGTGCATGGCCCACTCGTCCAGGCAGTAAGAAATCACTCAGCACCAGGAGTGCCCGGTCGCGTTCGTCTCCCTCGACGATGACCGGCACACCGGTAATGACGACACTGCGATAATTCATCGACGAGTTGAAAAGTGACCGGGCAACCACTAGCCCGTCCAACAGCGTGACCGTCACACAAATCGGTCCCTCGGTGCGCATCAGCCGACTCGCCACCGAACCATGAATGAGAACGCTGTCGCCGTCCGGTGCGTAGGCCATCGGTATCACCACGGGTGCGCCGTAGCCATCAATGATGCCCACATGCGCAACCAGACCTGCAGCGAGTATCTTGCGCACAACTTCGGTTTCGTCACTGCCGCGCTCCGAGTGACGCTGAGCGTCTTGCATGATGTGCCGAGGCTAGACGACGACTAACCTGCCGTCATTAGTACATCGGCAGTAAATGCACAGCCAAACCTCAAGTATTCATACCGAGTCTTAGCACTCACCTCCATCTCGGTTTTTCTCGTCTCGTTGGACTTGTCGATCGTCGTCGTCGCCAAGCGAACCATTGACGACGACCTTGGTGGCGGCAGCCTGCTCACCTGGGTGTTTTCTGCGTATGCAATCGCCTATGCCGCAGCACTTCTAACGGCTGGCCGCTTTGCTGATGTCTTCGGGCGCAAGCGGAGTTTCCTGCGTGGAGTGTTGTGGTTTAGTTTCGGCTCGCTGCTCTGTGGCATTGCACCAAGTGCATGGTTCTTGGTAGCGGCTCGGGTGGTGCAAGCCTTCGGTGGTGCGCAACTCACACCAGCGTCGTTGGCACTTGTTCTTCCTGAGTTTCCCGTCGAAAAGCGCACGCAGGCAATCGCGGTCTGGAGCGCATCGGGTGGGCTTGCAGCTGCACTCGGGCCGTCGGTCGGTGGACTTCTTGTCGAAGCACTTGGCTGGCGCTCGATGTTCTTCATCAATATTCCCTTCACGGTGCTCATCGTCGTGCTCGGTAGAAAACTTTTACGTGAGTCGAAAGACCCGAACGCAGAACGACGGGTGGATTATCTGAGTGCAGTGCTCGGATTCTCGGGGGTTGCATTGGTCGTGCTGGGTATCTCACAAAGTGAGGTTTGGGGTTGGGCTGATCGTGCCACTGTCACGGCACTGATCAGCGGTGCCATCCTGTGCGCTGCATTCGCCCTGCGTTGCCACCGCGCAACCCACCCGATTCTTGATTTGTCACTTTTCCGGTTGCGCTTCGTGGTGGCGGCAAACGTTGCAGGCATTCTCTTCAGCATGGGTTTCATTGGGATGTGGTTACTCAACACGTTTTGGCTACAGGCCGTATGGGGTTACAGCGTGGCGACGTCGGGTCTGGCCACCTTTCCGGGCCCCGCCTGTGCTGCATTCGTTGCACCATTCGCCGGAAAGTACGCCGACCGTTTCGGGCACTCGCGGGTGCTGTTCGTCGGGGCGCTTTTGCTCGCCGGAGGTACTTTGGGGTTGCGGGGCACGATTCCCGACTCGCCTGCGTATGTCACGCATTATCTGCCGTGGATGATTATGACCGGTGTCGGTGTCGGGCTCAGCATTTCGACCTTGTCAAGTTCAGCGGTCGCATTTTTGAGGCCCACTCAGTTGGCGATGGGCTCGGCGCTCAACAATACGTTTCGGCAAGTAGGCACGGCACTCGGCGCGGCACTTTCATTGGCCATCGCGGCCCCTGCGTTCACCCGCATCGACGCTGCCCGACAGAATGGTGCATCGGTGCTCGACGTATCCAAGGCAGAGATTCGTGGCGCCTGGCTGATGAACGCCGCGTTGTACGGGGTGGCCGGGCTGGCAATGATCACGATCTTCAAACGCCCGAGTGAATCGCAAATCAACGACGCTCGCGGTGTCTAGTCGCGGTCGCGGCGCGCTCTTCCGAGCACGGTTGATACCACGCTGATAATTGCCCCGGCGCCAAATGCCGACCAAAAACTCCGTACTTCAAGTGCGGCACTCACATCGCCGACCAACATCAGCATCCAGGCATTCACCACAATGCCAAACATTCCCAGCGTCAAGATGAGCGCTGGAAACGCCACCAAACGAATGAGGTTTCCGACGATTACGTTTGCCAGCCCGAAGAGTGCCGCTACCCACAGATGATTCCAGACTCCATCGGTGATGTTCACCCCGCCGATCACCACATCGGCGAGCCACACCGCGATGGTGAGCACCACCCAGCGTGAAATGAGTTTCATGTGTTGTCGGCGGGAGTGGCCACGAATAGGGGGATTCGTCGCGAGGTCTTCTCCTTGTACTTCTCATACTGCGGAAATACAGCAACACTGCGGCGCCACCATTCGTCGTACTCCGCCCCATCAACGAGGCGAACGGTGACGAAGAACGGCGCAGGCCCGTCCTGCACCGTCACCTCTGTCGGATGCCCAACCAAGTTGTGATACCACGCGGGATGCTTTGGTGCACCGCCATAAGAAGCGACTAGTGCGTATTCTCCGTCGTGTTCCACTCGCATCAACGCGATCTTGCGCACACTGCCAGACGCTGCACCACGCATCGCGACGATGATGACAGGTATGCCCGTCTCCAGCAGCGTGGCTGCTTGCTTGCCACCTGTTCGCTCGTACGTGTCCACTTGGTCGCGCACCCACTGCATGGTGCTGGGAATGTAGGTTCCGACGAGTTGCGGCATTATCGAAGCCTGTCAGGTTTTCGGGTAACGCGACCCATCGGGAAAGTTGCCGTACAAGGGGCGCTCACCATTGGTCACCGAATCGACGAGCAAATCGCCGCCAACGAATGCACCCTTCCACGAACCACCACGCCCACCGAACACTTCGTCGCGATCACCACGCGAGCGTGGTTTGTTGATACCTACCTTGAACGACTGAATCTCGTCGGACACCCGCTCGACAAAAGCCATGTCGTCGGTAGCCACTGACGCCACCAACGAACCGTTGGAGGCGTTCATCGCGCTCAGGAACTCTGCCTCGGTGTCCACCACAACGATGGAGTCGATCGGCCCGAATGGTTCGGCATGGTGCAGCGACCAGGCCGACGGTGGCTCGAGCACGCACGACGGCGCGGCATATGCCGACGTGTCTTGACCATCAATGAACCGCCCCTTGTTCAATGCTGCGTGCAACAGTGGGATGCCACCGGTGCTGATGGCTTCTTCGAATTGGGCGGCCAGATTTTCGGCCTTCGACCGCTGAATCACGGGGCCAAAGTCAAGGTCGGGCAACGCGTCATCATCATTCTCGACCGCACATGGGTGCCCGAACTTCAGTGACGCCACCACCGGGTAGTACATCTCGAGAAAATCCGGCAGCAAACGTCGCTGCACTACATAGCGCGGATACGCGGTGCAGCGTTGTTTGGCGTAGGCAAAACCTTTTTTAAGATGCCCCGCCAAATCGTTCCACTGCGAATAGTTCCACACCCCCCAGGCGTTCAGACCTTCTTGTTCGAGCACATGTCGCTTACGCAAGTCCGCGAGACGCGTGGCAACTTTGCGACCATTCGTTCGACCACCAACGAAGACCAACGCACCAAGCTCGGGCGTGCTGATGAGCGCTTCGCTGAGTTCGGCACCGCTGCCCGACACCAAAGTTGCGGGCAGACCGGCGCGTGCCATCATGGCGTGCGCCAACGTGAGTGCGTGAAAGCCGCCCTGCGTCGGGGTTTTAGCCACCACCGCATTACCAGCCAGCAGTTGCACCAGTTCGGCATGCACCAACACACTGAGCGGATAGTTCCATGAAGCAATGTTCGATACTGGCCCGTCGAGCGGCACGCGATCTTTGATCTGGCGTTCAATCTGCGTGAGGTACCACTCGACACCATCCAGGCAGCGATCAATGTCGTCGCAGGCAAGTTTCCATGGCTTGCCGATTTCCCACATGAGCAGACCAGCAATCACTTCACGCTGCTCGCGCAACAGTGCAACCGCCTTGGTCACCCGGCGCATACGTTCATCGAGAGGTGTTTTCGACCATTCGGCATCTTGTTTGACGGCGAGCGCCATGGCGCGATGTGCCTCGACAGACGTGATGATCGGTGCACCAATAATTTGTGAGCCGTCCACCGGCACCACGTGCGGTCGCGTGGTACCACCACTCGCCCACTCGCCACCAATCAGATTGCGCAGTGACTGCGCGTCAAAGGCCTCGGGCGCAACTGCACGAGCCCGGCCATGGAAATCACCGAATGATGTTCCTGGTTTTACGTGCAACGGCATGAATACACGCTACGAGGATTGCCCGTGAAGTACATATCCAAGCGGGTCACCTCGGTACGCTCATCACAATGGCAAACCAGACAGCGGCAATACACGAGCAAATCGGCCACCGTTTACGCGAATCCGGCCTTACCTACACGACGGGTCGGCGCCAATTGGTTGATCTCTTGCTCAAGCACGGTCGGCCCGTCAGCATGCCGGAATTGCTGAAGGCACGGACACGTCTGACCCAAAGTTCCATGTACCGCAACCTCGCCGATCTTGAACGTGTCGGCATCATTCACAGGGTTGCCGGCAGCGATGACCACGCACGTTACGAACTTGACGAGGCACTCATCGGTCACCACCATCACTTGATTTGCGACAAATGTGGATCAATCGACGACTTCGAAGTCACACCCGCTACCGAGCGGGCGCTCGACAAGGCACTACGCAGCGCCGCCAAGTCGTCACGCTTTTCGCTCACCAGCCATCGTCTTGATGCCATTGGTCTTTGTGTGAGTTGTCGGTAAATGACCATGCGCCTCGCGGATGCCCGGCTCTTGAGTTTCGACTGTTACGGCACCCTCGTCGACTGGGAGCTCGGTATCGCCGAGACAGTCACACGACTCGCCAGTCAGTACGGCGTGCGGCCACTCGAAGCCGAAATTCTCTCGCTCTTTGCCTCGCACGAAACCCACGTGCAGGATGCAAATCCATCATGGACGTATCCCGTCATTCTCGCCGAGACCTGGCGTCGCATGGCTACGAGCATGGGTTTGGCGAACCCTTCCAGCAATGCCGCACAGGGCGAATTCGACGCGCGAACTTTCGCCGCGTCAGTGCCATCATGGCCGGTGTTCGCTGACAGCCATCAGGCACTGCTCGATCTACAGCAACGGTGCAAGTTGGTGATTCTTTCGAACGTCGACAACGAAAGCTTCGCTGGTTCAAACATGCAGCTTGATGTCACATTTGATGCTGTTCTCACCGCGCAAGACATCGGCTCGTACAAACCCGATCTCAACAATTTCCACGTGTTGCTGAAACAAGCACGCGAATTGGGCGTCACACCCGAGCAGCACCTGCACGTGGCGCAAAGTTTGTTCCACGACCATGTTCCCGCCCAGCAGATTGGCCTCAACACGGTGTGGATCAACCGTTACGGTGCGAAACGTGCTGCTGCCGGCTCACTCGGGGCCACACCAGCGGCCGCACCGATCGTGCCCCACTGGGAGTTTCCAACATTGCGCGCGTTCGCCGACGCGCTACTTGCTGACGCAACATAACTCCACACGAATATCTATTCGATTCGCAAGACCCACACCGGTGTGTCGTCTGGTCGCACGGGCAACGTCAGACGATCCCCCTTGCGCAGCACACGGGCGCCGTTGTGCACGAGGCGAACATCACCTTTCGGTAGACCCGTGATCTGTACGACCGCAGAGTCGGGGCGCTCGCACACCATTGCATAGGTGGCACCATCGGTGCCTCTCGTGAGGCGAACTTCAGCACCAAAGTCGGTGGTAAGTCGCGACTGCTCGTGCGGTCGACTGCCGTAGATGGCGGCGCCGTTGGTTGCCAGCCACTGTCCGATTGCCATGACCCGTATCTGCTGTGCCCATGGAATGTAGCCACCGGGCATCGCACCGATGTTCAAGAGCAAATTACCGCCGTCGGCGACTATGTTCACCAACATTCGCACAAGTTCGGGAATGCTTGCATAGGTCGACTCATTTTCGAACTGCATGTAGCCGAAACTGCTTCCGATGCCACGACAGACCTCGAATTTTTTACCACTCTGCGGCGTTCCGGACGAATATTCGGGCGTTGTGAAATCGGCGTGGCTGGTTCCGCCCATCACCCCGAAAATGTCGTAGCGGTCGTTGACCACACCATCCGGATTGCCGTTGTAGTAGTCGGCAATCAGTTGCACGGCGCCATCGGTTGCGCGCGGATGCCCGATGTCATGCCACATCACATCAGGGCGATAGCGGGCGATAAGTTCGCGCCAGTGGGCATCGACGTATGCGCAATAGCGATCATCCTGCGGGATCGCCGCGAAGAGTGAGGCAACGCTGTCGATACCGAGGCCTTGAAATGTCCAGTCGAGCCCACCCGAGTAATACGTGCCGAAGCGCAGACCTGCACCGCGTGCCGCTACTGCAAGTTCGCCGACGAGGTCACGCTCTGGTTGCCAACGTTTGCCATGAACTGGATTCGGCGTTGCCGACGGCCACATCAATGCGCCGTCATGGTGTTTTGTGACAGCGACGCAGTAGCGGGCACCAGAGCAACGCAACAGTTCCTGCCAGGCACCGACGTTCCAATCTTGTGCCAATGCAAAGAATGTGTCTACAAATGTGCCGTAGTCAGGCGAGCCGAGCAGCGTGCTGTGGTATTCCGCTGCTGGCGACTCTGCGATGGCAATTGAGTTCTGGTACCACTCTGCATACGGAGTCTTTGCAAAAGCTGCACGCTCGCCTTCCTCCCGCGCCAACGCAAAAGGGTCAAGACCTGTCGTTCCGAATGATGGAACCGAACTGACCGTCCAATGACTAAAGATTCCGAACTTTGCATCATCAAACCATTTCGGTAACGGATGGGTACGCAATGACTCAGAGGTTGGCAGGTACATGCAGTAAACCTCACCGTACGCTAATCGCCCAATGATTGCGACCGTCTGGTGTCATTATCAAATGCCGTCGACGCCGAGTGATGACCTATGCTCTGCCCCAGAGAGGTACCAATATGCGCGTGCGACTGCTGGAATCTGACGAATTCATGCACCCGCTTGGGCCAGAAACGAACTTCAACGAAAGCATGTACATCAACTGCTTTGATCACACTTCAAAACTCGGTGTGTGGTTGCGTATGGGTAACCGCGCCAACGAGGGTTACGCCGAAATGACCGTCTGTATCTATCTGCCTGATGGTCGTGTCGGCTTTATGTTCAATCGGCCGAACATCTCGCACAACGATGCTCTCGATGCTGGTGGTCTCACCTGGAAGATGCACACGCCGTTTGAGCACCTGAGTGTCGACTTTGCGGGCAAGGTTTTGATGCTCACCGACCCGTATCAAATGTCAAATCCTCGTGAGGCCTTCAAAAATAATCCATTCGTCGAGTGTGAGGTGCGTCTTGACTTTCGTGGCAAGGGTCGCCCCAGCATGTTCGGTGGCGAACCCGAAGAACCGCATGAACGCCCCGAAGAGCAATTCGCTCGAGGCCATTACGAGCAGCTCGTCACCGGCGACGGGTCGTTGCGTGTTGGCAGCGAAGAGTTCGCAATATCGGGTTTTGGTCTACGCGATCACTCGTGGGGCCCACGTTTTTGGCAGGCACCGTGGTACTACCGCTGGCTGACCGCAAACTTCGGTGATGATCTCGGCTTCATGGCCAGTCGTGTCGCCCGCAAAGACTCCGGTGGCACCCGTGGCGGGTTCGTGTGGGACGCCGGCCAGATTCACTTGTGCGACGGAGTGCAGATTTCGACCGTCACACAGTCAGACGAGCACTTTCACAAGCACGTCACTGGCACGTTGAGCAGCACCTCAGCAAAAAAATCATGGTCATTCGAGGGTCAGGTACGCACGCTCATTCCGCTTCGTAATCGCCGACAAGATCCTGCCGGTAACTGGATGCACACACGCATCAGTGAAGGCATGACCGAATGGAAGATGACATCCGCAGACCACGCCGGTCGAATTGGCTACGGCATGAGTGAATACTTGGATCAAATCATCGACTCCCAACCCGTCGGTATCGCCGAATAACTGTCACGGCGTGATCCAAGACGAAACGCTGGCTCGACAATTGTCGACGGCGCTTGGTGGGGTACGAGTCGAATTACTCGAGCGTCTTTCGGGTGGGGCCTCGCGAGAAACTTGGCAGTTGTCAGCAGGTGGTGATGACCTCGTCCTGCAGCGCTTACGGCGTGGTGCGGTGACGCGAATCGACGGTGAAATCGCTGTGCTGCGCCTTGCCGGCCAGCACGGCGTGCCGGTGCCCGAGGTGGTCGTCGATGGTTCGGCGTCATCCACACTTGAGCGACCCTTCGTAATTGTGCGCAAAATTGGTGGCGAGTCGATTGCCCGCAAGATTCTGCGTGATGACCGATACACGGCTGCCCGCACACGGCTACCCGCCGATCTTGCGCGCGCTGCAGCCCAAATTCATTCACTCCCTCTTTCCACGTTGACGGCAATGGCCGACACCGATCAACTCACCGCCATGTATGGGCTGCTGGATGCACTCCATGATCCACATCCGGCATTTGAAATCGCCCTGCGGTGGCTCGAACTCAACCGTCCTTCACCTCGCCCGACAGTGCTCGTGCACGGCGATTTACGGCTCGGAAATCTGCTCGTCAATGACGAGGGTTTGACCGGGGTGCTCGACTGGGAACTCAGTCACCTCGGGAGCCCGACTGAAGATCTCGGCTGGATGTGCGTGCGTGCGTGGCGTTTTGGGTCACCGTTGGCTGCGGCGGGTGTGTGCAGCCGCGAGGACCTCCTGCGACACTACGAGTCGGCCGGTGGTGCGAACATTTCGACTGATGAACTGCGCTGGTGGGAGGTGCTCGGCACCATCAAGTGGGGGCTCATCTGCATTATGCAGTCACAAACACATCTCAGTGGTCTGGTCAACAGTCACGAGTTGGCGATTCTCGGGCGGCGAGTGAGCGAAAATGAGTGGGATGTACTGAACCTGCTGACCGCAGCAACCATATGAGTGCCCCCCACGACCAACCGACGATGACCGAGATCGTCCGTGCAGTGAGCCAATGGTGGGCACAAGCCTCTTTGTCACCTGACTCTCGGCGACGACAATTCGAAATCCGTGTGGCACTCAACGCACTCGACATCGTTACGCGTGAATTGCCCGTGCAAGCCCAGCACCGCCACGACCACCAACGACGCCTGAGCACGCTTGGCCACCAAAGCGATGCATCACTCGCCATGGCGATTCGCGCCGGCGCCTACGACAACGAATTACCAGGTGTCATTGCGGTATTGCAGCCATCAATACGCGACAAGGTATCGGTTGCCAATCCACGTTGGCTCGAACCAGACTGACACCCGAAATGCGGAGGTGACTGCTACTTTCTAGGTCATGGATTGGATTTCTGACCCCACTGCGTGGAGTGCGCTGGCAGCGTTGTTGACGCTGGAGATTGTGCTCGGTGTTGACAACGTCATTTTCATTTCGATTCTTGCGGCCAAACTGCCCGCTGGTCAACAAGAAAAGGCGCGCAAAATCGGTCTGCTCGCCGCCGGCGGAATGCGGGTACTTCTGCTTTTGGCAGTCGGGTGGGTGATCACGCTGAAAAAAGAACTCTTCTCCATCGGGTCATTTGGTTTTAGCGGCAAAGAACTAATTTTGTTGGCTGGTGGATTGTTCCTGATCTACAAAGCGACGACCGAGATCCACCACAAACTCGAAGGTGAAGAGGGTCAGACGTCAGCAAAAGTGGCGCCAACCATTGCCGCAGTAATCGGGCAGGTTCTGCTCCTCGATCTGGTCTTTTCCATCGACTCGGTCATCACTGCGGTCGGCATGACCCCCCATGTGATGGTCATGGTGATTGCGATTGTCACTGCCGTATTCGTGATGCTCCTGGCATCCAAGTCGATCTACAACTTCGTCAATGCCCACCCATCGGTGAAGATGCTGGCCCTTGCCTTCCTGCTGCTCATTGGCACGGTGTTGATCGCCGAAGGTTTCGGACAGAAGATTTCGAAGGGCTATATCTACGCAGCTATGACGTTTTCGGTCTTCGTGGAAGTGCTCAACATCGGCGTACGCCGCAAGAAGCGACAAACTGCACCAGTGCACTTGCGCGCGGCAGT
>CAMAWR010000003.1 GCA_945862045.1 Bifidobacterium breve
TGGCGGGTGGACTTAATCGGCATGACGATGAGGTCCCCCACCTGAATTCGACCCCTCAATGTCCATAGTTGCGCAGCAAAGTTTCGACAAGCGGCCAAAGGTTTTTCTGGAACCGCCGTTCGGACCACCGTCAATACATCATCACGGGACCCACATGCCTTAAGGTCCCCTATTGAAGCGAATCCACCCCCTGAGACTCCCTTCTCAAGAGCCCACGCATTCCGCTCTCCGGTGCGTCCCCCACGAATCATCCAAGCTGCCATCTCAATCTCCCATCGAAGAGCACTACGTTGACGACAAAACTACTTCATTCATGTACGAAGTATGATTGAAGAAATTCCACGAAAGGTACCGAAAACACGACGCAAGACACACTTGAAGCGATTGAGTAACTCGATCCCACGACTTCTACGATGTGAACGTAGCGCTCTTCCGACTGAGCTAATCGCCCTTAATTACAGCCGAGGCTAGCGGGTGTCACCTGCGTGCAATGCCGTGACAGCGACCGGGCTACGGCGCCAGACAAACCGTGCCCATGCCTTGGCGGTCGCGGGCTTGGGTGGTGTCGCTATCGCACGCCGAATTGAACGGCACGAGCTCGCGTACCACTGCCTGATACGGCCCGTCACATTCCACCTCGAATGCGGCACCAAGGTTGTCGAAATCAACGCATGAACCCGAGTTGATGAGGCCGTCGATACCGCGCCTCGGCATCGGGTCGCCCATGATGTGCAGGAGGATCAAAAATGCCGAACCGATACCGATGACGACCAACACGAATCGCCACGGAAATCGCGCCGGCTCATACACCCGATCGAGGTCTGCATCGGCATCAATAAACGAGAACGTCGGCTCGTTGGCCTGCACCCCGGCTGCACTGCCGGTGGCTGTTTGCAGGTCGTACGCCGCACGCCGTGCGGGCGATGACAACACGTTCCACGCTTCGGCGATGCGGGTGACCTCAGCAGTCGTCGATGAAGAATTGCTCCCGGCAGCCGAACTTGTTTTGCGGGCGTCGGGGTGCGCCGAGCGCATGCGCGCCCGATATGCACGACGAATATCGGTGAGCGATGCACCACGGGCAACGCCCAATGTGTCGTAGTGGTCAATCATGGGGCAAGCCCGACGCTATTGCTTAGTACCCGAGCGTCACGTTCACCACGCCAACGAGGGGCTGGCCGGCTACAAACAGCCGACAGTTGGTGGTGATGCGCTCGGTCAGCAGTGGCACGGCCATGGCCCGCGTGTTGCCGACATGCGGGGTGATCAAACAGTTGTCGAGTTGCCACAGCGGGTGCTCTTTCGGAAGCGGTTCGGGTTCAGTGACATCCAGCGTGGCACCGCCGATGCGCCGCTCGCGTAGCGCAGCAACCAGATCGTCGGTCACGATCAGCCTTCCACGACCCACGTTCACCAGCCACGCATCATGTTTCATGAGTGAGAGTTCGCGTGCACCGATGAGACCCATCGTTTCGGGGGTGAGCGCACAGGCCAGCACCACGGCATCAGCCTCGGGCAACACGTCGTGCAACTGCGCCTGGGTGACTACTCGCTGCACGCCGGCAATGGGTGTGGGGTGGCGTCGCACCACGGTGATGTGGGTGTTGAAGCCTTGCAACATGCGCACGAGCGACTCGGCGATGCCTCCCCCACCGACGATCACGATGTTGCCACCAAGTAGATAACGACCGTGGTCGACAGTCCATTCGTTCACCCGCGAATAACCAATCACGTGGCGCAGACCACCGAGCAAAAACGCCATGCACAACTCGGCAACGGGCTCGGCGTACACACCTTTGCCACTCGTCCATACACGACGGGTATCAAGATGAGGCACGAAGGTTTCAATGCCGGCAAATGGCAACTGCACCCACTCGAACTGCGGGTGCGTGCGCAACACCTCGCCACACGCGTCGGGGCCGCGCGGGTCGCCCCACACCAAACCTTGCGCATCGCCATAGTCGACAACTTCGCAACCACCAGCACGCACTGCGTCGCGCATCCATTCGGGTGCTTGGGTCGGCCCGACCGCAACGCGTTTCATGCGCTAATTGCCGGTGAGCGTGGCGGCAATATTGCCAGCCGATGCACCACCACGTCGCAACAGCACGACTAAGAACCACAGCGAAGCCATGGTGACGACGAACAAACTGATCGCCCCAACACCCCAGAACGGTTTGATCGTGCTGCGTGTGGCACCCAAGAGTGCAACAGGGAATGTTGTCGAGCCGGCTTCGCTGATGAGCGTTGAGATCACTGCGTTATCAAGACACAAAGCGAACGACAACAACCCGCCAGCAATCATCGCCGAGGCAATGAGCGGCAAGGTAATTTGTCGGAACGCCCTTCCAGGCGGCGCACCAAGATCGGCTGCCGCCTGCTCGAGGGATTCGTCGAGCCCCGCAAGTCGTGCACGCACGATGAGCGTGACGACTGCCGATGCATACAGCGATTGGCCCACCCACAACTTGTTGATGCCGCCATTGAACGGGCCCCAGCCTTCACGGAAGACATAGCCAACGACGGGCACGTCTTGAATGCGTGGAAACCACGTGGCCAGCGCGATTGCGTCCATGATCTCGGGTGTCACCAAAATCAGGAATACCAGCACCATAAATACGGTCGACCATGTGCCCGGGCGACGAGCCAGCGCGACCCCGGCGGTGCCACCCAGGATCACGGCGATCACCGTGGCCCCGAAGGCGGCGATGAACGAATTGCGAATCGCATCACCGATACCGGCAAAGTCGAACAGGTTGGCATACCAACTGGTGAGCACACCGTTGACCACGAGTGCCAGCACGAAACCAGTCGGCACGATCCATGTGGTGTAGCCAGCGCCGAATTGCGAGCGGCGCTTCAAGATGCGTTGCGTAATTACCGCCACCGCAACGAGACCACCGAACAACAGCGTCGTTTGCAGAAAAACGGCACCGTCAAACAATTCACCCCACCACTTGATACTCACTGCGTTTGACCAAATGGTGAACGAGTTACCACGATTGAACGAGTGCAAAAACACCAACCCAACGGGGATGAACAAAAAGATCAAGACGAGTGTGGTCCAGATGCCCAGCAGTCGATGCAGCAAACTGTCGGCGATGCCCCATCGGCGTGATGGCGCAGCACCTTGCGGGCGAAGCCGCGTTGCCCGCCGTCGGCGAAATTGTTGCACGATTGGCCCGAGTATGACCAACAGCCACGGGGCCAGCCACACGACCGCGGCACCCACCACGAGCACCAACAACACCGCCCCAATCATGAGCACCGCCATTGCGGCGCCGAGCGGCCAGTTCTGGGCGCTGCTGAACTGCGAGGCAATCATTGCGCCGATCATGTTGCCTTTGGCGCCGCCCAGCACGGTGGCCGTCACATAGTCGCCGCACATCGGAATGAACGTAAGCAGCACGCCCGCAGCAATACCCGGCCCGGCAAGCGGCAACGTCACACTCGTGAAGGTGGCAAACCGACCCGCGCCAAGATCTTTGCTTGCTTCACGCAGCCGCACGTCGATACGGTCAAACGCCACGTACAACGGCAAGATCATGAAGCCGAGATAGTTGTAAACGATCGCCAGCTGTACGGCGAGCGACGTTTCAAGTATCTGAATACCGCTGTCACCGATGACGCCGATGTCTTGCAGGAACTTGGAGAACGTGCCATTCGGTGCCAGGGGGATGCGCCAGGCAACGGTTCGAATCAGAAAGCTCGTAAAGCTCGGAACCACAACGGCAGCCAAGACGATTGCGCGCCAGCGCTCGCCCACCTTGAAGGCTGCGAAATATGCAACGGGCAGACCGATTAACAAACACAGCAACGTAGCGATAATGGCGATGCGCACGGTTGCACGAAACACGGTAAAGAACGTTTCATCGAATACTTCGACGTAACTTGTCGTCGATAGACGCGAAAGATCGACCGGCACGAGTTGGCTGGTGTCTTTGGTGCCGAACGAGTACAGCACCACGAAGGCAATCGGTGCGACAAAGAAAGTGACGTACCAAATGATCGAAGGCAGGGCCAAGGCATACTTCGGCGCCCGCAGACGCCAACGCTTTTCTGGGGCGACCGAGGCGGTCACGTGCTGTTCAGGCTCCGACTATCGCCCGGCGGTTTCGATCAGGCTCCGGCCTTGGCCTTCACCTTGTTCATGATGTCGACCATGCGATCGAGAGTCGGGGTGATCTCCTGGGTTTGGAACGTTGCCACCTGCTCGGGTGAAAAGAAAATCATGTCGCCATATTGCAGGTCGGGTGCCAACTCGGCGATGAGCGAATCCATGCTCTTCATACCCGTGTTGTAACCGTGGTACTGCAAGTCTTTGATCGAAATTTCAGGAACCAGCAGCCAGTTGATCCACGCGTGCGCAGCCTCCGGGTTGGGTGCGCCGGCAGCCACACAATAGGTGTCCATCCACAATTCGGTGGCTGGCGTACCAAGCACCCACACCCAGTCTTCGGGGTTGCCGCCGGCATCGGCGATGCGGGTGTAGGCCTGACGCAGGTCGCCGTTCCAACCCATCGACAAAATGTAGGCACCTTCCGCCAATTTGGTGCTCGGGTACGAGTCGAACGCCTTGATGTGTTGCGCAAAATCATCGACGAGGAACTTCTCGCAGGCGTCAAGGTCTGCTGCGTCTTGGCTGTTCCAGTTCTTGCCCTGCGACCAGTACCACATGCCGCAGAGGTTTGGTGCGGTGTCGATCATGGCGCAATTGCCGCTGCCTTCGTTCATGCACGCGTCGATGAAATCTTGCCACGTCTCCATCTTGCGGGTGATTTTGGTCTTGTCGTAGAAAAAGCCCGTGCTGCCCCAGTTTTTGCACACCGAGTATTCGTTGTTCGGGTCCCATGTCTGTGACACGTAGGCCGCATCGAGGTTGCCGAGGTTGGGAATCAACGACATGTCAAGTTTCTGGATGAGACCCTTTTCGATCATCTGCGGCACGTAGGGGCCGGTTGGCACGACGATGTCGAAACCGCTGCCACCTGCGCCGGCTGCGAGTTTGGTGATGAGATCTTCGTTGCTCGGGTAGTAGTCGACCTTCATCGTGACACCGAGTTCGGATTCGGCCAGTGCACCGACGATGTCTGGGTCGTTGTAGTCACCCCAGGTGTACATCGCGAGTGAACCCGATGCTTTGTTCACTACCCGGCTGTAGTCACCAGTGGCTGCCTCGCCACCTGTCGCTGCATCATCAGCGGCATCATCTGAACCACAAGCGGTGAGCAACACGGCAAACCCAGCAGCAGCAGTGCCGCCTTGAATGAACGCACGGCGTGACAGATGCTCTCGAAACGATTCCGGTGCGAGCATTCGAAGTTGTTTGGTCATGACATCCCCCTGTTTTGTGGCGTATGGCTGGTCAAAACTTAGCGCATTATGCGGCGGCGCTGGGGGCAGCCATGACCACATTGGCCTGCCGAGCCGAGAAGAGGTAAACATCTTCAGCCGCCCAAGAGCACCATGCCGTGTCGCCTAATTTGAACCGCTCCGGGTTGGTGCGTGGCACCAATACCAGCAGGTCGCGGGTGCGGGTCCGCAGCACATATTGCAGCACATCCCCGTAATACGACACACCCGCCACCGTGGCTTGCACCACGTTTTCTGTCTGCGTCGGCTGTGCCGATGTCAGGTGGATGCACTCGGGTCGCACCGCTGACAAGGCGGGCTCGCCGTTGGGCACGTCTTCTTCAGGTCGACTTGCGACGAACACGGTGCCGTCTTCGGCTTGCAGACCATGTTCGGTGGCCACACCTTGCCAAAAATTGTTACGCCCGACGAAACCAGCCACGAAGGCCGTCGTCGGATGCTCGTACACGGTTTCGGGATCGGCAAGTTGTTCAACGTGACCGTCCAGCATGATGGCGATGCGATCCGACATCGACATTGCCTCTTCTTGGTCATGCGTGACGAACACGAAGGTGATGCCCAGACGGCTTTGCAGAAGTTTCAGTTCAATTTGCATCTCTTCCCGCAATTTGCGGTCGAGCGCGCCGAGTGGTTCATCGAGCAACAGGATGCTCGGACGATTGACGAGTGCTCGCGCCACTGCCACCCGCTGTTGCTGCCCACCCGACATCTGCCGCGGGCGACGCTCGGCGAGTTTTGACATCTGCACCATGTCGAGCGCTTCGGTGACTCGTGTGGCAATTTCAGATTTGTTGACACCTTTTTGTCGCAGCCCATAGGCCACGTTTTCGGCAACAGACATGTGTGGAAACAACGCATAATGCTGGAACACCGTGTTGACATCCCGCTTGTGTGGCGGCACACCCTGCACGTATTCACCCGAGATACGAATGAAACCGGCGTCGGGTTGTTCGAACCCGGCGAGCATCCGCAGCGTGGTGGTTTTGCCACAGCCGCTGGGGCCGAGCAGCGACAAAAACTCGCCGGCGTTCACTTCGAGATTGATCTTGTCAACAGCAACGACGTCGCCGTAACTCTTGGTTACATCGACGAGTTCAACGGAGCCGCGCTCAATACTCACTGTTGGCTATCGCCCCCTCTGATGCGCAACGCTAGTCATCAGAGGTTGATGTTGGCCATCACGTGTTTGATGCGCGTGTAGTCGTCGAGTGCGTAGGCCGACAAGTCTTTGCCGTAGCCCGACTTCTTGAAACCACCGTGCGGCATCTCGGCAACGACAGGGATGTGCGTATTGATCCACACACAGCCGAAATCCAGCGATTTGGCCATGCGCATCGCCTTGCCGAAATCACGGGTCCACACTGATGACGCCAGGCCGTATTCCACCCCGTTGGCCCACTTGAGGGCTTCGGCTTCGTCGCTGAACTTTTGCACCGTGATGACGGGGCCGAACATTTCTTGTTGGATCATGTCGTCGGTTTGCCGCAGGTCGGCAACGACCGTGGGTTCGAAGAAGTATCCGTCGTTGCCGATTTTGTTGCCACCGGCCACGACCCGCGCATGTTTTGGTGCACGCTCAACGAAGCCATTGACGCGCGCCAGTTGGCTGGCGTTGTTCAACGCACCATAGAGCACATCATCGGTGGGCTGGCCCGTCTTGGTGTTCTTGGCGGCATCGGCCAACGCTTCGACGAAATCGCCGTACAACTTCGGCCCCACAATCACGCGAGTGGCAGCCGTGCAATCTTGCCCGGCGTTGAAATACCCGGTCATCGCTATCTGCGCTACGGCAGCTTCAAGGTCGGCGTCGTCGAACACGACGACTGGTGCCTTGCCACCCAGTTCAAGCTGCACGCGCTTCAACGATTTGGCTGCTGCTTCGGCAACTTCCATGCCCGCCCGCACCGAACCGGTGATGGAAATCATCACCGGTGTGTTGTGCGACACCATCGTGCGACCCGTCTCGCGATCACCGCACACCACGTTGAATACACCCGTCGGCAAAAACTGTGCGGCAATCTCAGCTAGCAGCACGGTGGTTGCTGGTGTGGTGTCGCTGGGCTTCAGCACGATGCTGTTGCCCGCCGCGATGGCTGGCGCAAACTTCCAGACCGCCATCATCATCGGATAGTTCCACGGTGCGACCTGCGCACATACGCCAATCGGCTCACGCCGAATCATCGAGGTATAACCCCTCATGTATTCACCGGTGCTCTTACCTTCGAGCATGCGTGCCGCACCAGCAAAGAATCGAATCTGGTCGACCATCGGTGGTATTTCTTCGGCAGTTGTAATGGCGACAGGCTTACCACAGTTTTCTACTTCGAGTGCGATGAATTCGTCTTGGCGTGCTTCGATGGCATCCGCGATGCGAAACAATGCCAACGAGCGCTCGGATGGTGTGGATTCTCTCCACACTTCGAAAGCGTGTTCGGCTGCGTGCATCGCTGCGTCGATGTCGGCTAGTCGTGAATTCGGTGATGTGGCATACACCTTGCCCGTGGCAGGATTGATGATGTCCAATGTGCTGCCGTCGGCTGCGTCGACGTGCTTGCCGTTGATGAAATTTCGGAACTTTTTCATGAGGTTGGTTTAGCACAACCGCCCGTTGTAGTAGACAAGTGGCGTGAAGCCGGTGCACGCCACCCTGGGCGTTCCCAAAGAAACCAAGACGCTCGAAGGCCGCGTGGCCCTTACCCCTGATGGCGTGCGCGAGTTCGAGCGCGCCGGCGTGGAGGTCTTCGTCGAAACCCAGGCCGGGGCTGCAGCGTCAATCAGCGATGACCAATATGTCGCTGCTGGTGCCACCATCGTGCCCACCGCAGCCGACGCGTGGGGCCAAAGCATGGTGGTCAAGGTCAAAGAACCGACCGAAAAAGAATTCGGCTTTTTGCGCCCCGACCTCACCTTGTTTACGTATTTGCATTTGGCGGCGTATCCCAAAGTTGCCGAAGCCTTGCTCAAGCACGGCACCACGGGCATCGCGTACGAAACGGTGCAACTCACCGACGGTTCACTGCCACTACTGGCGCCGATGAGCGAAATTGCCGGTCGTCTCGCCACCCAGGCTGGTGCGCATTACTTGCAGCGCCCTTATGGCGGTCGCGGCGTGTTGATGGGTGGTGCACCTGGTGTGCGGCCCGCCAAGGTGGTGGTCATTGGCGCTGGCAACGTGGGTTGGAATGCGGCGCGCATCGCAGCAGGAATGGAAGCCGAAGTGGTGTTGCTCGACAAGAACCTCGATCGTTTGCGCTTCATCGACCAAATCGAAAAGGGTCGCATCATGACACTGGCTTCCAATCGTGGCGCGGTCGAACGCAGCGTGTTGGATGCCGATTTGGTGATTGGTGCCGTGCTCATTGCCGGTGCACGTGCACCAGTGGTGGTGAGTGAGGCCATGGTGAAGACCATGAAGCGTGGCGCAGTCATGGTGGATGTCGCCATCGACCAAGGTGGCTGCATCGAAACCATGCGCGAAACCACGCACACCGAGCCCGTCTTTGAAAAACATGGGGTGGTGCACTATGCGGTGGGCAACATGCCAGGTGCCGTGCCACACACCAGCACGTATGCACTCACCAATGCCACACTGCCCTATCAATTGCAAGTGGCAATACATGGTGCCCGTGGCGCGGCGACCAACGACCCAGCCATCGCCTTGGGTGTCAACACCGTCGCGGGTGCGCTCACCAACCAACCGAGCGCCCAGGCGTTGGGGCGCGACTTCGTCGAACCGCTCGCTGCGCTTCGTTCATAAGCACTCGCCGCGGGCAGACTAAGCAGATGACAAAACTTGGCTACACCACCGGGTACTGGGGCTCGGGCCCGCCTGCAGGCGTCGTTGAAGCAGTGAAAGAAGCCGACAAGCTCGGCTTTCATTCGCTGTGGACTGCCGAGGCGTATGGCAGCGATGCACTCACACCGTTGGCGTGGTGGGGTGCCCAAACGACGCAAATTCAACTCGGCACTGGCATCATGCAAATGGCTGGTCGCACACCTGCGGCAACTGCAATGTCGGCCATGACGCTCGACCATTTGTCGAACGGTCGCATGATTCTCGGGCTCGGTGCTTCGGGCCCGCAGGTGGTCGAAGGTTGGTACGGCCAGCCGTACCCCAAGCCACTGGCGCGCACCCGCGAATACTTCGAGATCGTGCGCAACATCGTGCGCCGTGAAGCGCCACTCGAGCATCACGGCGAGTTTTATGATCTGCCGTTGCAAGGTGGCGCTGGTTTGGGTAAACCACTGAAGAGCACCATTCACCCGTTTCGCAAAGACATACCTATTTATCTGGCTGCTGAAGGCCCGAAGAATGTGGCGTTGTCTGCCGAGATTGCCGATGGCTGGTTGCCGTTGTTTTATTCGCCCAAAGACGACGCTCACTATCGCCGTTGCCTTGATGAAGGTTTTGCCAAATCGGGCAACCCAAAAAAACGCGACTCGTTCGAAGTGGTGTCGTCATTAATCGTGGTGCCAGGTGAAGACGCCGAAAAATGTGCCGACATGATTCGGCCGTTCGTGGCGTTGTATGCCGGTGGCATGGGTGCCAAAGGTGCGAACTTTCACTTCGAGGTGTTTGCTCGCATGGGTTGGGAAGGCGTGGCCACGCAGGTGCAAGAGCTGTATCTGCAAGGCAAGAAGAAAGAGGCCGCAGCCTTGATTCCGCTCGAGATGGTGGAAGACGTGGCGTTGGTCGGGCCGCTCGACAAGATCAAAGACGAATTACCCAAGTGGAAAGAAACCACCGTCACCACATTTTTGGTGGGTGGCCCTGCAGCATTTTTGCAAATGTACGCCGACTTACTTGCGTAATTTTTGAATTAGTCGCAGCAACTGTCACGCCATCCACACCCCGCACATTTAAAGTGCGCGTGTTCGGCGTGCAGTGCGTGCCCGCATTGCGGGCACTCGGTAAAAATCGCAAAGCGGGTCGAACACTCACTCGCTGGTGACACCGCAGATGACACAGTGTGTGACACAGTCGGCGTCGGAGAACCGTTTGCTGCAGCCATTAGTGACCTAGCGTAGAACGCCGTGGTGCGCCAGTGACTGATAGTTCGCCACTAGGAACTGATACCGGCGAATTGCCGATTTTTCGCCCAGGCAGCGCGCGTTCTGCGCTTTCCTATCCGCATTTTCGCCGAATCTTTATTGCTTCGTTCGGCTCAAACATTGGCTCGTGGATTCAAAACGTGGTCTTGCCTATCTATATCTATGAACGTACGGGCAAGGCATCCATCGTTGCGTTGTTAATTTTGGCGCAGATGGGCCCCTTATTGTTGCTGGCCATTCCTGCTGGTGTCATCGCCGACTCAGTTGATCGACGCAAGTGGTTGGCTGCCATGCAAGTAGTGATGCTCACATTTTCGGTAGTGCTGGCAGCCTTGGCCCGGGTTGATGCCCCAATCTGGGCGTTGTTCCTAGCCCAACTTGGCGTGGGCATTGGTGGGGCCATGAACATGCCGGCGTGGTCGGCGATGTTGCCGTCGCTCGTGCCGCGGGCCGATTTGCCTGGGGCGATGTCGCTCAACTCCACACTCATCAATGGCTCGCGCGTGGTGGGGCCAATTTTGGTGGCGGTTTTTGCACCGTTGGGTGCCCAAGCGTGGCACTTTTTTGCTTTCAACGCTGTCACGTATTTGCTCGTGGTATGGGCGCTCACGCGCATTAAGGTGCCTGCCCACCAACGCGACATGTCGCGCGGCTGGCAGCGATTCACGTTTGCGTTTCGCGTGGCGCGCGATCGCCCGGTGGTGCGGCGGCTCATTCTTACTTTGGCGTTGTATTCGCTCATCTCACTGCCGTACATCGGGCTGTTTCCCGCCATTGCCGAGTTGAACTTTGGGGTCGTCGGCTCGACTGCGTTGTACAAATGGTTGTATGCCACTTGGGCATTTGGTGCAGCACTCGGTGGTTTGGCGCTCGGCACCGTGTTCGTTGGGCGCGACCCGCGCGTGCTGATTCGTTGGGGCTTCGTCGCCAACGCCGTGGCGATGATGGGCTTTGCAGCTTCACGTTCGGTGGTGCCGGCGTTTGTCACCGGTTTTGCACTCGGCGCTTCCTATTTTTTCACCACCACGGCAATGTCAACGGTGATGCAGGGCCGCTTGCAGACCCACGAACGCGGCCGAACTATGGCGTTGTGGTTCATGGCCTTTGGTGGCACGGTGCCGATCGGCAACATGTTGTTTGGCCCACTCGTTGATCGCTACGGTTCGCGCTGGTTGTTGTTCGTTGGGGCTGCGTGGGCGTTGGTGATGGCGTGGTGGTGCAATACCCGTGCACTCGACGAATCAGCCGAAGGCGTGCACCAAACGCTCTAGACCCGCAACGCGCGAACCTTTCACCAACACCGCATCGCCATCGCCCAATTCGCCAGCCTGCAAGATTGCCGATTGCAATGTGATGGAATCGCCGCCATACAAATTGGTGTCTACTGCAACAAGATTGATTTCTAACCGTCGTGCCAGCGAGGCAATCAGGCGGTGGGCGATGTCGGGGTCTTTGAGTTCGGCCATCACACCGACGAAGGCCGTTCGCTGCCGGGCAGGTATCGCCGCCAACGTGTTGAGTGCTGCGGCCATCGACTTGGGGTTGGCGTTGTAGCAGTCGTCGATCAGCACCACGCCACCCCCAGTGGTGCGCACGTCCATGCGATTGGGCGACATTGGTGCTGCAGTTATGGCGCGAGCAGCACCCTGCACGTCCACGCCGCACGCGCCTGCTGCAGCGACGGCCGCTGCAGAGTTGCTGGCACTATGGCGACCCGCAATGGGCAAGGAAAACGAAACGTCACCCCATGGCGTGGCCATGTGCACCGTGGCGTGCGCGCGAGCATCGAGATCTACCTGGGTGATGCGCACGGTTGCCGACGGCGCCTCGCCAAAGGTAATGACGCGTGCCGACGTGCGCGACTGCATCGCCAACACCCGTTCGTCGTCGGCGTTCAAAATGGCGATGCCATCACTGGGCAACGCCTCGATGAGTTCGCCTTTGGCTTGGGCGATGCCGTCCAAGTTGTCGAGCAGTGCGGTGTGTGCTTCGCCAATTGCGGTGACCACACCAATCGTGGGTAAGCCCACATCGGTGAGCCGCATAATTTCACCGTGGCCGCGCATGCCCATTTCCAAAATGAGCGCTTCGCAATCGTCGGGGGCATTCAGCAGTGTGATCGGCACACCTTGGTCGTTGTTAAACGAACGCGAGCTCGCCGCCACGCGCAACGCCGAGCCGATGGCAGCAGCAGCCAAATCTTTCGTGGTGGTTTTGCCCACGCTGCCGGTGATGCCCACCACCCTGTTGCCCACCCGAGCACCCAGTGCCAAGCGCGCCCAGCGCCCGAGTGCGCGCAACGCTTCCACCGTGTCGGGCACGACAATTGCCGTGCCACGCAATGCAGCACCGTTAGTGCCAACCTCGCGCGAGGTGAGATACGCACCTGCGCCACGCGCCAATGCGTCGTCAATAAAATCGTGGCCGTCGCGCTCGGCAATGATCGGCACGAACAACTGCCCCATCGTGAGTGTGCGCGAATCGAACGAAGCCCCCGACAGGTGGGCATTCTTGCCAATCAGGCGACCGCCCACGGCATGTGCAACATCGGTTGCCATGAAACGCATACGAAGCCTCATCTTACGAGCGCAGCACCTGATGGGCGAGGTACCGTTGATACGAGTGACTTCGCATTCGCGCATCCATGTGGTCGTCATCTTTGGTGGTGAATCCGCCGAACACGATGTGAGTTGCGTGACCGCCGCCCACGTGTTGCGGGCCCTTGACCCTGCGCGCTACGACGTCACCACTATCGCCATTTCGCGCGCCGGCCACTGGATGCTTGCCGACTCGGCAATGGCCGCCCTGGCCCGTGGTCGCGATGCGCTACCCGACCGGCTCGAGGCAACTGGTCGTGCGTCGTCGCTCGGCGAGGTGATGGCAGCAACTTCGCATGATGCCAGCGCCACCGTGGTGTTGCCGTTGTTGCACGGCCCAATGGGCGAAGACGGCACCATGCAAGGTCTGCTCGATCTGGCCCACGTGGCATATGTGGGTGCAGGTGTGCTGGGCAGTGCAGTGTCGATGGACAAAGCCACCACCAAACGTGTGCTGGCAGCTGAAGGCATCGCCCAACCCCGGTTTGTGGCGTTGCGCGAAGACGATCTTGCTGACGCATCGCGCGTGGCACAAGCCGTGCAACAACTGGGGCTGCCGGTGTTTGTGAAACCCGCCAACATGGGTTCGTCGGTTGGTGTGGCCAAGGCCAAAACCGTGGATGAAGCCATCGCAGCAGCACATGCCGCGCTGGCCTATGACGAATGGGTGCTGGTGGAAGAAGCCGTCACGGGTCGCGAAATCGAAGTCGCCGTGCTCGGCAATCGCGAGCCGCGGGCATCGGTGGCAGGCGAGATCATTCCGGGTCGCGAGTTTTACGACTACGAAGACAAATACATCGGTGACGGCGCCCAATTGCTGGTGCCCGCCCCGCTGAGCGACGCCGAGTCGACAACGGTGCGCAACATGGCGTTGCGAGTGTTTCGCGCGGTGCGCGCCGAAGGCATGGCCCGCGTGGATTTTTTCTACGAAGAGCGACGCAGCGACGGCAGCCCAGGCCGCGGGTTTTTGTGCAACGAGATCAACACCATTCCGGGCTTCACACCCATTTCGATGTATCCGAAGTTGTGGCAGGCCTCAGGCCTTGCCTACCCAACGCTGATTGATGAGTTGATCGCCTTGGCGCTCGAGCGCAACACGCGCCGCGCCAAATTTCGCAACACACATCGCTAGGCAACACTGCGCTCAACAACACCGCGCTAAGCGCGGGGTTCAGCTGCCGGCAGGTGGGATGTTGATTTTTTTGCCGGGATACAAAAACACATCCACGCTCGGCCACTGGTTGGCAATCAACAGCGAACTCACCGACACGCAGAACTTGCTGCGAATCGCCGAGACCGAATCCCCCGCTTGCACCTCGTAGGTGCCCGCCGGGCGGTTGCCGCAACCTGGTTTGCCCACCGGGTTGGCTACCACGGTTTGTTGCGTTTGGTTCACGGTCACCTGGGCACTCGGCGGAATCTTCAACTGTCGCCCCGGGTACGGGAATTGCGCGGTGGAAATCAGGCCATTCCACGACAACAACTGGTCGACTGAAATGCCGAACGCACTGGCCACTTTGATGGGTGAATCCCCTGCTTGCACGACATAAATTTGCTCGACGCCAACTGCACCTGGTGGCAACGTGGTTACCGCCACCGCAATGGTCGTAACCGCGGGTGGAATGGTGGCGAAGTCGGTCGGGCCGATCGGCACGATGGTGGTGGCCGAACCAGCGGCATCAACACCGCACGCACCGAGCACCAACGCAAGAACCAGCCATCGTGAACGCATTGCGACGAGTTTATGCCCTCAGGCGGTTAGGCAAGTGGACGCGCAGATGCCACGATTGGCGACGGCAACGACGACGAACCCATCAATTGTTTGTCTACGGCGGCAGCCGCAGCACGACCTTCGGCGATGGCCCACACGATGAGGCTCTGCCCACGACCCATGTCACCAGCCACAAACACACCGTTCACGTTGGTGCGATAGTCGTCGGTGCGCGCCACATTACCGCGCTCGTCAAGCGCCACACCAAGTTGGTCAAGCCACGAACCTTTTTCAGGCCCCACAAAACCGAGCGCGAGCAACACCATGTCGGCGCGCAGTTCGCTGCGGGTGCCGGGCACCACCACAAATTTGCCGGCTTCAAGTTGCACTTCGTTCAGCACGAGTGCGCGCACATTGCCTTGATCGTCGCCGATAAATTCTTCGGTCGACACGCTGAATACGCGCTCGCCGCCCTCTTCGTGGGCCGATGACGTGCGATGAATGAGGCTCCACTGCGGCCACGGGTTGTCATCGCCACGCACGTCGGGTGATTGCGCCATGATTTCAAGTTGCGTCACCGATGCTGCACCTTGGCGGTGGGCCGTGCCCAGGCAGTCGGCCCCGGTGTCGCCGCCACCGATGATGATCACATGTTTGCCGGCGGCCGAAATGCCCGGCTCGGCGTAGTCGCCTTCTTGCACCTTGTTCGACAGCGGCAAATATTCCATCGCTTGATAGATGCCCTGCAACTTGCGGCCCGGCACGGGTAGGTCGCGCCAGGCAGTGGCACCGCAGGCCAGCACGATGGCGTCGTGGGTGGCCCGCAAAATTTCGACATCTACGTTGCCACCGACGATGGCGTTGGTGCGAAACTCGGTGCCTTCGGCCTTCATCTGGTCGACACGACGTTCGATGTGTTGTTTCTCCATCTTGAATTCAGGAATGCCATAGCGCAGCAACCCGCCGATGCGATCCGACCGCTCGAGCACGAGCACTTCGTGGCCGGCACGCGTCAACTGCTGGGCTGCTGCCAAACCTGCTGGGCCCGAGCCGATGACCGCCACCCGAAAGCCGGTTCGCACGCTCGGCACCTGTGGGGTCACCCAACCTTCGCGCCAGGCACGGTCGATGATTTCGACTTCTACTTGTTTGATCGTGACTGCGTCAGAGTTGATGCCGAGCACACACGCCGACTCGCAGGGTGCTGGGCACAGGCGCCCGGTGAATTCGGGGAAGTTGTTGGTGGCATGCAAACGCTCGACGGCATCGCGCCAATGGTCGCGATACACGAGGTCGTTCCAATCGGGGATCAAATTGCCAAGCGGGCAGCCATTGTTGCAAAACGGAATGCCGCAATCCATACAGCGGCCGGCTTGTTGGCGCAGTTTGTCGCCGTCGAACGGCTCATACACCTCGCGCCAGTCAGCAACCCGCACCGGGATCGGCCGCCGTTTGGGGGTGGCGCGATCCCACTTCAAGAACCCGGTTGGCTCACCCATGCACGCTCTCCATAATTTTTTGCGATGTTGCAGCTTCATCCAAGCCGGCCGCGCGCGCATCTTCGATCACGCGCAATACGCGGGCATAGTCGCGGGGCATCACTTTGCGCAGTGGCGCTGTGGCTACACCAGCCGCCAGCAAGCGCGCGGCCACGGCGGATTCGGTAAGTTCGTAATGGCGTTGCAACGTGGTGGTCAACCATTCGAGGTCGGTGGCGTCGAGCGGCACGATGTCGACCATGTCGGTGTTCACTCGCGAGGCGAAGTCGCCGGCATCATCGAGCACATAGGCGATGCCACCCGACATGCCCGCAGCAAAGTTGCGGCCCGTGGCGCCCAACACCAGCACTCGCCCACCGGTCATGTATTCACATCCGTGGTCGCCCACGCCTTCGACCACTGCGGTGGCACCCGAGTTGCGCACACAAAAGCGTTCGCCCACCATGCCGCGCAAATACATCTCGCCGCTCGTGGCGCCATAACCGATGACGTTGCCGGCAATCACGTTGTGTTCGGCGGCGAATGTGGCACGGCGGTCGGGTCGCACGGCGATGCGCCCACCCGACAAACCTTTGCCGAGGTAGTCGTTGGCGTCACCTTCCAAAAACATGTCGATGCCCCTTGGCACGAACGCACCGAACGATTGGCCCGCCGAGCCGCTGAAGCGCAACGTGATGGTGCCATCGGCCAACCCCGCCCCACCCCACTTGCGCGTAAGACGACTGCCGAGCATGGTGCCCACGCTGCGGTTTACGTTGCTGATCGGTACTGCAATTTCCACCCGGTGGCCGTCGTCGAGGGCAACAGCACTACGGGCAATCAACTCGTTGTCGAGCGCGTCGGCCAAACCGTGGTCTTGGGCCACCGAATGATGCAGTGTCGAGCCGTAGGGGTTCTGCGCCACGGTCAACATCGGTGCAATATCCAGGCCGCTCGCCTTCCAGTGGTCGACGGCCACTTGTGGGTCGATGCGATCGACTCGCCCAACGGCTTCGGCCACCGTGCGAAAGCCGAGCAGTGACAAATATTCGCGCACTTCTTGGGCGATGAATTCAAAAAAGTTCACCACGAACTCGGGTTGACCGGTGAAGTTTTTGCGCAGCTCGGGGTTTTGGGTGGCAATACCCACGGGGCAGGTGTCTAGGTGACACACCCGCATCATGATGCAACCGCTCACCACGAGTGGTGCGGTGGCAAAGCCGTATTCCTCGGCGCCCAACAACGCAGCAATGATTACGTCGCGACCGGTTTTCATCTGGCCGTCGGTTTGCACCACGATGCGGTCGCGCAAACCATTGAGCATGAGCGTTTGTTGCGTTTCGGCGAGCCCAAGTTCCCACGGTGCACCAGCGTGTTTGAGCGAAGTCAGCGGCGACGCCCCCGTGCCACCGTCGTGCCCCGAGATGAGCACCACATCGGCTTTGGCTTTGCTCACACCAGCGGCCACCGTGCCCACGCCAACTTCGGCCACCAACTTCACGTGCACGCGCGCTTCGGGGTTGGAGTTCTTCAGGTCGTGAATGAGTTGCTTCAAATCTTCGATCGAATAAATGTCGTGGTGCGGCGGCGGCGAAATGAGCCCCACACCCGGTGTGCTGTAGCGCGTTTTGGCGATCCAGGGGTACACCTTGTGGCCGGGCAACTGGCCACCTTCGCCGGGCTTGGCACCTTGCGCCATTTTTATTTGAATGTCGTCGGCATTCACCAAATATTCGCTCGTCACACCAAAGCGGCCCGACGCCACTTGTTTGATCGCCGAACGCCTCGAGTCGCCATTGGGCAGCAGCACGTTGCGTTCGGCATCTTCGCCACCTTCGCCGGTGTTGCTCTTGCCACCGATGCGGTTCATGGCCACAGCGAGCGTTTCGTGGGCTTCGGCGCTGATCGAGCCATAGCTCATGGCGCCGGTGGAAAACCGCTTCACGATGTCGCTTACCGACTCGACTTCGTCGATGGGCACGGGCACCGCGGCGGGTGTGAGGGCAAACAAGCCGCGCAATGTGGCGAGCACTTTGCTTTGGTCATCCACCGAGGCGGTGTATTTTTTAAACAAGTCGTAGCGGCCTTCGCGGGTGGCGTGTTGCAAGCGATACACGGTTTCGGGGTTAAACAAATGGTGTTCGCCTTCGCGACGCCACTGGTATTCGCCGCCGAGTTCTAGTTGGCGGTGCGCGCGTTGGTCGGGGCGCGACGGGTGGGCCGCAGCGTGGCGGGCGGCCACTTCTTGGGCAATCACGTCGAGCCCGATGCCGTCTAACCGTGACACGGTGCCACAGAAGTATTCATCCACCACTTCGCGCGACAGGCCGATGGCTTCAAAGATTTGCGCCCCGGTGTATGACGCCACGGTCGACACGCCCATTTTGCTCATTACTTTGAGCACGCCTTTGCCCGATGCCTTGATGTAATTGCGCAGGGCTTTCTTCGGGTCCATACCGGCCACGCCATACATGCCACGGCCATCGTCGGCAGCGATCATGTCTTCGACCGATTCAAACGCCAGATACGGGTTAATGGCACCGGCGCCATAACCGATGAGCAACGCCATGTGGTGCACTTCGCGCGCATCGCCACATTCGATAACGAGGCCCACTTTGGTGCGTTGACGTTCGCGAATCAGGTGGTGGTGCACCGCACTGGTGAGCAGCAGCGATGGGATCGGCGCGTACACCGAGTCGCTGTTGCGATCGCTCAGCACAATGATGCGTGCACCATCGTCGATGAAGTCGCTCACCTTGTTGCGAATGTCTTCAATCGCGGTGCGCAGGCCGTGCGCGCCGTCGCTAACGCGATACAAACCGTTCACCACCACGCTGCGTAGGTGTGGCATGGTGCCGTCGTCATCAATGTGAATGATCTTGGCGAGTTCATCGTTGTCAATAATCGGAAATGGCAACGTGAGTTGACGGCAATTCTCGGCGGTGGCGGACAACAAGTTGGCTTCGGGGCCCAGCGTTGAGCCCACCGACGTGACCACTTCTTCGCGAATGGCATCGAGTGGCGGGTTGGTGACTTGGGCAAACAATTGCTTGAAATAGTCGAACAACAATCGTGGTCGCGCCGACAACACGGCCAGTGGCGTGTCGGTGCCCATCGAACCAAGTGCTTCGAGCCCGGCTTTGGCCATTGGTGCGATGATCACTTTCATGTCTTCGTGCGTGTAGCCAAACACCTGTTGACGACGCAGCACGCTTTCGCGGCTGTGCACCACGTGCTCGCGGTCGGGCAGGTCGGGCAACGCCACGGTGCCGTCGGCCAACCATTGGGCATACGGGTTGGCGGCAGCAAGTGATGCTTTGACTTCTTCGTCATCCACGATGCAACCGCGGGCGGTGTCGACCAGCAACATCCGGCCCGGTTGCAGGCGGCCTTTGCGCACCACGCGCTCGGGCGCCACGTTCACCACACCCACTTCGCTGGCCATGATTACCAAATCGTCGTCGGTTACCCAATAGCGGCTCGGGCGCAAACCGTTGCGGTCGAGTACCGCACCGATGACGGTGCCGTCAGAAAATGCCACACTCGCTGGGCCATCCCACGGTTCCATCAGCGACGAGTGATAGCGGTAGAACGCACGTTTGTCGTCGCTCATCGTTGCGTGGTTTTCCCACGCTTCAGGGATCATCATTAACACCGCGTGTGGCAACGCGCGCCCCGAGAGGTGCAGCAGTTCGAGCACTTCGTCAAAACTCATCGAGTCGCTGCCACCTGGCGTGCAAATCGGGAACGCGCGTTCGAGCCCGGGGATGAGTGGCGTTTCGAGCAGCGCTTCGCGGGTGTGCATCCAGTTGCGGTTGCCTTGCACAGTGTTGATTTCGCCGTTGTGAGCGATGTAGCGATATGGGTGCGCCAGCGGCCACGACGGAAACGTGTTGGTGCTAAAGCGGCTGTGCACGAGCACCAAGGCCGATTCCATATCGGGGTCTGACAAATCGGGGAAGAACATACCCAACTCGGGTGTGGTGAGCATTCCTTTATATATGAGTGTGCGCGACGACAACGACGGAAAGTACGTGCGCAGTTCTGCGGGCAGTTCGTGCTCGATGCGTTTGCGGGCCACAAACAACAAGCGGTCAAGCTCGACACCTGCTGCCCCGTTCTTGGCCGCCACGAACAGTTGGGCAAACGACGGCATCACTCGGCGGGCACTGGCCCCCAAACACGACGGCTCAACCGGCACTTCGCGCCAACCGAGGGCGTCGAGGCCTTCGTCGCGCAAAATTGCTTCGATCGCGGTTTTGGCATTCGCTGCGTGCAATGTGTCGGCTGGCAAAAACGCCACGCCCACGCCATAGGCGCCAGCCGCAGGCAACGCAACACCAGCCACTTTGCGCAAAAACTTGTCGGGCACCTGCAGCAAAATGCCCGCGCCATCCCCCGTTTCGGGTTCGGCACCGGTGGCACCGCGGTGCTCCATGCTGCACAAGGCACCTAACCCGGTTTGCACGATGCGATGGCTGGCCACACCCTTTATATGCACCACAAACGACACGCCGCACGAGTCGTGCTCGAAGCGTGGGTCGTATAAGCCGTGCGCTGACGGCAGGTCGTGGTTCACTCGGGTTGCCTCACGTTATGGTCGTACCTACTGGTGCACCCACCGCAGTGGGCACCGGGACGACATTGGCCCGTACCCAAAGCATAACTGGGGTACCTGGGGCGTTGTAGTGCGGTGCTCACAGGATCTGGCGACCAAACCCGCGTTCGGCGGCAAAGTTACCGTTCGACCGAATTCCAGTGCTCGATCAGCATTGACGCTGCGAGTTGCGGCTGTTCACACATCCACCAGTGGCCGGCACCTTCGATGGTCACCGATGTGGCATGCACCTGGCGCCCAACGTGCAGCATGGTGTCGGGCGACCCTGCAAAGTGATCATTGGGTGCAACAATTACCAAGCCGTTCGCTGGTGCTGCGGCAACGAACTGCTTGCCGAGCGCGGCCATGCGTGGTTGTGCTGCATCGCGATACAGCGCGAGGATGCACCGCGCCATCTCGCTGTTGACACCACGGCGCACCTGTGCCGCAATGTCGGGGGTCATGCCAAGCGAGCCAAAGATTGCAATGAAGTCGTGGTCGGCGAGTGCCACTAAGCCAGCAACTGCAGCTTCGCCAACATCGGGGGTCTGCCACTCGGTGGCGCTCGGGTGCCACACGTAGTCGGGGTGCAGCAACCCGACACAGTCGGCTGCCCACGAGCGGGCCACCTGCGGCTTGGCACTCAACGCAGCAAACAATATGCCCGCACCCCAGTCGTGGGCAACCACATCGATCGGGCCATCGATCTGTGCGAGTTCGCCGAGCAACCAGTCGCGATACTCGGCCACCGTGGCACCCCAACCCGCAGGGGTTGGCGCCCCGAAACCAGGTGGCGAGAGCCGCACGATGTTGGCCACACCCTGGCTGTGCACCTCGTGCACCAGCGCATCCCACACGGCCGATGTTTCGGGCACGCCGTGGATGAACACTTTGGTGGTTTGCGCGATCTGCACGACAATATGGCTACCATTTCGCTATGCGCACATACAAGCTATTTCTCACAGCAGTTCTGCTTATGGTGCCAACCCTTGCCTTGCCAGCAACGGTTGGGGCTGCCCCATCTGACGTGTTTCCGAAAGGGCCCTACAAAGCCACGCTGATTGCCTCAACAAAGTTCTGGTCATCGCGATCAGATTTACCCCGATTACAGGTAGCGCAGCGCACTTGCAGATTGGTGATGTCGTTGCTTCCTCCCTTTGCTCTGGGGATGATGTGGTCCACCTCGCCCTATCAATCAATCTGAGCTAAATCGGCGCAGCAGCATAAAAATCAAGCCGGAACCAACTGCGACTACCACAGACACTCCAATGCGAACAACATCAAATGCGGATTCCGGTTGATCCGCGTAATCAACAAACGAAAATATCGCGCTAACCAAACTGATAACCGTGAGAAACAGCAAGGTGTCAGCTCGTATACGTTCGCGGCGAGACTGACTCGTCTGTCTAATTTCAGCAAGTATTGATTCACACGCTTCCACGCAACGCTTTGACGAAATTTCAATCTCCTCGATATTCCAAACGCGACGAATCTCGCTGTAGGCCTCAAATGTGTCCGACCCATATACGTTCGGACGGGCATCACTCGTCACGAGATCAACAAGCAATGCCCGCTTAGCAGCCTCTAACTTCCCAACCCTTCCTCGTAATCCTGTGGGGTCGCCCACTGCTGGAATATCCGACATGATGTTTTGACACCGTCGGATAGCTTCAGTCAGTCCCGCACATCTCGCAACCATCTGTGCAGAAATCTTGACCAATGCTTCAATCTGAGTGAAATTCGCTTGGCGTACGAGCAGATAATTCCAGTCCACCTCGTAACTGGTCTGGTCGGAATACAAGTCAGACTGATTGGGAGTCAAACCGACAACCTTCAAGTGGATAACAGGGAACCAATGCTGGAGCCCGTCAAGGTACCGATGGAGCGCTGGAAAATCGTTTTTAATCTTGTCTAGGTCTTGTCCAATCACTTCATCTGGTATTGCATCAATCGTTTGATCATTAATTTCACGCTGCCAGCGCCACACTTGAGTGGAGCCGAATGATAGGAGCTGCATTCCGTTCGGGAGCTCATCCGCCGGCGGGAAGGCGTCTGGGTTTTGCGGTATCACATAGTCAACTACGAGTGGCTCTGTCACCATTCCTCGAGCATAGATTCCCGGCAGGTCTGGATACGCATGGGCTCTCCCTGCCAATTGGTTGTTATCGAATTAGGTACTCGAACGTTCGCAATGAAACCTCGTACCCTGAAGTGCCCCTACCCCACATCCTCAAATTTCGACGGGCGGTTCTCAAAGTTCGCCGTAATCGCTTCCACTTGATGGGGTTTGCCAATCAGGGTGAAGATGATCTCGCGTTCGGTGGCAAAGTGTTCGGCAGCGCCGGCATTGGAGATGCGGTTGATGAGTTGCTTGGCACCGCGCACCGCGCTGGGGCTGCGGCCGGCAATTTCGCGGGCAGCATCCATGGCTGCGGCCACGGGGTCATCCGCCAAACGGGTGACTAAGCCCAGTGGTGCACCTTCACTGGCGGGCAGGATGCGGCCGGTGAACACCAAATCTTTCATCACGTCGTCGCGAACGAGACGACTGAGCATGAGCGTGCCCGTCATGTCGGGGATCAGCCCCCAGTGCACTTCACGCATCGACAACTTGGTGTCGGGGTGTGCAATGCGAATGTCGGCACCGAGTGCCAGTTGCATGCCACCGCCGAGTGCATGGCCACGCAATGCAGCAATCACCGGTACGGGCACTTCTTGCCACACCCAGCAAATCTGCTGGGCCAGGTGCGTGATGCGGCCCTCTTTCATCAAGCCTGCAGCCGTGGCACTGCCATTGCCGGCACCACCGCTGCCCATTGCTTGAAACCCGCCGAAGTCGAGCCCTGCACAAAACGACGGCCCCTCGCCCGACAACACCACGGCACGAACGTTGGTGTCGTTCTTCACTCGTTCGCCTGCTGCGGCAATGGCCTGGAACATTGCGTCGTCTAGGGCGTTGCGTTTGTCGGCGCGCGTTAAACACACGTGTGCCACGCCGTCGGTGATGCTTACTTTTACTCGTGCGGCGATATCTGCCTGTGATGCCATGGGGATTGCCTCCGTCTGTAAGACTAGAAGACATGAAACTCAACCTCTCAGCCGACGATCTACTCACGACCACCCGCAGCGTGCGCAAGCGCCTGGATTTCGACAAACCAGTCGAGCGAGCCATCGTGGAAGAGTGCTTGGAGATCGCCCTGCAAGCCCCGACGGGCAGCAACAGCCAAGGCTGGCATTTCATCATCGTGGAGGATGCCGGCAAGAAAAAAGCCCTCGCTGACATATATATGGAGAACTTCAAGCTGTATGCCTCGATGCCCCGCCCCGAGCGCGAAGCGGGCGACGTGCGTGCGCAACGCCAAGACAAAGTGGTCGACTCGGCGATTTATCTGGCGCAGAACTTTCACCGCTCGCCGATGATGATGATTCCCGCCATTGACGGACGCTTCGAGAACCAGCCGTCGTTCGTTGGCGCCGGGTTGTGGGGGTCGCTACTGCCCGCAGTGTGGAGCTTTATGTTGGCCCTGCGCGAGCGTGGCATGGGCAGCGCGTGGACGACCATCCACCTCATCAACGACGGCGAAAAGAGAGCCGCCGAACTGCTCGGCATCCCGTATGACAAAGTCACCCAAGGGGGGCTCTTCCCGATTGCGTATACGAAGGGCACCGACTTTAAACCTGCCAGCCGCCTGCCGCTGGAAAAGGTGATGCACTGGGACAAGTGGTAACAGTGGCTGGTGCCGACGAAAACTATGCAGTGAGTGCCAACACCCCGATTGCACTCGTCGAAGACGTGTATGACGAGTTGCCCGGCAACGTAGCCATCGCCCGCAAACGCCTGGGGCGCCCGCTGACGCTGACCGAGAAAATTTTGGTGAACCATTTGGCCGACCCAGCCGGCCAAGCAATGGAACGCGGCCGCAGCTACGCCGACTTTCACCCCGACCGGGTGGCCATGCAAGACGCCACCGCACAAATGGCGTTGCTGCAATTTATGACCGCCGGGTTGACGACCACCGCCGTGCCGTCGACTGTGCATTGCGACCACTTGATCATGGCCAAGGTGGGTGCACGCATCGACATGGGCGTCGCCATCGACACCAATAAAGAGGTGTACGACTTTTTGCGCAGCGTGTCGGCCAAATACGGCATCGGGTTTTGGGGGCCAGGTAGCGGCATCATCCACCAAGTGGTGCTCGAGCACTACGCCTTCCCCGGCGGCATGATGATCGGCACCGACAGCCACACCCCCAACGCCGGTGGCTTGGGCATGGTGGCCATTGGTGTGGGCGGTGCAGATGCCGTGGATGTGATGACGGGCTTTGCGTTCAACGTGCGCTGGCCGAAGGTGATTGGCGTGAAGTTGACCGGTTCGCTCTCGGGTTGGTCGAGCCCCAAAGACGTGATTTTGGAAGTGGCGCGCGTGCTCACCGTAGAAGGTGGCACCGGGGCCGTCGTTGAATATTTTGGCCCGGGTGCCGACACCATTTCGGCCACCGGCAAAGCCACCATCTGCAACATGGGTGCCGAAATTGGGGCCACCTGCAGCGTGTTCGGCTACGACGCACACATGGCCAAGTATTTGCAAGCCACGGGACGAGCCGACATTGCCGCAGCTGCTGATGCAGTGCGCGAACACCTGCGCCCCGACGACGGTGCAACATATGACCGCTTGGTCGAGATTGATTTGTCGACCTTGACACCACTCGTGAATGGGCCACACTCGCCTGATCGCGCACATCGCGCTGGGGCTGACCTGGGGTCAGCAGCACGGGAGAACGGTTGGCCACTCGAAATTTCGGCGGCACTCATTGGTTCGTGCACCAATTCGAGCTACGAAGACCTGACACGTGTGGCGTCACTGGCCCGCCAGGCAGCAGCCGCGGGTTTGCGCACCAAAACCGAATTGTTGATCACGCCCGGGTCTGAACAAATTCGCGCCACGATCGAACGCGACGGCATCTTGGCTGATCTTGAAGCCATTGGTGCAACGGTGTTGGCCAATGCGTGCGGGCCGTGCATCGGCCAGTGGGAACGCGCCAAAGAAATCACCGACAAACCCAACACCATCGTGAACTCGTTCAACCGCAACTTCCCGAAACGCAACGACGGCTCGGCCAACACGCTCAGCTTCGTGACGAGCCCCGACACGGTGCTGGCACTGGCCCTGGCCGGACGATTGGATTTCAACCCCACCACCGACACGATCGTGGCCCCCGACGGCCGCGAGGTGCGTTTGGCAGCCCCCGTCGGCCAGGTGCTGCCCGCGAAAGGTTACGAAGCCGGCGTCAACACGTTTACTGCCCCACCAGCCGACGGCTCGGGTGTGGTGGTCAGCGTGTCGCCCACCAGCGACCGATTGCAGTTGCTCGAGCCATTTCCTGCGTGGGATGGCAACGACTATGTGGAATTACCCATTTTGATGAAGGCCAAAGGCAAATGCACCACCGACCACATCTCGGCGGCCGGCAAGTGGCTGAAATTTCGCGGACACTTGGAGAACATCTCGGGCAACTTGTTCATTGGTGCGGTGAATGCGTTCAACGACGCTGTGGGCGAAGGGCTCGACATTACCGATGGTGCGCGACGCTCGTACCCCGACGTTGCCAAGCGCTACAGCGAAGCCGGCATTCGCTGGTGTGCGATTGGCGACCAGAACTACGGCGAAGGTTCATCGCGCGAACATGCAGCGATGGAGCCGCGCTTTCGTGGTGGTGTGGTGATTTTTGCGCGATCATTTGCGCGCATTCACGAAACCAACCTGAAAAAGCAGGGCTTGGTGCCGTTGACATTTGCCGATGGTGCCGTGTATGACTTGATTGGCGAAGGCGACCGCATCAGCGTGCACGGCCTGCCGCCAGTGCCCGACAAGCCGGTGAAGTGTGTGCTGCATAAGGCCGATGGGTCGACGGTGCCGTTCGAGGCCACGCATGCCTTTAGCCCCGAACACGTGGAATGGTTTCGCGCCGGTAGCGCACTCAACATCGTGCGCCAAAAGGTTGCCGACCAATAAGAGCCAAGTTCGCAGATTTCGATTGTTGCGGTTGTTGCGTTTATTGCGTTTGACTGCTAACGTGCTCTGCCATGACCAGCACACTCGAGATTCGTCCGGAGTCAGTCGATCATCGTGACCTAGCAATACTCGAACGAGCCCTCGCCAAACGTCGCGGTAAAACAGCACGGCTCACTGGGTTTGACGGTCACAAAATCGAGATACCAAGCGACCTTGTCCAAGCACTTCTGCTGATTGTGCAACAGCTGAAAACAGGCAACGGTGTGACCATTGCGGCGCTGCGAGCCGAGGTCACCACTGCCGAGGCAGCAGACCTACTCAACGTAAGCCGCCCATTTGTCATCAAGCTGCTCGAAACTGGCGCGATGCCATTTCGTAAAGTTGGCACCCACCGGCGGTTGAGGCTCATCGACGTGCTCGAGTATCGCGATCGACAAGATGCCATCGCCACTGCGGCACTCGACGTCATGGTTCGTCAAGCCGAAAAACACGGCCTATACGACTGACGCGTGCACACCCGCACTTGTGTCATTGACTCCAACGTCTTGCACTCCATCGAGTTCACCGACCTCTTCGTTACCTTCGCCACGCGGCGCCTGATTCAACTCCGATGGTCAACTGCGATTCTCCATGAGGTGCAACGCAGCCTTCTGCATGATGCGAGGCTCTCCCCCGACGCAATTGAGCATCGCCTGAGGTCAATGCAACGGGCATTGCCTGATGCTCTGGCCGAGTTCCCTGATGAATTGACAGAGAACTTACAAGTTGCTTCCAGTGACCGGCACGTTCTGGCTCTCGCCATGTCGGTCGGAGCCGACTCGATTATCACCCTGAACATTCGCGACTTTCCCGTGGTTTACTGCAGATCGCTCGGCGTCGAAATCCTTTCACCAGACGAGATACTGACCAGAACCCTGATAGACGACCCGCTTGGTACCGGCTGGGCACTGCGCGAAATCGCTAAGCGGCGTCATCTGCCATCAGCGACTGTTGGCGAACTCCTCAGTAAATGGGAGTCGCGACTGCCATCTTTTGTGGCAGCAGCACGTGAAGCGCCGGGCTAGATGCTGCGCGCTAGGCGCGGGCTAATCAGTGCCGGGGCGGCGGTCGAACTCGGCGTTTAAGTCGCCGGTGTAGTTCGATGGCAACGCAGCGCGCAACTCGGCTTCAGTGGGTTCACGCGCCACACGGGCCTCAGGCGGCAACAGATTGCTGATGGCCCCCATCAGGCGAGCAGTATTTTCGTCGGCCAACGCGGCTGCATCCCCATCGCGACGCAACGCAACTTCGGGCCCGACAGTGATGGTCACCTTCGGTGGGTTCAGCACATTCCACACCATTGGCACCTGAGAGTTGCGCGGCCACACCTTTTCGGTACCCCAGATGCCCATCGGTATCACCGGCGCACCCGTCAACACCGCCAGGCGTGCTGCACCCCAACGGCCCTGCAACGCGGGGTCGTAAAACGCTCGGCCACGAGGAATGGTGCCCTGCGGCATGATTGCCACCATCTCGCCAGCCTCGAGTGCTGCAGTGGCGGCTGCGAGCGGTGCGTCGCTGCCCGTACCGCGATCAACGCGAATGCCACCGAGTGCAGCAGCGAGTTGCCCGACGACTGGCGCATCAAACACTTCTTTTTTGCCGAGGAAGCGCACCGTGCGACTGGTTTTGCCCACGGTGATTGCAACCGCAAACACGTCGAAATAACTGCGATGGTTGCCCACCAAAATTGCCGGGCCACTTACCGGAATGTTCTCGGTGCCGCTGATAGAAAACTTGGCGTACGGAATCAGTTCGGGTCGCGCAAAGGTGAGCGCGAGTTTTTGCAACTCGGTGCCGATGACCGGCACCTTGGCCACCCCGGGCGACAGATCAAAATTGACGACCGGCCAACGACGAGCAGCAGCCAACACCTGCAAGCGCGCATCGGGGTTCACCGCATGCGGATGCCCCACAGCTTCAAGCAACGGCGAGTCGTACACGCTGTCGCTATACGCCGACGATGTTGCAATGTCAACGCCATTCGCAGCACACCACTCGCTGACCGCCGCAAGCTTGCCACCCGACCACACGAATCGCCCGTCGAGTTGACCTGAATACAACCCGCCGGCGTCGACTGCGAACCGGGTGGCGATCACATCGTCGAAACCAAGCGAACGGGCGAATTCTTCGACGAAGTCGTAGGGCGAAGTAGTGGCCAGCACCACCTTGTGGCCCTCGGCTCGATACCGCTCAATGGCTTGCAGGGCAAACGGCTGCACCATTGCGGTGAGTTCGGGTATTGCGCTACGCACTGCTTCGCGTACTAGGCGTTGCGACTTGCCTTTCATCGCTGTGGCACCTTGGCGGGCGAACAGCATCATCGGCAATGTTTCACCGATGGTGTTGAACGTGCGGAACACCAACGATTCGAGCGGTATCGACCCGGGCACCAACTGTGCTGCACGCAATGCAGCAGAAATCACGGGGCCAGTCGCAGTTTTCACCAATGTGCGATCGAGGTCGATGAATGCTGCCGACGCCATGAAACAAGACGCTATGCCAAGCGTCTAGCCTTCGAGTTGTGACTGTGGTGGAAAACGACGTTCATCTTTCGCGCAAAGTGCCGGGGGCAGCGAGTGCCGCCGTGCGATTGCTGGCGGGTGGGCGGCGCGTGGTGTGGGCCGAAGCACAAGACACGGTGTACAAAGGTGCCCTGTCGGCGGCGGCCTCGGGCGTGTTGCGCACGGCAGCCAATATGGCGTGCGAAAAACGATTGCCACTCGTGCTCGTATTGGCCTCGTCGGGTGCCGAAATTCGCGAAGGCGTGTCGGCCTTGCACGGTTGGGGCGAAGCAGCCCACGCAATAACCAAGTGTTCGGGCGTGGTGCCCACGATTGCCATCGTCGATGGCCCGGCAGTGTCGGGCCCCGCTCTGCTCATTGGGTTGTGCGACATGGTGATTATGACCAACGATTCGTTTGCCTTCGTATCAGGGCCGACGATGGTGGCGCAAATGACGGGCGTGGAGGTGAGCAACGAAGAACTTGGCGGTACCGATATTCACAGTCGACAAAGCGGTGTGGCCAACCTGGTGGCAACCGACATCACCCACGCCGTAGAGCTGCTCAACGAAGTATTGCGGTATCTGCCCAACCACGTGGATGAACTCACCGCCATTATCGACACCAGCGACGCCCCCAACCGCCAGTGCCCTGAACTGAACACGATTCTGCCGGCGTCACCCACCGGCAGTTACGACGTGCGGCATGTAATTGAATCGATCGTCGACGACGGTGCGCACCTTGAACTGCGCGCGGGCTGGGCCAACAATGTGGTGACCACGCTGGCAACCATCGGCGGGCGCGCAGTGGGCATCGTGGCCAACCAACCGCTGGCCTTGGCGGGCACGCTCGATATTCAGGCATCACAAAAAGCAGCCCGCTTCGTAGCGTTCTGCGACGCATTCAACTTGTCGCTCGTGACCTTGGTGGATACCCCGGGTTTTTACCCCGGCAAAGATCTGGAATGGCGCGGCATGATTCGCCACGGCGCGCAACTGGTGTTCGCCTACGGGCGTGCCACCGTGCCGCGGGTGTGCGTGATATTGCGCAAAAGTTACGGCGGTGCCTACATCGTGATGGACAGCAAACGCATGGGCAACGACGTATGCCTGGCCTGGCCAACGGCCGAGCTTGCCGTGATGGGCGCGGGGCAGGCGGCAGCCATCTTGCAGCGACGCGCCACGCCCGAAGAACGTGCCAGCTTTGAAGCCGACTACGAAGATCGACTGCTCAACCCCTATGTGGCTGCCGAGCGCGGATATATAGACAACGTGATTACGCCTGCAGAAACACGCAGTGAAGTCTTGGCGGCACTCGAGATGCTGTCGAGTAAGCGCGAGAAGTTTCCACGTCGCAAACATGACAACGGCCCGTTATAGATCAACGCTGTAAGTCAGCACGGTAAATCAACACAGTTCGGCGTTGTCGGCAGCTTTGCTAAGTAGGATGAACGGCGGGAGAGGAAGCTCCCGACAACGAAAGACGGAAAGGCCTCACGATGGCTGAAACGATCACAATCATTGACGACCGCACGGGCAAGCAAATTACCGTGCCAATCACCGAGGGTGTTTTCCCATCGGCAGCACTGCGCGAGCTTGACCCCAATCTGCGCATGTACGACCCGGCATTTTTGTCGACGGCCGCCTGCAAGTCGGCGATTACCTACCTTGACGGCGAAGAGGGCATCCTGCGGTACCGCGGCTACCCCATCGAACAACTTGCCGAAAAATCAAACTTTCTTGAAGTTGCCTACCTGCTGTTGAATGGTGAATTGCCCACCGATGCCGAGTCAGAAAAATGGACCTACGACGTGATCCACCACACGATGATTCACGAGAACATGCGCAAGCGCTTCGTCGACGGTTTCCATTACGACGCCCATCCAATGGGCATGTTCGTTTCGGCGATCGCCGCGCTCGGCACGTTCTACACCGACGCCAAATCCATCGACGAGACCAATTCGTTGGCCAAACAGACGCTGCGACTCATTGCCAAGACACCCACGATCGCTGCAATGTGTTACCGCTTCAGCATGGGTTTGCCGTTCGTGGCACCCGACAATTCGCTCGACTATTCAGCCAACTTTTTGAACATGATGTTTCGTATTGGTGACGACTACCGCATCAACCCCGTGCTCACGAAAGCAATGGACCTCTTGTTCATCTTGCACGCCGACCACGAACAAAACTGTGGCACCACGACGATGCGCGTGGTCGCATCGGCGCACGCCGACCCATACAGTGCGGCTGCTGCCGCAGCTTCAGCGCTCTATGGCCCGTTGCACGGTGGTGCCAACGAAGCCGTAGTTCGCATGTTGCAAGACATCGGCACCGTCGACAACGTGCCCGGGTTTATCGCCGACGTAAAAGCCGGCAAGGGCCGCTTGCAGGGCTTTGGTCACCGCGTGTACAAGAACTACGACCCGCGGGCCACCATCATCAAAAAAGCCGCGTACGAGGTTTTCGAAGTAATGGGTAAAAGCCCGTTGCTCGACGTGGCACTCAAACTCGAAGACACGGCCCTCAAAGATGACTACTTCGTTTCGCGCAAGTTGTACCCCAACGTCGACTTCTACTCGGGTCTCATTTACCAGGCACTCGGCTTCCCGGTCGACATGTTTACGGTGCTCTTTGCGATACCACGCACCGCGGGTTGGTTGGCGCACTATGCCGAGTTGCTCCACGATGACGATCAGAAGATTTCGCGTCCACGCCAGTGGTACACCGGTGTCGATGCGCGCGACTACGTCGCTATCGCCAAACGTTAAGCCTGCAGCGCCGAACTATGGCGCGATAGTTACGACAATTTTGCCGATATTGGCGTTGGCTTCCATGTGGCGGTGGGCGTCGACAATCTGCGTAAGGTCGTAGCGACAATCGATGATCGGGCGCAACACGCCAGCGTCGAACTCGGGTAACAGCGCGTCGGCAAACGCGCGTGACACAGCGATTTTTTCTGCAGGTGGGCGTGGGCGCAGCACGGTGCCGGTAATCGACGCGCGCTTGGGCATGAGGGATGCGATGTTGAACGACGCTGGTGGCCCAGCCATTACACCCACTTGCATGATGCGGCCTTTGTGGGCGAGGCATGCGACATTGCGTGCCACATAATCGCCACCCACCACATCCAGCACCACGTTGACCCCCTGGCCCGACGTGGCTTCGCTGATTGCGGTTGCGAAATCGTCCTTCGTGTAATCAATCACCAAATTGGCACCCAAGTCGCGGCATGCCTGCGTTTTGTTGGTGGAACATGTGACTGCAATCCACACCCCCATCGCTCGACACAGCTGGATCGCCGCCGTGCCCACACCCGATGCACCCGCGTGCACCAGCGCGCGACCACCTGGTTGCAAACCACCCTGCACGACGAGGGCATCCCAAGCGGTAATGAACACCTCGGGGATTGCTGCTGCATCAACGAGTGACATGCCATGCGGTGTGCGAAATGCCTGCTCGGCGGGAACGGTGAGATATTCGGCGTAGGCACCACCAGCAACGATGCCCATGACTTTGTCGTTGATCTTCCAGCGACCGGCGTGGCGACCAGCGGCTACGACGGTGCCGGCGAACTCGAGGCCTGGCACGTTGTGCTTGGCCGGAAACGGATTGGGGTACAACCCGCGGCGCTGCAACATGTCGGCACGATTGAGCGCGGTGGCGGCGACCTTGACGAGAACTTCGTCATCGGCCGGCGCTGGCACGTTGATGTCGCTGATGCGCAACACATCGGGCTCACCAAATTCGGTGAGCACCACGGCACGCATTATTTGGCCATCTTCTCCTGCAGGCGACGGTCAATCGCCGCGAGGAACTCTTCGGTGGTCTGCCATGGCTGATCTTTGGAGATGAGCGAAGCCAGGTCTTTGGTCATTTCACCTGCTTCAACTGCCTCGATGCAGACGGTTTCGAGCGTGTTGGCAAAGTTGGTGAGCTCTGGCGTGCCGTCGAGTTTGCCGCGATGAGCAAGCCCGCGCGTCCACGCAAACACCGATGCAATCGGGTTGGTGCTGGTCTTGCGGCCTGCCATGTGTTCGCGATAGTGGCGCGTGACCGTGCCGTGGGCAGCTTCACTTTCCATCACGCGACCATCTGGCGTGGTGAGCACCGAAGTCATGAGACCAAGCGAACCAAAACCTTGCGCAACGACGTCGGATTGCACGTCACCGTCGTAGTTCTTGCAGGCCCAGACGTAGCCGCCTTCCCAACGCAGCATGCACGCCACCATGTCGTCGATCAAACGGTGCTCATAGGTAAGGCCTTGCTTGTCGAACTCGGCTTTGAATTCTTCGGCGAACACCTCGGCAAAGATGTCCTTGAATTGGCCGTCGTAGGCCTTGAGGATGGTGTTTTTGGTGCTGAGATACACCGGATATTTGCGCTGCAAGCCGTAGTTGAACGACGCTCGTGCAAAATTGCGGATGCTTTCGTCGTAATTGTACATACCCATGACCACGCCTGCGGCTTTGAACTTGGCGACTTCCATCTCGACTGGCTTGCTGCCATCCTGCGGAACGTAGGTCATCGTTACGGTGCCGGCACCGGGAACCTTATAGTCGGTGGCGCGGTACTGATCGCCGTGCGCATGACGGCCGATAATGATCGGCTTGGTCCAACTGGGCACGAGGCGTGGCACGTTCTTGATGAGAATCGGCTCGCGGAACACGACACCGTCGAGAATGTTGCGGATGGTGCCGTTGGGCGACTTCCACATTTGCTTCAGGTTGAATTCCTTCACACGGGCCTCGTCGGGGGTGATGGTGGCACACTTCACGCCCACACCGTGCTTCAAGATGGCATTGGCCGAATCGATGGTGACCTGGTCGCTGGTTTTGTCGCGATATTCAATGCCCAAGTCGTAGTAATCAAGCTCGATATCGAGGTACGGGAAAATCAGCCGGTCTTTGATGAAAGACCAGATGATGCGGGTCATTTCGTCGCCGTCGAGATCGACTACGGGGGTGATGACTTTAATCTTTTTTGCCACGCGAGTACCCTACTTGGTGATGGACTTCTCGTGGAGCTCCGAACAGATTCTGCTGCGTAAACGCGCCAAAGAAATGGCCGACGATGCCGTCGCACGTTACGGCAGGTGGAACGACAGTTGGATAAATGGTTACTCGAAGGAGTTTTCGCGTGAACTCGGCCGTGAGGGCTTCATTGGCATGACATGGCCAACCGAATTCGGTGGTGCAGGGCGCCCGGGCATCGACCGTTTGATTGTCGGCGAAGAAATGATCGCTGCCGGTGCCCCGATAGCCGGCATGTGGTTTGCCGATCGACAAATGGGGCCCGCCCTCATCGGCTATGGCACCGCCGACCAGCGGCAAGAGTTTTTACCCGACATGTTGCGTGGCAACACCACCTGGTGCATCGGCATGAGCGAGCCGAACGCCGGTAGTGACCTTGCATCGTTGACCACGTCAGCCGTGCGTGACGGCAACGAGTGGGTCATCAATGGTCAAAAGATCTGGACCAGTTTCGGTGAGCTCGCCGATTTTTGTTACCTGATTTGTCGCACCAGCAAAGAAGGCCCACCGCACGCCGGTATCAGTGAAATTATCGTGCCGATGGACACCCCCGGCATCGAAGTGCGACCGATCACCGACATGACCACCAACCGGCACTTTTGCGAGGTGTTCTACACCGATGTGCGCGTGCCGATGGAAAACCTTGTCGGTGTCGAGGGCGGAGCCTTCAAACAGACCATGCGACAACTCGAACACGAACGTGGTGGCATCGACCGTTTGGTGTCGAACCACGCGCTGTACCTGATGGCCCGCGAACGCGCCGACACGTCGAATAAATTGGTGCGCCAGGAAATTGCCAACATCGAGATCGGCTACAAACTCGGCCGCATTTTGGTGATTCGCGAGGTGCTGAAGCAGGCGCCGAAGGGGTTTTCGGCTGCCACCAAATGCTTCTGCACCGAGCACGAAACCCGCGTCGCCAACTTCGTATCAAGCGTGTTCGGCCCGTATGCCACGTTGTGGGACGACCTGTGCCAGGGCCTGGCCTACGCGCCGGCGTACACGATCATGGGTGGTACATCCGATGTGATGCGCAACATCCTTGGTGAACGCGTGCTCGGCCTGCCGAAATAGCACTGATGTCGCCGGCGATGGCGACGCAAACTAGTTTTATCGAGTGGCCACACACCCCATTGAATTGAGCACCCGGGTCATCGATTCGGGTGTGGTCGATGAGCGACTCAATCGTGTGGATGGCAACATCTGGGAGCTCACCGACAATGTGGCAGTCGTCGAAAGTTTCAGCCACAGCATCGCCATCAACACTGGTGACGGGCTCGTGTGCTTTGATGCCTCGGGTGCTGCGAGCGGTGCGAAAGTAGTCGCCGCTCTTCGCACATGGTCGACTGCTGCTGTTTCACACTTGGTGTACACCCACGGCCACCTCGACCATGTCGGTGGCAGTGGCGCATTTCTTGCCGACGCCACGCAACGAGGCGACAAACGCCCGCTCGTGTTGAGCCACGAAGCCGTACTACCGCGTTTCGAGCGCTACACCGACATGTCGGATTTCAATAACTTGATCAATCGTCGACAGTTCGGTGGCATTAGCGCTGACTCAGGGTTGTCTATCGGCGCAGGTGAAATTGCACCAGCACCTGGCAATAACCCGGCAGGTAACAACACCCAGCAATTCTTGCCAGCCGATGCCCTGATTCCAGATCAAACATTTCGAGACTCGATGTCACTCGTCGTGGGCGATGAGACCATCGAGATGTACCACGATCGTGGTGAAACTGACGACCACTTGTGGGCATGGTTTCCGAAGAAGAAATGGATCGTGACGGGTGACTTCATCATCTGGAACTTTCCCAACGCGGGCAATCCCCAAAAAGTGCAGCGCTACGCCGCGGAGTGGGCCCGGGCATTGCGTCGCATGGTGGCGATGGAACCGGAGTTGCTGTTGCCGGCGCATGGCCTGCCGATTGCCGGCAAAGAACGCATCGCGATGGTGCTCGGTGAAATAGCAAGTGCGCTCGAGTCGCTGGTGACCCAAGTGATACAGATGATGAATGACGGCGCCACGTTGGATGCAATCATCCACACCGTGAAAGTGCCAGAGGCGGTGCTGGCCAAGCCGTACTTGCGGCCGTTGTATGACGAACCCGAGTTCGTTGTGCGCGGCATCTGGCGAATGTATGGCGGCTGGTGGGACGGTGCAGCATCACGCTTGAAGCCCGCCCCCGATGCAGTACTCGGAAAAGAGATTGCAGCACTCGCTGGTGGAGCAGACGTGTTGATTGCGCGCGCCAAAGGTGTCGCCGAAGATGGCGATATGCGACTGGCCTGCCACCTCGCTGACTTTGCCGGCTGGGCGGCACCAGATGACCCGACGATTCATGCACGACGTGCCGAGATTTATGAACTACGGCGTAAACAAGAAATGTCACTGATGAGCAAGGGCATTTATCGCGCAGCAGCCCGCGAATCTGAAGTTGTCGTCAAGCGACACGGCGGCTGACATTGGCGCTTGCCCGGGCAGTGCTGACATCTCTTTCAGTGCGTGACCGTGTCACATGGCTGGTGCATACGGTGCTGGTGGCGGCACTTATCTGGAATCATGAACCGTGGCGCGACGAACTACAGGCCTGGTCGATAGCGGGTGCCAGCAAGACACCATTTGATGTCTTTGCCAATACGCGATTGGAGGGTCGCCCACCTGGTTGGCAGCTGTTGCTGTGGCCATTTAGCCAGCTGACTTCATCTCCACGGATGATGCAGCTCATTGCCTTTGTCGTGGGGGCAGTGGCCGTGTGGTGGTGGTTGCGAATAGCGACCCTTGACTGGCGCTTGAAAGCAGTGGTGCTCTTCGGTTTCTATTTCACTGGGGGCTACATCGTGCACGCCAGAGATTATGTTCTGTCGTTTCTTGTTTTGATGGCAGCCGTGGCGGTGTATGCGCGACGTGGTGTGGGAATGCAGCTGACCGTGGTGTTGTGTATTTTGGCCTTTGTCAATGCATTTTCGTTGGCAATGGCGGCAGCATTCGTGGCTGCGGCGTGGCTGCCTGAGTTATTCGGGCTGTTACGCAGCAATGCGCGTCGACGACGATTAGTCATTGGTTCACTGGCGATATGCACTGCATGGTTTGCATGGGCGGCATACCTCACCTACCCCACAGCTGACAATCAATTCGTCGTGGGTCAATACAAGGGGTTTGGTCGTGCACTGACCCGATCATTCATCCCGCTCGACTACGAAACTGCGTGGTTGCAACGCATCGACAACTTTGTGGCTGGTGTATTGCTCGTGGCGGTACTTGCATTTGCCTGGTCACGGTCGCGGGTGGCATTTACGTTCGTGGTGATGTCGATGGCGATGCTGCTCTACAACCTCACCTACGGTTACGGCGATTATTGGTGGCACTTTGGTAATTCAGCATTTATCACTTTTGCCGCCGCGTGCTTTCCTGGGCGCGACCAACGACGCATGCGTGGGTCACGACTTGCTGCCAACTTCGGCATGGTTGGCTTGGTCGTGATTGCACTCGTCAATTTGGCAGCCACCCGGTTTGGCGCCGGGCCCGAGGTGTACACGACGCGACCATATTCAATGACACTGCCCGCCGCACAACAAATTCGGGAGTTGTGCCCCGACTGCACCATCATCGTCGACTGGGATGCAATTGGGGCCGGCATCTCGGCGCAGCTCGACGGTCGTGAGTTGTATTACCTCAACCGTGGCGAGTTCGGAACATTTGCAAAATTCTCAAAAACAAATATTGCACCCACTTGGGAAGATGGGCTCAAGGCACTCGCCCGATTTGACCGACCTTTGCTCATTCAGACCGTCTTCATGACGGGGCCAGCACCAAACGACCTGGAACTGATCGGTATGCACCTTGATGGCACCCAAGACCAGAACCTGATCTGGCAGTGGTCGGCTAAGCGGATTGTTCCGGACGACTAAGCGACATCAGTAGACGCGGGCTCGAGTGCGTCGGATGACGTTTGCTCGAGTGCGTCGGATGACGTTTGCTCGAGCAGCGGTGCAGTCATTCGAGACCAACGACACCAGCCACAGTTGGGTGCCGAACGTGGCATCGTGGGCCGGGTGATGAGCCTGACGGCGTTGGCCACGAAATTGAGGAACACCTCGTCGTTGCGCTCGACTTCAACCCACACCGCTGATGTTCGATAGGCGTAACGCTTGGCGGTGCCGTGTTTGGCGGCGCGATTTGGCAGCTCGATCATGTCATCGGGCGGAAAACAAATGAGGCCCAACCGCGACACGGGGGCCAGCGGCAACGCATCGCCAGCCGGACGCTCGAGCGCAATGGCATAAGCATGCAACTGGCGGCCGTACAGGTCGCTTGCCCCTTCGCCAGGTGACGACGTTTTGAAATCGCACACGCCATATCCGGCCCGTGAAAAGTTGAGGATGGTGTCGGTTTCACCGCCGAATTGCACGCGGTACGAAGTGCCCGGCAAGGCGATGGCCTCGGAACGCACCCGCTTGCCACGTTCGATGACCCCAGCGGGAAGGGATTTTTTGATGTCTTTGACCGAATGGCCGACGAAAAAGTCTTTCTGAGCATTGTCGAGTGCGCCGAACACCTTGGGAAACGCCGTCGCGGGCCGTGGGCGGCCGTTGTAGTGGTGCCAGAAACATGCCGGACACTCGTCGTGCAGAAACGTGAGTGACGAGGGGCTGAGTTTGATGATGCCCGCCGCCAGGTCAGCCTGGCGGCGTTGGGCAGTGGTGGGGCGGTTGGTTTTTTGCGTCGTCATCGTGAATATGACGGTACGCAAGGGGTGTAATGGAGTGGGCGTGACGGGACTCGAACCCGGGACCTCCACCATGTCAAGGTGGCGCTCTAACCAACTGAGCTACACGCCCGAAAGCACCGCCAGCCTACACGCGCAGCTGTACTACACACGCAGGCGCAGTGCCACCTCGTTGGCCAGCAACCGACCAGCGCGCGTGAGCACGAGACGATCACCGACATGCTGCACCAAGTCCCCCATGTCGTCGATGTCAACGGGGTCAAGGGCTGCCACCGGCACACCATTGCGGGTGCGCAACTGCAACTGCAGACGTTCCAACGTGCGAGTTGCATCGTCGAGTTCTTCGTACGACGACTCAGCAGAACGGCCCGCCTCGATGAGCTCGTTGTAGCGATCGGGCGTGCGCACATTCCACGAACGGCGACCATTCATGTGTGCATGAGCGGCACTGCCAAAGCCCGCATAGTTGCCACCACTCCAATACACGGCGTTGAGTTGGCATTCGTGGCCGGGTTTTGCCCAATTAGAGATTTCGTAGTTCGTATACCCCGCCGCAGCAAGCATGTCGTCGACGGCTTCGTATTTGTCGGCCTGATCATCGTCATCTGGGTGCCGGGCGGGCTGCTTGGCGAGCACCGTGCCGGCTTCGACCGTGAGGCCGTATGCCGAGATATGTGGCGCACCGAGGGCCACCACTTGCTGCACCGTCGCGACCCAATCGGCGAGCGACTCGCCTGCCCCGCCATAGATGATGTCGAGGTTGAACGAGGTAAAGCCAGCAGCCTTGATTGCAGCAACGGCATGAGCGATGTTGTCGGGCGAGTGGGTGCGACCGAGTGCAGCCAACACATGGGGCACCGACGACTGCATGCCGAGACTGATTCGATTGACACCGATGGACTGGTAGATCTGCAGCATCTTGCCCGTGACGTCATCCGGGTTGCACTCGACGGTGAATTCAGCGTCATCATGCCGCGGAATAGCCGCCAGTGCATGCACCAACGCCCGCGCATCAACGTGCGACGGCGTGCCGCCACCAACAAAAATCGACGACGCTTTAGGTAATGATGGTGCTGCCCGATCGATTTCTGTGCGCAGCGCCACCAAATACTGCGACTCAAGGTGTGGTCTATCGGCAAACGTGGCGAACACGCAGTAATCGCACTTGTGCCGACAAAACGGCACATGCACATACACCCCGAAGCCGATCTGGTCGGCCAGCGCGTGCGTCGACCAGGTCATGCTTGGGGCGGCACGAACACAAGCCCGAGGCTCGCCAAACGTGTGGGCACTTCGTCGACACTCACATCGAGCATCACCGCGATGGCACGAATGTCATGGGCGCGCACGGTGATGACCTTGCCGTTGAAATCTTGGCGCTGAATCTGAATCATGCGTAGCAGTTTTTCGAGCATCGAAAACTGTGGGCCCTGCATTTGGCTCAACTTGGCGACGTCGATTCGCAACTTGCCCTGCGGCGCAGTCGCCGAGCCCGGCTCGACACGCAATGGGTCACGCGGCAACAACTGGTCGACGCCCACGTCATAGACACGGGCGAGTCGTTCAAGGCGTGGCACCGATATTGCGCGCTCGCCGCGTTCGTAGGCACCGAGCACCGACGCTTTGAACTCGTCATTGGAGCGCGTCTCGACGTCGCCGAGTGACATGTTCTTTTGCAGGCGAATCGAGCGCAAGCGTTCACCGACCAGCCGCGAGAATGCCGACGACGCTGCATCGTCGCTCGTGCTGTCGTCGCTTGTGCCGCTGTTAGCCATTGTTACCTTCCGCTTGCGGTTGCGTTGCGCTGTGCAACCAGCAGTGTCGCCGCCACCAGTGTGGCAGTTTCGGCCCGCAAGACCGTGTCACCGAGGCACACGCGTGGGGTTGCAGCCAACAGTTCATCGTCGGCAAAACCACCCTCGGGCCCGACGACCACGAGCGACACACTTGGCGTCAGCGGGGCGCCATTCGGCTCAGCAACCACGGCACCTGCCCGCGCACACACGTCACGCAGCGACACCAGACCCACGATGTTTGGCAACCACACACGTCGAGACTGCATGGCAGCCTCGCGGGCCACCACCCGCAATTTGCGCAGCTGTTTGTCGGCATCAGACCAACGCACCACCGATCGTTGCGTTGGGGCGAGCATGACAATCTCGTCAATACCAATTTCCGTAAGTTTTTGTACCGCCCATTCGTTGCGGTCACCCTTCACCGGGGTGAACGCGACCGCGCACCGCTGCGCAGGGGCTGGCAGTGTGTGCACAGCGCCACCCGCGCCATCGGCGACCGCCAGATTGCCCTGCAACCACACACACGCCCGCCACTGGCCACGACCATCGCTCACCGTGACACTTTCGCCGTCACGCAGGCGCAACACACGGGCCAGGTGATGGTCATCAGCACTGGAGAGCGCCGGCGATTCGATCTGGTCAACAAACACATGCGCAGCAGAGTGCCGCAGTGCGTCAATCACGAAAATGCCGATTTGATTTTGGCGACGAGGCCTTCGTCGCTGATCGTCTCGCCGCGCAACTCGGCGAAGCGACGCAAGAGCTCGCGTTCTTCGCCGCTCAACTTGGTTGGCACGGCGATGACCAAACGGGCCCGCAGGTTGCCGCGACCACGCGATCGACCGCCCGACCCGAGGCGTGGCACCCCGCGACCGCGCAATTCAAATTCGTGACCGTGCTGCACGCCAGCCGGCACCACCAGATGCTCGACACCATCCAGCGTTTCAAGGTCGAGTTCGGTGCCGAGGGCAGCCTGCACGATCGACACCTGCACATTGGTGACGAGATCGTCGTCTTCACGGCGCCAAGCGTCGTGGGCTGCCACACGCAGGTGTACATACAGATCCCCCGCCCCGCCACCACGGGGCCCCACCGCGCCACGACCAGTAAGTCGCAGGGTTTGACCCGTGTCGACCCCGGCGGGCACCGCCACCGTGAAGTTGACTTCTTTGACGATGCGTCCGTCGCCACGACACGGAGCACAGGGCGAGTCGATGATTTGCCCAGCACCACTGCAACGCGGGCAGGCACTCGTGGTCACCATCTGGCCGAGCACACTTTGGCGCACCCGTCGCACTTGACCAACACCACGGCATTCAGCACAGGTCGACGCCGCAGTGCCGCTCGCCGCACCCGAGCCGCGACAGTCATCGCACGCCACAGCGGTACGCAGACGAACTTCTTGTTGTGAACCGAACACTGCGTCGACGAACGAAACGTCGACCACCACTTCGAGGTCTTGCCCGCGTGGCGGCCCAGCCGGCTCAGCCCGGCCACCGAACGGTGAGCCACCACCAAAGAATGCATCCATGATGTTGCCGAAGCCGCCACCGAACGGGTCGCCACCACTCGCACCGCCAGTGCCACCGACTTCTCCGAAACGGTCGTAGCGACTGCGGGCTTCGTCGTTGCTCAGCACCTCGTACGCGTGCGACACCTGCTTGAAACGATCTTCGGCTGCTTTGTTGCCCGGATTTTTATCTGGGTGTAACTCGCGCGCCAGTTTGCGATAGGCACGCTTGATTTCATCGGCCGATGCCGTGCGGGCAATGCCGAGCACTTCGTAAAAGTCGGTGGACATGCGTCGATCAGCCTTCGGTGAGGCGGCGACCAAGGCGGTTGCTCACCACTTCGACGGTGGCGAGTGCGGCCGGATAATTCATGCGGGTGGGGCCAAGCACACCGACACTGCCAACTATTTCACCATCACGCACGACCGGAGCCAGCACGACCGAGCACACACTGAGCGACTCGACACCCGTTTCGGCACCAATCGCCACGCTCACACCCCGCTGCAACATGTCGCGCACCAGCGACACCACCACGTATTGCTGTTCCAACGCCTCAAGCACCGAGTGCACCACTTCGACTGCGTCGAACGATGTGGTGAGACTGGCAGTGCCGCCGACGAACACACTGTCGCGCCCATGCTTGCCCGATAGCGCGACGATCGCGCGACCGACGAGCACTTCAACCTCGTGATCGATGCCAGTATCAAAGCCCACCGCACTGCGAGGCACGAACGTAGTGGTATTCAACGCCTGGCCAACCAGGGTTTCACCCAGGCGGGCATTGACAAGGGCAATCTGCATCTCGCTGGGGGCGACCGAGAATTCAATTTGCTCGCTTTCAATGTCGCCATTTGACAACACCGCCACGACCGTGCCGAGGCGATCGCTGAGCGACACCACATGGGCCGAGCGCACGACTGCCTCGGCCACCGACGGGCCGGTGACCACTGCTGCATAGTTGGTGAGTTGGGCCAACAACAACGAGGTGCGGTGCAACGTTTCTTCGAGACGACAGTGGGCCGAGTCAAAAAAATCACCGAGACGTTGACTGTTGACGACATCGAGTTGACCGGCATTGGCTACATCGGTCGACGTGAGATGGTCGACATAGAGGCGATAACCCTTGTCGGTAGGCACACGCCCGGCCGACGTGTGTGGCTGCACCAAATATCCGTCTGCTTCGAGCGCCGCCATGTCGTTGCGAATCGTCGCCGCCGACACCGAAACGCCTGGCAAGGCAGCGATGTGGCTCGAACCAACGGGCTGACCCGCTGCCACGTAATGCTCGATCACCCTGCGGAGTACGGCGATTCTGCGGTCATCAACACCATTTGTAGCCATCGTCGTGCCACCAAGGCTACTGAGCACAGGCGGGCAGTCTGAGCCGAGCGGCGATTATTTGCCGGTGACCACTTTGTAGCGGCGCAACGATTCGTCGCGCTCGGCTTTGTGCTCGACCATTGGCGCAACATATCCCTTTGGTAAGCCAGCGGGGTTGTCGTTGGGGGCATGCACGAACTTGTCGGGTACGCCGGCGAGTTCGGGCACCCACGTGCGCACATATGCACCGCTCGGGTCGAACTTTTCTGCCTGCAGCAGCGGGTTGAAGATGCGAAAGTACGGTGCGGCATCCGTGCCGGTGCCGGCAGTCCACTGCCAGCCGTGATTGTTCGACGCAATGTCGCCGTCAACGAGTTGCTGCATGAAGAACTTGGCACCCCACTGCCATGGCAGGTGCAGATCTTTGACCAAGAAACTCGCCACGATCATGCGCACGCGATTGTGCATCCAACCGGTGGCCAACATCTGTCGCATGCCGGCGTCAACGATCGGGTATCCCGTTTGCCCGGCGCACCACGCGGCAAAACGTTGCTTGGCGCGCGCGTCGGTGTCGACTGGCAGCGCCTCCATTTTTGGCTGCAGATTCTTCCACGTGGTGTGGGGTTGATGGTGCAGCACATCGGCGTAAAAATCGCGCCAGCACAGTTCGCTGCGATACACATCATGGTGCGGGTCTGGGCGCAACTCGGCGAGCAACTGTCGCGGATGCAACACACCAAACCGCAGATACGGCGACAATTTGCTCGACCCGTCGATGGCGGGGGCATTGCGTTCTTCTTTGTAACGACTCAACGCATCACCAGCGAAATGCTCCCAGCGTGCCCACGCAGCCTCTTCACCGGCTGGCGGGAGCTCGGCAGTGAGTTGCGGGTCGGCCGGAATACCGTCGCACTTCACTTCGGGGGCACCACGGAAGTTCATCGATGTGGGGGCCGGCAGTGGCGCGGGCCAACCATGCCCGACCCAGACGCGAGAAAATGGTGTGAAGACCGCGAATGGGCGGCCATCTGATTTGCGTATCGTGCCGGGGTTGACGGCGTAGGGCGAGCCGACCGCGACGAGCTCGACTTTCATCGCTGTCAGGCGGGCGGCGACCTCGGTATCGCGTTGCGAGCCATACGGCCCGAAGTCAGAACTCATGAACACTTTGTCGGCGCCGACTTCGGCGGCGAATCGTGGCACGATATCGAGTGGGTCGCCGTGACGCACGACAAGGGCGCGGTTCATCGAGCCGTCGAGTGCCCGAATGTTGCGCAACAAGAAGGCGAACCGTGCCGCCCCGGAGCGCTCGACGAAGAGTGGGTCCAAGACGAACAATGGTGTCGTGGTGCCGTGGGCAAGTGCGGCCAACAACGCCGGATGGTCAGCCAGGCGCAAGTCGCGACGAAACCAGATGATTGATGTACCCATGGTTGGAATTACCTCCAGCGCCATGCCAATACGGCGAGACACAAAAAGCATGACACACCGCCGTAGGCCATTGACCACTCAAGCGACACATAATCGGCAATCGCACCGGTGACGGGGCCGCCGATCGGCGTGCTACCGAGGAACGCCACCGCGGTGAGCGCCAGCAGTCGCCCGCGCATGTCGGGTGGTGATTCTTGTTGGCTGATCGCGTTGCCGGCAGCGAGCATTGCCGCCATACCGAAACCAAGCGGAAGACACAGCACGAAGGCCACGGCAAGATTCGGGGTGAAACCAAGGGCAATGCTTGATACACCGATGACGCCGACGTTCAGCATGAGCCAGCGCAAAGGCACCACCTGCAAACGTGCCGTAGCGAGTGCACCAACCACACTGCCGATGCCCGTGACGGTGAGAAGCCAAGCAAACGAGTCGGGGCTCCCCCATTTGATGTCCGCCAACTTGGGAAACACGACGTTGTTGTTGAGTGCGAACGTGCACACCACGATGTAGGCAAAGAACATCGACGACAAACGGCGATTTGTGCGCACATAACGGAACACATCACGCACCGGCGTGCCACCAGCCGGGCGCTTGACTGCGGGCACCAACTCAGCGGCGCGCAGTCCGACGATGCCGTAGATCATTGCGGCGTATGACACACCATTCAGAATGAACAGCCAACCCGTGCCGAGCGGCCCGATCAGCAGGGCGGCGAATGCCGAACCGAAAATCTTCGATCCGGTCATCACCGTGGTGTTCAGCGACATCGCGTTGCTCAACTGCTCACCGGGCACCAATTCGGTGATGAGCCCGCGTCGCGCCGGGTTGTCCATCGCACCGACGACACCGAGAAACAACGACAATCCCCACACCACGGGGAGCGACACATTGTTGGTCAAATCGAGCACACCGAGGGTGAGCGCCTGAGCGGCCAACAGCAATTGCGTGACCGTCATGATCGTGCGACGGTCATAACGATCGGCGAATGACCCGGCCCACGTGCCGATCAAGAGCATCGGCAGGAACTGGAATGCCACGTTGTAACCGATGTCGGTGGCTTTACCCGTGAGTCGATAGATGAGATACGACGTCGCTGCGAGTTGCAGCCATGAGCCGATATTCGAGAGAAGCAACGTCAAGAAGTACAACCGGGCGTTGAAAAATTTGAGCGAGCGGAACATGCCGCGCGAGACGATGGCGGTATCAGTCATCGAGTTTCAACGCCGTGATGAACACATCGCCAGGCACCTCAACACGGCCGATCGACTTCATCTTTTTCTTGCCCTCTTTTTGCTTGTCGAGCAGTTTGCGCTTACGGGTGATGTCCCCGCCGTAACAACGGGCCAGCACGTCTTTGCGTTTGGCCTTTACCGTTTCACGCGAGATGACCTTGCCACCGATGGCTGCCTGAATCGGGATGTCAAACATCTGGCGGGGAATGAGCACCTTCAACTTTGCACACATCCGACGGCCGTAATCGGCGGCTCTTTCGCGATGCACGATCATGCTGAACGCGTCGGCCGGCACCGCATTGAGCAAGATGTCGACACGCACGAGGTCGCTCGAGCGATAACCGTGCAATTCGTAATCGAGGCTGGCATAACCCTGCGACTTGCTCTTCATCTGATCGAAGAAGTCGACGACCACCTCGGCGAGCGGCACGAGGTACTGCATCTCCACCCGCTCGGGCGACAGGTACTCGAGTTTGATCATTTCACCGCGACGCTGTTGACACAGTTCCATCAGTGCGCCGGTGTAGTCCTTCGGGGCGATGATGCTCACCTTGAAAAACGGCTCTTCGATTTCGTCGATGTACACGGTGGCGGGCAGGTCACTCGGGTTGTCACACTGTTCGATTTCGCCGTTCGTGCGCAACACGCGATACTGCACCGACGGTGCCGTGGCGATGAGCGCCAGGTTGAATTCGCGTTCGAGACGCTCTTTGACGATTTCCATATGCAACAGGCCGAGGAACCCGCAGCGGAAACCGAAACCGAGGGCACCCGACGACTCGGGCAGGTACGAAATTGAGGCATCGTTCAGCTTCAACTTCTGCAGACTTTCACGCAACACTTCAAAATCATCGGCATCAATCGGGAAGAGTCCGCAAAACACCATGGGCTTCGGGTCGGAATACCCGGTAAGCGCCGCGCCGGCTGGGCGGGCCACGTGGGTGACCGTTTCACCTGAACGCGCTTCACCCACGTCGCGCACACCAGCAATGAGATAGCCCACTTCGCCGGCGGCAAGTTCTTCGACCTCTTGTGTGGCTGGCCGACGGGCCCCGATCTCCAAACCCTCGTGCTCGGCACTGGCCTGCATGAAGAGCAATTTGTCGCGCTTGCGCATGCGGCCGTTCATGACCCGCACGCTCGACACCACGCCGCGATATTGGTCGAATTGACTGTCAAAAATGAGGGCCTGCAGCGGCGCGTCACGATCGCCTTGCGGTGCAGGGATGCGCGCCACGACGGCATCCAGCAGCTCGGGCACACCCTCGCCGGTTTTGGCCGAGATCCGCAGAATGTCTTCGGCCGGAATGCCGAGCACCTTTTCGATTTCCATCGCAAAGCGATCAGGGTCGGCAGCCGGCAGGTCGATCTTGTTGAGCACGGCGAGAATTTCGAGATTGCCTTCGAGCGCGAGATAGCAGTTGGCGAGAGTTTGGGCCTCGATCCCCTGCGCAGCGTCGACCACGAGCACCACACCTTCACAGGCGGCGAGCGAGCGGCTTACTTCGTACCCAAAGTCGACGTGCCCCGGGGTGTCGATGAGGTGCAGCATGTGCCCCTTCCAATCGACGCGCACATTTTGGGCCTTGATCGTGATGCCACGTTCGCGTTCAAGATCCATCGAGTCGAGGTACTGGGCTCGCATATCGCGGGCGTCGACGGCCTTGGTGAGCTCAAGAATGCGATCGCTGAGTGTGGATTTACCGTGGTCTATGTGCGCAATTATTGAAAAGTTGCGAATGCGGGACTGTTCCATGAAAGCCCTTGAATTCTACCGTTCGTGCGTGTTGCGGGGTGGGTGATACCCGCAGTCGCTGGTAGCGTGAGCGAGCCATGGCAAACATCAAGAGTCAAAAAAAGCGCATCATCACCGACGCCAAGCGCACCGAGCGCAATAAGGCCGTGAAAAGCGAGTTGCGCACCCGCGTGAAGGCCGTGCGCGAGTCAAAGGGTGCGCCAGAAAACGCCGAAGCATTGCGTCTGGCCGTGAAGCGCCTTGATATGGCGGCCGCAAAGCGAATCATTCATCCGAAGCAGGCCGCGCGTCGCAAGAGCCGCCTCATGCATCAAATCAACGCCGCGAAGTAGACCCCGCACCCTTACGGAAAGCCGGGCGCTTTGGTCGCGTCGGCAGCAATCGACTGAGGCGCGCAATCAACACCTCGAGCACCAGCTCGCTTTCCAGGCCCGTTCCACCACGCAGCGCACGATCGGCACGCGCCAGCAATTGCACGGCATCAAACACTTTTTTCGAGCCGAGGGCCCGCGACAACTCGAGATACTTGCGGCCCTGATAATCGCTGCGCGAACCGATCAACGCCATGGCCTGCACCGGGTCACCAGCACCTGAGCCGTCGAGGCGCAGCACCTTGGTGTAGTGGTTGTGCATGATCGACATGACCTGAAACGGGTGAAACTCTCCACTGCGCAACATGCGTCGCAACATGAACAACGCGGTTGCGGCATCGCCGCCATCCACGGCGTCGGTGAGGTCCCACGGTTGCACGTGGCCTGCCTGCCCGAGAAACGGGCTCACATCTTCGTAGGTCAGGCGCTGCTTTTGTCCGTAGGTCGAGGCCAACACATCGAGCAAACCTGGGAGGCGGGCTGAATCTTGGCCGAGCCAATCGACCACTTCTTCGAGGGCGATGGCGTCGATCTTCAACCCGGCTTCGATGAATTTGGCTTTGTACCACTCGACAAGTTCTCGCCGCTTCGACGGTGGGGTGGTTTCGAAAATTGCCGTGCCGGCTTTTTTTAGCGCGTCGTTGAGCGCCTTGGGAATGCGACCGGCCGCCGTGATGATGAGATGACACCGCTCGACAGGGGCGCGCAGATATGCCACGAGTGGCTCGGCATTCAGCGGGGTCACGTCAACGTTGCGTGCCACGACCACCTTGAAGTCGGCAAAGAGCGACTGCGTCTGGGCGGCGTTCACCACTTGGGCCACGGCCAGATTTCGGTCGTCGGCCTGGGCTTCGGCCAGATCGAACGATTCGTACACCGACGAACGGTCGGCGTCACCGACCAACTCGTTCACAAGATCGCTGAGCCGCGCCGAAATGAGCCGTGCGTCGTCGCCGGTGATGAGGTAGGTCGGCATGGGTACAGCCTCGCACGGGGGTGACCGAGCGGGCGAACAGCACCCCCACACCGCACCACACCGCGAAATTGATGGGGCCCCGCGGGCTGAGACGAGTGCCCCATTCGGCCACCCACCACACATAGCGCACCGCTGCCACCACGGGTGTGGTGAGCAGCACGGCAACCACATCGGGTGTGAACGCGGCGATGCCGAGCAGTAGCGGCGCCACCATCATGACGCCCGCGGCCACGGGCACGGCGAGCAGGTTCGTGACCAACGCAATGACCGGCATCGTGCCGAACCACAACAACACGAATGGCGACACACCAAGTTGCGCGGCAAACGTGGCTGCAAAAATTGACGAGCCAAGATGCGGGGTAATCAGCACCAACCCGGCAGTGGCGGCCACCGACAACACGAACCCCACCGACCACGTGGCCAGCGGATCAATCGCCACGATGCCGATGATCGTCAATGCCAGCGCGCGCAATGGTGCAACATCCCGACCAATCGCATAACCGATCTGCACCACGCCTGCCATCACCGCGGCGCGCACCACGCTTGACTCGAGTCGCGTGACGAGGCTGAACATCACCACCACACCGAGGGCCACCGACAAACGTGGCCAGCGCGAGAGCCGTCGCAACCCTGGTGTGAGCGCGGCCAAAATCAGTGCGACATTTTGCCCGGATACCGCGAGCAAGTGCCCGAGCCCGGCCCCCCGAAATGCCTCCGTCATGCGCCGTGGATGGCGGGATTCGTCGCCGAGCACGAAGCCGCGCACCAACGCCGCATCTTGCCATTGCATCGTGCGTGCACCTCGATCAATCAGGGTGTGGATGCGATTGGCTGCCCGGTGCCACAACGCAGATGCCGGCGCCGTCGCATACACCACGACCCCCTGCAGCTCGCCCTGCACGTGTCGACCAGCCACAAGACGCAAACGGCGTGCGTCGTATTTGACACGCTGCGCGTCGAGCACCACCGTGTCCCCCATTCGGACTTGTCGCAGCGCGCCGCGATCACGACCATACGCCGTGAGTCGAAAATTTTCACCGTCGATTTCGACGATCAACGAAATGGCGCCGACACGGTTGCCGGCATCCGAACGGGCGATGGCTACACCCGAGTACTCCCCCGTGCGCGGTGACGACAGTTGATGCCACTGTGCCGCACCATGCCCGGCAAATACGACGATGACGAGGATGATCAAGCGACCAATGCGCCGCTGCTGCACGATGGAAATGAGCGTGGCGCCAACCGCACCTGCAGCAAATAGCCACCACACGAGGTGCACGCCAATGATGGCATCGGCGAATGCGGCCCCGCGGTACACCGCCGGCGAACGCGACGCCAACTCGCTTCCCGCACGGGCAGCAACCAAACAGCACACCGCCAGCCACACGAACGAACGATGTGGTGACGCACCGCCGCCGAGCCGACGAATAACATGGCGCACGTGGCCGTACCCGGTGGCGTCGTCGCCTATCGCAGTGAGTTGCGACGCAAAGGTGGGTTGCTCGCTGCCGGCGGTGCGGCGGTGGTGGCCATCGTCGGCGGAGTGCTCATGTGGCTGCCTGGTCGCATCACGGGTTTGGCTGGTTTTGGGTTGGTGATCGCTGCGTGTCCGCTGCTTGTTGCGTTCGGCATTCCGATCGTGGCGGGTTGGTCGACGATCGGGATTGGTGTCGTGAGCAGCCTCGCGCTGTGGTTTGTCGTCGGGCAATGGGCTGCGTATCGCGCGACCCAACGACCGATCGCCGACTGGCGCGACTGGTGGTCGATGGTCTGGCCGCTCGCATTGGCAATGACGGTCGGTGGGTTTGCGGGCTTCGTGTTGTTTGCACTCGGCGTGCTGTAACACATCAGACCCGAACAAACTGGCGCAACTCAGCCAGTTTGGCGGGGCCGATGCCCCGCACCGCCAGCAAATCGTCGACCGTGGCGAATGGCCCGTTGCGGGTGCGATGGTCGACGATTGCACGGGCCGTCGATGGCCCGATGCCTGGCAGCCGATCGAGGTCGTCAGCGGTGGCCACGTTGATGTTCACGGTTGTTGGCACGTTGTCACGGGGCGCACCCGGGCCTTCGCGACGCACGGGCGGGTTGATAGCCACGGTGGTCGGCGACAGTCGTTCACCCACCCGAGGAATAATCAGTTGCTCGCCGTCCACCAAGGTGGCGGCCAAATTGACCCGCCGTACATCGGCATCACGAGTGGGGCCACCCGCGGCGCGCAGCGCGTCATCACCCCGTGCGCCGGCCACAAGGTGATACACACCCGGTTGTTGCACGGCCCCCACCACATGCACCGCGATGCGCAACGGGGCCAACGTGTCGAGTGCATCGTCGACGGTGAGCCACGTGTCGGGCGATGTATTCGACGATGTATTCAGCAATGTGGTGGCAGTCGGAATGAAATTTTCAACGGGTGGTGTCGGTAACTGAACGAACCACCACACCACGACTACTGCCACTGGCAGCGCCACACCGGCACCAATCAGGCGCTTCCAGCCGAGCCATTGCCACCAGTCGCGAATGAAGTGCACGCTCGACTGTGTGCATGGGTGGCGCGTTGAGGCGTCGCTGATGTAAACGGATCGAAACGAAACTCGCTAGGCGTAGAGCATGCCCGTCATCTTGCGTCTAAATATGGGGGTGCGTGGGTCACCGGCGCCCATCGTTTCTAAAATTTCCAAGAAGCGTTTGCGAGACTCTTCGTCGGCTTTGACGAGTGGCAACAGCGCATCAAGTTGCGCCGAATAGTCGTCGTTCGGTACGAACATCGCTTTGGCACGTTCGACCAGCGCCACCACCTTGGGGGTCTGTGGCACACGCTGCAGAAGTTTGAGGGCCTCGGTCACTGCATTGTCGGTGAGAAACAACGTGGCGAGGGCCAACACCACTTGCTCATTGGCTGGGTCGATTTTCAGTGCGGCAAACAAACTTGCTTCATCACCACGCGCCAAAAGCGACGCGACATCGACGATTTCACCCTCGGGGGTGAGCTTGCCGACGAAGGCCCGCACCTCGTGTTCGGGGAGCGCGCCGGTGAACGCGTCAACGACCTTGCCATCTTTCAGGGCAAACACCGCCGGTATCGATTGCACCTGAAACGCTTGGCCGACGGCCGGGTTTTTGTCGACATCCACCTTGGCCAGCACCACTTTGCCGCCAGTTGCACCAATGACTTTTTCGAGGATGGGCCCGAGGGTCTTGCACGGCCCACACCAGGTGGCCCACAAGTCAACGACGACCGGCGTGGTCATTGACCGATCAAGCACCTCTGTCTGGAACGTTGCATCGGTGACATCGATGACGGTGGCGACGGAACTCACGCGCTTACGATACCGCTCGCAACAACGAGTAGTTTTGCCGCATGGTTGATGCAGCCCGAGACGGCATCAATACCGAGACGGTCACCCCGTGGCTCACGGCGAATGTGGCGGGGTTCACCGGCCCCTTTACTGCCGACGTCATAGCCGGTGGCCATTCGAACCTCACCTTCAAACTCACCGATGCGCGGGGCGCGCACTACGTGTTGCGACGCCCACCGCTGTCGCACACATTGGCGAGCGCCCACGACATGGGTCGCGAACATCGCATCATCCACGCGTTACGCGACACCGACGTGCCCGTGGCCCCGGCGCTGGCGATGTGCACCGACACAGCGGTCAACGGCGCACCGTTCTATGTGATGGGTTTCGTTGACGGGCACGTGGTGCGCGATGCGGCGATTGCCGAACGAGTGCTCACCGAGCATGCGCGTCGCACCGCGAGCGAATCACTCATCGACACGATGGCGGCGATTCATGCCGTCGACTTGCAGCAAGTGGGTCTTTCTGATCTGGCACGCCACGAGGGCTACATCGCCCGCCAACTCAAGCGTTGGTACGGGCAGTTCAACGCCCAAAAAACTCGTGACCTGCCACTGATCGATGAAGTGCACGACACCCTCGCCAGCCGCATTCCCGAACAAGGTGCCGCCACCATCGTGCACGGTGACTACCGACTTGATAATTGCATCGTGAACGATGCGGGACACATCGTCGCTGTGTTGGATTGGGAAATCTGCACCCTTGGTGACCCGCTCGCTGACCTTGGGTTGCTCATGGCGTATTACACCGGCCCCGATGACGAGGCTTCGGCCTGGCAGGCGGCGGCCAATCGTGTGCCGGGTTTTTACAATCGGAACCAACTGACCGAGCGCTACGCGCGCATCACCCAGCGCGATGTGTCACAGCTCGACTTCTATACGGCCTTTGCCTTTTGGAAACTGGCGTGCATCATCGAAGGGGTGTACGCGCGATACCTCGGTGGCGCCTTGGGTGATCGCTCACCAGAAGAGTTGGCGCCGTTCGCCGCCCAGGTTGAGGCAGCAGTTACCAGTGCCCACCGTTCACTCGCCCGCCTACACTGACGCTTCATGTCGTACCGCCTGCATGAGAGCTACTCGTCGATGCCGACGCTGTCGTCGCCGCTCATGATCGTGATGTTGCAGGGTTGGATCGACGCCAGTGCAGCCGCCAACAGTGCCATGACGCGACTCATTTCCGAAACGAAGGCCACCACGCTCATCACTTTTGATGCCGACGAGTTCCTCGACTTCCGGGCCCGTCGCCCCACCATGGAGCTGCGGCAAGGCATCAACACGAGCCTGGTCTGGCCAACGACCGAGTTGATGCTCGGGCGCGACATCAACGGCAAAGAGGTGCTGCTACTGAACGGACACGAGCCAGATACCAAATGGAATCACTTTGGCGCCATTGTCGGTGAATTGGCGACGCAACTCGGTGTGCGCAAGATGATCGGGCTCGGCGCTTATCCATTCGCCACCCCGCACACACGCCCGGTAAATCTGTCATGCACGTCACCATCGTCTGATGCCATTGCCTCGTTGCCCTACGTGCGCAGTTCGGTGGATGTGCCGGCGGGCATCGAAGCCGTGCTCGAACATGTGTTGACAGGTCGCGGCATTGCGGGTCTCGGCATCTGGGCGCAAGTTCCGCACTATGCAACGACGATGCCCTACCCGGCCGCCACCGTGGCGTTGCTCGGTGCTGTCTGTGATACCGGTGGCATTTCACTCGACCTCAGTTATGCCCGCGCAGATGCCAACGCCCAGCGTGAGCGTCTTGATGCGCTCGTCGCCGCCAACCCCGATCATGCCCTACTGCTCGACCAACTCGAGTCGGCGTACGACGCAGCCCATCAACGCGACGAAGACACCGCCGACATTCCGTCAGGCGAAGAATTGGCAGCGCAATTCGAGAAGTACCTGCGCGAACAACGTCGCGACTAGGTTGCCCGGCCGTGTGCCGTGGCTAGACGCCAAAGCCCGTGAGCCAGGCGTGCACGTTACGACCAAGGGCGGCAACGTCGTAGCCGCCTTCTTGGAGCACCACGGTTGGCAGCCCGAGTTGGGCGAGTAGCGCACCGCTGCGCGCGAACCCTTCGGTGGTAACCGACAAGTCGGCGATCGGATCGGTGATGAAGGTGTCGAGACCAAGCGAGACGATCAGGGCCGTTGGTTTGAATGCTGCAATTTTTTCGGCGCACACTGCGAGTGCCGCGATGTAGTCGTCATCGGCGGTGCGCTTGGCCAGCGGAATATTGAAGGTTGAGCCGAGCCCACGACCGGTGCCGGTTTCGTCGGCATGGCCGGTGAAGTACGGGTAGGCGCGGCGCGGGTCGCCGTGCAGCGAGACATACTGCACGTCGTCGCGGTCATAAAAAATTTCTTGGGTGCCGTTGCCGTGGTGGTAATCGACGTCGAGCACCGTCACCTTGCCACCCGTGCGGGCGACGATGTCGTGGGCGGCGATGGCTGCATTGTTGAAAAAGCAGTAGCCACCGTACAAATTTCGGGTGGCGTGATGCCCTGGCGGACGACACAATCCGTACGCCGCACGCTCACCAGCAAGCACGACGTCGGTTGCGGTGAGAGCGGTGTCGACCGCTGCACGCGCCGCGGTGTACGTGCCTTGTGTCAACGGTGTGGTGGTCTCAAAACACCACCAACCGAGTCGCGCGGTGATCGATGCAGGTTCAGAGGTGCCACCCATTTGGTTGCGCAATTCGTCCCGATAAAACATGTCGGGCACCACTTCGCGGCGGTCACCGACAACTTGTTGGTACTCGGCCCACGCGACCGAAAGAAACTTGACGAGGCCCTCGTCGTGCACCGCCGTGATGGGTGCCAAACCGTGCTCGGTCGGCAGGCGAAGGGCAAATTGTGGGTCGGCAGCCAATGAAGCTTTGATGGTTTCGGCGCGACCCGTGTGCTCAAAGGGTGAATGCGTCGTGGATGATTCGATTTCTGTCGCTGGGTCGTGCAGCAGGTGCTTCGGTGTGTAGACAACTTGCATGTCGTCAGCGTAGGTCAGTCGAAACTTGGTGCGCTGCGCCGTGAACGCTTCAGTTCGGCCATGCCCGACGTGGTCGCCAGGGTTTCGACTGCATCCCACAACCGCAGTGCTTCAGCACCGCGCGGAATCACCGAAATTACCGGACCAAAAAAGCTGGACGGCTTCGCGGTTTCGGGGTTGAAGACGAGAATCGGGGTACCGACGTCTTTGCCGGTGAGGTCCAAAGCGTGGGTGGTTTCGTGGCGAATGACTTCGTCGTGCAGTTCGTCAGTGGCACTGTCGGCCCACTGTGGGTTGAGCCCTGCAGTGCCGAGCACCTCGCGCGTGAAATCCTTCATTCCCGCTACCTCTGTCGGGCGGCGCTTGTCGACATGAATCGCTTGACCAAGTGCCGTGTAGACCGCTGCCACGGCGTCGTTGCCGGCTGATGCCCGAGCGGCACTCGCCACCCGCAACGCATGTAGGCCCAACAGGTGGCCGTCGATGTGTCGTTGGGCGTCGGCGCCGTAGCCACGGTCGCTGTTGATCATGAACAACGAAATGAACTTCCAAGACACTTCGTAACCACGTTGGTGTTGTACTTCTGTTACCCAGCGAGAGGTGAGGTAGGCCCACGGACAAATTGGGTCGAAGTAAAACTGCAGATCAGCCATGCTGCCCCCTTGACGACTCGGTGATTATTCGCGCTCGATTTGACGCAGGTCGTACGTTTCGATCACGTCACCCTGCTTCAGGTCTTGGAAGTCGGTGAGCGAGATACCGCACTCGAAGCCTTCACGGACTTCTTTGACGTCGTCTTTGAAGCGACGCAACGTGTTGACGGCACCCTTCCAGATGATGACACCGTCGCGCAAGAAGCGAACTTTCGAGCCACGAGTAATGACACCCGAACGCACGAAGCAACCGGCGATTGCCCCGACTTTCGGCGCCCGGAAGAGTTCGCGCACCTCGGCTTCGCCGGTGACCACTTCTTCGAACTCGGGGGCGAGCAGACCCTTCATGGCCTGCTCGATGTCTTCGATCAGTTTGTAGATGACCTCGTAGGTACGAATCTCGACGTTTTCGGTTTCGGCAAGTTCGCGCGCTTTGCGGTCTGGGCGCACGTTGAAGCCGATGATCGTGGCGTTCGTCGTTGCCGCCAACGTGATGTCGTTTTCGGTGATGGAGCCAACCGCGCGGTGCACGAACGCCGCCTTGACTTCGTCACGCTGCAGTTTTCGCACGCTCTCGGTGACGGCTTCGAGCGAACCATGCACGTCGGCTTTGATCAGCAAGTTGAGCGTGGCGGTTTCGCCGGCCTGAATTTGCGTGAAGATATCTTCCAACTTGACACCCTTTTGCATGCGGGCATCGCCACGCTGTGCGAGCAATCGCTGACGCTGCGCACGTGAATCGGCGACCGTGCGTGCCGTGCGGTCGTCCGGAGCGATTCGGAAGTCGTCACCGGCTTGCGGCACGGCTGAAAGACCGAGGATTTGTACGGGGGCCGACGGACCAGCTTCTTTGATTTGTTCGCCGCGATCGTTGATAATCGCGCGCACGCGACCCCATGCAGCACCGGCCACCATCGGGTCGCCAACTTTGAGCGTGCCCTTGTCGACAAGCACGGTCGCCACCGGACCACGACCCACATCAAGTTGCGCTTCGAGCACGAAACCCTTGGCACGACCCGTGGCGTTGGCGGTGAGTTCTTCTACTTCGGCGACCACCAGCAACTGCTCGAGCAACTCGTCGATGCCCAAACCCTGCTGGGCCGACATTTCGACCATGATCGTGTCGCCACCCCATTGTTCGGGCACGAGTTCTTGTTCGGCGATGGCCGACATCGTGCGCTGCACGTCGGCGTTGTCTTTGTCAATTTTGTTGATTGCCACGATGATCGGAACATCGGCGGCACGCGAGTGGCTGATGGCCTCGAGCGTTTGGGGCATCACACCGTCGTCGGCAGCGACCACGAGCACCACGATGTCGGTGACGCCGGCACCACGCGCACGCATCTTGCTGAACGCGGCGTGACCAGGCGTGTCGATAAAAGTGATGAGCTTGCCGTTTTTCTCCACCTGGTATGCGCCGATGTGCTGGGTGATGCCACCCGCTTCACCGGCGACCACATTGGCCGAACGAATTCGGTCGAGCAGCGTGGTTTTACCGTGATCGACGTGGCCCATGATCGTGACGATGGGCGGGCGGGCTGTCTGTTGTGCTTCGTCGGCGTCGTCTGAGTCGTCAAAGAGCGCCTGCAGTTCCATCTCTTCTTGCTGACCTGGATCGACGAGGATGAGTTCGGCACCAACTTCAAGTGCGAACAATTCCATTTGTTCGTCGGCCAGCGACATCGTGGCGGTGACCATTTCGCCCTGCTCGAGCAAGAAACGAACCACATCGGCAGCACCACGGTTGAGTTTCGGGGCAAAAGTCTGGGCTGACGAGCTGCGCTCGACAACGATTGGGCCTTCAGGAATCGGGGCGTTGCTTGGCGCGTACTGCGTGGGCGACAGCGCCTGCAGTTGCTCCATGTCCTTGCGTTTTTGCTCACGCGTTTTTTTGCGCGTTCCGCGACGATTGCCACCACCACGCGCATTCGGCCCGCGACCTTGCGGGCCGCCAACTTGGCGACCAAGACCTGAGCCGCGACCACCACCCGGACGGGCAGCACCGGGTGCACCTGGACGTGGGCCGACACCAGCCGGACGCGGCGCCGTGCGACCGAGGCTGGCTGAAGAAAAACGACCCATGCGACCTGCCGGGCTTGGGCGCGCCGGGCCACCCGGACGTGGGCCGCGCGCATCGCCGGGCGGACGACGGGCTGGCTGCACGGGGGGTCGGCTGCCGCCTGGTGGCGGCGGAATCGTGCGGCCACCGGCCGGCACGGTGCGTGGACCAGTCGATGAAGGCGTGCCCGACGGTAGTGGGGTACCTGGAGCGGTACCGAGTGGACGTGCGGTTGGAGCCCGATTAGTGACGGAATTGCCGGGGCGCGACGACACGACGCGTGGCGCGGGTGACACGGGTGGGGTGGCGGAGACTGGCGCAACCGGTGGCGCTGCTGGTGTTGCTGACGCTGCCGGGGCAACCGTGGTGGGTGCGGTTGGTTGGGGCGAAATAATCATCGGTGGTGGGGTGGGAATCGACGCAGCAGGCGGCACCGACACGACTGGTGCAACTGGTGCTGTCGTGCTTTGCGTTGAGGTCGCGGGGGCCTGCTTCGCGCCGGCAGTTGCCGCTTTTTTTGTAGCTGGCTTGGTTGCGGGCTGATCGACGTCGTCCGTCGTGGCTTTCTTTGCCCGCTTGGGTTTCTCGACGATTGGGTCGCGCTTCAGGCCTTGCTCTTCGGCATGACGTCGCACGCGATCGGCTTGTGCATCGACCATGCTCGACCCGGGCTTCAGGGCACCGACGCCGATTTTTGCACACAGGTCGATGACCTCTTTGGAGGTCATACCGAGCTCTTTGGCGAGCGCTGGAATACGAACGTTTTTGCTCAAGCGGTCGCGCCACCTGGAGTATCAGACACTGGTGCAGCCGACACTGGCGCAGCCGATACAGGCGCAGCCGTATTTTCTACCGTGAGACCAGCAGCTTCACTTTCGCTCTTCACGTCGAGACGCAAACCACAGAGCTGTGCGGCAAGTTTGGCATTGATACCCGCACGACCGATCGCCAGCGATAACTGGAAGTCGGGCACGATGACATCTGCCTGGGTGCCGTCTTGGCTGATTTGTACATCGGTGACCTTTGCTGGCGACATGGCGTTCATGATCATCGCCCGCTTGTCTTCGCTGTAGGTAACGATGTCGATTTTTTCGCCACGCAACTCGGTGACGACGCGCTTCACACGGTCACCACGGCCACCGACGCAGGCACCGATCGGATCGATGCGTGAATCGGTCGACGCCACGGCAATCTTGCAGCGCTGACCTGGTTCACGGGCGATCGCCATGATGCTCACCTGGCCACTCACGATCTCGGGCACTTCCATCTGGAACAATTTGAACACCAAACCTGGATGGCTGCGGCTGACGACGACTTGCGGGCCACGCTCGGTTTGACGCACTTCGACGAGGAACACCTTGAAGGTGCCATCGGTCGAACCACGCAGTTCGTTGGGTACCTGTTCAGAGAGCGGCATGATGCCTTCGCCGCCGCTCATGTCAATGATGAGGTACTTGCGCTCGGAGTTGCGATCCGGCATCAGACGAATGCGTCCAGCAACGATTTCGCCTTCTTTGTTGCGGAACTGGTCGTACTTGCCCTGGTATTCCACTTCACGAATGCGCTGGCTGAGCACGGCGCGAAACGTGGATGCGGCGATGCGGCCCAACTCGTCACGGCTCGGGGTGTCATCACGCTCGTTGATCCACGCACCTTCGCCATCGAGGTCGTAGGCCGTGAAGGTCATTTCCATCGAGTCGGGGTTGAGACCGACGATGACTTCTTCGGCGGCGCCGGGGCGCTTTTTGTACGCCGTGGCCAGTGCCTCGACGAGCACCTGCAGCAACGAATCGACCGAAAGCCCGCGATCTGCGGCAATCATCCGAATTGCTTCTTTCATGTCTGCTTGATTCATGACGCAACCTCCTTGTTCCGTAACTCAGTAGACGACTTCTGTTTTGATTTCACTGATTTCTCGGCTGCACTTCCCCAGACGAATACGGTGCGAGCGCGTTCGATGTCGTCGTGCGCCACCGAGATTTCGGTGCCTGTGTCGTCAAGACACACGACGATGTCACGTTCGTTGGCGCGCAGGAGCACACCCTGCAAACGACGGCGGCCGTCGATGGCGCGGTGCAGTCGCACCGACACGACCTTGTTGACTTCCCGATGAAAGTGCTGCGGTGTGCGCAAAGGGCGCTCGAGGCCTGGGCTCGTCACTTCGAGGGTGTACCGACCCGGCATGGGGTCGTTGTGATCAAGTTCACGAGACACCAAACGGCTCACGAGTGCAATATTTTCAAGGGTGACGCCGGCCGGTTGACCAGGACGGGTGTCGATGCTGAGTCGCAGGACTCCGGAGACCATTTCCAGGTCGTACAGCTCCAGACCGAGGTCGGCGATGATCGGGGCAGCAAGCAAACGGACTCGTTCTATGACGGTGTCGTTGGTCATCGTTGCTACCTCGCTTCCATGTGTTCTGCTATCGGCTGGCACGCTCATCCTTGGTTCGCTTCACGAGTCAAAAAAAGGCGTGGGGGTGACCCACGCCTTCGCGGACTGCATTCATGCTGAACGTACAAGGACATACCCATGATAGCCCTGCGAAGTAACCTTAATTCTGCGTGATTCATCGTTTGTCAACGCTCTTTGTGAGAACACTGCGTGACGACCCGGCCGAAGCCGAAATCCCGAGCCATCGTCTGTTGTTGCGGGCTGGATACATCCGCCGTGCCGCACCCGGTGGCTTCACCTGGCTACCGCTCGGTTTACGTGTCTTGCACCGCGTCGAACACATCGTGCGCGAAGAAATGAACTCGATCGGCGCACAAGAGGTGCACTTCCCCGCCCTGTTGCCACGCGAACCTTACGAAGCCTCCGGACGCTGGACTGACTATGGCCCGAACTTGTTTCGTCTGCAAGACCGCCGTGGCGTCGACTACCTGCTCGGCCCAACCCACGAGGAAATGTTCACGCTGCTCGTCAAAGACCTGTACGGCAGTTACAAAGATTTGCCCCTGTGGTTGTATCAAATTCAAACCAAGTACCGCGACGAAGCACGACCGCGTGCCGGCCTGCTGCGTGGTCGCGAATTTCTGATGAAAGACTCGTACAGCTTCGACCTCGATGACGAAGGATTGCAACGTAGTTATGATGCCCACCGCGGCGCCTACGTAAAAATCTTCGCCCGCCTCGGTCTTGAGACCGTGATCGTGAAGGCAATGTCGGGGGCGATGGGTGGTTCAGCATCCGAGGAATTTCTGGCCCCATCGGTCTCCGGTGAAGACTCATTCGTGCGGTGCAGTGGATGCGACTATCGCGCCAACACCGAGGCGGTGCGCATCGGCACCCCGGCACCCGTTGATGCGGCCAGCACTCCCCCCGCCCTCGTCGTTGATACGCCGAATACACCGACGATTCAAACGCTCGTTGATTTGTTGAATTCCCGCGACGACCTGCGTCGCCCATCTTCACCTTGGGCTGCTGGTGACACCTTGAAAAACGTGCTGGTGATGTTGCGCAACCCCGACGGCACACGGACCCCACTCGCCATCGGCGTGCCCGGTGATCGCGATGTCGATATGAAACGACTCGAGGCACTCATGTCGCCGCTCGAAGTGGAGCCATTCGGTGAAGGCGACTTTGCGGCACGACCCAACTTGGTGAAGGGGTACATCGGGCCGGCAGCGCTGGGGGCCGACAAACCACTCGGCATTCGCTATCTGCTGGACCCGCGCGTGGTGCGCGGTAGCGCATGGGTGACGGGCGCCGACACACCAGGTCACCATGTGGTGCAGCTCGTGTGTAATCGTGACTTTACGGCCGATGGTGTCGCTGATGTCGCCGACGTGCGGGACGACGATGCCTGCCCCGAGTGCGGTGCACATCTGCGCATCGAGCGTGGCATCGAAATGGGGCACGTATTTCAACTCGGGCGCAAATACGCCGAGGTGCTCGGGCTCAACGTGCTCGACGACAAGGGCAAACAGCGGGTCGTAACGATGGGTTCGTACGGCGTCGGTGTTTCACGGGCGGTGGCTGCCATCGCCGAAGCACACCACGATGACATCGGCCTGCGTTGGCCGCGCAGCGTGGCACCGATGGACGTGCACATCGTGATTGCCGGTAAACGCGGGGACGAAACGGCGCCCACAGCCGAACAATTGGCAACTGAACTCGCAGCGGCAGGTCTGCACGTGCTGCTCGATGATCGAGATGGTGTGTCACCAGGCGTTCGCTTCAAGGATGCCGAGTTGCTCGGTATGCCGATGATTGTCATCGTCGGACGCGGAGTCGCCACAGGTGTGCTGGAGATTCGCGACCGCATCGCAGGCACCACAACCGAGGTGCCGATCGCGCAGGCGGCACGACACATCATCACATGCTCCGCCTAAAAGGCGCCGTCCAGCATTACGCCTGGGGTGATCGCTTCGCCCTGCCGGAATTGCTTGATGTCACGGGTGACGGACGACCATGGGCCGAAATTTGGTTTGGAACACATCCGCACGGACTGGCGCAAATCGAGGAGAGTTTGCACCTGCCGGCACCGTCGTATCTTGCGGATGAAGTTGGCGACCTGCCGTTCATCGTAAAACTGTTGGCTGCCGCGCAGCCACTCTCACTGCAGATACATCCATCAGCCACACAGGCAGCAAGCGGGTTCGCCCGTGAAAACACCGCTGGCGTGCCACTCGAGGCACCGCATCGGGTGTACGGAGATGACCAATCCAAACCCGAGATGGTCGTGGCACTCAATACTTTTGAAGCATTGTGTGGTTTCGTTTCGGCCCCCGACGCCGTCCGACAGTGCACGACAGCTGGCGCGCGTGACATTGCCGAGCACGTCGAGCGTCAGGGTGTTGCCGACACGGTGCGTGCCATCTTGACCAGTTCACCATTCGCACCACCGCCTTTACCATCACGAGCAATGAAAAAACTCGCAGAACACCACGATGATTCACGGGTGAGCGTTGCCCTTCTCATGCATCACGTGCGACTCGCCCCCGGTGAGGCGCTGTACCTCGATGCTGGTTGTGTGCACGCCTATTTGTCGGGGGTCGTGCTGGAGGTGCAGGGCAGTTCAGACAACGTGATACGGGCAGCCTTCACCAAAAAACATGTGGATCTGCCCGAGTTCCTCTCGATTGCCAACCTCTCACCGACGGATGAGGGGCGGGTGACAACCGAACGAATCTCGGATCTCACCACGGCGTACCGCTGCCCGGCCCCATTCAGCGTGATGCGCCACGAAGTCAACGGTGCATTTGCGCTCACCGCCAACAGGCAACACACCATGTTGGTGTGCACGTCGGGTCGTGCCGGGCCACTCACCCGTGGCGCTGCAGCGTATCTTTCGGCTGGTGAATCGGTGTCGCTTGATGGCACCGCAACGCTCTACTCGGTGAGTGCGTGACACCCCGTTATCGGGAAGCACGACAGGCGATCGCCGCCATGGTGGTTGCTTTGTGCCTGGGCGCGACTGGCGTGGTGAGCGAGGCTGCCACTGCACCACAACCACAAACCACATTGCTGGTGCTCGGTGACAGCCTCACCTGGGGTGCCAACTACTTTGCAAAAACCCAGACACGTCTCGCTGCCACCGCACAATTCGAGGCGGTGCTCGTTGATGGCTGGTGGTCGCGTCGGATTGGGGGAATTATTTCAACCACGTATTCGGGGGCCAACACCTACAAAAAACTCGTGTCAAATGGTGCGCAACCTACTGCTGTGATCGTGGCGCTCGGCACCAACGATGTTTTTTTTCTCAAGCGCAAACGTGAGTATGCCACCATCATTCGCGAACTTATGGACGCCATCGGCAATGTGCCGGTCGTGTGGTTGACCGTGCACCGAGTCGAGTCGCCCACGATGGTCGCCCGGTCGAAAGTTTTCAACGCAACACTCACGCGGGTGTTGACCGACTACCCGTTGGCATCCATCCACGACTGGGTCAGCGTCGTGCAGAAAACCCCCACCGCAATGGCGTTCGACAAGATCCATCTTTCTCCGCTGGGTTCAGAGATACGCACACGGGTGTACCTCGAACTTGCGACGTCACTCGCCCAGCGCGCCAGTGACATGACCAGCACGACGACGACCGTCGTGCCGACCACCGTTGCACCGACCACTTCGTTGGCCCCAACGACGACGATCGGGCTGGTCACCACCACAGTGGTGCCGTAGCGGCACGTTTATTTGCGAACTGACTCAGCCGTCGATGGTGCGGCGAATCTCCACGATTTTTTCTGAGGTGTTGTTGACATCATCGCCTTTTTCGTCGATGAGCACCGAGCGATCGCGGGCTGCTTCGCGTTCGGCGATCGTCGTATCGACACGCTGTAACGCCGCTTCTACCCCGTGCTCGTGAATGTAGGTTGCCCAATCCACCAGCGCTTCGACCATTTCAGATTCGGGTACGACCGCGACATTGCGACCCTTCACGAACAAGTGTCCGCGTTTGTTGCCCGCTGCAATACCGAGATCGGCCTCACGTGCCTCGCCGGGCCCATTGACCACACAACCCATGACTGCGATCTGCAGCGGAAGTTGTTTGTCGGCGAACGCGGCCTGGGCGCGATTGGCGACATCAATGACGTCGATCTCGGCGCGACCACAACTCGGGCAGGCGATGAGATCGACGTTCTTGCGCTCACGCAAGCCGAGGGCCTCGAGCAATTGCCGACCTGCGCGTGCTTCTTCCACCGGGTCAGCGGTGAGGCTGAAACGAATCGTGTCACCGATGCCTTCGAGGAGCAATGCGGCGATGCCGGCCGTGGCCTTCACCAGACCGCCGGGTAACGGCCCCGCCTCGGTGACCCCGAGGTGCAAGGGATGGTCGGTGATGGCGCTCAGTTTGCGGTAGGCGTCGACCATGAGCGGCACGTTGGAGGCCTTTACAGAAATCTTGATGAGGTCAAACCCCACCTCTTCGAAATAGCGCATCTCGGTTTGGGCTGACTCGACCATGGCGTCGGCGGTGAGCCCGCCATATTTTTCATACAGCGCCGAGTCGAGTGACCCACCGTTGACACCAATGCGGATCGGCACCTTGCGATCACGAGCCTCGGTGGCCACCGCCTTGATGTGTTCTGGTCTGCGAATGTTGCCGGGGTTCAGGCGCAGACCCTGCACACCTGCTTCGAGTGCCGCCAGTGCCATTTTGTACTGATGATGAATATCGGCGATGATCGGCACCGGCGACCGTGGCACGATTTGGGCCAAGCCCTCGGCGGCTTCAATGTCGTTGCATGTGCACCGCACGATGTCACAGCCGGCGGCTGCCAACGCATAAATCTGCTGCAAGGTACCTTCGACATCGGCAGTCTTGGTGATGGTCATCGACTGCACGCTGATGGGTGCATCCCCACCGACCGCAACTTTGCCGACGTGAATTTCGCGCGTGCGCTTGCGCGGAAACGCCGGACCAGTGGTCATCGGTCAGCCAAGCGGTTGTGTGATGTCAAGGTACAAGCCTGCCACGAGCAGCATGACCAGGAGGGCCACCACGGCCGTCGCGATCGGCGCCAGTTTGCGAATGTCGGCCTGATAGCGCCGCGTGCGAGACGAACGAATGCGCTCATAAATCGCCACTGCGGCATGACCACCGTCGAACGGCAGCAGCGGCAGCATGTTGAATACCCCAACAAAAACATTGACGGCCCCCAGCAGGATGAGCACGCCCTTCCAGCCCTCTTCGCGACCGATGTCGCCACCAATTTGGCTGGCACCGACAACGGTGCTCGGACGGGTGAACGGATCGGCCACCTCGCTCGTCAGGTTGCTGGCAAGGTTGACTGGGTTCAACACGGTGAACACACCGCGCACCGAGTCGACGGCCGTACCCACCACATCTTGCACCGAGCGCGCCAACGACTCCGACACCCCGAGCTGCACGTAGGCACGCGACCAACCAGCAACGCCGAAAAATGCGCGGGCTGCAGACGTGTCTTGCGTACCTGGAAACACGGTGAGGGTGGGGCGCAACACCAGTGTTTCGCCGTTGCGATCAACGACGACCTCGACCTGGTCGCCTGGTTGACGAGCGCGCACCGCGGCCACGAAATCAGCCGACGTACGCAGTGCCACACCATCGAAGGACACGAGCACGTCTCCCTCGCGCACCCCGGCTGCTTCGGCGGCACTGCCCACGTACGGGCTGTCGGCTACTTCGACCCGCCCTGTTTCGCCATAGCGACCCGCCACGGAATACACGCCGGAAAACAACACGAGTGCGATCACCAGATGCATGAGCGAACCTGCGGTGATGACCAACAGTCGCTTCGGAAACGATTTCGATCGATAGGTGCGGTCTTCGTCGGCCGGGTCGGTCTCGTCGAGGTTGTTCATGCCGATGATGCGCACGAAGGCGCCGATTGGGAATGCCCGCAAACCGTACTCAACCTCGCCGCGTCGCCAGGCAAAAAGTCGCGGACCGAAACCCATGTAAAACTGGGTGACCTTCATGCCGCTGCGGCGTGCCGTGGCAAAGTGCCCGACTTCGTGCAGGAACACCGACACGATGAGCCCGAGCACAAAGACGAGGGTCCAGATGTTGTTTACTCCGAGCCACACCAGAAGGCCGACGATGACACCGACCCCAGCGATGGAGGTGGACAACGGCACGTTGTCGGGCGAATCGGGCGTGGGGTCGCCGCCACCACCGACGAGATCGTCACGCACGCGCGAGTAGAACGAGGTCACGCGCTTACGGTACCCGCAGAGTGTGCGAACGTATTGACGATGCCCCGTGCTATGCGTCGCGCCGTGCCATCGGCAGCGAGCACATCATCAACGTTTACCAGCCGTGCACCGTCATGTTGCTGGAGCGTGGCATCGTTCACCTCGGCAATCTGTAGCCAACCAATCCGGCCGTCAAGAAATGCATCGACTGCCACTTCATTCGCCGCGCTCAACCAGGCTGGTGCCGAACCGCCCGTGCGTCCGGCGGCATACGCCAGATTCAGACAACGGAACGTTTCGAAATCGGGCGCTTCGAAGTCGAGCCGACGTAGCGACGCCCAATCGATGGCCCCGAACGACACGTCGAAACGTTCGGGCCACGCAATCGCATAGGCGATCGGCAAACGCATGTCGGGCAGCGACAGTTGGGCGACGGTGGCGCCGTCGGTGAAGGTGACCATCGAATGAATGATCGACTGCGGGTGTACCACCACATTGATGCGGTCGTAGGGCACGGCGAACAACTCGTGTGCCTCGATCACTTCGAGGCCCTTGTTCATGAGCGTCGACGAGTCGATGGTGATCTTGCGTCCCATCGACCATGTCGGGTGGGCAAGTGCCGCCTCCACATCAACCGTTGCCAACTCGGTGCGCGTCTTGCCACGAAATGGTCCACCACTGGCGGTGAGTTGCAACGACACAAGTTCGCGCTGGGGTGCATCGCTCGCCCGCAAGCATTGGTGTAGCGCACAGTGTTCGCTGTCGACCGGCACGATCATGGCACCTGGGGTGGCGCGCAGTGGCTGCACGAGTGGGCCTGCGGCGATGAGACTTTCTTTGTTTGCCAACGCCAACCGTTTGCCGCGGCGCAACGTTGCGAGCGTGACGGGCAGACCTGCAAACCCAACGACGGCATTTACCACGACATCGGCATCGTCCACGACATCGGCGACATTCGCGGTGAAGTGCACCTTGGTAAATTGTTTGGCCAGATTGGCACGCACCGTGTCGTCGGTGACGGCCACCACCCGCGGGCGATGTGTCGTGATCTGATCACGCAACACCGCTTCGTTCGAGGCGGCAGCCAACGCCACGATCTGGTAGCGACCCTGCGACGCGGCGACTACTTCGAGGGCTTGGCGACCAATCGAGCCGGTGCTGCCCGCCAAGGCAACGTTGATGGTCACGGGCGTGCGGGTTAACTCACCCAAGGCGTGAGCGTGACCGCCAAGAAATATACGACGGGGAGCGACAACAGCACACCGTCAAAGCGGTCGAGTACCCCACCGTGACCCTGCAGGACGGTACCGAAATCTTTGACACCCAACGAACGTTTCAGAACCGACTCGAACAGATCACCGAGTGGGGCGACGATTGACACCGCGAGGGCCAACAGCAGCCAATCGCCGACCGACTGCCACGTATCGCTCATCATGCCCACCACCACGACGACACTGAAGGTAGCGATCGTGCCACCGATGAGCCCTTCGACGGTTTTATGTGGGCTCACCGATGCGCGCAGCGGTGTGCGACCAATCGCCGAGCCGACGAAGTATGCGCCGACGTCGTTGGCGGCAATCGCGAACACGGCGATGAACAACGTGTCGGTACCGATATTCGGATACGCCCCGAGGGTCGACATGCGCAGGATCAAGCCGGCGAAACTTCCCAACAAGCCGACATAGACGACGCCCAACATGAGCGTGCCGAGACTCGTGATGGCGTTGCTTTGGTCGTCATTCGAACCGACGAGCGTGATTGCGCCGGCGATGAAGGTGAAGGTCAGCACCATCACCACTGCCAGATGCGACATGTAATACGCACCCAACGGCGCTGCCAAACAGGCAACGACACCGACGACCATCGGCGTGCCGAGATTACGGGCGCTCGTCTGGGTGAAGAATTCAAGCGACGCAAGGCCGAGTACGACCACGACGAGTGCCATTACGGCCGCTGGGCCGACGAATGACGTGCCGATGAAGAGCACCGCCAGCACGAGCCCGACCACGACTGCCGAGCCGAGATTTCGGTCGGTGCCGACGGGGCGTGGTTGTGTTCCTGAATCACCGCGCGCCGGGCGAGCCCGACGCACCTGGCTTGGTCGCGCTGTAGCAGGACGGCGAGGCGAGCGATCGCGCACCGTCGGTCGCGATGGATTACCAGTTTGATCGCGCATCGTTGGATGGGTGTCCGACGGGCGTCGCGCACGCGGATCGGTTGGGTCGCTGCCGATGCGGATTCGCCCCGCTGCAGTCGGGCGGCTGACCGGAGGTGGGGACGCCACACGTTTCGGCTCGCGTGTCGGTTGAGTGGCGTCGCGCACGACCGGACGACTGGGGTCGCGCGTCCGCACACCAAAACGGGGGCTCTCCCCCGTTGGCGCGTCGCTCCAATGTGGAAGTCGGGCGGTGTCGGTGGAGTCGACGCTGATCGAAGGTGCCGTGTCATCGGCATCGGCAAACTTCACCTCACCAAATTCTTCGCCGAAGTTGATCGTCTTGTCACGAATCTCACCGGTGGTCTCGTCAGAACCGGTGTTGTCGCTGCGATTGTCGGACATGGTCAGACCTCCATCACTTCTTGTTCTTTACGGGTGGTCGCCTTATCGATGCTTTCAACATGCTCGTGGGTCATCTTCTCGAGATCTTTTTCGGCGCGCTCCAGCTCGTCTTTGGAGATGTCGCCATCTTTTTCGGCTGTCTCGAGGGCCTTGCGCGCATCACGGCGCACGCCCCGCACCGCGACACGACCATCTTCGGCGATGCTCTTCACCACCTTCACGTACTCTTTGCGGCGTTCTTCGGTCAACGCGGGGAATGCCAGACGAATCACGATGCCATCGTTGCTCGGGTTAACGCCGATGTCGCTGGCATTCAGCGCTTTCTCGATGGCCCCGATCGCCGTTCGATCGTGGGGCTTCACCACGAGTAAGCGAGCCTCGGGCACCTGAAAACTCGCCAACTGCTGCAACGGCACGGGGGAACCGTAGTAATCGACGTTGAGTCGTTCGATCAGTGCTGGTGAAGCACGACCCGTGCGTACCGAAACGAACTGGTACTGGACATGCTCGATGGCCTTGTGCATCTTCTCCATCGACTCGAGCAGCGTCTCGTCAATCACGAAACCAGCGTACCGATTTCTTCACCGCGGAGTATCGCCCGTAAATTGCCGCGCTGCAAGAGATTGAAGACCACGATCGGCAACTTATTGTCCATGCAGAATGTGATGGCGGTTGAGTCCATCACGCGCAAACCCTTGTTGATGACATCCAGATGTGAAAGTTTGGCGAAGCGCGTGGCATTTTTGTCGAGTTTCGGATCGGCCGAATAAATACCGTCGACATCCGAATGCGTGCCTTTGAGAATTGCCTGCGCCCCAATTTCAGCCGCACGCAAGGCCGCCGCCGTGTCGGTGGTGAAGAATGGGTTACCCGTGCCGCCGGCAAGAATCACGATGCGACCCTTTTGCAGGTGGCGCTCGCACCGGCGACGGATGTAGGGCTCGGCAACCTTCGGCATTTCGACTGCGGTCATGACGCGTGACTGTTGCCCGGCCCGCTCGAGTGCATCTTGCAACGCCAGACCGTTGATGACCGTGGCGATCATGCCCATGTAATCGGCTTGCGCCTGATCCATGCCGCGACCGCTGCCCTTGGTGCCGCGCCAAAAGTTTCCGCCACCAACGACGATGGCCACGTCCACGCCGAATTCTTCGCGGGCCTCACGCAATTCGACGGCTAGTTGCGCCAGTACCTCGTTATCAAGACCGAAACCGGTTTTTTCGGCGAGCGCTTCGCCGGATAATTTCAATACCACTCGCTGCCAGCGGGGCTGGGTTGGCGCAGGCATGGCGTCTCTGAGATTACCCGATTTCGACTTGGGCGAATCGCACGACTGATGATGAGCCAATTACCTGCTGCACGGACTTTTTGTCGTCTTTGGCGTAGGGCTGTTCGAGCAAGCAGAGGTCTTTGAAGAAACCGTTGATTTTGCCGTCGACAATCTTGCCGATTGCGGCCTCGGGCTTGCCCTCATTGCGGGTGACCGTTTCCAGGGTGGCGCGTTCGGCGGCGATCACATCGGCGGGCACTTCATCACGCATCAGAAATTTCGGGCGCGCGAAGGCCACATGCACCGCCACATCGTGCGACAGTTCGGGAGTTGCCCCCTTCATCTCTACGAGGACGCCGTTGACACCACGACCACCCTGCACATGCAGGTACGAGTCGACGGTGTTGCCGGCGGGGGCCGCGATACGCACCACTTCGCCGATTTCGATTTTTTCTTTCAAGGCGAGCTTGAGGTCGTCAAGTTCGGCGGTGCGTGTGGCCACCGCATCGACACCCGACGCATGTACGAGCGCGACGAGTGTGTCGGCCTCGGCGCGAAATTGATCGCTGGACGCGACGAAGTCGGTTTCACATTTGAGTTTGACGATTGCACCAACGTTGTTGTGCACGAGCATGGCGACGACACCTTGTGTATTTTCACGATCGGATCGCTTGGCACTCGACGCCAAACCTTTTTCGCGCAACCACTTTTTGGCGGCTTCAATGTCGCCGTTGGCTTCCTGCAGGGCGTTCTTGCAGTCCATCATTCCGGCACCAGTTGCCTGGCGGAGGGCCTGCACGTCCTTGGCGTTGATCGCCATTAGTTCGTCTCGCCTGCCAACTTGGCGTCACGAGCTGCTTGGGCCGTCGTGGCTTCGGCCCGGGCGCGCGCCTGATCGGCGGCGAACACGGCGTTGTCAACGACTGCGGTGGCCGGGTTCTGGACCCCCCCAGTGGCCTTCTCGGCGATGAAGCGACCTTCGGCGATCGCCTCGGCGATGACACGAGCCATCAATTCATTGGCGCGAATCGCGTCGTCGTTGCCCGGGATTGGATACTGCACGAGGTTCGGGTTGACGTTGGTGTCGACAACGGCGATAACCGGGATGCCCAGTTTGTTGGATTCGGTGACGGCGAGGTGCTCGGTCTCGGTGTCGAGCACGAACACTGCGTCAGGTAGACGCACCATGTTGCGGATTCCCGAAAGGTTGCGCTGCAACTTGATGAGCTCGCGCGACATGAGCAGCGCTTCTTTTTTCGGAATCTGTGCCCATTCTGGTGAGCCAGAGAGACGCTCGAGTTCGATCATCTTGGACACACGCTTGGAAATCGTGCCGAAATTGGTGAGCATGCCACCGAGCCAACGCTCGTTGATGTACGGCATGCCGGAACGCTCGGCGAAGTTCTTGATCGGATCCTGGGCTTGCTTTTTGGTGCCGACGAACAGCACGATGCCGCCACCGGAGGCCAGTTGACGAACGAAGGCGTACGCAGTTTCGATGCGGGTGAGCGTTTGCTCGAGGTCGATGATGTGAATGCCGTTGCGCTCGCCGAAAATGAAGCGCTGCATTGTTGGGTTGCGACGCTGGGTTTGGTGTCCGAAATGGACTCCTGCCTCAAGCATTTGACGCATGCTGATAATTGCCATGTAATTGCTCCTTCCTGTGGTTAATGGACACGATTCGTTGCGCCGAGGCGACCACAGGTGTGCGAATCGTGGATGATGAAGTTGTAACACCGCCGACGAATCGGCTGTCGAGACGCTATCGGCGGGCCGCGCCTGTTCCACCCCGACGCCGCATTCAACGTTGTTGAGATCAGCGCAGCCGGGCGAGTTACTCAGCCGAGACAACTGCGTTGTGGGCGGGCACCGAGCGCGATGCGGTAACGCGGACGCACAGCGACCCCGGTCATGTGCACGGGGTCGACGTACTGCTCGCCGATACGCACACCAAGATGCATCGTGGTCTGGGCGACACCGATGCGATCGCCACGGGCGACGACGTCACCGCGCTGCACACTCGTGGCTGCCAGCCCGCCATACGTAACACGTACCTCGGTATTGACGAGCGATCGCACCACCACGTAGTTGCGACCACCGACTGCACCGGCGAACGACACGGTGCCACGCAAACCCGCGACGACGTCGCTACCTTCGCTGACGGCAAGTTCAAGACCACGATTGCCGGCGCAGCGTTCGCAGGCGGGTGCCCGGAACGAATCGATCACCGTGGCGTTGTTCGGCAGCACCAGGCACACCCCAACGGCCAATGCGGTGAGCAACACGAACGCCAGCGATGCAACGAGCGTCAGCGGAAGTTGGCAGCAGCCAGGCGACTGCGCATCTGCAGCACTGCCTTGGCGTGAATTTGCGAAACACGACTTTCGGTGACGTCGAGTACTTCACCGATTTGGGCAAAGGTGAGGTTCTCTTCGTAATACAGCAGCAGCGTGGTGCGTTCACGCTCGGGCAACTGACGAATCGCCTCGTGCATGGTGCGCCGCAATTCACCCGACTCCATCGCTGCGTCTGGACTCGTGGCACGTTGAAAATCGCTCGTTTCAGGCAATGCCTGGGAGTCGAGCACCACGTGGTCGAGCGGACCAATGGCACTGGACGCCACATCAGCAAGCCACTCGTTGAGTTCGTCGGCAGAAATCTTGAGACGTCCGGCAATCTCCGTGTCGGATGCCGAGCGACCCAGTTCGTTCTGCAGCGCCGTGATGGCGACTTCAATCTGGCGTGCGCGGGTGCGCACCGAGCGCGGTACCCAATCGAGCGCCCGGAGGCTGTCGAGAATCGCACCACGAATTCGCGGAACGGCGTACGACTCGAACTTTGCACCTGCGGTTGGCACGAAGCGATCGATTGCCTGCACGAGCCCCACGACGCCGGCACTCACCAAGTCGTTCGTTTCGACCCGCTTGGGCAAACCTGCCGACAAACGACCGGCAACGAACTTGACGAGCGACGCGTAGTGCAACACGAGCCAATCACGGGCCGCCGGATTTTGGGCCGACTGCCAGCGCGACCATGCTTCATCAACGGTGAGACGTTCTGGGCGTGGGTTCATGCGCGAGGATGCGACGCCCCATACGCCATCTTCAATCGTTCTTTGCTCACATGGGTGTAGCGCTGCGTCGTGGCCACATCGCTGTGGCCGAGCAGCTCTTGCACGGCGCGCAGGTCGGCGCCGTTGTTGAGCAGATGCGTGGCAAATGTGTGGCGCAGTGCATGGGGATGCGTCGGTGATAGTGCACGGTCGTCGATGAGTCGGCGCACATCGCGCGGTGTAATGCGTCGACCACGATGATTGAGGAAGAGGGCAAGTTCGTCGATGACGGTCGTGCGGCGTGCCCTGCCGTCGGTCTCGCCGAGCACCTCGTGGCGTAGCGGCACCCAGGCCCGCACCGCCTCGATCGACGGCTTGCTCACCGGTACTTGCCGCTCTTTGTTGCCTTTGCCCATCACGCGCACCACGCCGCGACGGGTATCGATCGAGTCGATGTCGAGTGAGCACAACTCGCTCACACGCAGACCGCTGCCGTACAGCGTCTCGACGACGGCATCGTCGCGCAGGTACCGCCAACGCGGATGATGTTCGGGATGTTGTTCGAGCAACGCCCGAAGTTGCTCGGTGGTCAACACCTTGGGCAGCCGGCCATTGTCGGTCGGGGTTTTCACGCCAATGGTCGGATTGACCTTGATTTTGCGATTGCGCGACAACCAACCGAAGTAGCGCGCGAGGGCTGCTTTCTTGCGGGCGATGCTGCGCCGCGCCAACTTGCTCGTGGTGAGGAACGCAACGTACGACCGGATGTGTGCCTTGGTAACTTCGACCGGCGCATCCACCCCGTGACGCGCCACCCACTCGACGAACAATCGCACGTCGCGTTGGTAGGCACTGATTGTGTTGGGGGCTGCAGCGGTGAGCGAGACGACGAAACCGTCGAGATTCCACCGATTGGCGCCACTCACCTCCAGAACGGTAGTTGCCAATGCCGTGTCGTGACGTTGTGCGTTTCACCTGCGCACCAACGCTTCCCACCAGCCCGCGTTGGCCACCACCCAACCCTGGGCCTCGAGTCGCCCGAGGCGAAGTGCCACTTCCGTAATTGGAAGACACAGCTGCGCAACCAGTTGGTCGAAGGTGAGGGGTCGTTGGGCGAGCACATCGAGCACCACCCGTTCGCCGGGTGCGGGTGGCACGCGCGTGTCGGTACTTGCGGCGTGATGTCGATGATCGAGCCCCAATGCCACCAGCACATCGGTTGCATCACACACGGTTGCTGCACCTTGCGAGATGAGGTGATTGGTGCCAGCGCTGACCTCGCTGTGGGGTGACCCGGGCACGGCCATCACCGTGATGCTGCGTTGCAGGGCTTCTTCAACGGTGATCATCGAGCCACCCGCGGCACGCGATTCGACGACCACCAACACTTCGCTGGCTGCGGCCAATATGCGATTGCGTAGCGGAAAACGAAATGCGTCGGGCCCGCAGCCCGGCGGCGACTCGGAAATAATCACACCACATTCGGCAACGGCATTCCACAATGTGGCGTGCTCGCGCGGGTACACCACGTCGAGCCCGGTGGCCACCACCGCGATTGGCGGGGCGCACTGCGTTGCGATGCTCGACGCTGCATCGTGGGCATCGTGGGCATCGAGCACACCGTGATGGGCTGCGGCATCGATGCCGCGGGCCAAACCCGAAACGATCGCCACATCGTTGCGCGCCAAATCGCGGGCGATCTGCCGGGCAAAGTGACGACCCGCGGCACTCGCCGCCCGGGTGCCGATGACCCCCACCCGACGGCGCTGAAACACGTTGAGGTCGCCACGCACGAACAACACGGCGGGTGCCGCATGATCGCCACGCAGCACGGCCGGATAGTGCGGATCGGTGGCGAGCACTACTGCGATGTCGTTGTCGATCAGCGACTGTTCCGTACGGGTGAGCATGTCGTCGGTGGCGGCTTTGCGCCAGATGCGCCGCAAGTCATGCTGCGCGAGCAACGCCGCAATGTGGTCATGCGCCGCCAATTCGCCCCGGATCGTTCGCCACGCATCAACCGCACCAAGGCCCCCGACCAACGTGCGCAAACGTTGCGGGCCGACGAGTGGCAGTGCTGCAACTGCCGCCGCAACGACATGTTCGTGCGTGTTGGTCATCGTCGACCACCACTCAAGACGGTCAAACTCGTGCGCAGTTGCAGTGCAGTTGCAACGTGGGCCTCACCGACGATGTCGGGGGCGCCGTCGAGGTCGGCGATCGTGCGCGCCACGCGCCGCACCCGATGCAGGCCGCGGCCACTCAATCGACCAACCTCGAGTTCACGACGCAACATGGCGCGTGCCGCCGGCGCCAATGGCGCAAACCGGTCGAGGTCATTGATGGCGATAGCCGCATTCGTGCACCCGCCGCGTCGTTCTGCCATCTGACGGGCAGCGAGCACACGCTGCTTCACCATCGCCGATGACTCGCCGTTGACGCCGTCGACCAAATCATCGACCTTCGGCAACCCCACACTCACCCGCAGGTCGAAGCGGTCGAGTAGCGGCCCCGAGAAACGCCGCAAATATTTGGATCGTGCCGCATCGTCACAGACGCAGATACCAGGTGTGCCGGCCCCACACGGGCAGGGGTTCGCAGCAGCAATCAACAAGAACCGGGCCGGGAACACGAGCGTGGTGCGCGCCCGCGACACGTGGACCACGCCGTCTTCGAGCGGTTGACGCAACGCGTCGAGCACGCTCGGGGCAAACTCGCCGAGCTCGTCGAGGAACAGCACGCCTTCACTGGCCAACGAAATTTCTCCGGGTCTCATTGCTGCACTTCCACCACCGATGAGGCCGACGAGCGAGATGGAGTGATGCGGTGAACGAAAAGGGGCGTGGCGCACCCGCCCACTGGCATGCATCGCCACGTGCGCAGCAGAATGCACCATCGTGCACGACAACACCTGTTCGTCGGAGAGTGCCGGCAAAATACTCGGCAAACGTCGGGCGAGCATCGACTTGCCGGCACCAGGCGGCCCGACCAACAACGTGTGGTGGGCACCCGCTGCTGCTACTTCGAGCGCCAATCGGGCAACGGGTTGACCACGCACGTCGCACAGATCGGGGAGTTTGTCGTCGGGCAGCTGGGGTTCAGCGTCGTCACACGTTTGCCATTGCGCCTCGCCCCGCAAGCACGCCACCATGTGCGCAAGATCGGTTGCGATGAGCACCTCACGGGCACCGGCGGCACGGGCGGCAGCCGCGTTGGCACCGGCAACGACGACGCGGTGGTCACGTATGGCCCCGACGAGTGGCGCCGCACCGACGACATCGCGCAACGAACCATCGAGGCCAAGTTCGGCGACGAAGGCGTACTTCGTCGCGACGTCAACGGCGAGTTGTTCGTCGGCGATGAGCACCGCCACCGCAATCGCCAGATCGAGACCCGAACCACCCTTGCGCTCACCACTGGGCGCCAAATTCACGGTGATGCGTCGATTCGGCCAAGTGAAGCCACGTGAGAGAAATGCAGCACGGACCCTGTCGCGACTTTCGCGACACACTTCATCGGGTTGTCCGACGATCGTGAACCCGGGCAGCCCGATGCCAACGTGCACCTCGACATCAACCGCGCGTCCGACAACGCCCAAGAGGGTCGTGGACCGCACAGAAGCGAACATCGTTGCCCTCCCTTGCAAAAACAACAGCACTTGGCCGTCGCCTGTGATAATGGGACGGCAATGAAACTTCTGCAGAGATGTGTGTGCAAACCCGCGCGAGCGGTCGGTCGACTTGTCGGTGGCCTTGTGGCGGTGGTGTTACTCGGGCTTTCTGCCTGCGCCGAAACGCCGCGCACTGCCACCAATTTCTGTCGCGTGCTCGCCGACCGCATCGATGACATCACCACCCCGCCCGCCAGCAACGACGATGTGCAGCGACTCATCGACCACTACGAGCGGCTGGCGGAGGCTGCCCCACTGGAGGTGCAGGACGACCTAGCCACGATTCGTGACCTCTTTATTGCAGCGTCACGAGTGGACACCGACGACGAAGCAAGCGTGCAGCAGGTTGCCGATGCGGCATACGCCGCGGAACGCGCCGCCCAAGACGCAGGAATCTACGTCGGTGCTACGTGTGGACTGGATCTATCGACGGGCCTTGCCTTGCAAGTGCCCGCAGCAACGCCCTAGCGAATTTCGCCGCGCTTGACGATGACCTTGTCGACGAGGCCGTAGTCGCGGGCTTGTTCGGCGGAAAACCAGCGGTCGCGCTCGGAGTCACGACGAATTTCTTCGGCCGTCTTACCCGAGTGCATAGCGGTGAGTTCAGCCAGACGAAGTTTGATGAACCTTGACTGTTCGGCTTGAATCGCGATGTCGCTTGCTTGCCCACGCAGACCGGCGAGCGGTTGGTGCATCATGATGCGGGCATTGGGCAACGAATACCGTTTGCCCTTGGCGCCAGCAGTCAACAAAAATTGGCCCATCGATGCGGCCAAGCCGACACACACGGTGGCGACATCACAGGAGATGAACTGCATCGTGTCGTAGATGGCCATACCCGCTGTGACCGACCCACCGGGTGAGTTGACGTACAACCACACGTCACTCTTTGCGTCTTCGCCTTCCAAGAACAGTAACTGCGCACAAATTTGATTGGCTGCAGCATCGTCGACCTCTGAACCGAGCATGATCACACGGCTCTTGAGCAGGCGGGTAAATATGTCTGAGCGTGGGTCCATACCACCGTCGAGCGCCAACGGTGAGATTGCTTCTGGTGTAGTCATGCGCGCAAGGCTAACGGTTGGGCGATGACGGCTTGGGTGTTTCGCGACGTATGCCACTGAACACCACTGCGATGCGTTCGTCGTTGCCGATCTGCTTGCGTGCAGCAATCACCCCAGCAAGACCAGCAGCGCCGGTGGGGCTTACGTCAATGTCGGTCGTGTCATGTGCCACGGCATACGCCTCGTGCACCTGTTGCTCGGATGCCACGACTGGAAACCCGCCGCTCGCCCGCATGGCGCGACACACCGGCACCCAGTCGTATGTTTCGTCGTCGAGAATTCCGTCGGCAAACGACCGTGGTGTGGCGGGCCACGGAACCATGCACTCACCCCAGTTCGACGCTGCTTCATCGATGGTGGCGAATGCGTGACTCTTGTCCCAAGCGCGAGCGAGCGGTGCACAACCCTCTGCTTGCACGGCGTGGAGCGCCGCGCGGGTGCCGCCGGCGTGGAAACCCGCGGCGAGGCTCGCGGCGAATGCACCACCACCAACTTGCACGAAGAGCCGCGCGATGAGCGGTGGCTCCATATGTTCGGCAACATAGGCCATCTCCCAACCGATGGTGCGACCGCCATCCAAACACCAGGCGTTCTCGGGGCCTTGCACACCGAACGGGATTGCACCGTCGCGTACCAGTTCGCGAAATCGATGCACGCACGGGTCGCCCGCAGGATCGGTGTCACGACGCGGACAATGCACGACAGTGGCAGCCAACGCTTGCAGTCGTTGGAGGAGGGCTACATCGGCATTTTCGGGCACGAACACAGTGATCGGCCAATTCACTGCCCGGGCCAACGTGCTGGCGGCAAAGGCTGCGTTGCCGCACGAGGCAATCGCCAGCGACGGACGAGCACCACTGCGCCACGGGGTGAGACCCAGGCGTTCTGCCGCAACAAGATGCAGTAATTCGGTGAAGAGATGTCGCGATTTCTGTGAACCGGCAACGTTGTGCGTTTCATCCTTGACCCACACTCCCCCGTTCGCCGAAAAGCCGAGCGCTTCAGACAACGTGTCGGCGCGCGCGAACGGCGTGAACACGAAACCGGTGCCGGCCACGACCGCAATCTGTGCGTCAAGTTCACTGATGAGTGCGTCGCGATCGGTTTCGCTCATGCCGTGGGCGTGGGCGAACGCATCCCAGGCCAAGTAACGGCGAAAAGCAATGAACGGGTTGCGGTGTTTGCCACGACGAAGTGGGGCAACATCGCTTTCGATGAGCAACACGTGATGACGATCGTCGCCAATGGCATTCGGGCAACGCCACGACAGCGGTGTCTCGATCGGTACGCGTGTGCCACACGCGGCACAACGCAACGACTGAACGATCGGCGGTACTGCGCGGGGGTTGGCGCGAGGCGACGACACCGTTGTCGTCAGCCGCCGCTGGCGACGCGACGGTTGAAGTCGTCGATCATGGCATCCCAGGCGGGCACGAAGCGGCGCAAATCGCGCCAAAACGTCTGCGAGCGACGCGCTTCGAACACGTCCACCGGGGTGCCCTGCTGCTCGACCCAGGTGTAGTAACCGAGATTGAAGATGCGGTTGCGATCGCGATCGTTGCAGTCGATCATGTTGTCGGTGGACACCGAACCAAGATGTTCGGCGAAGACCTCGGCGGCATCGGTGGTGGTGAACCCGCCGTTGAAGCGCCTCGCCAGCGTCTTGCGACGTTCGCTCGGATACAAATCGGCACCATCGGTGGCGATCGTGATGAGGGCGTCGTTGGGGCCGTAGCCGCGCAGCTTGGCGATCTTGATGGCCGCAATCACGTTGCAGATTGCCGAGAAACCAAAATGCTTGAGCACTTGCAGGATGTCCTGGGGCACACCCTTGCGTTCGTGCAAATATCGCAGACCCTCGTCGCTATTGAACATCACGTCGAGTTCGTCGGTGGCGCGATCAGAAACGTCGACGACCAGGTCGGTGTTCATCACGTTGTGGATGAGCGGGATATGTTTGTCGCCGATGCCCTGGATGTTGTGCTCGCCGTAACCGTTCTCGAGCATCGTCGGGCACTCCAACGCTTCGACGGCACCGATTGCGGTGCCGAACAATTCCTTGAGGCGATCACCCGCGGCAATGGTGCCCGCCGAACCAGTTGAACTGGTGAATGCAGCGAGACGCATTTTGTCATTGCCACTGCGGGCCCGCACCGTGTCAAAGACGTGGGCCAATGCGTTACCGGTGATCTGCCAATGGCCGACATGATTGGCGAATTCACAGAATTGGTTGAAGATGAAATTGGTCGGGTCTTTGCGCATCTCATTGCAAGCGTCGTAGATCTCTTTGACGTTGCTTTCGGTGCCTGGTGTGCGGATCGTGTCGCTCGGGTCGGTCGTCCATTTATCGAGCCAATCGAAACGTTCCTGCGACATGCCGGCCGGCAACACGGCCACACCACGCGCACCCATGATCTTGCTGATGGCCACACCACCACGTGCGTAGTTGCCCGTCGACGGCCAGATTGCCCGGTGATACGTGGGGTCGAACTGCCCGGTGACGATGCGCGGGGCAAAAATCGTGTACGCCGCAAGCACCTTGTGCGCGGTGATCATCGGGAAGCGATCGCCGAACATCACGATGATGGGGCTTTCGATACCCGTCAACGACGACGGCAGAACGATGTGGTCGGGCACCGTGACGCGATTGCCGGCCATGTCGTTGTACCAGTGCACCCGAAACAAGTTGCGGGCGTCCGGCGCGTTCTTGTCGACGCCCTTGGTGATTGACGCATCGATCGTGCGCGGGTCGGCAAGTTGGGCGAACGTCGGCAACACCACATTGCGTTCACGACAACGCGCCACGCTGTGGGCAAGTGCTGCTTCGTCGACGATGTGGTCGGCCAGGCCGAGTTGGTCTTGCATCGCGGTCTCGCGGGCTGACTGGGAAGCGATTGCGGCGGTCACCTTTACATTCTGTCAAACGGTTGGTGTCACGACTACCCTGAACTACAACTTCGCCGGTGTAGCCCAATGGCAGAGGCACGGCGCTTAGGACGCCGCCAGTGAGAGTTCGAGTCTCTCCGCCGGCACAGCACCGAAACACCACCCATGACCACCTCCAACCGCCCCGCTCGCAACATCGGCGACCTCTCGACGCCCGCCGTGCTCGTGGATATCGACGCACTTGAGCACAACCTCGCCACGATGAGCAAGCGTCTGCCTGGTGCGTTGTTGCGGCCCCATATCAAGGCCCACAAGAGCACCGCCCTTGCTGAATTGCAACGACGATACGGCCATCGCAACTTCACCTGCGCCACCGTGCGTGAGATGATCGGCATGGCCCACGCCGGGTTGAGCGACGACTTATTGCTCGCCAATGAGGTGCTCGACGAAGAACGTCTCGCAGCACTGTCGGCGTTACAAGACCGTGCGATGATCACCATCGCCGTCGACTCTGACGCCACCGTTGATGCTGCGGCGCGCGCCGGCATCAAGCACGTGCTCATCGACGTGAACATCGGCTTGGCACGCTGCGGTTGTGCGCCAAGCGACGCAGGGCGACTTGCGCAACGCGCGCGCGCGAAGGGCATCATCGTGCGCGGAGTGATGGGCTACGAAGGCCACCTGATGGTGGCGGCTGATCGTGCCGTACAACTCAGCGACACGTTGGCCGCCATGGACACCTTGTGGGCGGCTGGCGAGGCAGCGGGCGGTGACGTGATTTCGGCCGGTGGCACCGGCAACTACGACCTGCATGCGAGCCACCTCGCCACCACTGGTGTCACCGAGGTACAGGCTGGTTCGTACGTCTTGATGGATACGTACTACTCCACGCTCGGCTTGCCGTTTCGCCAGGCGCTCAGCATCCTGGGCACCGTCGTGTCGTCGCACGACAAGTGGGCGGTGGCCGATGTGGGGTTGAAGAGCCTCGGCATGGACCACGGCGACCCGAAGATCGCCGACCACAAGGTGTGGTTCTGTTCCGATGAACACATCACGTTTGCCACCGAAAAATCTGCAGGTGCAGCGTCGCGAGCACCACAACCTGGCGTCGGCTCGCGTGTGCGCATCGTGCCGAGCCATGTCGACCCGACCATGGCGATGCACGAATACCTGTGGCTGGTGCGCGGCGACGAAGTGTTGGATCGCTGGCCGATCGACCTGCGGGGTTGGTAAGCCGGGTTACGAGAGCAACAAGGCCAGTGCGCGAAATGCGCGACCACGATGGCCGACCGAATGTTTTTCTTCGACACTCATCTCGGCAAAGGTGCGATCATCACCCTCGTTCGGCACGAACACCGCGTCGTAGCCAAACCCGCGCTCGCCACGCTCGACCAATGCGATACTGCCCTCACACACACCGGCAGCCCATTGTTCACTGCCGTCTGGGTACGCCACCAGCGCCACCGTGCGAAATCGCGCGGTGCGCAGCGCTGGCGCAACATTGCGCAGAACGCCGAGCAACTTGGCGCGGTTGTCGGCGTACGTTGCATTGTCGCCGGCAAAACGCGCAGTGTGCACGCCGGGTGCACCGTCGAGTGCATCAACTTCAAGACCAGTGTCGTCGGCCACCGCCGGTAAACCGCTGGCCTGCGCGATGGCCCGCGCCTTGAGTCGGGCATTGCCGAGCAACGTGTCGGCATCTTCGACGATGTCACCGACCGAGTCGGGGCGGGGCAACAACACCACCACGTCGCGCAACAAATCCACTATTTCGGCCACCTTGTCGGGGTTGGCTGATGCGCAAACGAATTGTTTCACGCGCGGGGTGCGGGCGGCACGGCAATGATGCGACGCTGCTGGTCGAACACCTGTGTCAAGCCTTGCTCGGCAAGGCCGAGCAACACATCCAACTGCTCGCGAGAAAATGCCTGACCTTCGGCGGTGCCTTGCACCTCGACGAACTTTGCTGCACCACCGGCCGCTGGCGCCAACATCACCACGTTCATATCAACTTCGGCGGTGCTGTCTTCCACATACGGCAGATCGATGATTGGTGTGCCGGCGTGAATGCCCACACTCACCGCGGCGCACAACGAATGCAGCGGGTTGGCTTTCAGTGCGCCGGACAACATCAAGCGACTTACCGCATCGTGCAACGCCAGATATGCACCACAGATGCTCGCAGTACGGGTACCACCATCGGCTTGCAACACATCGCAGTCGAGCAAAATTTGGCGCTCACCGAGCACCTTCATATCGCATGCCGAGCGCAATGAGCGACCGATCAATCGCTGAATTTCCACCGTGCGACTCGACTGCTTGCCCTTGGCGGCTTCGCGATCGACGCGTTCTGGCGACGAGCCCGGCAACATCGAATACTCGGCGGTGACCCAACCCTTGCCCGACCCCTTCATCCAACGTGGCACGTCTTCGTCGACCGAGGCGGTGCACAACACGCGGGTGCGACCAAACGACACGAGCACGCTGCCGCTCGCCATTTCGGTGAAGTCGCGTTGAAACGAAATTGGTCGCAGTTCGTGCGGTTGACGGCCGTCGGGTCGACTCATGGTGATGTTCCTTTCGTCCATCGTGACACACCGCGCAGTTCCGGCCCGAGCAGGCGACGACCGAGCGTGGCGAAGGCGTCAACGTCACCGGATGAATAAAAGTGCCGCTCGCCCACTGCCTTGGCCGGCGCCTCGATGGCCTGCGACTCCAACAGGTCGCGCACCGAAAACGCCGTTTCGTTGGCGCTACTCACGAGCACCACACCGTCGCCCATCACCGACTGAATCACCGAGGCCAAATACGGGTAGTGCGTGCAACCCAACAACAGCGCATCCACGCCGACAGCTTTCAGCGGCGCCAACAAGTGGGTGGCCAACAGCGTGACTTCTTCGCCGTCGGTTTGGTCGCGTTCCACGAATTCAACGAACCCTGGGCAGGCCGCCGATGTCAGCACCACGTCTGCACCGATCATTTCGACCGCCCTGGCGTAGGCCCCCGACGAAATGGTGCCGAGGGTGCCAATGACGCCAACTTTGCCGTTGTGCGTGACCCGCACGAGCGCTCGCGCACCGGGCTCGACCACCCCGATGACGGGCACGGGCAAGGTGCTCGCCAGCACGTCGAGAGCAACTGCCGCAGCGGTGTTGCAGGCCACCACAATCAACTTCGCACCATGATCATGCACGAGGCTCGTGGCTAGCTCGACTGCATAGTCGCGCACCTGTGCGGGGGGTTTGTTGCCGTACGGATAGCGAGCGGTGTCACCGATGTAGACCAACGACTCGTTGGGCATCAAGTCGATGAGTGAACGCAGCACGGTGAGGCCACCAAGCCCCGAGTCGAACACACCGATCGGTGATTCGCCCCCAACCACCATGCGCTTCGTAGGCTATTGCGTCGTGCTCACCGCCACGCTGATGGCGCTCGGTGCAGCAACGTTGCACGCCGGTTGGAACTTTGCCGTCAAGCGCAACACCGACTCGGGGCTGGCGCTGTGGGGACAATTCTTCATTGCAATGTTCGTGGCTGCTGCTGCACTCGTGGCGTGGTGGATCATCGACGACGTGCCCGACTTTGCGTGGCAATACACGCTGCTCTCCGGCATCACCCACCTGCCCTATTCGATTTTGCTCGTGCGCGCCTACAACACGGGCGACTTTTCGGTGTCGTACCCGATCGCCCGCGGTGGTGGCGCCATCGGGGCGGCAATTCTCGGCGTCGTACTGCTCGACGATGTGCTTTCGATGCTCACCGTTGCGGGTATCGCGCTGGCAGGTGCGGGCTTTTTTCTGCTGTCACGGGGCTCGTTGCGCCAGATTCGTTTTGCGCTTTCGACTGCCGTGATCATCGGTATCTATACCGCAATCGATGCCACCGGTGTGCGGGAGTCAGCCGACCCGGTGGCGTACGCACTGAGTATTTTCGTGACCACCGGCATCACCGTGTCGGTGTGGACCTTTGCCACGCGCCGCGGTGCGGCAATTGCCGCACTACGACAGGAATGGAAACCATTCGGCCTTGCGGCGATCGGAACATTGGCCAGTTATTGCCTGACCCTGCTGGCGATGCGACTTGCCCCGATTGGCTACGTGGCGGTGTTGCGGGAATCTGGTGTGCTCATCGCTGCATTCATCGGCTGGAAATTGCTCGGTGAAGACGACCACCGCCGACGCATCGGTGGTGCAGTCGTGGTATTGATCGGGCTCGTAGCCCTCGTTGCGGGTGGCTAAAACTCGTAGCTAGAAGTAGATGACTTTTTCGGCATTGGCCGTCGCGGAATCGAGATCCACCGTGTAGGCGCCGGTCGACAAATACTTCCAGCCGCCGTCACACACGATGAACACGATGTTGGCGCTCTCGCCAGTTGTGGCCAGGTCGGAAGCCACCTTGAGCGCGCCGGCCAGCGATGCACCCGACGAGATGCCGGCGAAAATTCCGCACTCGAGTACGAGACGACGGGTCATCTCGATGCTCTCACGCGGGCGCACGATGCGTTTACGATCGAGGATCTCGCGACCCTTCCACAATTCAAACACCGGTGGGATGTAGCCGTCGTCCAAGTTGCGCAAGCCCTCGACCAGCTCACCGAGTGGTGGTTCGACGGCGATGATTTTCACATCCGGGTTTTGTTCCTTGAGGAAACGACCGACACCCATCAACGTGCCCGTGGTGCCGAGACCGGCGACAAAGTGGGTGATCTGTGGGCAGTCGCGCCACACTTCTGGGCCCGTGGTTTCGTAGTGCACCCGCGGGTTTGCTTCATTCGAATACTGATGCAAAAAGCACCACTCAGGATGCTCGGCAGCCATGGCCTCGGCACGACGCACCGCACCGTTCGAGCCTTCGGCGCCTGGGGTCATGATGACTTCGGCACCGAACACCTCGAGCATCTGACGACGTTCGATGGAGACGCTTTCTGGCATCAAGATGGTGACGGGGTTGCCCGTGATGCGCGCGATTGCCGCCAGCGCAATACCAGTGTTGCCCGAGGACGGCTCGAGAATTCGCTGACCTTTGACGAGACGCCCCGTGGCGTAGGCGCGATTGATCATCGCTTTGGCAATGCGGTCTTTGACCGAGCCGAATGGATTTTGGTTTTCTAGTTTGGCGAAGAGTCGCACGTGCGGGCTCGGCGAAAGTTGGCTCACCTCGACGAGTGGCGTATTGCCGATCAGTTCCAGCACGCTGGCATTCGACCGCTCTGCGGTGTGCAGTGCATTGGTGTCGGTCATGGTGTACTCCGTCGGTTGAACTGGGCTCATTCACTGCTGCACATCGCCCGTTCGGAATCTCGGTAATCCCGATAGGACTACTCAACAATCTACTGGCTCGCCACCTGCTCGGGCGAGCCCACGGCGAGGGTCACACCGGGGGTGTGTTCGTGGTTTATTTCGGGCGGGCCGGGGGCGGGATTTCGACCGCCGTTTCGCTGATCTCCCCAGCCACGATGCGATAGTTGCGCAGGCGCGGCGGGTCGTGTTTCAGGCTGAGGATCGCATAATTCCAGAGCGGGTCGGGGGCTTGGGCGACATCTGTGGCACTCGGATATGCCTCGGTGTGGGTGTGGCTGTGCACGACTCCGATGATCGCCAAGCCGCGGTCGTCGGCTGACTGCTCGACACGCATGTAGTCCTTGGGGTCCAGGGTGTAGACGATTGCCGAGGCAGCCGCATTGCGACATGGATGAAACTCACGCACCTCATCACTGCCGGGCTCACCCACCAAGAGTCCGCACATTTCATGCGGTGTGCAGTCGCGAGCATGGCGCATTATCTGTTGTTCGATCACCTCGGTGATTGCCAAACGTTGCGAATTCATGAGATATGACGCTACCTAGGCTCAAGTTACCGACATGGCAAAAAAAGACGATGACACCACCGTGCTGGCGAGCAATCGACGCGCCAGACACGACTACGCAATCCTCGACGTAGTCGAGGCGGGCATCGTGCTGCACGGCAGCGAAGTCAAGAGTGTGCGGGAGGGCCTCGTGCAAATCGCCGAGTCGTATGCCCACGTGGCACACGGCGAAATGTGGCTAGAAAATATGCATGTTTCGCCCTACAAGTTCAGCCACGGTGTCGGGGCACACGACCCACTGCGACCGCGCAAATTGCTGCTCAATCGCACCGAAATTCGCCGGCTGGCTGAACGCATGGCCAAAGAACGCCTGACTCTCGTGCCGCTCGACGTGCACCTGCGCGACGGCCGCGTCAAGATCGAACTAGCGCTGGCCAAGGGTCGCAAACGAGAGGATCGTCGCGCCGCAATCGCCGAGAAGGAATCCAAAATCGAGATGCGCCGCGCCGTTGGCCGCCAGCGCCGCGGCAAACCCGAGTAGCCGCCACAGCACAACCGTGGTGCAGGCGTGCGTACACTGAGAGAGTTACGTAAGTACAGAGGGGCTGACAGGTTTCGACGTCAGATTCGATGTTCGAGCGTGCGACCCGAGTTGCTCAGACTCGTAAAACGGGGCAAACAAATAACTGCCAACAAGCAGTTCGCTCTCGCCGCCTAATTTATTAGGTGTCGGAGAGCACTCGTGAGCCGCAAGGTCGCACGGGGCCGATCCACCGCAGCCCGGCAACAGAAGCGGAGGATGACAGCGGGAAAGCACGCTGACGTCAGGAAAGACCGATGACTTCTCGGAAAGACGGGACGCGACCTAGGTAACTAGGTAGTCGACCCGCCGACGGTGTTGCGACAGCACCACAGCGGGGATGGTCGTATCACGAGCGCTCAACGGCTGATGGACGGGGGTTCGATTCCCCCCAGCTCCACCATGAATCAAAAACACAGTCGCAGCCGTTCACCAGCGGCAAGACGCGGCGTCGCAAAAACTGCAAGGATCGCAGCCCTACTCGTTGGCGCATGAGTAAGTTGCGGCAACGCAGCGAGTGCACCAACGTCGTGTCCAGTCGATGAGATCGTGCCGACCATCGCCACCTATGTGCCGGATGCGCTGTTCATTGACACGGCGTGGAACCCAATGCCCAACACCGACTTAGCTGCCGCCCTTACTGCTGGCGGAGTCGCGTGTTCATACGGCATCCAAGAAGCCGAAGTCGGGGCCACCTTGTTATGGGCAACTGGTGCCGAGGTGTGTGCCTCGCGACA
>CAMAWR010000004.1 GCA_945862045.1 Bifidobacterium breve
TTACCGGCATCCCAATAAAACACTGCACCACGATTGACTCTTTTGTCGGTGTAGGCGCCAGCACTTAGCTTGTCGCCAAGATGCAGTGTTGCAATGCGGCGAAACATGATGCCCCCAAACTCCCGCAGGACCGGCTCGACTGGTGCCACCTTGGTGCCCAGGCCGTCCAAGACCCACTGACGTGGGCCATTAAGTTTCACGAACACTGCACCCATTTCTTTGGCGATCACATCAGCATCGAGCTTTTCCCACAGTTCTTGGGGGCAGTCGTTCAACATCTGGGTGCCATACACCTCGGCATGCAGGCCGTCATCACGCAGGAAAATCGGCAGAACCTCGCCATATCGCACACCCCGCATACCGTCAATGAGCCGCCCTGATGATGTCATGTTGTCGATTCCCCCATTGCGCCACCGTAGTAAAAATCGGCAACAATTGACGCATGGAAGCGTCGCGCACCTCCGTGGATGTCGCCATTGTCGGTGCAGGTTTTGCCGGAATGTATATGTTGCACCGCGCCAGGCAGGCAGGTCTCTCAGCACAGGTGTTCGAGCGTGGTGCTGGTGTCGGCGGCACGTGGTTTTGGAACCGCTACCCCGGGGCGCGCTGCGATGTGCCGAGCCTCGAGTATTCGTATCAATTCTCTGAAGAACTTCAGCAGGATTGGAATTGGTCGGAAAAATATGCCACCCAGCCCGAGATCTTGCGCTATGCAGAACATGTCGCTGACCGATTCGACCTGCGACGCAACATTTCGTTCAATACCACAGTGAAGTCCCTGCAATGGCAGGACGATTCGTGGCTGGTGACAACGGTGCAGACCGCCGAAGCCGCTGCGTCAACCACCGTCGCACGGTTCGTCGTGCTTGCGACGGGTTGTTTGTCATCGGCAAACAAACCAACTTTTCGTGACGATCATTTGTTTGCCGGTCACACGTATCACACGGGTGCTTGGCCCCACGATGGTGTCGACTTCACGGGTCAACGCGTGGCAGTAATCGGCACCGGGTCGTCAGGTATCCAAGCGATTCCCTTGATTGCCCAACAAGCCAAACACCTCACCGTGCTGCAACGCACTCCTGCCTATTCGATTCCGGCCCGCAACCAGCAACTTGCCCCCGAGTACATCGCAGATATCAAGGCCAACTACCCGGGCTTCCGACGAAAAAATAGCCTCACTCGTGCAGCATTGGGCGGCGACACCCCGACAGGGCCACACGGCGCATGCGAGGTGAACGACGACGACCGATATGCAGCGCTGGAAGCCCGTTGGCAAAAAGGTGGTCTGCTTTTTTTGGGTGCGTTCAACGACGCGCTCACCAACCCTGAATCGAACCGACTCATCGCCGACTTTGTACGTGACAAAATTCGTCACACAGTGAGCGATCAACGAACTGCTGCGGCGTTGACACCTGACTCGATCATCGGATGCAAACGTCTCTGTGTCGATACCGGGTACTACGACACGTTCAACCTGCCGAATGTGTCACTCGTTGATCTGCGACGGTGCCCAATCGAGCGATTCACCACAGGAGGCATCGTCGTAGGCGAAGATGAGCACCCCGTTGACTCCATCGTGTTTGCCACCGGGTTTGATGCCATGACTGGGGCAATAGCAAAAATCACCATCACGGGTCGCGACGGCATGACGCTGCACGATGCCTGGTCGGCGGGGCCGGTTAATTACCTCGGGTTGTCGGTGCACGGCTTCCCCAACTTGTTCACAATTACGGGCCCAGGTAGCCCGTCGGTGCTCACCAACATGATCGTGTCGATCGAGCACCATGTGGAATGGATCGCTGATTGTGTGTCGTGGCTAGGCAACCAGGGCCGCCGCAGTATCGAGGCGACTGCCGATGCCCAAGATCGCTGGGTGCAACACGTGAATTCGGTGGCCGGAATGACGCTGTATCAGTCGTGTAGTTCGTGGTACCTCGGGGCGAATGTGCCGGGCAAACCACGGGTATTTATGCCATTGCCCGGCTTCCCTGCGTATGCCCAACGCTGTGCCGATGTGGCTCGCGAGAACTACCGCGGCTTCGTGCTTGACTGAAGATATGACCACCATTGAGCGCCCGTCATCCAACCCGTTCTTGGCGGGCAACTTGGCACCGGTGCACGAAGAGGTCACCGTCACCGACCTGCGCATAACTGGCACAATTCCCACCGAGCTCACCGGTCGCTACTTGCGCAACGGGCCAAACCCCGTGGGCGACATCAACGAAGCGAAGTATCACTGGTTTACCGGCCACGGCATGGTGCACGGCATTCGTCTCGACGCCGGACAAGCCAAGTGGTACCGCAACCGTTGGGTGCGCACCAAAGAAGTGTGTGACATTCTCGGCGGTACGCCACCCCCGAGCGACTGGCCAGCCAAGCATCCATCGTTTCCGGCCAATACCAACATCGTGGGGCACGCCGGCCGCACGTATGCCATCGTCGAAGCGGGCTCTCCACCCGTGGAGTTGTCGTACGACTTAGACACCGTGCGTGTTTCCAACCTTGAAGGCAGCTTGCCGTTCGCATTTTCTGCTCACCCCAAGCGCAACCCCGCCACCGGCGAGATGCACGTGATGACCTATTACTGGGGTTGGGGCAACCAAGTGCAGTACCTCGTAGTTGGCGTGGATGGCCGTGTGCGTCGCCACGTCGACATTCCACTGCCAGGTGGCCCGATGATTCACGACCTGGCCATCACCGAAAAATATGCGCTGATTTTCGACTTGCCGTGTGTCTTCAATTTGGATGCCGCAAAGAGTGGTGCCGGTCTGCCCTACTACTGGGATCGGGCGTATGAGCCACGCATCGGTTTTCTGCCGCTCGAAGGTTCGGCCAGCGACGTGAAGTGGGTGAGCATCGACCCGTGCTACATCTTCCACCCGATGAATGCCTACGACGACGGTGACGAAGTGGTGCTTGATGCTGCGCGACATCCGCGCATGTTTGATCGCGAACAACGCGGGCCCAGCGAGGGCGACCCCGTGCTCACGCGCTGGCGACTGAACCCCACCACTGGGGCCTCTCGGGAGACTGTGATCAGCGACCGTCCGCAGGAGTTTCCGCGGATTCGCGAATCGCTGATTGGACGCAACTATCGATACGGCTACTGTGCCGGCGTTGGTGCAGGATTCGCACAAGACACACTCACGAAAGTCGACCATCTGACTGGTGGTGTCATTGCCCGTAGCGATCAGCCACGCTTTGGTTACGGCGAGCCGGTGTTCGTACCCCGTGCGGGTGGCACCGCCGAAGACGACGGTTGGGTGATGGCACTGCGTCACGACACCTACAGCGACACATCGGATTTGGCAATGTTTGATGCACGAGCACTTGACGACGACCCAGTGGCCGTAGTGCATCTGCCCGTGCGGGTGCCCAACGGCTTTCATGGCAACTGGATTCCTGATATCGCCTGAAATACCTGAAATTCGGGCGAATACTTCGAGAAATTCACCGACCTTCTCGGCGCCGCCGAGCACACACTTCTGCAAACGTCAACACTTTGGGTGACTTGACAACTTTCGTAGGAGTGATACAAACAGTGACCATGACCGAGCCCACCACCACACCAAGCGGTTCTGAGTACCGCGTCGTCACCGTGGCTGACCTGCGCCACGAGCTGCAGCGTGAGCAGCTGATCACCGATGCTCAACTTGGAACAATCTCCAATCAAATTACGGCGCTTGATTTGCGATTCAGCGACTTCCGGGAAGACACCGTGCGACGTACCAACGAAGCCAGTGAAAACATGAACCGACGGTTCGCTGAGGCTAAGGAGAACACGAGCCAACGCTTCACCGCTGTCGACCAACGCTTCATCACCGTCGACCAACGGTTCGCAGAAGCAAAAGCCAACATGGACCAACAGTTCACCGCTGTCGACCAACGCTTCGCAGAGGCCAAAGAGAACACCGACCAACGCTTCACCGACATGCGGCACCAAATGAACCAACAGTTCACCGCTGTCGACCAACGCTTCACTGAGGCCAAAGAGAACACCGACCAACGCTTCGCAGAGGCCAAAGCCAACATGGACCAACAGTTCACCGCTGTCGACCAACGCTTCGCAGAAGCCAAAACCAACACCGACCAACGCTTTGACCAGATGGAAAAGCTGTTCCTCCAGATTGGCAAACGGTTCGACGAGTTAGACGAACGCCTACGATTCAACAAAACTCTGGTCGTTGCCTCTATCTCGGCCGTAGCGAGCGCTGCATCAGTCGCCGTCTCACTACTGAGGTAGCAGGGCCGACGTCAGGTTACGAACGGTGATAATTCGGGGATTCGTGTGTAATCGTCACGTCGTGGGGATGGCTTTCTTCGCGCCCGGCGGTGGTCACACGCATGAACTTGGCGCGACGATGCAAGTCGAGCAATGTCGCTGCACCGACATATCCCATGCCCGAGCGCAAACCACCGACCAGTTGATACACCACATCGGCCAGCGAACCGGCGTACGCCACGCGACCCTCGATGCCTTCGGGAACCAATTTGTTGCGACCACCACTGCCCTGGGCCGAGCCATAGCGATCAGCACCCAACCCAGCCATGGCGCCAAGTGAGCCCATACCGCGATAACTCTTGTAACGCCGACCCTCAAACAACTCCACTTCGCCGGGTGCTTCGTCGGTACCAGCAAACAAACTGCCGAGCATCACCACATTGGCGCCAGCAGCCAGTGCTTTGACCAAGTCACCTGAATAGGTAACGCCACCGTCAGCAATCGTGGCGACGCCGAGTTGTTGGGCTCGCTGCGAAGCAAACCAAATCGCCGACAACTGCGGCATGCCCGCACCAGCAACAACCCGAGTCGTGCAAATCGAACCGGCACCAACCCCAATCTTCACGGCATCCACCCCGGCACCGTGCAATGTTTCGACACCACTTTCGTCGACCACATTGCCCGCCACCACCGCCAGATCAGGCCAACTGGCCTTCACGCGCTCGACTGCCTTCACCACCCCCATCGAATTGCCATGTGCCGTGTCAATGACCACCGCATCAACCTGTACCTGCGCGAGTGCCTCCACTCGCTGCTCGAGGTCTTCACCCACCCCAACTGCCGCCGCAACACGCAGGCGGCCCGCGGAGTCGCGCGTGGCGTTGGGAAACTCTTGGCCTTTCATGATGTCTTTCACCGTGATAAGCCCACGTAGGCGACCCTGGGCGTCGACCAACGGTAATTTTTCGATTCGGTGGCGTTGCAACAGCAATTTTGCTTCGTCGAGCGTGGTGCCCTCGCGGGCAGTCACCAACCCTTCACTGGTCATAAATTCACTCACTGGTCGCTTGTAATCGCTCGCTGAGCAAAAGCGCACATCGCGGTTGGTCAGAATGCCAACCAGCACACCGGCAGCATCAGTAATTGGCACACCCGAAATTTTGTAGCGATTCATCAGGTGTTCGGCGTCGTCAAGTGTTGCTGTTGCTGGCAGCGTGACCGGGTCGCTGATCATTCCCGATTGTGAACGTTTTACTTTTTGCACCTCGGCGGCTTGGTCTTGCACCGACAAATTACGGTGCACGACCCCGATGCCACCGCAACGGGCCATGGCGATGGCCAACCTGGCCTCGGTCACGCGATCCATCGCGGCAGACACAAGCGGAATATTCAGCACGATGTCTCGCGCAAAGGTGGTTGCAGTCTCGACTTGGTCGGGCAACACATCGCTGAACCCCGGTACGAGCACGACATCATCAAAAGTAAGCCCCTCGAAGCGGTCAAAGAGTTCGTGATTATGGCTCATACTGTGGCTCCTTAGGCAAAGCGTAGAGGCTGATGAGTTTTCTCGACGAGTGGCCGATCGATGAATTCAACTAGGGCACGCACCAGCAGGTGATGCTCGGCTTCATGCATACGGGCGGCAAAATCGGCGAGGGTCTCACTTTTTTGCATGGCAACCTGCACCGAGGCCAGTACTGGCCCGCTGTCGACACCTGCATCCGGCACGAGGTGCACCATGACGCCGCTGTGGGTGCGCGACCCCTCTTGTGCTTGGGCATGCGCACGTTCAATCGCCTGCGTTCCTGGCAACTCGCCGGGTAATGCGGGGTGAATGTTCAATACAGCCTGCGGGAAAGCATCGAGAAACTCCGGCGAAAGCACCCGCATAAAACCAGCCAGCACCACGATGTCGGGCCTCCATGCCCCCACCACTTCACACAGCCGCTCGTCGTACTGCACACGGGTTTCGGCTGGTTGTGGTTCGACCACCACGGTCGGCACGCCCGCGGTGGTGGCTCGCTGCAGCGCGCGCACGGCTGGGCGGTTGCTTACGACCCCAACCACACGGGCAGCCAGCCGACCATCACCAACTGCGTCGAGTATTGCCTGCAGATTGCCGCCATTACCCGAGACGAGCACGACGATTCGTTTGGTCATACGAGGCTCACTTCACACGGGCCCTCGGTTATTTCACCGATTACCCACGTGTCTTCATCGATTGCCTTGCGCACGGCATCGACATCACCGCGGGCAGTCACCACCACCATGCCCACACCCATGTTGAGGGTGCGATGCAATTCATCGTCAGCGAGTGATGACACCTCGCGGACCAACGCAAAAAGTGGTGGCAGCGGCCACGAGCCGAGGCGCACCGTTGCCGCACAACCTGCGGGCAGCACACGTGGAATATTTTCGATGAGCCCGCCACCAGTGACGTGCACGAGTGCTTTCACGGCGGTGCCAGCCAGTACGGGTGCAAGCACAGGCAAATAACTACGATGCGAGACCAGCAGCGCGTCGAGCAGCGTGCACTGCCAACCAGCAGGCACGGCATCGAGTGGCAACCACTCGAGTGCGCGCCGTAGGTACGTGTAGCCGTTGGTGTGTGCGCCATTCGACGCCAGTGCAATCAGCACGTCACCGGGCGCAATGGTGGATTCGGGCAACAGTCGTGCCCGCTCAGCCACCCCCACCAAGGTGCCCGCCACATCGAACGCGCCATCGCGGTACACACCAGGCATCTCGGCGGTCTCACCCCCGATCAACACGCACCCAGCGACCTTGCATGCTTCGGCCATTCCGCCAACCACTTCGGCCACGTCGGTGGCTGATAGGCGTGACGAAGCGATGTAGTCCAAGAAAAATAGTGGTGTTGCGCGCTGCACGAGCACGTCGTTGATGCAGTGGTTGACGATGTCGTGCCCGACCCCGCGTAGGCGGCGTGTGCGTGCAGCAAGTTCAACCTTGGTTCCAACCCCGTCGGTTGATGCGACCAGCACGGGCGCATCGAAGTTTTTCAGGAACGAAACATCAATTGACCCACCGAATGCACCGACCCCGCGCAGCACGGCCGGTGTCATGGTCGCTTCGACACTGGCCTTCATGAGTTGCACCGCGCGATTGCCTTCGGCGATGTCAACACCTGCCTGTGCGTACGAACGCACGGCACGTGCCTTGGCACGCCACCCGATGTCACGGCGATACTGCATGCCTTCGAAATCGACCGCTGCAACCCCCGCGTACGCGTGCGTGCGTGCTTCATCAAGTGACGCGCCAATCCCTACGCAGGTGACTACTCGCCCACCGGCGGTCACGAGTGGGCCTTGCGCCGAATCATGACGGTGTTTGGTTGCTGCGTGATACACCTCGAGCACGGGCGATGGTGTCGGCAAAGAGCGAACCTCCACCTCGCCGTGTTGCACGGCTGGGTAACCCTGGGCTGCCACCACCACGCCCAGTGCCACGGCATTACGCACGGCAATTGGTGCGCCCAAAGAGCCGTTCACACACCGCAAGATGAGTTGCAGAAAGTCTTCGGACAACAACGGCAGCAATACTTGGGTCTCAGGGTCGCCGAATCGGCAGTTGTACTCCAGCAGTCGTGCCCCGTCAGCAGTCAACATGAGACCGGCAAAAAGTGCACCGATATACGGTGTGCCTTGCACTGCCAAGTGCTCGATGACCGGTCGCACGAAGGCTTTGTCAAGATCATCGGCGCTGTACCCAACCTCGGCAGGCGCATAAGCACCCATACCACCGGTGTTGGGCCCCACGTCTGCCTCACCGATGCGTTTGTGATCCTGTGCGATTGGTAGTGGTCGCGAGGTTCTGCCGTCGCACAAACTGATGAGCGAACACTCGACACCAACGAGTCGTTCTTCGAGCACCACGTCGTCAATCGCAATCAGTCGCTGCAGAGCCGCGAGTGCTTCACCGCGTGACTCGGCCACCACCACGCCCTTGCCAGCAGCCAACCCCGATTGCTTCACCACCACGCCTGCATCGAACGATTGCAGCCAGGCCTGTGCCGCGGCGAGTTCGCCACGCGCGAACGTTGCGTAGCGCGGTGCAGGAATCCCAAGTTGATCGGCCATCTCACGCGCGAACACCTTCGACGACTCGAGCTGTGCCACGTTTTGGGTGGGCCCGAAGGCAGCCACACCTGCTGCACGCAATGCATCGACCACCCCGGCAGCCAGCGGTGCTTCGGGCCCGACCACGACAAGGTCGATGTGTTCGCGCGCAGAGAGCGCCACGACCGCTGCGGTGTCGCAGGGGTCAACATTCAGGCGATGACCTGGGGTTCCCGCATTTCCAGGCGCAACGAACAACTCTGCACAGCTCGACGATGCGGCGAGCGCCTGGGCCATCGCGTGTTCCCGTGCGCCACTTCCCAGGAGAAGCACGCGGTGCTTCATCAGGCGAGCACATGGTCGAACTGCGACTTGGTGTGTCGTCGCGTAATTTCCACTGGGTACTCGCCCGTGAAGCAGGCGTTGCAATAGCCATTGGTCTTGCCGAGTGCTGCCATCATTGCCTCGATTGAAATAAATGCAATCGAGTCGGCACCAACATGTCGACACAACTCGTCAACCGTCATGCGGGCTGCAATGAGGTCGTTGTCGTGGCCCATGTCAACGCCGAAATGACAGGCATTGATGATTGGTGGACAGGTGATTCGCAGATGCACCTCGCGGGCGCCAGCTTCGCGCAACAACGTGACCAGCGGCCCGGCAGTCGTTCCACGCACGAGCGAGTCGTCGATCAGTACCACTCGCTGGCCCGCCAAATTCTCGGGCAGGCTGTTGAATTTCATCGCCACACGACGCGTACGCATCTCCTGGGTCGGTTCGATGAAGGTGCGTCCGATGTAACGGTTTTTGATGAGGCCATCGTTATACGGAATGCCACTGACTCGCGCATAACCAATCGCTGCCGGAATCGAAGAGTCGGGCACCGGCACCACCACGTCGGCTTGTGCCGGATGTTCGATCGCCAACTGCTCGCCTAGACGCTGGCGAACTTGGTGTACGTTCATCGAATCCCAGTCCGAGTCGGGTCGCGAAAAATAGATGAACTCAAACGTGCACCGAGACAGCGTCGCTGCCGCTGGCACCGCCTGAATGCGGCGGATATCGGTGCCGTTCATCACCACGATCTCACCTGGGCGCACTTCTTCGATATCGGTGCAACCAAGCGTGCGCAGCGCACACGTTTCAGAGGCCACGGCGTGACCCCCATCAGGCAACCGGCCCACCGACAACGGGCGGAATCCCCATGGGTCTCGTGCGGCCAGCACCGTATCGGCCACCAAAATCACCAACGAGTACGCGCCAATCCAACTTGGCATGAGTGTCGCCAAACGATCTTCCCAGGTGTCACCCTTCGCCGCCGCCAACATAAGGGTCATGACTTCGGTGTCAGAAGTTGCAGTCAGGCCAAAACCCCGAGTCAGTAGTTCGCTGCGCAAATATGCAGCATTCACCAGGTTGCCGTTATGTGCCAGCGCCAACGGCCCATACATCGTTTCCACCAAAAATGGTTGGGCGTTTCGCGCACCCGACGAACCCGTCGTGGAATACCGCGTGTGGCCAATGGCGTGCGAACCAACGAGTGGTGCCAGCCGTTCGGGGGTGAATATCTGGCCAACCAAACCGACTTCCTTGTGGATACGCGCCGTCGAACCGTCAGCTACGGCGATGCCAGCGGCTTCCTGCCCGCGATGTTGTAATGCAAACAGACCGAAGAATGTTTGCTGTGCCACTTGGGTGCCGGTTGAGCTCAAACCAATGACGCCACATTCCTCGCGGGGTGAGTCGTCGGAGTAATCGTGCATCACGCCACCTCGCGCAACGTGTTCAACAGTTCGTCGGGTGTTGGGTCGGCAGCAGGCACGAAGGCGTTGCCGGTAATTCGTTCGTAGGCGGCTACATAGCGGACAGATGTTGCAGCAATTACGTCAACGGGCAATTCAGGTGGCGTGCCACTACCGCGGTATCCCGCAGCAGCCAGCGCAATTCGTACGGGTTCTTTGTCGAGGCTCTCTGGTTCGCGACCTTGCGCCAAGCGTTCACCAAGTGTGGCCGCGACCCAGAATCGCGACGAGTCGGGGGTATGCAGTTCGTCGATCAACAACACGCGACCCTCGCTGTCTATACCAAATTCATATTTTGTATCAGCCAAAACAAGACCAACCCCTGCAGCCACTGCGCAACCATGCGAATACAACGCAAGTGCGGCCGAACACACCTGCTGCCACATCGCAGTTTCAACCAGCCCGCGAGCGACCACGTCGTGAGAGGTGATGGGCTCGTCGTGGCCACCATCTTGCGCTTTGGTGGTCGGGGTAATGATGGGCTCGGGTAGCGCACTGTGTGGTGCCAAGCCATCGGCAAAGTCGTGGCCGTACATCGTGCGGTGGCCGGCTAAATACTGCGTCAACAGAGCCGTTGACGTTGAACCGGTGAGCGCACCACGCACCACTACTTCCACCGGCAATGGTGTTGCAGCAGTGACGATCATCGTATGTGGCTCGGGCATCGCAATGAAATGGTTGTCGATGATGTCGCGGGTATTTTCAAACCACCATGCCGACAACTGGTTGAGCACCTGCCCCTTGCGCGGCACCACTGCCACCACGCGATCAAAAGCCGACAGCCGATCGGTGGTCACGATGATGCGTCGGTCATTGGGCAACGCCCACGAGACCCGCACTTTTCCGGCGCGACGGTCGGGCAGTTGCAGGTCGATGTCACGCAATGGCATGCAGCCTCCCGTTGCGCAAGAGATCAAGGCCCAGCCGTGCCGGCCCGTCGTGATTGCGCGAATGCTGGGGATGCTGGTGGGCTAGCACATGGTTCTCCGGATGCGGCATCAACCCGAGCACCAAGCCCGTGGGGTCGCAAATGCCGGCAACGTCGCCCCGTGAACCATTCGGGTTGTTCGCGGCGTACCGCAGGGCGATCTGTTCGTTGGTCACGAGTGAAGCCCAGGTTGTGTCATCGCAGGTAAAGCGACCCTCACCATGCGCAATCGGGCAATCAAGCCCGTCGGTGAGCCCCGAAGTCCACATACAACGCGATGATGGCGCCTCGAGACGAACCCATCGACATTCAAATTGCCCCGACTCGTTGTGCCCCAATGCTGCTTGTTGACCGGCACCCGGCAGAATGCCGAGCCGCACGAGCACCTGAAAACCATTGCAGATTCCGAGCACGGGCACACCTCGCTGAATGGCATCTTGCAGCGTGTCGTGCAATGCATATTGCAACTCGAGCGCAAACAACCGACCTGCACCGAGCGCATCGGCGTAAGAAAACCCGCCAGCCACCACCACTGCGGCACTATCACGCAGTGGTTGGCGTGCGTCGCCAATTTGTCGTACGTCGAGTTGCTCGGTGCGAAACCCGGCAAGTTGCAGGGCAAATGCAAGGTCAGCGTCTCGGTTGGTGCCAGGTGCAGTGAGGATCGAGGCGAGTGGTGCGGTCATTGTGGCGCACCGCGAAACGCTTCGATGAGTGAACCGAGAGCGATGGTGTCATCGTTGATCTGCAGCATTGCCTCGCTGGTGAGTGTTGCAACCACGTGCACGTCATCGACCAAGGCAGCTTGCACTGCGTCGAGATTGCTCGGGTGAATCTCGACGATGAGCCGTGCGGGGCTTTCGGCAAACCACCATGTGTGCGCGTCGACACCGCTGGGTGGTGCGTGCACTTGCGCACCGAGGCGACCGCCAATCAGCATCTCGGCAATGGCCACCGCCAAGCCGCCTTCGGATGGGTCATGACACGCCTGCAGCAGGTGCGCGTTCATCAGTTGGTGCACGGCCGCATAACGCGGCGGTGCAGCACCGTCGGGTGCGGGCACGATCGTGCCGGTGGTTTCCGCAATGCGCGCAGCGTGACTGCCACACCACTGCGAAGTTGTGCGCCCCAGCATGACCAGCAGATTGCCTGCCTCTTTGGCATCTGTACCCACCACGATGTGCGCGTCGGGCACTCGACCAACTGCGGTGATCACCAAGGTGGGTGGCACCGACCGACGGGTCTCGTCGCGATCGACCCACTCGTTGTTGAGTGAATCTTTGCCCGAGACGAATGGTGCTGCATAGTGGGCAGCAGCGGCCACACATCCGTCGACGGCGGCAACCAATTGCCCGAGCGTCGTTGCCCGGCGCGGGTCTCCCCACGAAAAGTTGTCGAGTAACACAATCTGGGTTGGGTCGGCACCGACTGCCACCACATTGCGAATCGCCTCGTCAATAACCAGCCATGCCATGCGTTCGGCATCGGCCTCGCCGGTGAACGGCGACACACCGATGCCGATTGCAATACCGTGCTGCTCACCCGGCTCGACCAACACGGTGCCATCACCCGGGGCATCGCCATGCACGCCAACGAGTGGCCGCTGCATGGTTGCCCCGCGAATCTCGTGGTCGTATCGCCGAATCACATCTTCTTTCGAGGCAATATTCGGGTGGGCCAACAACGCCAGCAACAACCCACCGATACTGCGTTGCAAGATTGCAGTCGGCACGGGCTCGCTAGCCGCGCGCTGTGGGTGTTGGGCGAGTGCATCCATTCGTCGTTGCGGGCGACCATCATGCAAAAACTTGGTGTCAAGTTGCAGCACGGTCTCGCCACTGGCGACTACGCACAAGACCGAATCACCGGTGAAGTACCCGATATCGGTTGCCTCAACCCCGTGTCGTGTGCAAATTCTGACGAAATTGGCAAGTTGCCGCGGATCAACCGCCACCACCATGCGCTCCTGGGCTTCTGACAACCACACTTCCCACGCCGCCAGACCTGGATACTTGAGCGGCACTCTTGCAACGTCGATGTGTGCGCCGACACCTTCGGCCATTTCACCGACCGCCGACGACAACCCGCCGGCACCGCAATCGGTGATGCTGCGGTACACGCCACGGGCCTCGGCCAGCGCGTCAATCAACAACTTCTCGACGATGGGGTCACCAATCTGCACGCTCGCACCGGCAACGTCACCCGTCGTTGCATCCATCGTCATCGATGAAAATGTTGCGCCGCGAATCCCGTCGCGACCAGTGCGACCACCAAGAACTACGCACCGATCACCAGGCTCTGGTCGTTGGGGTGGTTGCCAGTCGGTAGCCACGCCGATACAACCTGCGTAGACGAGTGGGTTGGCGACATAACCGCGGTCGTACACCACCGCCCCAGCCACGGTCGGCAAACCAATCTTGTTGCCATAATCGGCAACACCGGCAACCACGCCATCACGCACGCGGCACGGATGTAGCGAACCTTCTGGCAACTCGTCGAACATCGTGGTGGGTTCACCGAAACACAACACATCGGTGATGGCAATCGGATGATGGTCGGCACCAAGCACGTCACGAATTACCCCACCTACACCAGTGTTGGCGCCACCGAATGGTTCGACAGCGCTCGGATGATTGTGTGTTTCGCACTTCAACGCGTACGTGCGGTGCTCGTCAAAACGAATGACACCGGCATTGCCGTCGAATGCACTCACCACGAACGGGCGGTGCAACTGTTTGGTTGATTGCCGAAGTTGGCCGAGCAAGGTGTCGGTGCGCTCGACACCATCAAGCACGATGCGCGCACGAAACGTTTTGTGTGAACAGTGCTCGCTCCATGTCTGGGCAATCGTCTCTACTTCGACGTCGGTTGGTAGGCGACCACGAGTTACGAAGTGATCACGGATCGCCAGCAATTCGGCCGGGTCGAGTGCCAGACCACGCGCACGATTGATTTGTTCGAGTGACGCCAAGGTTGCTGATGCATCAAACGCCAACTGCTCGGTGACACTCGACATTTCACCGTCGCGGGGCACGAACGACGGCTCGATTGGGCTATCGATTGACCAGCGCTCAATGATCGGGTTGGCGAGCAATTTGGCAGCGAGGCATTCCAGTTGGTCGTTGGTGATTGCGCCATGCACCACGAAACGTCGACCAGTTGCCACACCCTGCAAACCGATGCCAGCGCGGTGAGCCACCCGCACGATTTCGTTCGCCACCGGGTCGGTCACACCGGGCAACAGCGTCGATTCAATGACCCACGAGTCTGTGCGGTGAACATCTTCATCTTCCAGCCTGTTCACCCACTGGCCCACTTGCAGCAACGGCTCGACCAACACATCGTGCAGAACATGCCGCTCAGCATCGTCGAGGTCAGCAACAACAAAAACTAGGTCACTCACCGTGATGTCGTGAATGGTGGTGATGCCAAGGTCGCGTGCGCCTGCCAACAGTGCCGTTGACCGTGGGTCGTGCGACCGTGACGACAAAACGAACTTCTCTAGTGCCGCCGATGTGGCGAGCACAGTTTTCATAGCAAGAAACTAGTTTTTTTGTACCACATCACCGCCACGATTTGACAAAAAGTCAAAGTGTTTATTGCGTCTACGCTTGGCGGGTGCCGAGTGTGACCAGCCCCACACCAAAGTCGAAAGCACTCATTGCAGTGGTGATGGGTTCACAGAGCGACTGGCCAACGATGAGCAAAGCAGTGGAAACACTCGAGAAATTTTCCGTGGTGCCCCACACCCAGGTACTTTCGGCACACCGCATGCCAGATGAGCTTTTTTCCTTCGCCGAAGCTGCTTCACAAATGGGCTTGCGGGCCATCATTGCCGGTGCTGGTGGTGCAGCTCACCTGCCAGGAATGCTCGCGGCCAAAACCACGGTGCCGGTGCTCGGTGTGCCGGTGCCCACCACGCATCTGGCCGGGCATGACTCGCTGTACTCCATCGTGCAAATGCCCGCTGGCACGCCAGTGGCCACCTTTGCCATCGGTGAAGCAGGGGCAATCAACGCCGCCCTTTTTGCCCTGGCCATGCTGGCCCACGATGATCAGGCCCTGCACGACAAGTTGATCGAGTTCCGTCGTGTGCGCCACGATGCTGCTGCGTCGTCAACTTTGCCGCCTGCCTGATGGGTGACGCACTCGGCGTTATCGGCGGCGGTCAACTCGGTCGCTACTTCGTGTTGGCGGCACAAGCGATGGGGTACCGAGCGGTCGTGCTCGAGCCCGACCCACAGTCACCCGCCGGGGCCGTGGCCGACGAACACATCGTGGCGCAATACGACGACCCTGACGCGCTGGCGCAACTGGCCGACCTTTGCCGTGCCGTGACTATTGAGTTTGAAAACCCCTCGGTGGCAGCACTCGAGTTGTTGGAACGCAAGATCGTGGTGCGGCCATCATCGACAGCCGTTGCAATTGCCCAAGATCGGCGCAGTGAAAAACGGTTCTGTATCGAAACTGGCCTGGCTGTTGCACCTTTTGCAATCGTTGAAACAATCGGCGACATCACTGCGGCCGCCGCGCAAAACCTTTTTCCTGGCATCATAAAAACTGCTGGACTTGGCTACGACGGCAAAGGTCAGCAGCGCATCGACCACGCAGCACAACTTGCCGATGCCTTCGTCGAACTTGGCAGCGTGCCATGCGTACTCGAACTATTGATGCCGCTCGATGCCGAACTGTCGGTGGTCGTCGCACGCGGGTGTGACGGTGAAATAGCAATGTTTGCGGCCACACACAACGTGCACATCAATGGCATTCTTGACGCGAGCACTGCCCCCTACGCCGATGACCAGGTTGCCCGCGAGGCGCAGGCAACCGCTGTGCTCATCGCCGAGCGATTGAACTACGTCGGTGTGTTGGGTGTTGAGTTTTTCGTATCGAATGGCAAATTGTTGGTCAACGAACTTGCACCTCGGCCCCACAACAGCGGGCATTGGACACTCAACGCAGCGCGAACCAGCCAATTCGAGCAACAGGTTCACACCCTGGTCGGTACACCACTTGGTGATTCTGCGATGACACAACCAGCGGTGGCGATGGTCAATCTGCTGGGTGATCGCTGGCAATATGGCGAATTGCAGACCGACAGCGCACGCATGAACCCCCGCGCGCACCTTCACCTGTACGGAAAACGTGCGGCCCGACCGGGTCGCAAGATGGGTCACCTCACTGTCGTGGGCGACCGCGCCGCGGAGGTATCAGCCGCGGCTCATCAATTGCGTGACGACATCACGCCATCAGCCTGAGGCTGGCTGCCACGAACTAGTGCCGGAAGTGGCGCTGGCCGGTAAATATCATCACCATCCCGTGCTCATTGGCGGCGGCAATCGACTCGTCATCACGCTGGCTTCCACCTGGTTGCACGATCGCCGTAACGCCGACAGCAGCAAGCGCATCGGGGCCATCGCGAAACGGGAAGAATGCATCACTCGCCGCCACTGCCCCCTGCGCCCGCTCGCCTGCTCGTGTGCATGCAATGCGTGCGGCGTCAACCCGATTCTGTTGGCCAGCACCGATGCCAACGGCGCTACTGTCGCGCACCAACACGATGGCATTCGAATTCACCGCTGCACACGTCACCCACGCCACCGCAGCATCGCGCCACTGTGCGGGGGTCGGCTGCTTCGTGCTCACCACCTGCCATTGTGAGGTGTGAGCCACTGGTGCGTCGTGATCTTGCAGAAGCATGGCGCCGTCAACACCACGCAACGACCAACCATCCCTGAAGGGCTGTGCTGCGCGCAAAATCCGCAGGTTCTTTTTTGTAAGTAATACCTCGAGTGCGGCCGGCTCGAATTCGGGGGCAATCACCACCTCGGTAAACACCTCCACCAAGGCCAGTGCAGTGGCTTTGGTCATCGGGCGATTCAAGCCAACGATGCCACCGAATGCACTCATCGGGTCGCACTCGTGGGCCCGCTTGTAGGCAGTTTCGATGTCGGGCGCAACTGCCAACCCGCACGGGTTGGCGTGCTTGATCACCACGGCGGCAGGTTCGACAAACCGATGCACAAGCGACCACGCAGCGTCGGCATCAAACACGTTGAGATACGACATCTCTTTGCCACCGAGTTGTTCGGCACTGCTCCACCAACTGCGTTCGCCCACGACGCGATAGCGCGCACCACGTTGATGTGGGTTTTCGCCGTAACGCAACGTCGCCTCGCGTTCCAACTGCAGCGTGAGCCGCTCGGGTAACGCATCGGGCTGCGCAGTGAGGGCAGAATCTTCACCAGTCGCCCGCGCAAACCATGCGGCGACTTGTGCGTCATATGCCGCAGTTACCGCAAATGCACGCGCGGCAAGTTGCTGGCGGGTGCCCGCACTCAGTGCGCCGGACGTGCGCAACTCGTCGAGCACGTCACCATATTGTGAGCGATTGGTTACCACTGCAACACGTGCATGGTTCTTGGCTGCCCCACGCACCAGCGATGGGCCACCGATATCGATCAGTTCGATGCTTGGCTTTGAATCGAACGGGTACAGGCTCACCACCACCAAATCAATCGGCGCAATGTTGTGTCGCTCCAAATCTGCCCGATGTGATGCATCCGTTGTGTCGGCGAGAATGCCACCGTGCACCGACGGGTGCAGTGTCACCACGCGATGCCCGAGGATCGCGGGGTACCCCGTTACTTCTGCAATGTCGACGACAGGTATTGAAGCATCTCGCAACACTTGCGCCGTGCCGCCACTGGCGAGCAAGTCCCACCCAAGTTCGCGCAGCGAACGTGCAAAGCCGACCACGCCGGTCTTGTCATAAACACTGAGCAACGCTCTCGGCACGCGCCCAGACTAGGTTCAGGGCATGAAAATTGGTGTACAGATCTGGCCGCAGGCCACCACGGTCAAAGCAATGCGCAACGTCTGGCGGGCAGCCGATGATCTCGGCGTCGACAGTTTGTGGACATGGGACCACTTTTATCCGCTCTCTGGCGATAGAGATGCTGAACACTTCGAGTGCTACACACTGCTCGCCGCCATGGCGGCTGACACCAAACACGCCACCATCGGTGCCCTCGTCACGTGCTACAGCTACCGCAATGCGCAACTGCTCGCCGACATGGCCCGCACCATCGACCACATCAGCGATGGCCGCTTCGTCTTGGGCATCGGCTCGGGTTGGTTTGAGCGCGACTATCAGGAATACGGCTATGAGTTCGGCACGGGCCCTGGGCGACTCAAACTGCTCGAGGCGGGCCTTCCCATCATCAAAGAACGGATGAGCAAACTCAACCCTGGCCCGGTCAACGGCAAGATTCCGTTGATGATTGGTGGCAGCGGCGAGAAAGTCACATTGCGGCTCGTCGCACAGTATGCCGATCAACTCAACACGTTCGGCCCACCCGATAATTTCAAGCGTAAAAATGACATTCTCAACGAGTGGTGCGCCAAAGTTGGCCGTAATCCAAAAGACATCGAGCGCACAGTCGCCGTCAAGCCAGAAGAACTTGAAAAAGTTGACGAGTATGCAGCCGCCGGTGCCGACCACATGATCGTGATGTTGAGCCAGCCATTTGATCTTTCGGCAGTGGAGAAGTACCTAGCCTCAACACGGTGAGCCAAGTACTACAACGGTCGGCGTTCGTCCGACTGCAGGTTGCCAACCTCTCGTCGGGTGTGGCCAACGGCGTAGTGATGATTACCGTGCCGTGGCTCGTGCTCGAGCGCACCGGTTCGCCCGCCCAAGCCGGACTACTCGCTGCCTTGGTGAGCCTCCCGGGCATTTTTGTCTCACCAATAATCGGTGGCCTGATTGATCGCGTCGGTCGTCGTGCCGTCTCGGCGTTGTCCGACGTTTTTTCGTGCGTATCGGCACTGCTCTTTGTCGTTGGCGAACTCACCACCGAATTGAGCTACGTCTTTATCGCCAGTTTTGCGGTGCTGGGTGCAGTTTTTGACCCCGCTGGTTACACCGCACGCAAAGCACTCATCCCGAACGCTGCCGAGTCAGCTGGCATGGCAGTGGACAAAGCCAACGGTCGGCACGAAGGCTTCTTTGCCATCGGCTGGATGCTTGGCCCCGCACTCGGTGCATGGTGCATCAGCGTTGGCGGGCCAACACTGGCTTTCGCTGGCACCAGTGCACTGTTTCTTGTGGCGGCATTTGCGGTGCGGTCGATGCGCATCCGCGAACATCACGGACCGCGTTCCGAATCGCGCGAGGGCTTCACCCAGTCGCTGCGCGGCGGGTGGACACTGCTGCGATCAGATCGCGCTCTACTCACTTTCACCCTTGGTCTCACCGTCATGGGCGGGCTGTACATGCCGATTGACACCGTGATCTGGCCAACACACTTTCAATCACTCGACAATGCCGTCGGTCTGGGCATCGTGATGTCGTCGGTTGCACTCGGCGTCGTTATCGGCGCATTCGGTTATGGCAAGCTCGCAGAGCGCATAAGAACTACCAAGTTGCTGCGCATGATCATCCTGATTTCTACTGCGGCGCTATTGCCGATGGGTTTCCTGCCCAGCACTGCGGTATTTGCCTTGTTGGCATTCGTCACCGGTTTGGGATGGGGCCCGTTCAATCCACTCTGGAACACGGTGGTGCAACGCCGAGTCGACCCAGCATCCCAGGGGAGAATTTATGGTCTGCAGATGTCACTGGTGTACGCAGCACCACCACTTGGTCAATTGCTGGTTGGCTGGGGAATTGAAACACTCGGTTTGCGCGCCACTTTCAGCATCGTGCTGGCACTGTTTGTGCTCACGTCATCGACCATCGCGTCACTGCGCTCGCTCAATGATCTTTAAGCAGTCACTGGATATGCACCATCTGGCTGGGTGTCAAAAACGATCCGACTTCATAGTAGTTTTCTGCTGTGAAATTCTTACCAAGAACCATCTACGACATTGAGCACGAAGAGTTCCGCCGAAGTTTCAGGCATTGGCTCGACACTTCAATCGCACCACATCACGAAGACTGGGAGCGTCTCGGCATTGGTCCCCGCTCAATCTGGCTCGAGGCTGGACAACGTGGCTTCCTTGGCCTGACGGTTCCGGAAGAATTCGGTGGCGGTGGGACGGATGACTACCGCTTTGCTGCTGTTATGTCCGAAGAAATAGGTGCGACTGGGTTGATTGGTGTGCCACATGGATTCACACTTCACAATGACATCGTGCTTCCATATTTTCTCGAGTTATGTAATGACGAACAAAAAGCCCGATGGCTTCCGAAAATGGTGACCGGAGAGATCATCACGGCACTCGCAATCACCGAGCCGAACACAGGAAGCGACGTGGCTGGAATAAAGTCAACCGCCATCAGGAATGGTGAGTCATATGTTTTGAATGGCTCAAAGACCTTCATATCAAATGGAATAAATAGTGATGCAATCGTCACAGCAGTGCGTACGGACCCCTCCGCTGGTCGGAGAGGAATTTCACTCATGGTGGTCGAAAGAGGGATGCCTGGTTTCGATCGGGGCAGGAACCTCGAAAAAATCGGTCAGCACTCGCAAGACACTGCGGAGCTTTTTTTCAACAATGTCGAAGTGCCTGACCATAACCTGCTCGGCAAAGAAGGTGAGGGAATGAAATACCTCATGCACAACCTTGCCCAAGAGCGTCTTGGAATTGCCATTGAGGCGGTTGCAGTCGCAAAAGCTGCCCTGTACTGGACTCTCGATTATGTGCAGAACAGGAATGCGTTCGGTCAATCAATCGCGAGTTTCCAAAATACTCGATTTTTGCTCGCCGAACTCTTCACTGAGGTTCAAATTGGTCAGACCTACATTGACCAGTCCATCCAACTTCACTGTGCTCAGCAACTCGATACGACACAGGCTGCAGTTGGAAAATACTGGTGCACCGAAATGCAGAATCGTGTTGTCGATAAATGTCTACAGCTCCATGGGGGGTATGGGTACATGCGGGAGTATCCGATTGCGCGCGCATGGGTAGATAGTCGAATTCAGTCAATCTACGGAGGAACATCCGAGATCATGAAAGAAATCATCAGCCGAAGCTTCGCTGCTAAGGATTCATAGCGCAATACGACATTCGAGAACTCGGGTCAAAAGTCGAATGTTGCAATAAGCACTAACGTTGTCTAAGCAAATAAATTTTTAGATATCACCATTCTCTGAATTTGGTTTGTACCTTCGTAAATCTGAGTGATTTTGGCATCACGCATCATTCGCTCGACTGGAAAATCTCTTGTATAGCCATATCCACCGTGCAACTGAACACAATCCGTGGTCACCGCCATTGCGACATCAGAGGCAAAAGCTTTTGCCATTGCACCCAATCGGGAAAGATCTTTATTGGGGTCTCCAGCATCAACCGTTGCGCACGCCCGATACACCAGCGTGCGTGCTGCTTCAACCTTTGTTGCCGCATCGGCCATCATCCACTGCAGACCTTGCCGCTCGGCTATCGGCTTGCCGAATGTGTGACGCTGTTTCATGTACTCAAGGGTGACGTCAATTGCACCCTGGGCGATTCCGACTGCCTGCGCACCAATCGTTGGGCGACTCCGATCAAGCGTATGCATCGCAATATGGAAACCTTCACCAACTGCACCAATACGATTCGCATCAGGAACCTTCACGCCATCCATCCGAATCACTCCAGTGGGAGAACCCTTAAGACCAAGCTTTTTTTCGAGCTTGTCAATCTGTACTCCCCACTTTCCTTCAACAAGGAAAGCTGTGATGCCATGGTGACGGTCGCCAGAAGTCCGCGCGAAGACAGTGTACAAATCACTCGTACCTGCGTTAGTGATCCAGCTTTTGGAGCCAGAAATGATCCAGTCATCTCCGTCCCGTATTGCGCGGGTCGTGATCGATGCCACATCGCTGCCAGCATCAGCCTCTGAAAGAGCATAACTTGCCTGAGATTCTCCGGCAGTCACTTTTGGAAGATACCTTCTCTTCAAGTCATCTGAGCCAAAGTTGATAACAGGCAACATGCCAAGTTTTGAAATTAAAAACATCAAACTTGTGCTTGCACACACTCGTGCAAGTTCCTCGGCGACCATCGCCTGTGTTACCAACGAAGCATCAGAGCCACCGTAAGCACTCGGAAAACTTAAAGAGGTGAGATCCATGGCCTTCAAAAGTTCGAAGGTTTCCCAGCTGAATACCTCACCCTCATCAGTACTTTTGGCCAACGGCGCAATCTTTTCTTCACAAAATCTGCGAAGAACCCCCTGAAACTCACGTTGATCATCGTCAAGCGAAAATTCTCTTTTGGTCACTGACTTTGCTCCTTCTGAGTAATTAAGAACTTATTTTTGTTGATAACTGTAGAAACCACGACCAGCCTTGCGCCCCAGTAAACCAGCGTCCACCATCCTTGCAAGAAGTGGCGGTGGTGCGTAAAGAGGTTCTTTGAATTCTGCGTAAAGACTCTCGGCAACCGCCATTGCAGTATCCAGACCTATCAGATCTGCAAGGCGAAGTGGGCCCATCGGATGTGCACAACCCTCCATCATCCCAGTATCGATATCTTCGGCCGATGCGTAGCCAGACTCCAGCATGCGGATCGCCGAAAGGATGTAAGGCACCAAAAGCGAATTCACGATGAATCCGGCGCGATCTTTGGCAAGAACAACATGTTTGTTGAGGTTCCCTTCTGCAAAAAGCCGAGCGCGTTGAACCGTGTCCTCAGATGTCAGAAGCGAGGGAATAATCTCAGCCAACCTGAGTACCGGAACAGGATTAAAAAAGTGAATGCCCAAAACATGTGATGGTCGAGATGTGACCATGCCGAGTTTCATCACTGGAATTGATGAGGTGTTCGTTGCAAAAATTGTGTCCGGCCAACGAACTATTTCGTCTAACTTTTTGAAAACTTTTACTTTGGCTGCCTCATCTTCTATCACGGCCTCAATGATGAGATCGCACTCACGTAGATCATCAATCGTGTTGGTGAATTCTAAATTCTTATTGATTGTGTCATACTCAATTTGACTGATTTTATTCCCTGTCAGCGCACGCGTAACTGACTTTTGAATTCGCTGGTGCCCGAGTTCCACAGCAGCAGCGTCCGCCTCGCAGACAATCGTTGGAAGACCAGACTTTGCGACGATTTCTGCAATCCCCGACCCCATGAGACCACAGCCAACCACACCAACTCTGGTAATTCCATGCTCGATGGTCACGTTGCTTTTCCTTTCGCCTGAACGAGACGCTATCTGAACTTGCTTTGCGACTTGACGTTTGAATCAGTCAATATTCCAGCCTTAGCCAGAACTATGTTGTTGACGCAACTCGAGAATGGTAAAAACCAAAAAGGCAATTATGCTGGCGCGAGCACCAACCACTGCAGTACGGTGACGTAGGGCTCTACTTTTTCCCACTGGTTGCCGAGCACGGCACCAATGCGCTGTTTCTTGTTGCTGCGTTCGCCGTGCGGTCAATGCGCATCCGCGAACTTCACCACGAACGATCTAATCCACACGAAAGTTTCGCTCAATCGCTACGCGGCGGGTGGACACTGCTGCGCTCAGACCGCACACTGCTGATTTTCACCATGGTGTGGCCAACACATTTTGAATCACTGAATGATCCCGTAGGCCTCGGACTGGTGATATCGGCAATTGCACCGGGTATGGTCTTGGGTGCCTTTGGCTACGAAAAATTGGTTGGTCGAATGTCCACCATCAAGTTGTTGCGGGTAAGCATCCTGGTATCAACAGCTGCCTTCTACCGATGGGTTTTTTACCTGGCAGGGTGGTCTTTACCGTGCTGGCGTTCATCACCGGCTTGGCGTGGGGGCCCTTCACCCCATTGTGGAACACGACGGTGCAACGCCGAGTCGACCCGGCACCACAGGGGCGAATTTACGGCTTGCAGATGTCACTGGTGTGCGCAGCACCACCACTTGGTCAATTGCTGGTTGGCTGGTGAATTGAGAACTTTGGCTTGCGCGTCAGTGCGCTCGCTCAACGACTTGTAGCCGCCCAGCACGCATGCGTGCCGCTGGAAATTCGCTCGGGTAACCGCACTCGCGCCACTGGCCCCTCACTCATCGCCACTGCGTCAAAGATGACACAATGCGACTCGTCGCGGTCAACATCTGAGGTAAACGTGATGAGCCATGCATCATCTTCGTCAACCGCACCAGATTTGGGGGCCACAACGGTTTCACTGCCGATTACCCCATCACCAAAAAGCACTACTTCTTCATGGCCTGTCTGCACATCGTGTTTAATCAACCCATCAAAGGTGAACATGCCCTTGGTGGGCACCACCGAATACACGTACCGATACGCGAGGCCGGCAAATGCCTGGTTGATCATTCCGAATTCGGTAATGGTGTCGCTCAGATAGCCCTCGCGTACCGCGCCAGTGCGCATGTTGAAGCGCCAGCGATACGGTCGCGACTTCATCGAATGCAAGTCCAAGAAGCGGAACATGCGTGCTTCGATCGTGGAATCAGTTGCAACACGCGGTGACGGATCATCTTCAAAGTAGCCATCCACCACGACTTCGTCACCCTCTTCCCAGGCATTTATCCAGTGCAAGACGAATGTTGGACGGCACTCGAACCAACGAATCTCTGCCGATTGCCCGTAACGCGGAATGATGCCGATGCGCATCGGCATGTCACCGTGATATCGAGTTGCGTAAATACCACGGGTCATTAGTTCTGCATCCCAAAACAACGGGCAATCGTTGAGAATCGAATAGTTCGGTGTAAACGCCATGTCGTGTGGCAGTCGTGCACCTGGCAGCTCAATCGGCACGTAGTGCACCAGTTCGCGCTGTGGCGACACCACGCCGTAGTGCATGAACGGTGCGGTGGTCTGATAGTTGAAGAACAACAACTCGCCTGTGCGCTCATCCACTTTGGTGTGTGCCGACACACCAGCCGACGGAAAAGCGCCACCCCAGGATTCTTTGCCGAGGTCATCAAGTGTGTGCGGGTCGAGCCGGTACAAATCGCCGCACTGATAAAAGCTTGATATGGCGACCCCGGCATGCACGACGACGTCGGTGCTCGATGCATCCTTCATTTGGGTGCGTGCACATTTGCCGTCTCGCAACGAGCGACTCGGTGGTTCGGCCAGCCCGGCCCACAATGCCTGTTTGGCGTCGATCTCTGCGCGGAGCCCATCGGTCTGCACGAATCGGTTGCGGTATTCCACTTCACCGTCGCAAAACGACATCATGTGGATCATCCCATCGCCATCAAACGGGTGATACCGACCAATTGATTCGAACAGCGGGTTCTCCGTGTTGCGCAGGTACACCCCATTAAGGTCGCGCGGTATCACGCCATCAACGTGCAGATCGCGCGACGTGTGTTCGACGGTTTGTGGCTGCCACGCCCCACTGCGATACGGGTGTGCGTCACCAACCGGCAAATTCGAGGCGTACGTGAGGTGCGTTGTCACGACACGAGCGCAAACCCGCCGTCGACCACGATGACCTGGCCAGTCATGTGTCGGTTGCGCACGATTCCCAGCACGGCTTCTGAGCAGTCACTGGCATATGCCGAGCGCTTCAGCGGTGAGACCTTTGCGACGAAGTCGTGCATCACGCCCCAATCTTGCGTCCAGGGTGTTTGCACCAGGCCGGGTGCCACCGCATTGAAGCGAATCGGGCCGTGCGACTTGGCCAACAACAACGTCATGTGGTTCAGGGCTGCTTTGGTCATGGCATACGCCATTGAGCTGCCGACTGGTCGCACACCGGCGATTGACGTGATGTTCACCACGTTGCCGTCGTCGCTCTTATGCAGGTGTGGAATGGCTGCCTTGGTGAGCCACCATGTGCCGTACACATTGACCTTGAAGGTTTTGTCAAAAATTTCGTCGGTCAACGCCTCAAGATCAATGTGGGGAACGACTGTCGTCCAGCCGGCATTGTTCACGAGGATGTCGAGGCGACCAAATTTTTTGATGGTCTCATCGATCAAACGTTGACCCTGTGCTTTGTCGCTGATGTCGGCTTGCACATACGTGCCCTCAGTCGTGAGCGCAGTGGCAACTTTTTGCCCCGCCTCAACCGACGATACCGAGTTCACCACCACATGGGCACCAAGTTCGGCCAGGCGTATCGCCGTCGATTCCCCGATACCGCTCGACGAACCCGTCACAAGGGCTACCTTGCCACTCAGTTCCCCCATTTGTCTGAGACTAGACGCGACGACGAAGCTTCATGAAACCGAAGCGAAGCAGCAGCAGCACAATGGCGGCGAGCACCAACCACTGCAGCACCGCGACGTAGGGCTCGACTTTTTCCCACTGGTTGCCGAGCACGGCACCAGCGCCGATCAGCACGGTGTTCCACACTGCACTGCCCAACGCCGTGTAGGTAACGAACCGCACGAGCCGCATGCGACGAAACCCGGCTGGCACCGACACCACCGAACGAATCAATGGCACACAGCGCCCCAGCAATACTGCCGCAACGGCATGACGATCAAACCACTGCTCAGCCCGAACCAAATCAGAAGGTTTCACGCCGAACCACTTGCCGAACTTGGCAATGAAAACCCCGAGTCGAACGGGGCCAATCAAGGCTGCAACGTAATACAAGATGAGTGCACCGATGACCGCACCTACGGTGGCGGCCACAATCATCAGCACCACCGAACCGTCACCGCGCTGGGCGACGAACCCGGCAAATGGCAACACGATTTCTGAGGGAATCGGTGGAAAAACGTTCTCCAAAACCACGAGCAGTGCAACGCCGACGGCACCGAGACGTTCTATTACCTCTTGCACCCAGCCAGCAAGATCGCTTAACACAACGATGAACGGTAGTTCAGTACCGCACGCCGCGCGTGTCTTACTTGCGGGAGAGCTGTTTGCGGTTTTTGAACTTCGCCGAGCGATAGTCCTTGTTCATCAACGCAATGACATCAAGCGAGATTTCTTTCGGGCAGGCTGCCGAGCATTCGCCGTGGTTCGTGCACGAACCGAAGTGCTCGTCCATCGTGTCGACCATCGCTTCGGCGCGCTTGTACCGCTCTGCTTGACCCTGCGGCAACAAATTGAGATGGGTCAATTTTGCGCCGACGAACAAGTTCGCGGCACTATTCGGGCAAGCAGCCACGCACGCGCCGCAACCGATGCAGGCGGCAGCGTCCATTGCCGCGTCAGCAACCGGCTTGGGGACCGGAATCAGGTTGGCATCTGGTGCACCACCGGTTGGTGAGGTGATAAAGCCACCCGACTCGACGATGCGGTCGAATGCGGCACGATCCACCATCAGGTCTTTGATAATCGGGAAGGCATTCGCGCGCCACGGCTCGATCACGATCGTGTCGTCGTCTTTGAACGACCGCATGTGCAACTGACAGGTGGTAGACCCCCGTTGCGGCCCGTGGGCCTGCCCGTTGATCATCAACGAACACGTACCGCAGATTCCCTCACGACAGTCGTGGTCGAACACGATTGCTTCCTTGTTCTCACCGATGAGCCGCTCATTGAGCACGTCGAGCATTTCCAAGAATGACGCTTCGTCGGTGATCGATTCGATGACGTGCGTTTCGAACTTGCCCTTGTCGGCGGGCCCGTTTTGGCGCCACACCTTGAGCGTGAGGTTGGAGACCAGATGGGTCACTTGTAGCTCCGCGTTGCGAGTTGGACCGTTTCAAACGAAAGTTGCTCTTCGTGACGTGTTGCGTTGTTCTCGTCGCCAGTCCATTCCCACGCGGCTACGTGGCAGAAATTCTCGTCGTCACGCACGGCTTCACCTTCTTCGGTTTGATACTCGACGCGGAAGTGGCCGCCGGCGCTCTCTTCGCGGGTGAGCGCGTCTTTGCACATGAGCGTGCCGAGTTGAAAGAAGTCATCGACGCGACCAGCTTTTTCAAGCGTCTGGTTGATGCCTTCACCTGTGCCGGTGACCCGCAGGTCTTTTTTGAATTCGCTGTACAGCGCCGGAATTTCGGTGAGTGCTCTTTCGAGGCCGTTGCGATCGCGTTCCATGCCGCAATAATCCCAGATGAGTTTGCCCAATTCGCGATGGAAGTAGTCCGGTGAGCGCGTGCCTCTGACGTTGAGGTAGCCCTGAAAACGCACCTTGGCCTCGGTTTCGACACGTTTGAACTCGGGATGGTCTGTTCCCGGCACCGTCTTGTTCAACAGCGGAGCAAGACCATTGCTGATCGTGTACGGCAACACGAAGTAGCCGTCTGCCAGACCTTGCATGAGTGCACTCGCACCGAGTCGGTTGGTGCCGTGGTCGGAGAAGTTAGCTTCGCCGGCGGCGTACAAACCCGGAATCGTCGTCTGCAGTTCGTAGTCGACCCACAGCCCGCCCATGGTGTAGTGCGTTGCCGGGTAGATGCGCATCGGTTGGTCATAGGGGTTCTCGCCGGCGATTCGTTCATACATTTCGAACAAGTTGCCGTAACGCTCCTCAACAACAGGCCGCCCGAGGCGCCCGATTGCTTCGGCGAAGTCGAGATACACGCCGTTTTTTAGCGGCCCGACACCGAGACCTTTATCCACCAAGCGCTTGGCGGCACGTGACGAAATGTCTCGCGGGGCGAGGTTGCCGTAGGCCGGGTAGAGGCGCTCGAGGAAGTAGTCGCGATCTTGTTCTGGAATCTCGTGGGCCGCACGGTTTTCGTCGAAGTTCTTCGGCACCCACACGCGACCGTCGTTGCGCAACGACTCGCTCATCAACGTGAGCTTGGACTGTGTTGCGTCGGCCTGTGGAATGCAGGTGGGGTGAATCTGTGTGTAGCAGGGGTTGGCAAAGTATGCGCCACGTTGGTGGGCACGCCATGCTGCCGTGACGTTGCAGTTCATCGCATTGGTGGAGAGGTAGTAGGCGTTGCCATAACCGCCGGTGGCCAAGACCACTGCGTGTGCAGCATGGCTGGCCAATTCTCCGGTCAATAAGTCGCGCGTCACTATGCCCGCAGCACGACCATCGATGACGACGATGTCAACCAGCTCGCAACGGTTGAACAGACGTACGCCGCCCAGACCAATCTGACGTGACAACTGTTGGTAGGCACCGAGCAGCAGTTGTTGACCGGTTTGACCACGGGCATAAAACGTGCGACTAACTTGCGCGCCACCAAAACTGCGGTTGTCGAGCAAACCGCCGTAGTCGCGCGCGAACGGCACACCTTGGGCCACCATCTGGTCGATGATGTTGACCGATACCTGCGCCAAGCGATAGACATTGCCTTCGCGTGAGCGGAAGTCGCCACCCTTGATGGTGTCGGTGAAGAGTCGCGACACACTGTCGCCATCACCCTGGTAATTCTTGGCTGCATTGATGCCACCCTGGGCGGCAATCGAGTGGGCGCGTCGCGGTGAGTCGTGGAAGGTGAAAGCATCAACGCGGTAACCCAATTCGGCAAGCGACGCAGCAGCAGAGGCGCCGGCCAGACCGGTACCAACGACGATGACTTTGAACTTGCGTTTGTTGCTCGGGTTGACGAGCTTGGCATTGGCCTTGAAGTTGTCCCATTTGTCGACGAGGGCGCCGTCGGGAACTTTTGAGATCAACTTCGTATTGGTTGGACGGTCCTGCAACATGGTCATAAATGTGCCTTTCCTAGACGCTGACGATTCCGACGGTTACGGCAATGGGAAATGAAATATTGCCGATCACAACGATTGCCGCAAAACCACGGGCAAACGCCACGCGCCACGCATTGAATCGTGGGTTGTTCCAACCCAACGACTGAAAAATACTCCAGGCGCCGTGAGCCAAGTGCAGGCCGAGCAAGAGGTTGGCCACCACATAAAACAGCGCCACCGGCCAACGGTCGAAACTGCGCACCACATTGGCGTACACCTCGCTACGCACATAGACACCATCGGTGCCGATGGTGTTGACGACACCGAACGTGAGGTCAAGCAGGTGCCAAACCATGAACATTACGACAACGATGCCCGACAGTCGCATTGAGCGACTCGCCAGCGATGCTTCCTGGTAATCGCGTGCACTCTGATAACGAACTGGTCGTGCATGGCGGTTCAACACCGTGAGCGACCATGCCGCGTGCAAGTGCAGGGCCAGCATGCCGAGCAGACTCACACGAAGAATCCACAACACCGACTCTTTGGGGGCCAATGGGTACAGCAACTTTTTCAGGAACTCGGCATACCCATCGAGTTCTGCCGCTCCGAGGTACATCTTGGTGTTACCCAACATATGGAACATCACGAAGCCCATCATCGCGATGCCGGAGATCGCCATTGCGTATTTTTTGCCGACCGCAGTGCTATATAGGTCGAGCAACAACGGACGACGTTTGCGCGTACCTACGGCGGTCGCCGTGACAGGCTGACGAGTTGGCGTGGAGGTGCTCATAAGTACGACATTTACCTAAGCAAGACGCTAGTTCTGACTAGCCCCAACACCGAACCTGTCCACGGCACTGCTCGGCGTGAAGCCCGTCTCACCGATCTGGGTCGCCAACCTCTATTCCAGCGAAAACAGCCTCAACCCGCACGCACGATTGGTGATTGAGCGGCAGGGCTCTGAATTCTCTACACTCATTCGAGCCCATAAATCGGAGTGTGCCTTACGGCTACTCCCTCATAGTAAGGACGAATATCACGTGACTGCTCTCTTGGCATCTGAAGGCGGCTGGCAGGACTTCACCCTCCGCGGCGGCGAATGGCTAGTGCTAATTCTCTCCGGGGCAGCGTCGCTGCTGGCAATCGCGGTGGGGTTCTACCTCGCCAAATCCGTTCTCGCCGAGGACGAGGGCACACCAAAGATGAAAGAAATCGCCACGGCGATTCAAGTTGGTGCGATGGCGTATTTGAAGCGCCAGTTCCGCACCATCGGGATGATCCTCATCCCTGTAGCCATCATCGTGTTCGTCACCTCGGTCGCAATTCGTAAGCCCGACGAAACCGAAGCCTTGAGTTACATCTCATCAGGATTGTTTCGCACCCTGGCCTTCTTGCTGGGATGCGTGGCCTCCGGGCTGACCGGCTACATCGGTATGACCCTTGCAACGCGGGGCAACGTGCGCACGGCTGCAGCGGCCCGCCGTGGTTCGATGCGTGAAGCACTTGGGGTGGCCTTTCGCACTGGTGGCGTGGCTGGCATGTTCACCGTTGGTCTTGGGTTGCTGGGCGCAACCGTCATCATTGCGTTGTTCCAGAACACCTCGTCGGCGATGCTCATCGGTTTTGGTTTCGGTGGCTCGCTCATCGCGCTGTTTTTGCGCGTCGGTGGTGGAATCTTCACGAAGGCTGCCGACGTCGGTGCCGACTTGGTGGGCAAAATTGAGGCAGGCATCCCCGAAGACGACCCACGCAACCCCGCTGTTATCGCCGACAACGTGGGCGACAACGTGGGCGACTGCGCGGGTATGGCGGCTGACCTCTTTGAGAGTTACGAAGTCACCCTCGTGGCGTCGATCATTCTCGGTGTTGCTGCATTCAATTCGATTGGTTTGAACCCCGCACTTGGCCTCGTATTCCCACTGGCCGCGCGTGCAATCGGCGTGATCGCCTCGATTGCCGGCGTGTTTGCCGTGCGGGCCAAGGAAGGCGAGATGAACGCACTGAAGCCGATCAACCGTGGCTTTTTGACTGCTGGCATCATCACCGTGATCGGCACACTCATCTTGTCGACGTACTACATCGGCAACCCGGCGAAAGGCTCGCCAGGTTTCGGCGAAACCACGGTGTCCATCTCGGGCATCGGCTGGCGCGTCTTTGGTGCCGTGCTGATCGGCCTGATCTTGGCCCAAGTGCTGAGCCGCCTCACGGAATATTTCACTGGCACCGAATACGGCCCAGTCGAAGAAATCGCCGAGTCGGCCGAAACCGGCCCAGCAACTGTCGTGCTGGCGGGCACCGCAGTCGGCCTCGAGTCGTCGGTGTATGCCATTTTGTGCATCGCAATTTCGCTTGGTGGCACGCTCTGGCTGGGTGGTGGCAACGTGCAGTTGTCGCTGTATCTCGTGGCGTTGTGCGGCATGGGTATGTTGGCCACGACCGGTGTGATCGTTTCAGAAGACACCTTCGGCCCGGTGGCTGACAACGCCGCTGGTATTGCCGAAATGGCCGGCGAATTCGAGGGCGAGTCACGCAAGATTCTGGTGAGCCTCGATGCCGTCGGCAACACCACCAAGGCCGTCACCAAGGGCTTTGCGATTGGCTCGGCAGTTATTGCTGCCGTGGCGCTCTTTGCTGCCTACATCGAAACGATCGCAGGCGAACTGGGCTTTGCCAAGGAAGGCATCACTGGTGATGCAATCTTCAGCGACATCCGCACCCAAATCAATGTCGCCGACGTGAAGACCTTCATTGGTCTGCTCATCGGTGGTTCGATTGCGTTCATGTTCTCGGCGTTGGCGATTCGTGCGGTAAGCCGCACGGCTGGTGTCGTTGTGCAAGAAGTGCGCAAGCAGTTTGCTGACGGTGGCATCATGGCGGGCACCAAACAGCCCGATTACGGCCCAGTTATCGACATCTGCACGGCTGCATCGTTGCGCGAGCTCACGACGCCTGCCTTGCTTGCTGTGTTGACACCAGTCATCGTTGGCTTCGGTATCAACTACTTCGCGCTGGGTGCATTCTTGGCGGCCGTCATCCTCACCGGTCAACTCATGGCCAACTATTTGAGCAACGCTGGCGGTGCATGGGACAACGCCAAGAAGTTCATTGAAGATGGCCATCACGGCGGCAAGGGTTCCAACGCTCACAAAGCAGCCGTCATTGGCGACACCGTTGGGGACCCATTCAAAGACACTGCTGGCCCGGCACTCAACCCGCTGATCAAGGTGATGAACCTCGTGTCATTGTTGATCTTGCCAGCAATCATCAAACTGCAAGACAACACCTCGGCCCGCTACGCCATCTCCGGTATTTCGCTGGCGGTGCTGCTGGTCGCGATCTATCGCTCCAGCCGCAAGACGGTGAACTTTCAGGCTGCATGACCGCCACTGATTCACTCGTCGTGCGCTACTTGAGCGACGAGTGGATCTCAGCAGTTGCCCGAGCAATCGCAATTGACCCAAATGTCAAAACGGCGGCAACGGCCCACTTGGTCACCATCACGCAGTTGGTGACTGCTACCCCATTCGGTGATGTGTCCTACCACCTTGTGTGCCGCAACCAGGAAGTGGGTTTCAACAAAGGTGCCGTACCGAGTGACGTCACGTTCACGCAGAGCTATGAAACTGCGGTTGGTGTTGCCACCGGCAAGATCAACGCAGCAGAGGCATTCATCGGTGGCCAAGTTCGGTTCGTGGGCGATCACCAAAAGGTGATCGATGCCCAGCCATTGTTCGTCGCACTCGACGCCGTGTTCGCCCGCGTGCGCCTGCACACGGCATTTAATTAAATCAGGCCGAGGGCCTGCACCGCATCGCGTTCTTCCTGCAATTCGGCGACTGAGGCATTGATTTTGGCCCGGCTGTAGTCATCAATCGCCAGACCCTGCACGATGTTGTAGCTGCCGTTCGCACACGTACACGGAAACGACGACACCAAACCCTCGGGCACGCCGTATGAGCCGTCACTCGGCACCGACATGCTCACCCAGTCGCCAGGGCTGGTGCCCAGCGCCCATGAACGCACATGATCGATCGCCGCATTAGCTGCAGAGGCCGCCGACGATGCACCACGCGCCTTGATGACTGCTGCACCCCGCTTGGCCACCGTCGGGATGTACGTCTGGTCCAACCATGTGTCGTCATTGACCAACGACTTGGCTGGTTTGCCGTCAACTTCGCAATGAGACAAATCGGGATACTGCGTCGTGGAATGGTTGCCCCAGATGATCATCTTTTTCACTGATGCGACCGGGCAGTTGACCCGGTTGGCCAGTTGCGAAATCGCACGATTGTGGTCGAGGCGCGTCATAGCGGTGAACTGACGTGGATCGATGCCCGACGCATTGTTGAGGGCGATTAGCGCATTGGTGTTCGCCGGGTTGCCAACCACCAACACTTTGACATCTTTCTTGGCGTTCTTGCCGATGGCCTGACCCTGCGGTTTGAAAATACCGCCATTGGCCGACAGCAAGTCCTTGCGCTCCATGCCGTCTTTGCGGGGCATGGCACCGACGAGCAATGCCACATCGGCGTCACCGAAGGCGACGTTTGCATCATCTGTGAGCACGACATCATGCAACAGCGGGAAAGCACAATCATCTAGTTCCATTTTCACGCCACCCAGCGCCCCGAGAGCTGGGGTGATTTCCAGCAGTTGCAAAATGATCGGCGTGGTGGGGCCGAGCATTGCACCCGAGGCAATGCGGAAAATGAGGCTGTAGCCGATTTGGCCGGCGGCGCCGGTAACGGCGACTCGAACTGGTGTTGTCACGGCGTCACACGCTAGACCATCTCGCTAGCTACAGCCGACCTACGGCCTGCATGATGAGGTCGGCGTAGAAGCGTGCGCCGGCCGGTCGCAGGTGTGTCGTGTCGGAGTAGAGATACTCGGGATATTGGCCGGCAATCGTGTGCCAATCGAGCACCTTCACGTTGGCATATTTTGCCGGCAAGGCATTGATCAGGCGATTGTTGATCGTCTGGCGTGGCTCACTCGGAACATGCACGGTAAGGAACAGCACGAGAGGTGTGTCGCGCAGCGATGCCATGATCTCATCGAAGACGGCTTCCGTCGTGGTGCTGTTCGTACCGAGATGAATCACCACGATCGAACCCAACCGCCGCACCGACTTGAGATAGTTCACGATCTCGAGTGCTTGGCGTGTCGATCGACTTTTCATCGCATCAACCGTGGCCCCCCGCTCGGATAGTTCACGGGCGCTGCCCAACATGACCGAGTCGCCAATGGCGAGAACGTCAATCAGCTGCCCGTCGAGGGTCGTTGTGGCGGTGACCGTTCCACCGCTCACGATGATCGGAGCAGTTTGAACGACGGTGGTTGGTGCCGATTGTGCCCCCAACAAGTTGACCACTGCCGACTCGCTCTCCGCCAGGCTTTGGCTGATGTCGTTCAACTTCACCTCGGCGGTTGCCAGGCTGAACAACGCGAAAGTGGGCAGCACCACACTCACGGCGAGCACACCAGCTCGCCGCCTTCGAGTTGCGACGTTGAGTTGCACACCGATACCTCGTTCGGCGCGACGGTTGCGCCACCAAGTACCGAATCGGCCGTCGCGCACCGGCATTTCCACATAACGAAACGACAATTCGGTGAGTGCCAGCGCGAGGAGCACCAACAGCACGAATTCGTACGGCGTCAGACCTTGTCCTGCAAATCGTCGATAGAACTGAAAGACCGGCCAGTGGTACAGGTACAAACCGTATGAACGGCGACCGATGTAGGTCATCACCCGATTGCCGAGTAGGCGGTGGGCCATGGTCGCAGTCGGATGCACTGCAGCAGCGATGACGGCAACACTGGCCAGACCTACGAAAAAAAATCCTCCACGAAAGAGCAGGTCGTAGCCCGTCGTCCCGACGTCGGTGGTATCAACGATGTCACGAAACACCGCTGCCGACACAGCAAGCCCACCCAAACCGGCGAGGAATACCCCGTCGAACAGTTGGCCACGCGTGCCGATGGGCGAAGTTTGTAGCAGCCAGGGTCGCCAAAACACGGCGAGTGCAGCCCCGAGAAACAAGCCACCAGCGCGGGAGACGGTGCCAAGAAAGAGAAAGTCGATACGTGCAACGGGGTGACCGAGAAACGCCATGAATTGCTCTGGGGTTTCACCGACCGTGGCGATGGCGCCACTGCGATACGTCGCCGCGGTAAAAATTGCGATGGCGATTGAGGTAACGACGAACAACAGCCCGATGACCGGCAATCGTCGACGCGCGACCCGGGTGAAAACGAACATCAACAACGGCCACAACAGATAAAACTGCTCTTCCACCGCCAGCGACCACAAATGGCGAAGCGGCACGAAGTCGAATGCCGTGAAGTACGACGTGCCGACCCAAATTTGAAACCAATTGAAACCGTAGAAGAGTGCGGCGATGATGTCGCCACGCAGATTACCCAGCATGCTGCGCTCAAAAAGCGAGCAATACACCGCCACACCAAGCAACAACACCCACATGGCTGGCAATAGTCGCCGTGCCCGACGAAGCCAGAATTGCTTCAGGCTGATTGTTCCGGTGCGCTCCGACTCGGCGATGAGCAGTGAAGTGATGAGGAACCCGCTGATCACGAAGAACACCTCGACACCGAGGAACCCACCACGCAACCATGATTTATTGGCGTGATACACGATCACCGCGACGACGGCGAGTGCCCGTACGCCATCAAGTGCCGGTGAGTAACCAAGCAGGCTCGGGCGCTTTTCGCTCATTGCTCCACTCACGCCTGGCCGAGACCGAGATTGAGGGCTATCTCACGGGCTGCAGTAGAGCGATTCAAGGTGTAGATGTGCAGACCTGGCGCACCCGCAGCGAGCAGTTCGGTACACAACTGGGTGGCTATTTCTACTCCCGCTTGACGAATGTCATTCGGGCTTTCGAATGGTGCCAGGCGATCGTTGAGCCACTGGGGAATCTCACTTCCCGACATTTGTGCCATGCGCACCAGTTGGCTCTTGTTCGTTACCGGCATGACGCCAGGAAGAACCGGTTTGTGCACACCGAGTGCCGATAGTTCGTCAACCAGACGTTGGTAGTGGTCCACATCAAAAAAGAATTGAGTCATCGCAAAGTCGGCGAGGCGCAGTTTTTCAGCCAGATGTTGGCGGTCTGACTCGCGTGACGGTGACCGCGGGTGAACCTCGGGGTGGGCTGCCACGCCGATGCAGATGTCAGAATTCGCTTGCACGTACTCGACAAGGTCTTGGGCGAAACGAAAATCACTCGGGCCCACTTGGGTCGGGTCGGCAGGCTGATCACCGCCCAAAGCAAGGATGTTTTTGACACCAGCCGCCTTGTATTCGCCAAGCAACATGTCGATCTCCGCCTCGGTGTGCCCCACACAGGTGAGGTGGGCCACCGGTGGAATCGATCCATTGTGCGCCAACGCCACGACGACATCACGGGTGCGAGTTCGCTCACCACCCTGGGCGCCGTAGGTGACCGAAAAGAAATCGGGGTGCAGTGGTGCAAGTTCGGCGATGGTGGTGGTGAGTTGTGCTTGCGCCTCGGCAGTTTTGGGCGGAAAGAACTCGAACGAGAACGTTCGCCCACGCGCAAGAAGATCAACAACACGCATATCTGTACCAAATGCTACGGAAGTCGCAGCGGCTAACCGAGCGCGGCGATGATTTGCGCCATTAATTGTGCAGCCTCGGTCGGATTGGCGCCAATTTTCACGCCTGCGGCCCGCAATGCGTCCATCTTGCCTTGCGCAGTTCCCTTGCCACCCGACACGATGGCGCCTGCATGGCCCATCTTTTTGCCAGCTGGTGCGGTGACGCCCGCAATGTATGCACTCATCGGCTTGGTGACGTTTGCCTTGATGAACTCGGCGGCCTCTTCCTCGGCTGATCCACCAATTTCGCCGATCATCAAAATTGCACTTGTCTCGGGATCATTCTGAAACTCTGCGAGGCAGTCGACAAATGATGTGCCCGGCACCGGGTCGCCACCGATGCCGACACACGTCGAGACACCGATTCGTTGCTGCTTCAGCTCGAACAATGCCTGATACGTGAGGGTGCCCGAACGCGAAACAATGCCGACGTTCCTGCCGCCCGCGGTTGGTGGCTGCGCAATTTCACCAGCCGTGATGCCGATGTTGCATCGCCCCGGGCTGATGATGCCCGGGCAGTTGGGGCCGAGCAGTCGCGTGCCAGGGAAGTCGCGTTGCAGCGTGGCAAAGACACGTGCCTCATCTTGTGCAGGAACCCCTTCGGTGATGCAGACGATGAAGCGCACGCCGGCGGCAGCGGCTTCCAGAATTGCCGCAGGGGCCGCCTTTGGTGGCACCGCAACGAATGACGCATCGGCACCGGTTGCCCGCACGGCATCAGCAACGTTGTCGAAAACAGGGATACCTTCGACGTCTTGACCACCTTTGCCGGGTGTGACTCCACCAACGACATTGGTGCCATACGCGCGGTTGCGCAAGCCGTGAAACTTGCCCTGGCCGCCGGTGAGGCCCTGCACGATCACCTTCGTATGTTCGTTGATGAAAATCGCCACGACTAGACCGTTTTTCCGTTGGCGAGGTCGACCGCTGCACGTGCTGCCTCGAGCATCGTGGGTTTGGACATCAATTTGCTGGTGGGGATGCCGGCGTCGGCAAGAATCTTGCGACCTTCTTCGGCGTTCGTACCATCGAGCCGAATGACTATTGGTGCCCGCAACTGAACTCGACGCATCGCTTCGACGATGCCCTTTGCAACTTCGTCACCGCGAGTGATACCCCCGAAGATATTGATGAAAATACTCTTCACGTTGGTATCAAAATTGATTACTTCGAGTGCCGATGTCATGAGCTCGGCATTCGCGCCACCACCAATGTCCAAAAAGTTGGCCGCCTTGCCACCGACTTGGCTGACCACATCAAGCGTGCTCATTGCCAAGCCGGCACCATTGGCGATGATGCCAACATCGCCGTCGAGACCGATGTATTGCAAATCTTTTTCGCGCGCAAGTCGCTCGCGGTCATCGAGTTCTTCGGTGGCCCGAAACGCCTCCCACTCGGGGTGACGGAAAAGTGCGTTGCCATCGAGGCTGACCTTGGCGTCGAGAGCGTGCACCTCGCCGGTTGGCTTCAAAATGAGCGGATTGATTTCGGCCAGGTCACAGTCACCTTTGGTGAAACAGCCATACAACTTGACGAGGATTGCCGCCACCCCATCTTGCGCCTTGACCGGAATCTTGGCATCAGCAGCAGCTTTTTTTGCCATAACTTCGTCGATGCCAACGATCGGATTGATGTGCAGTTTGACGATTGCTGTCGGGTCTTTGGCGGCAACGTCCTCAATTTCAACACCACCCTGCGCCGAAAGCATCAGAAGGTGTTGTTTGGCGGCACGATCCAACGTGAACGAGGCGTAGTACTCCTCGGCAATGTCGGATGCGCACTCGACCCACACCCGCTTCACGACATGGCCTTTGATGTCCATGCCCAGGATGTTGGTGGCGTGCGTGAGCACCTCAGCTTTGTTGTTGGCCAGCTTGATGCCACCCGCTTTTCCGCGACCACCCACTTGCACTTGGGCCTTCACCACGACTGGGTAACCGACACGTTCGGAAATGGCGACGGCTTCGTCAACCGTATGCGCGACATCACCGGCCGACACCGGGATGCCGAACTTGGCAAAATATTGTTTGCCCTGATATTCGAAGAGATCCACTATTGATTTCCCGCTTCACGCTCGTCGAGTGCTGATTCCAGCCATTCAGCGATGGCGGTCAGCGACGAGCCTGGCCCGAAAATCTGGCTCACCCCCTGCAGCTTGAGTGCAGCAGCGTCAGCATCCGGGATGACACCACCGCCAAAAATGAGCACGTGGTCCATGTCGCGGGCACGCAACTCGTCCATAACTCGGGGAAAGAGCGTGAGATGGGCACCCGACAGCAGCGACAGCCCGACACCATCGACGTCTTCTTGTGACGCAGTTTCAGCCACCTGTTCGGGTGTCTGATGTAGCCCGGTATAGATGACTTCGAACCCGTGGTCGCGTAGTGCGCGCGAAATGGTCTTGGCGCCACGATCGTGGCCATCAAGGCCGGGTTTGGCAACAACAATGCGATACGGGCGCTTCACGAGTATGGAAGCCTACGCCCCGACAACTTTGCGCCCCAGGCCGTCAAAAGGCACACTGAAGGTGGTGTTTAGACGGCCAACAACCCCATTGGCTCGCGCCGTGCTGCCGATCGCGGCGGGGCTTGCATTCTTTGCGTTGCTCTTCGGTGTCACATGGATTTTTGCGGACCAGGCGACCGACAACCAAAAACGCGAAGTTCGCCGTGGGAGCTACACGTTTCGGGTCGGGCCCGTCGACGACATGGCCGAAATCGTAAAGCGTGACGGGCCGATTCTGTACCCGGACCTACGCGACACCACGTATCAACGCACCATCGTTGTCGACCATGTCGGCGACGAACCAGCACGCGGCTGGCAGGTGTATTACGCCTATCCCGCCGACCGTGGCCCTGAGTGTTTGGTGACCCACATTGAGGGTTCACGCAACTTCGTCGATTGTGACCAGCGCACGCTGCTCGTAGAGCAACTGCATCGCCCCGTCGACGCCCGCCCCGTGGTGGAAAATCGCAGCAGCCTGCTGATTGACCTGCGCGCACCCTGACTGCGCTAACGCTTCGTCAGCGGCGACACGGCGAATGGGCGCCGCGACTGCGCTAACGCTTCGTCAGCGGCGCCCATGCCAACGCGAGCACTTTTGTGCCCTTGTCAACGAAGCGCACGGTGGCTTCGGCTTTTTCGCCGTTGCCAGCCAAGTCGATGATCACTCCTTCACCAAATACCGGGTGCATCACATCGTCGCCGATTCCGAAATTATGCGTCATCTTTGCTTCGCGCGCCGCCGGCCGTAGCGCCTCACTCGCCGTCGACGTCACGCCCCGTCCCCGAAACTCGGGGATCGGTGTGCGTGACCAGTCGGTCTGTTCACGCAAGTGGCCACGACCTTCGTCGGCACCCGTGTCGACACTTCCCTTGCGGTCCAGCAGATCGAGTGGAATCTCATCCAAAAATCGTGATGGCGGGTTGTACTGACGCGAACCATACAGACTGCGGCTCCATGCATGGCTGAGATACAGACGTCGCTCGGCACGAGTGATACCCACATATGCCAAACGACGTTCTTCTTCGAGTTGCCTCGGGTCGAGCAAGGTCCGGCTGTGCGGAAACACGCCTTCTTCCCAACCGACGATGAAGACCGACGGAAACTCGAGCCCTTTGGCTGAATGCAGTGTCATCATCATCACCTTGTCATCGCCGGCAATCTCGTCGGTATCAGACACGAGCGATACTTTTTCCAGAAAGTCGTTGGCATCAGGAAACTCCTCGGCGGCACCGATGAGTTCTTCGAGGTTCTCGACTCGTCCCTGTGCTTCGTGGGTGTCCTCATTGCGTAATTCGGCCAAATAACCACTGCGGGTAAGCAACTCACGCAATACGTGGGCTGGCCCATGCACCACTTCACCTTCGAGTTCGTCAATCAGTTTCAAGAACTCGTTGATGCCACGCAGTGCCGCCCCACCCACACCTGCCGAGGCCGCACGCCGCAACGCCACCGACAGTGCCAGACCCTGCTCTTTGGCGAGAGCCGACACTTTGTCGAGGCTGGTGTCGCCAACGCCCCGCTTCGGTGCATTGATCGTGCGACGGATGCTCATCTCGTCGGCGGGGTTCACCACACAGCGCAGGTATGCCACTGCATCCTTCACTTCTTTGCGCTCATAAAACTTGGTGCCGCCGATTACGCGGTATGGAATATCGCCGTCAATCAGGAACTCTTCGATCACACGGCTTTGCGCATTGGTACGGTAAAAAATGGCGATTTCGCGCCAGTTCACCGCCTCGTGGCGATGCAGGCGCTGCAATTCAGACACCACGAAGCGCGCCTCTTCGTCTTCATCTTCGGCGTAGTAGCGAACGATCTTGTCACCCGTACCTACTTCTGTCCATAACTCCTTGGGTTTGCGTTCGACATTGTTGGCAATGACGGCATTGGCGGCATCCAGAATTACCTGCGTACTGCGATAGTTCTGGGCCAGCACCACGGTGTAGACGTCAGGGAAGGCCCGTTCGAATTGCAGAATATTGCGGTAGTCGGCCCCACGAAACGCATAAATCGATTGGTCGGTGTCACCAACGACGCACACATTGTGGTGCTCGCGCCCGAGCAACAACACAATTTCGTTCTGTGCCAGGTTGGTGTCCTGAAATTCGTCGACCAGCACGTGCTTGAAGCGACCTTGGTACGCCGTAAGCACTTCTGGATGATTACGAAATAGTTGCACCACGTTGATGAGCAGGTCGTCAAAATCCATCGCGCCAGCCCGCAGGAGACGGTGTTGATATTCCTCGTAGATCTCGGCGTACTTGGTATCGAACGGGCCGAATGCACTATCTTTCGCCCCAGCCGGGTTGATTAATTCGTTCTTCCACAAACTGATGCGCGCGTGGGCACCCTTCGACGGAAATCGCTTCGGGTCAAGGTTCAGGTCACGAATGATCTGCCCCGTCAAACGCACCGAGTCAGCAGAGTCATAAATCGTGAAGCTCTTGGGATAGCCGAGTCGGTCGGCAGTCGCCCGCAGGATGCGCACGCATGCCGCATGGAACGTACTCACCCACATTTTGTCGGCGACATCACCGACCAATGTCTTTACCCGGGCGCGCATTTCTTGCGATGCTTTGTTGGTGAACGTAATAGCCAAAATATTCATCGGATGCACACCGGAAGCGATGAGGTGTGCCACTCGATGCGTCAAGACACGTGTCTTGCCTGAGCCGGCGCCAGCGATGATAAGGAGCGGACCCCCTTTGTACTCAACAGCATCACGCTGGTCGGGGTTGAGTTGCGTCAGATCAAGTGCGACGCGTTGATCGTCGGTCACTGCGCCTACGTGGTGGCTCGTGCCGTCGCCCGCGAACGGATACGAATCGGCAACGAACGTGGACCACGCACCTGGCCGACACTCCACGTCACGGCGGCAGGGTTCGCCAATTCGAACTCGGGGAATCGCTCGATGAATACTTCGAGGGCGATGCGCACTTCCATGCGCGCCAGGTTTGAACCGACACAACGATGAATCCCCAGGCCGAATGCCGCGTGACGATTGACTTCACGATCAATCAGCACCTCGTCGGCGCGGTCGAAGACGGCTGGGTCGCGGTTCGCGGCTGGGAACGGCAACAGCACCCAGTCGCCGACTTTCATCGGGCAGCCACCGATTTCCACGTCTTGGGCAACGGTGCGGGCCATGGTGACGGGTGCATATGCACGCAACATTTCTTCGACTGCGGTCGAAAGCAATTCAGGTTCATGCCCGAGACGCGAGAGATCGGTCGGTGTCTTGGCAAAGTGCCACAGTGACGAGCCGATTGCACTCCACGTGGTGTCGATGCCAGCAATGAGCAGCAGTGCCACGGTGCCACGCACATGCTCGGGTTGCAGGCGCTGACCACCCATCTCGGTGGTCAAGAGGAAGCTCAGCAGGTCGTCGCCCAGATTGGCGCTGCGCTCAGCAAGACGGCGGTCGAGGTAGGTATCAAGTTTTTGCCAACCGGCTTCACGAACCTGTTGGTCTTCGGCGATGCCTTCAAGCGCGGTGTGAATGAAATCGCGAAAAATCTCACCATCGGCGAGCGGCAGGTCGAGCATGTGAGCCATCACGGCTGGCGGAATGTGTTTGGCGTACTGATCGGCGGCATCAATGACATCGGCCGAGCCGAGCTGATCAATGAGGCCGTGACAAAACGCGCGGGTCTCAGCTTCCATTGCAGCAATTTTTTGCGGCGCGAACGCCGGCAACAACACGCGACGTGCATGATGATGGAACGGCGGATCAGAGGTGATCGGTGGCGCACCACCATACGGGCGGCTCTCGCCAGTTGGTTTGACACGCTTGACCACGACGTCTTCAGAACTGAAGTGTTCGGTGTCGTACGCAATTGTGGTCACGTCTTCGTGGCGCACCGGTAGCCACGTGCCGCCATAACGCGGTGAGTGGGCAACTGGGCAACCGTTGCGCAACTCATCCCAAATTTCTGGCGCATTTGCATTGTACGTCGGGTGCAGGTGGTCAAAATCGGTCGCCCAGTCAGCGATGGGCTCAACGAGCGCTTCAAAGTGGGCGTTGCGATCTTCGGTATGGGTCATGGCTGCAGTTTCTCCCTGAGGAAGTCAACCACACGGCGCACACCTTCGTCTTGACGCTGCTCGGTCAGCACCGAGTGGTCACTTTTTGCTGACGATGGAAACTCCACTGCTATGAATTGTTCACCGAGCAGTTTGCGCAACGACTCGAATCGCGTGCCAACGAGACGATCGCCCGTGAAGCGAAGGCCGAGCACCTGACAGCCTTCGACGGCCCGCCGTTGCACCACTATTTCGTCATCAGGCGACAGGTTCAAGTCACCAGCGCGACCCTTGCCGAACCCGAACGGCAGCGACGGCTGCGATAACACGGGGGCGATCATCACATCATCGAGCATCATTCCGAGCGCGAAACCACCGCTGAAACACATGCCAACCGCGCCCACACCACGACCACCGACCTCGCGATGCAACTGTTTGGCAAGTGCGCGCAACCAGTCGATGATCGGGGATGTCTTGTGCAAAGCCATGGTGCTGAATTCGCGCGATATGCACACCTTGGTCATTGATGCCGACATGTACTTCTTGTCGGGTGCGCGACCGACTTCGCCTACCAAGAGTGGCATCACGACGGTGAAACCAGCACCCACTATTTCTTCGGCAAATTTCATGACCGCCGGCGTGATACCGGGAATCTCGTGCACGATGACCACACCTGGGCCACTGCCCTTGCGGTACGTGTCGTGCGTGATAGAAGCAGCAGTGAACGAACCGTACTTCCAGCCGGCAGTGGTCGCGACATTTCTCACTGCGAGAAACTTACTTCGGTCGTCCGACGCCGAGTACGCGCGACCACGTGACCGAGCTGATCTTCACCACGTCTCCGGTGCGTGGGGCTGCCACCATCTGACCGTTGCCGAGGTAGATACCAACGTGGAAGAACGTTGACTGCGAGAACAACAAGTCGCCAGGTTGGGCCTGCGAGGTTGGTACCCGCGTCAGGGCGGCGAATTGGGATCGCGAGACACGCGGTATTGATACGCCAGCTTTTGCCCATGACCACTGTGTAAGACCCGAGCAGTCGAATGCAACACCAGGGCTCGATGCACCCCAGCGATAGCGGACCCCGAGTTGTGATAGCGCAGCCTTGATCGCCACCCCCGCTTGTGGCGACGAGGCAACCACCTTGTAATTCGACTTGTATTTGTCGGCGTCCTTACGGGCGGCACTTTCAGCGTCTTGCTCACGGCGACGCTCTTCTTCGGTCAGCAAGCTGCCCAGCTCGCGCAGCGCCTGAGAACGCAGGAGCTCGTATTGCTCAAGTGTCTTTTCACTCGCCGACAAACGACCCACCAGGTATGCGGCTGTCGATGCCAATTGCTTCTTCTGGCGCTCGAGCGTCACCTTTTCGGCGGTGATCTCGTCAATTAGACCTTGCATCGCATCGGTGTTTGCCACGCCAATGTTTGCCGCAGCCGAGCCGAGGTAGGCGCGCTTGATGGAGTCGGTGAGCGAACCGTTACTGCCAAGAATGCTCGACAAGCTGCCCGCTGAACCACCCGTCACGAACGATCTGCGGGCCGCGCCGACGAGGTTGGCCTGCATCACGGCAAGTTGCTTTTGCAACTCGAAGATCTTCACCTCCGTTTCGGCTATTTTGGCCTCAATGGCGTCTTTTTCGGCGAGGGTGTCGGAGTATTTTTCGCCCAACTCGTCGGCTTGGCTGGCGAGGCTTTCTAGTTCGTCAACGATTTGTGCCACGCGGCGGCGCTGGTCGTCGATCGTGTCGGCAGCCACGGTGCTGGGCAGGGCCAGGGGTGCCAGCAACCCCAGCAATGCCAGAACGAACCAGGCCAAGCGGGTTCGTGCGAAGGGGGAACGCCGAACGGCGGGCCGAATCACGATGCACCGAGTCTAGCAATCTTTACAGTTGTGTTACAGAGTGCTAGTCGAATGAACAGCTACGAATGGCTACGGGTGTCTGGGCGCTGCGCTCACTCCCACTCGATGGTCCCCGGGGGTTTGGAGGTGATGTCATACACGACACGGTTCACACCGTCTACTTCATTGACGATGCGTGACGACATGGTGGCCAATACGTCGTACGGCACGCGAGCCCAGTCGGCCGTCATCGCGTCGTCGCTGGTGACTGCGCGAATGATGATCGGTCGGGCATACGTGCGTTCATCCCCCATCACACCCACCGAACGAATGTCGGCGAGCACGGCAAACGCCTGCCAGATTTCTCGCTCAAGCCCGGCACGTTGAATTTCTTCACGCACGATGGCATCAGCTTCTTGCAGGATGCCGACTTTTTCACGTGTTACTTCCCCGATAATGCGCACGCCTAAACCAGGCCCCGGGAATGGTTGGCGCCACACAATTTCGTCGGGCAAACCAAGTGCGGTGCCGAGTGATCGCACTTCGTCTTTGAACAGCTCACGCAGGGGCTCGCACAACTGCAACGTCATGTCGGCAGGCAACCCCCCCACGTTGTGATGGCTTTTGATGACGGCCGAACCCTCGCGTCCGCCACTCTCGATTACATCGGGGTACAACGTGCCCTGCACGAGAAACTTTGCATCTTTGATGCCGCCCGTATACCGCTCAAAGATACGCACGAACGTTTCGCCAATCACCTTGCGTTTGTGTTCCGGGTCGGTGACACCCCGTAATTTGTCGAAGAACTCATCTGCAGCATCGACATGCACCAACTCGATGCCAAGATTGCGCTTGAACGTCTCCACCACTTGGTCGCTTTCGTTCTTACGCATCAGCCCAGTGTCTACATATACACAGGTGAGATTTGCGCCAATAGCGCGGTGCACCAATGCGGCGGCGACCGCCGAATCGACGCCACCCGACAAACCGCAGATTGCCCGCTCGTCACCGACCTGGGCACGCACGGCTGCGATCTGTGCGTCGGCGATCGACGACATCGTCCAATTCGGTGTGATGCCTGCAAGATCATGCAGGAAGTGTCGCAACAGCTGTTGTCCATGTTCGGTGTGCACTACTTCGGGGTGAAACTGCACCGCCCAAATTTTCTTCGAGTCGTTCTCCAGCACTGCCATCGGTGCATCCGTCGTGGCCCCGGTGACACGAAAACCTGGTGGCGCCGTCGACACTGCATCGAAGTGGCTCATCCATACGTCGAATGACGCTGCAGTATCACCAAACAGGCTCGATTCACCCCGTCGCGTGAGCGTGGCCCGACCATATTCACCCTTTTCGCCGCGCGCAACGGCGCCACCCAGCTGTTGGGCGATGAGTTGACAGCCATAACAAATACCCAAAATTGGAATACCAAGTTCATAGATGCGCGAATCCAAACTTGGTGCTCCTTCGACATGCACGCTCTTTGGCCCACCCGACAAGATGATGGCGGCGGGTTGGCGACGTTGTACTTCGTCGGCAGTGATGCGATGCGACACAATCTCGGAATACACCTGTGCTTCACGCACGCGACGAGCAATGAGTTGTGCGTACTGGGCACCAAAGTCAACCACCAAAACGGTCGGGCGTAGGTCAGACATCACTGCCACCACCGTAGTTCTGCCCCACTCGGGCCGAACCCGCCTGACAGAATGTAAAAGCGATGCGCTACGACAACACGAGGGATAACGACATCTCGACCACCGACACCTCGGTATTCGTGTACCCGCTTGACAGTGACGTTGATACATGCATCGGTTTGCTTCCCAAACCAGGTTGTGGGTACGCGCCAACCCAGGCCGGCGATCGCGGCGGTGGCTTGCAGTTTGCAATATTTGGCTTCATGATCATCGGTATTGCGGTCATCTTTACCGTGGTGTTCCGCAATGTTGTACGGCGCGACAAACAACGTGATACGGAACGTGGCGACGGTGCGTAGCAATCAACGTGTGATTGGTATCGCCCTGGCGGTGCTGTCGTGCACGTTGTACGGCGTCAATCCGCTGTTTTCTGTGCGGGCATTCGAAGAGGGGGCCAACAGCCGCGGCCTCATGGTGGCGCGCTTTCTCATTGCTGCACCACTGCTGTTGGCATATCGATTCATCATGGTGCGCGGTGTGCCATGGCCACGTGGTCGTGACCTTGTCGAAATCTTTCTCTTCGGCTACATCGGTTTCACATTTCAATCATTTTTCTATTTCGGTGCAATCGAGCGAATGGATTCAGGCTTGGTATCAATCATTTTTTATTGCTTCCCGGTCATGGCCGTGCTGTTGTCGTGGTGGCTACTGCACCATAGGCCGAGCAAAGTAATCGGTATCTGCCTGGTCGCCACTGTTGGTGGTGCGGGGCTCACGGCAGGTGAAGTAAGCGGTGGAGAAACCGTCGGGGTTGCGCTCACTTTGGCCGGCGCATTGACCTACACGTTTTATGTGGTCTTGTCGTCGCGCGTCATGCCGAAGTACGACGGCATCACCGGGCTCTCCATCATTTTGATTGGTGCGATGTTCGGCTGGCTCACACTGTGGCTCGTGCGACCATTCGGCATGCAGGTACGGTTTCCAAGTTCGACGCCCGGCTGGGTGAACGTTGTAGTGATTGCCATCGTTGGCACCATTTTTGCGATGGCGATGTTTTTTGCGGCAATGAAACGGGTCGGGCCCGGCCCCACATCGGTGGCATCGGCTTTCGAGCCGGTTGTCACCATCGCCGTCGGCTTGATGTTTCTCGACGAGCGCCTCACCGCCCGCAGCGTCATCGGGGCAGTGCTGGTGATCGGTGCCGTCGTACTGCTCACGGTCAGTGAGGCGCGCCGCGACGTCGGTAGCCTGACGACTGCAACACCGGGAGGTGCGGCACACAACTGAAATGTCTTGCAGGGTTGGGTGAAATTCCCTATCGGCGGTGAAAGCCCGCGACTCCCGCATCTCACGATGTGGGACTGATTCGGTGAAACTCCGAGGCCGACGGTCAGAGTCCGGATGGAAGCAGGAAGAGATGAACGACATCGACCAACAATCGATGCGCGAAGCGGTGCTTGTCGCCGCCTCAGCGCAACACACTTGCCGGCCCAACCCATGGGTCGGCGCCATTCTTGTATCCACGAGTGGTCAACGCTTCAGCGGTTGCACCCAGCCCGTTGGTCAGGCACATGCCGAAGTACAAGTGTTGCGTGCTGCCGGCGCTGCGGCGCGCGGCGCCACGATGTTCGTGACGCTCGAGCCGTGCAACCACGTTGGTCGCACCCCGCCATGCACCGATGCGATCATTGCTGCGGGTGTTGCCCGCGTCGTCATTGGCGTACAAGACCCCGACCAGCGCGTTGCCGGCACTGGCATCGCCCGACTTCGTGATGCGGGCATCGCGGTGCAGGTCGGTGTCGAAGCAGATTTGGTGCGCGAACAACTCGCTTCGTACCTGCATCATCGTCGCACTGGTCGCCCGTTGGTGATGCTCAAATTGGCGATGACCATCGACGGCTATATCGCCGCCAAAACTGGCGCAGGTGGCTTTATCACCGGCGAAATAGCGCGCCGACGCGTGCACGAGTTGCGCGCTGCGAGCGATGCAATCGTGGTTGGTGCTGGCACGGTGCGCGCCGACGACCCTCAACTCACGGTGCGCGATGTGCAAGGGCCGTCACCACGACGCATCGTGCTTGGCCGCGCGCCACTCGGTGCCCGCGTGCACCCGTGCACCGAGTGGAGCGGCCCACTCACCGATCTGCTCGACACGCTCGGTGGCGAAGATGTGCTGCAACTCCTGGTTGAAGGTGGCGCCAAGGTGGCTGCAAGCTTTCACCAGGCTGGGCTAGTTGACCGCTACGTGTTTCATCTGGCACCAGCAGTCATGGGCGGTGGCGACGGTGTGCCGGCGTTTGCTGGCGACACAGCTGCCACGTTGGCCGATGTGTGGCGCGGACGCACGATTTCTACCCAACAACTCGGTGACGACGTCGAAGTTGTTATTGAACCACTAAGGAGCCCCGCATGACCCCAACGACGAAAAATAACGGCACGTTTGCACCGATTGACGAAGTCATCGCGGCGATCGCCCGTGGAGAAATGGTCGTGTTGGTCGACGACGAAGATCGCGAGAACGAAGGCGACCTCATCATGGCCGCAGAGCATGTGACACCCGAGAAACTTGCCTTCATTATTCGCCACACGTCTGGAGTCGTGGTGGCACCGCTCACGGGTGAGCGTTGCGACGACTTGCGTTTGCAATTGATGGTCGACCACAACACCGAAAGCCACCGCACCGCATTCACCGTGTCGGTCGACTTGTTGGAAGGTACGAGCACCGGCATCTCGGCCGCCGATCGGGCGCTCACCATTCGCGCGCTCGCCGATCGCAATGTTGGCTACCAGGCATTTGCCCGACCAGGACACGTGTTTCCTTTGCGGGCCCGCGAAGGTGGTGTGTTGAAGCGCGCCGGCCACACCGAAGCAGCGGTCGATCTGGCACGCATGGCGGGTTGCGAGCCGGCTGGTGTGATTTGTGAAATTCAAAATGATGACGGCACCATGGCGCGATTGCCACAGCTCATCGAATTTTGCCGAGAGCACAAGCTGTTGCTCTCCTCCATCGCTGCGTTGGTGGAGTGGCGCCGTCACAAAGAACGTCTCGTCGAGCGCATCGGCTCGGCACGTGTGCCCACGCAATGGGGTGACTTCGAATGTGTTGCATACCGTTCGACGATTGATGGCATCGAACACCTGGCCTTCGTGCGCGGTGATGTCAATAACGACACGCCCGTGCTCACCCGCGTGCACAGCGAATGTTTGACGGGTGACGTATTCGGCAGTTTGCGTTGCGATTGCGGTGACCAATTGTCGGCAGCAATGCAATTGATCGCCGAAGCCGGTCGCGGGGTACTGGTGTATCTGCGCGGTCACGAGGGTCGCGGCATCGGCATCGGCCACAAAATCCGTGCTTACTCACTGCAAGATCAAGGTGTTGACACGGTGGATGCCAACACACAGCTCGGATTACCCGTCGATAGCCGCGAATACGGTATCGGCGCGCAAATTTTGGCCGACCTCGGCACCACACAACTTCGACTCATGACCAACAACCCAGCCAAATATGGCGGCATTGCGGGTTATGGCTTGCGTGTGGTGGAGCGCGTACCGATCGTCATCACGATGACCGACGAGAATCGTGCGTATCTTTCTACGAAGCGTGACCGGCTTGGTCACCTGTTTGCCGCCGACGAGAAAGGCACCAAGTAATGAGCCCACGCAAAGTGAAAGACCTGAAAGTAGGCATCATCTGCTCGCGCTTCAACGAGTTCGTGGTCAACGCACTGCTTGACGGTGCCCGCCGCAACCTGACCAAACACGGTGTGCAGGAAAAGAACATCGAGGTGTTCTGGGTGCCTGGCGCCTACGAGATTCCGGTCATGGCCAGATTGATGGCCCTGTCGCACAAGTACGACGCACTCGTCACGCTTGGTGCAGTCATTCGTGGCGACACTGCTCACTTCGAATACGTCGCCGGCCCCTGCGCCGAAGGCATCATGCAGGTGCAACTCGAAACGCTGATCCCGATTGGTTTCGGGGTGCTCACGGTAGAAACCGTCGAACAGGCCGCCGAACGCTCACGACCTGATGACACCAACAAGGGGTATGAAGCCGCCGACGTAGCCATGGAAATGGTGGCCACCATGCGTCGCTGGAAATAACGCTTAAGTCGACACTTTACCCACACAGCACGGTGGCGGCAATACCCCCGCCATTGCGAGGTGCCCATGCGCCAGTTGGCCGCATTCACCGTCGCAGTCACGGTGCTGGCATGTGTGCCAATAACACCGATGATTGCCTCGTCGTCACCTATCGACCCCGGCGTTGTCGACTACTTGGTGTTCAATACGCCGCTCGCCAGCTTCCGCAGTGAACGCGCCCGCGCCAAACGGGTGCACCGATGGTTGATCACCGCGACGGATGGCTGTTCTGCGCCACTCGTGGGCAGTAGCGGAAGGTCGTTCAACTTTCGGCTTGCGTGTGAACGCCACGATCTTGCGTATGCAAACTATGCAGCACTCGCCCGACTCGGTATTGGTCGTGAGTGGAACGCGGGGCTGCGGGCGGTCGTCGACAACCAGTTTCAGCACGACTTGCAAGCGACGTGCGTAAAGCGCCGGCGTAGTGAACGACTGCGGTGTGATGCCTGGGTGGTGGTGTTTTTTCACACGGTACGAGCAGCAGCCGGGCCCTGACGAGAACGACCTAACTCATTTGGCCAGTACCAACAAGATGAGATCCTGCAACATGCGTGCAGTTGCACCCCAAACAGTTTCGTCATCAAGATAAAACATCGGCACGACGACCTCACGATCGGCAAACACCCAGTGCTCCTGGGCAAACGTGTCGGGGCGAATCAGCTCGGTCAATGCGACGCTGAACACGCGGTCGACTTCGACGTTCATTACAAACTCGTGTGGCGCTTCGGAAAGCAACACCACGTGCGGCACGATGTGGCTGGTGCTCGAGATGGTGCAGTGGGCGGTCAATTCGCCGAGCAACGCTGCACCGCCAGCATCAATACCGATCTCTTCGTGGGTCTCGCGTAGCGCAGCTCGCAGCGACGTTTCGCCAGGTTCGAGTCGGCCACCCGGAAATGCGATTTGCCCTTGGTGGGTGCTCAGTGTTGCTGAGCGGCGCGTAAGTAGCACGTGCGGCGCATCATTGGCCACGAAGATTGGCACCAAAACAGCCGATGGATACGCACCTGCTGAGGGCACCTGCAGAATCGGATCAGGTTGAAATCGTGCGAGTGCATGGCGCACGGCATTGATGTCGCTCAGCGACCGCGTGTCAAGCCGATCCCATGGGGCGTAATGCAGCGCCCGCCACTCCACCGGGCGGGGCAAGTGTTGTTGCCCACCCGCTCTACGCAACCGGCTTCCAGCCTGTGTCCACAAGGTATCTCAAAACGGCATCGAGCCCCGCAGTTTTCAATGAGGCCAGGGTGCGACCAGGTTGCTCTTCGCCTTTTTCCCACTTTTCCCAGGCAACAATAATTTTGGCTAGGTCGGGTGCGGGTTTGTTGAAAGGCATGCGCTGAGCCTAACGACGCAACGCGCACGCATCGTAGTCTGAACGTGTGTGGCATGCGACGGTGATGTCACGGCGACTCGCACAAGTGACCCTCGCAGTCGCACTCAGTGTCATACTTCTCGGTTTCCCGACAACGCGTGCCAACGCCGTAGTCGGCGGTGTGTCTGCACTCGGCAACACTGCCGTTGTCCGACTCGTCAACGGCAAAAGCGTGTGTAGCGGTGCGTTGTGGACGAGTCGCATTGTGATTACCGCAGCACACTGCGTAGTGACAACCGATGGGACCGTGACGACTGGGCCAATCTCGGTATATTTCCCTGGCGTTGACACCCAGCAGTCGCCACAGACCATCACCCAAAGTGCGATCATCACCGTTGACGGTTGGACAAAACGGGGTGACTTCTCTGCAGGTGACGACATTGCTTTTCTCGTGCTCAGCACCGAAATGCCAGGCGCCAGCATTTCCCGCCTTGCCACAACGAATGAAGTGACGGAGTGGGCACGTGCCGGTCGTGTGGTCACACTGCTTGGGTACGGTCGCACCTCATCGTCCGGCTCTTCATCGTTTACCCCCAACGCAATCGACCAACCGCTGAGTTTGTCTACGCCATGGCCTGGCGCATTTGCCGCCACACAAACGTCAACCACGGGAATTTGCTCCGGCGACTCGGGTGGTGCTGTCGTAACCCGTGTCGGCAATGAAATAGTGCTCATCGGTGTGAACTCCGCAGCGTCTGGGCCGTGCGCGACATCGCCACAGCCGTCCATGACCGGTTTTGCACCATCGGCATTTCCCGACCTCGTCACCAGGGCGCTCGGCCTCACGGGTGTTATTGCCGCACCAGCTGGCGCCGCACCATTGGTAGTGAGCGGTGCAGCATCATCTTTGTCATCTGACTCCACCGACATCGCTGGCACGGTGAACGCCAACGACATCGCAACACAAGCGTTCTTTCAATATTCGCGTCTGCCCGACTTCTCGACACTTGACGGCACCGTGGTGGCTGGCGCTGTGACTGGTGCTGAAACTGCAACCCTCGCCGCCAATCTGGCCGGCCTTGCGGCGGGTGCGACGTATTACTGGCGACTTGTGGCCACCAATGCAGTAGGCACGTCGGTGGGTGACACTCAGTCGTTCACCACACCGGTGTTTGTCACAAAAACTTCGCGGGCAACCAATGCACTGCTCAACATCATGATCATTGATCGCACTGAAGTAACCAAGGTGATTGTTGCACCAGTCGCAAAATCGCGCGCTCAGTGCTCGGTCAACAGCAAAACCAAACGTCTTACCTTTGCTCGCCCCGGCACTTGTCGGGTAAAAATCACCATCACCCGAGCTGGCGACACCACCACGGGTGTGTATAACTTGGTGGTGAAATAGCCAACATGAACACCTACGAACTCGTGGCGCAAACACACCGCAACGGGCAGGTCGAGTCGCAGCATTTTGGCACGGTGGTGGCGCTCAACCCGGACGGCTCGGTGGCATTCAGTGTGGGCGACCCCACCGCAATCGTGTTTCCGCGCTCGTCGATCAAACCGCTGCAAGCAACCGCAATGGTCGAAGCAGGGCTCACTTTGCCACCGCGATTGCTGGCGCTTGCCTGTGCCAGCCACGACGGTCGTCCCGAACACCTCGCAGCAGCCCGAGAAATTTTGGCCACTGCTGGGCTTGATGAATCGTCGCTCGGCAATCTGATCGATTATCCGCTCGACGACACCGAGCGCGAACAGGCCATCCGCGACGGCAAGCAACGCACGTCGCTGCAGATGAATTGCTCGGGCAAGCACGCCAGCATGCTCGCCACCTGCGTTGCCGCGGGCTGGCCAACCGACAAGAGTTATCTGTTGCCCGAGCACCCCGTACAGCGACATATCACTGACCTAATTCCGACACTGGCTGGTGAACCTGCCGCACACATTGGCGTTGACGGTTGCGGTGCGCCCGCACACGCGTTGTCATTGCTTGGCCTGGCGCGGGCATTTCGCACGATTGCAACTGCCGCGGCGGGCACCGCTGCCCACCAAGTGGCCCACGCAATGGCGAGCCATCCGCTCATGGTCGGTGGCCCAACCCGCGATGTCACACTGCTCATGCAAGGTGTGCCGGGGCTCGTGGCCAAAGACGGTGCCGAGGCCGTGTTTGCTGTGGGCCTTGCCGATGGCCGCGCAGTGGCGATCAAAATTAGCGACGGGGCCAATCGCGCCCGCCCACCGGTGATGCGTGCGGCACTCGAGCGGTTGGGGGTGGGCCTAGAAAACGTCGACCCGGCGACGTGGGATTCCCCCGTTTGGGGGCACGGTCGCCGGGTCGGGTTATGTGCAGCGGTTGGACCGCTCGTTACATTCTGAATCCCTTGTTGATCATCGAGATTGCTGCATCTTTGACCGGAATCATGCCGTAGATGATGGCGCCGTTGGCAACCCACATCATCCATTCATCTGGAAATGACAAACCCCAATTACCAGCAAGGTTCACGTCGGTGAGCCACACCATCAGGATGCTGATGATGAGTCCCCAGTGGGCCCCGATAATCGGAAGTTTGGCAATGACTCCGTGGACGCTGACCAGACGCAGGACCGAGTCGATGACCGACACGACCGCGCCAAGCAGGATTGCTGCCAGGAGGAGTGCTCCGAGTGTGTACATGGTGGATGTTCTCTCTTTCTGTCAGCGTGATTGCTGACATGCCCACCTGAGCGCAAGCGCACAAACAAGTGGTGGATACTCGTCAAAATGGCGTAGTTACGCCGTTTCAGAGCCGCAGTGTCAGCGAGTCGCCGAGTGTGATGGTGCCGGGGCGATCCACACGGGCATAGATACGACTGACGGGTCCACGCTCGTGGCTCATCAACTCGAAATCGCCACCAGTGAACCACGCTTCATTTTGTGAACACGGAATTGCATAGGCAGTCACCGTTGCCTCCACTGACCCAATGGTCACCTTCGCCCCTGGACGCGCCACTTCCCACGGCAAACCTCGCACCGTGATGTTTTCCCCTGCGTACCCAGGAAGAATTGGATGACCTTGTGCCGCAAAGCCGGCAATCACTTCATCGCTCCACATACACAACGCTTGCCAAGGTCGACCATGATGCACTCGAGAACCTTGGCGATCGCCTTCGATGCCGGACCACCCGACGGCGGCAGAGCCAATCGGCAATTTGGGTACACCACCACCCGAAGCATGCAGCCCACTCACCACACCGTGATACTCGCCTGCGTGCGTGTGCAGAGACTCAAGAATGCGCCACAGCTCACCGAGGAAGTTGGTGAGCGCTGCGCGATCCAACTCATCAACACGTTTACCCAACCACTCGCCAAGATCGTTGAGTGACACGTCGTTGAGTGACAGGTTCGCTTCGGTTCCAGCCAACCGATGCGCAGCCTGCACCAGCTGGCGCTCGACTGCTGCACAGCGAGATGCGTCAAGTCCTCCACCACTCAGGTGGTGTTGCCAGATCTCGCCCAAGTTGAGCAGCGTGCGTTGCGCATCAGTACCTTCGTAGGTGTAATTGTCGACAACGATGGTTTCGCGCGACATGGGTCAACTATTCAGATACTTGCGTAGATACGACGCACTCATCGCAATTGCTGCCGCAGCATCATCCAACAATTCGCTCATCGAAAAGAACCCGTGAATTTGACCGTTGAAACGCACCATCGACGTTGGCACACCCGCCGCTGCCAGCCGTGCCGCATACGCCTCGCCTTCGTCACGCAGCGGGTCGAACTCAGCGGTGATCACCAACGTGGGTGGCGACTTTTTCAAGGTTGCATCATCAGTCAGGATGGGTGAATACAGCGGGGTGCGCATACTTTGCTCATCGCCCTGCAGGTAGTGGTCGATGAACCAGTGCATCAAGTCGGCGGTCAGCAGATACCCCTGGGCATTTTCGACATGGCTTGGGTAATCCATACGCATATCAGTGGCCGGGTACACGAGCAATTGGAATACGGGCTTTACATCGGCCCGCATCGCCACGAGCGCTGCGAGGTTGCCCCCAGCCGAGTCGCCGCCGATGGCAATCCGCGCTGCATCAACGCCCAACGACTTGGCATTGGCAAACATCCATGTTGTGGCGGCGATGCAGTCGTCGAGTGCGGCGGGTGCCGGGTGCTCGGGTGCCAAGCGGTAGTCAACAGCAATCACACTGCACTTGGCGTCGCGTGCCAACTTTCGACAGACGTCGTCGTGTGATTCGAGATCGCCAATAACCCAACCCCCACCGTGATAATAAATAAGGAGCGGCGCCGAGGTTGCTGCGCTCGAGCGATACAGCCGGCACTTCACGCCGCCAGCTTCGATATCGCGGATTTCGTGCAGCTCCACCGTTGACGGCACACGCATCGCGAGATAGTTCGCACGACCTTCGGCGGGAGTGCCTTCGTGCAGTGGCTGAGTGCCGAGTTGTTTCATGAGGTCAAGAACGGCAGCGGTTTGAGCGTGAAGCGGCATAGTCCTATCTTGGCAGGCGTTAGCCTTTGGCGTACCAGCGTTCGTAGCTCAATGGATAGAGCATCTGACTTCGGATCAGAGGGTTGGGGGTTCGAGTCCCTCCGAGCGCGCCAATAGTCGTAAAGGTTTCAGCGTGTCACGCATTCTCATTCACGCTCGGGGTCACAACAAAAGGTCACAACAAAAGGTCACAACATGAATTGAGCAGGCCCCAGACACTTAACTGGGAGTCGTGCTACATTAATGGTATGTCTTTGCCAAACGATGGCGGATGGCACACTCGCTGAGGCGACCCCTACCTATGCCACTTTCCCACTCCGACCAATTCCATGCCGCGTGGGTCGTGCCTGATCTCGCTGCTGCGATGGAGTCTTTTCACGCCGTTGGTTTGCGATTGACCGAACCGCGGGTGTGGCCCATCGTCGTTGGTCGACCAAATCTCGCCCCAACGTCCTTTTCTATTCTGGTGTCATACTCCTGCGACGGACCATTGCACGTTGAGTTGATTCAAGGCGCTGCTGGGTCCCCATGGGAACCACTTACAAACGGTGCTATCCATCACCTTGGTTGGTGGGTCAGCGATTTGCGTCAGTCAATAGCAATGCTCGAATCCGAGTCTCATGTTTTGGAATCATGGATGGTGGGCGATGACGGTGGCCCGGCACGTTTTGCGAATCTGCGTGCGCCAGGCGGTCAACTTGTCGAAGTTGTTGATGTGGCAATTCGCCCGGACCTGATGGCTTGGTTTCGTGGCGAGGCATACGTCTAGCAGTCGATCTCCCATCGGCAACGACCGTTGGGCGTCGATGGAGGCGAAACACGCTAAGCACCTTGCCAACATTTGCGATGGTGAACATACACCTCACAGAGTCAAGCAGGAACGTTCTTTGGATTTGACAAAGCTGAGAACATCCCCGAGACGGGTGGGGTCACAACGGGGTCACAAACCATAAAGAATCGGTGGACTAGGCGGCACCTACTGCTTGCCACCTCCGCATAGATAAACACTCCAAAGACTGAATGGATTGTGTGATACGCCCACCAGTTGTCTTCGGATCAGAGGATTGGGGGTTCGAGTCCCTCCGAGCGCGCCACCTACTGCAGCGTGCGCAACGTGCGCCCCGGCGGGGTGTTGTGCGCCACCACACCTCCAGGAAAAAATGCTTGCTGCTGTGACTGCTCGTCAGCATCTACCAATGCATCGGCCAACGACTCCACGCTCCAGGCACCCGTGGTCGACCAATGTTGCGCAACGCCAACTGCGGAGTACACCGCCACATCTGGGCCTTCAATCGCAAACACCCGACCAGTAAACCGACACAACGAACTGGAGAGATACACCACAAGTGGCGCCACGTGCTGCGGTGCATGACGATCAAAGCCGGGTGCGTCGGGCATGAGCGCCAAGACCGCCGGTGACTCTTTCACCATTCGCGTGCGGGCACATGGCGCTATGGCATTGACACGAACTCCATACCGTGCAAGTTCTTGGGCATGGCTCACCGTGAGTGCAGCAATAGCCGATTTTGCAGCGCCATACACACCACCACCCGCAGTCGGATGCAGGCCCACCGCCGACGTGGTGTTCACGATGGCGCGATGCGACTGCGCACCAGCCTGATGCCAATATGCAGCTGCAAAATGGCTGACAGCAAGAGTGCCTTTCAGGTGCACAGCCAACTGCAGATCAACGTCTTCCTCAGACAAATCCACCAACGACGAAGGACGATTGATGCCGGCGTTATTGATCACCATGTCGAGCCGACCAAACGCGGTGACGGCTGTATCGATGATCGACTCGGCGCCATCCCACTGCGACACATCGGCTATGTTGGCAACCGCCTCGCCACCCAGCGACGTAATTTCACTCACCACCTGCCCCGCCGCGCCTGGGGAACGTTGCTCACCAGTCACGGCAGCCCCAAAATCATTCACCACGATGAGCGCACCCTGGGCGGCAAGTGCGATTGCGTACTCGCGCCCCAAGCCACTTCCTGCACCCGTAACGACCGCAACTTTGCCCTGCAGAAGACCCGTACCCGGAAGAAGACCCGTGTGTGGCGACAAACCCATGCTGCGAACGGTAGTGCAGTTGATTGGCATCGTAGATTGAAAGGGTGCTCAGAGAGTTCGGCGTAGCGCCACCCAAAAAGCATGTGGTTATTGTCGGCGCCGGATTCGGCGGGTTGGCGTGTGCAAAAAAACTTCGTAAATCGGCGGCCTACTCGGTGACGCTCATCGATCGCAATCCGTACCAGTTGTTTTCGCCACTGCTTTACCAGGTGGCAACAGCCTCGCTGCCCGAAGACGACATCGCTTTTCCGGTGCGCACCGCCTATCGAGAAGTGCAATTCATTCGCGCCGAGGTCACGAACGTCGACACTGGTGCCAAAACGCTCACACTGTCGACCGGCAAGACACTTTCTTATGACGACCTCGTGCTGGCAGTGGGTTCAGAAGGCACCACGTTCGGTATACCTGGCGTTGCAGAACATACTTTGCAGATGAAGTCGGTCGCACATGCTCGCGATATTCGCCGTTCGCTGCTGCGTACCTACGAGGCCGTCGAAGACGGTGTGCTTCCAATCGAAAGCCTGAACGTGGTCATCGTCGGTGGTGGCCCGACCGGTGTCGAACTCGCCGGGGCCGTGCGTGAACTACAGGGCGAAATCAAGCGCGAGTTTGCACACATCGCCCCACAGGCCACCGTCACATTGCTCGAGGCCGGCCCGCGACTGTTGCCAAGTTTTCAACCCAGTTCAAGCGAGCACGCCCGCAAGGCGCTCACCAAAATGGGCGTCAACGTGCGTGTTGATGCAGCCGTCACCGAGGCCACATCGCGATCGTTGCGCCTGAAAGACGGTGAAGAACTCGTGGCCGGCACCCGCATTTGGGCCGCCGGCGTGGTGGCACCACCACATTGGAAGTTTCTCGGCGAGTCTGACCGTGGCAACCGACTCAAGGTCAACCCGCAACTGCAACTCAACGACTCGTTGTGGGTGGTCGGTGACGCGGCCAATTTTGCCGACGCCGAAGGCAAGCCATTGCCGATGATTGCACCGGTGGCCATTCAGCAGGGTCGCCACGTTGCACGTCAAATGCTGCGCCGCGAACGCAACGAAGCTCTCGAACCATTCAAGTACCGCGACAAAGGCCAGATGGCCACCATCGGTCGCCGCAAAGCAGTGGTCGAGGTTCGTCCATGGTTGCGCTTTCAAGGCACCATTGCGTGGCTCACATGGCTGGCATTGCACCTGGCGTACCTCTCGGGTGGGCGCAACCGCACCAGCATTTTTGCCGACTGGGTGTGGAACTACTTCGTGTGGACCCCACGGCGCACCATCACCGAGTAGCCGCCAACCGCACCCCAGGCCGTCACGAAGTACAGTCGGTCCGTGAGAACCGACTATCGACGTTCGGTTTCAGCCATTAATCTTGCAGTGTTTTTTTGGGGAGTAACGCCTATTTTTGTCAAGGCGTCAGACGCGACGTCTTCGGCGATACTTGCATTTCGACTAATTATTTCGGCTCCTATCGCTCTGCTGTTTTTTTATCGTGAAGGCTCTCGATTTTCCCGTGGCCTTGTTCTAAAAGCTTCATTACCTGCTTTCTTTTTTTATGTTTCGACGGCAAGCGGCTATGCCGCATTTCAACAAACCTCCATTACCAACGCAATGCTCATAAGCCAACTAGCTCCGGTAATTATCCTTTTTGCCGCGCCAATCATATTCAAGGAGTCGCCTGGGTGGAAACGTGTAGTTCTCGCATTCGTGGCCCTGGCAGGTGCTGCGATGGTCGTGATCGGTGGCGATCGAGCCGGAAACTCTTCATTTGTTGGTGACTTATGGGCAGGGCTCAATTGCGTTACTTGGGCTACTTATTTCCTGATGGTCAAAAAACAACGCGACGAGGGCGCCAAGCTGTGGGGGTTTCTGGCACCAGTAATGCTCTGGTCGGCCATATTTTCAGTCTGTGGCGCACTGTTGCTGCGTCAATCACTTGCCATTCCAAGTGCTTTTGACTGGACAATGGTGGCCAGCGTAGGAATACTTAGCCTCTCGGCACATGCCCTTCTCACTTGGGCTCAATCTCGAATGGAGGCGATTGCCACATCACTGCTCATGCTGGGCATGCCGATTGTTTCGTCAATCGCAGCCTTCTTGGTGTTTGATGAGCAGCTTTCTGCATTGCAATTGCTGGGTGGGGCGACTGTCGTCGGCTCCTTGGCATTGGTGACCGTGGTTTCCGGGCAGATTAATGAGCGCCGAGCACTCGCTGTAAGCCCCGACTAAGAATTTTTTGGCGGTCGTCGCTAGTCGCACCATCAAGGCATGAATTCATGACCTCCATATTCAACGGGGCCGATCGTGGAACGAACTTCACGAGCTCGTCTAACGGAAACTCTCCATCACCAGGCACCACTCGATTAAATAAACAATCGTGAATATAGTCAGGGTCAATCGGGGCAAGGCTTCCATCATTGACCTGAACATTGAATACACGGGTCCAATCCACACGAGTCATCTCTGAAATCCCCCGTCCCCGCATGACATGCCAGAAATCAACACAGGTACCGACATTTTTGCGGTCAACTTCGTCAGCAAGCCGCTGAGCAGTATCCGCATCAGGAATTGGCGTAGTGGGAATGAACTCAAGGGCTATTCGGCAACCTAAATCGACTATCCGATCTGCAACACTTCGCAACCATGGAACCGCATGGGAGAAGTCAAGTGCATCGGTCTTGATGTTGCTTGTGCTCCACGCAATGGTTTGAATTGTCTGTACACCAAACAACTGAGCAAGACGAACGAACTCATCCGCCTGCACATCGTTGCCAATGACGAGAGCTTCAAGCTCTGCAATTTTGATATCAAACTCCAGCAATACCCCGTGCAGCGTTTCATCAGTCCAGCCAATAGTACGAAGCCGCTGGTACTCCCCGTACTGATTTGAGATTGATCCAGCATTTAAGCCGATTGCGTTGAAACCCGCGCCTTTGGCGATTGATGCACGTACTCGAAAATCAGTGTCTCTTAAACAGGAATGCGCTAGTAATAATGTCCGTTCGGCCATGCGACAAAAGATACTGCATTCCTCAACAATGAAGTAATGGATAGGCAATTTCTTCAAAATACTACGATTACGAGTCATGAGCATCAACCCCGACAAGCTCAAGTTTTTTTCGTTCCTGCTCTTCACCAAATTGGAAGGCGCGGTCACCTCGGGCATGGTGCACTTGGGTGACCAACTCGGTTTATATCGTGCACTCGCTGCAGCACCACAACCACTCACCACGACACAACTCGCATCCACCACTGGGTTACAGGAACGTTGGGTTCGCGAGTGGGCCTACAACCAAGCAGCCGCCAAACTCGTGAGTTTTTTGTCGTTACGTTCACAACCTCCAGACCTCAACGACGACACATTTTTTCTTTCGCCCGAGCAAATAGCCGTGCTGGCCGACGAGTCACACCCAGCATTTGGGATGGGCATGTTTCATCGATTGCCACAAACCATGGAATCACTGAAGCGAATGCCGGAATCATTTCGTACCGGACTCGGCTACAACTACGACAGTCATGGCCCAGACGGCGCAGTCGGCATTGAACGCAGCTTTGAGCCGTGGAACAACGCCAATCTGATTCCTACCGTTCTGCCAGCCACAGGCATGGTCGATCGACTCCGCAATGGTGTCGCAGTGGCAGACATTGGATGCGGCGCCGGTGGAGCAGTGTTACGAATGGCTCGCGAGTATCCAGCGAGCAACTTCGTGGGATACGACATTTCTCACTACGCGTTAACTCGTGCCAATGAGCGTTTGCGCGACTCGGGGCTTACCAACGCACACTTTGCGGACCCGCGTAGTGAACCACTGCCCTCAGATAACAGCGTCGACTTTGTCTGCACATTCGACTGCATCCACGACATGACTCATCCACTCACTGTCATGCAGTCAATTCGTGCGGCACTACGCCCTGACGGCAATTGGTTGCTGGTGGACATCAAGGCCCACGATGGATTCGCGATGAATGCAGAGAAAAACCCGATGGCATCGCTGATGTACGGCATCAGTGTGTTGTCGTGCATGTCTTCGGCACTTTCAACGCCAGATGGAGCAGGGCTTGGAACACTTGGTCTTTCAGAAATGACCGCAGAAAACATGGCGCGTGCCGCCGGCTTCACACAATTTGATCGCCTTGATATCGACCATTCGGTCAATGCGTTCTATCTCATTCGTCCGTAAGACATCAAGGTGAGTCACTGCCCTCCACCGACTACGGCTCAACGATGGGGAAACCTACCGAAAACGTATCCAAATTGCCAAAGATGGTAACCAGGGCACCAGCGTCACCTTCAAGGGATATCTGTCCGGCCTTGATTGCGTCCACAAACGTGGTGTCTTGTGTGACCACATCAAGCAAGAGCGAGCGACTCATCGTGACTGCAGCAACTGCACGCGAATCGTGACGGCCTCGTGACGAATACATCGTGCGATGCGAGATACCAAGTACCCAACGCTCATCGGGTGTGCCGTGCAGATCGGTGAATGTCCAGTTCATCGCGAGTGCTACCCCGTCAAGTTTCTCCGACATTGTTCGCACAGCCAACGCATCAAACACTTGCTCGACGGTCATCTCGCGAATCAATCCTCGTGCGCGAACATTCACACTTCGCCCTGTTGGTGGGCCCTGTCGTAATTCTTGGGCACCCATCAAATAGGCACTGCGGAACGTCGACGACTCTGCCTGATAGGCCATCTGCTCGAGCGCGTCGGCTTGCAGTGCGCGAGCGTTCTTGTTGGTGGGGTCGGCAAACACCAAGTGATTCACCAGTTCAGCAACCCAGCGATATTCACCCATATCAAACGCCGCGTGCGCCACTTTCAACAATTGATTGGCACCACCAGCCAACTCCACATATCGCTTGCCTACTTCTGTAGGTGGCAATTTGTGCAGGTTCGCTGGATTGCCGTCATACCAACTCAAGTACCGCTGATACACGGCCTTGGCGTTGTGTACCAAATCGCCATAGAAGCCACGCGTGTGTTCGTGTGCAAGGAAATCATCGGGAAGTGACAGTGTCTCGGCAATCTCCAGTGGCGTAAAACCAAGATTTGCGTAGCGCATCGTTTGATCATGTATCCATTTATAGAGGTCACGTTGCAATGTCAAAAAGTCTTGCAAATCCTCACTGCCCCAACGCGGCCAGTTGTGTGACGTAAACAGCACTTCTGCATCCGCGCCAAATAACAACAGGCTCTCGTTGATGTATTTCGACCAGTTCAGTGCGTTTCGCACCAATGCACCACGAATCGGCACCAAGTTGTGCATGGTGTGCGAACAGTTCTCCGCCATGCACAGGGCACGCAGATCCGGGAAGTAAAAGTTCATCTCCGCCGGCGCTTCTGTTTCTGGTGTCAACTGGAACACCACGCGTACACCATCAACCACAAGTTCCTGTCCTGTTGCGGTGATTTCTTCTGTTGGGGCGAGCAAAGATGGTGGGCTAGTGGGTACGGCAATGCCAAGCCCACAATCCACTTGGCCTTGCGGGCCAACCGGCAAGAGTGGCCCAAATTGATAGGTTGCACGCCGAGCCATGGCTGGGCCGGCGATGATGTTCTCGCTAATTGTCTCTCGCAAAAAATGCTCGGGGGCAATGATTCGACACTTGCCAGCATCAACTTCTGCTCGACTCGTTACCCCAAGCACCCCGCCAAAGTGATCGGCATGTGAGTGGGTGTAGATCACCGCGGTGACAGGACAATCCTCGACGTGTTCGCGTACCAATTTGAGCGAGGCGTGGGCTGTGTATTCGCTCGAGAGGGGGTCGACAACAATCCAGCCTTGGGTCCCTCGAATGAATGTGATGTTGGAAATGTCATAGCCACGCACTTGCCAAACGCCATCAATCACTTTGAACAAGCCATGATGCGCATTCAACGTGGCATGTCGCCACAAATTAGGGTTTACGGTGTCGGGCGCTGCATCACCTTGGCGCAGAAAGTCATACGAGCCAATATCAAACACGCGGTGGCCGTCGGCACTCGTAATCACCGACTCACGAAGGGATGCGATATAACCCCGACGTACACGCTCCAGATCTGAAGGATCGGGTGTTCGATTGCTCGCAAGTCGATTTGCTGCAACGGTGTGCTCCGAAGCATTTTTGGGCTTCTGTGTCACCACGCACGGAGACTACTTATCTTGTTGTTTGTTCTGCGACTCAGGGCGTGGTGTCTCGTGGATTACACCAGACTGAAGCATCATGCAACCCACTTAGCTGAGAATCTTCACCTTGCTCACCGTCGTATGTGTCGCAAGTTGCGCAAGCACAAACACCGACTCCGACACCGCAGTTGTTGATTCCACCACGAACCAGAGTTTGATCACTTCAACGACGACCGCTGCAGCGCTTGGTGCCGCATCGCCGGGCTTTGACACCATCACTGTCTTAGCGGAGTCGCACAAATCGGTACTTCACCAGGGCCACCAACCAGGTGAGAGGGTCGCGTATCCAACGAACTTTTTTTCCACTCTCGAAACTCCGCGATACATAGGTAATTGGGATTTCAATTGGTTGATGACCACTACGAACGAGTTTCGCTACAAGTTCCCAGTCAAAGTCAAAACGATTTGCTTCGAGGCGTAGTCCCTTAATGCAGTGGCGTCGAAATACCTTATACATCGTGAATGGATCCTTCAACCAGCATCCATAAACCACATTGAATAGAAGAGTAAACACCAAGTGTGCTGAATTCACGATAAAAAATCGGAATCGTTGCTCTGAAGGTCGCCTCATTGCCTGTCCGGACTGATGCCGAGAACCGAGTACGAATGTCACCGCTTCATCATGAAATGGAGCCAACAGTTTTGGGTAGTCCTTTACCGTGTACTCACTATCAGCATCATTTATGAGGATGATATCCCCAGTTGCGACAGCCAAACCAGCGCGCACCGCATTACCTTTGCCGCGTGGGGCCTCTTGTAAAATAATTTTGACACGGTGATCTTCCGCGAACTTCTTGACTATCTCCCGTGACCCGTCACTGGAGTTGCTCTCCACAATAATGAGTTCAAGTTTGTGACCATCGGTCGACGCGTTAAGCACATCATTAATCGTTGACTCGACCGTCTTCCCCTCGTTGTAGACCGCCATGACTACTGTCAGCGTCATCAGTATGGGCTAATTCTAAAACATGTACCCATGCCCAAGGGTACCATTTATTACGTGAAGATCGCCGTGACTGGTGGTGCGGGCTTCATCGGATCCAATCTCGTGCTTCGACTTCTCAACGATGGTCATTATGTGACGATAATCGACAACTTTTCTACTGGGCGAATTGAAAATCTTGGAGATGATTTACACCATCCTCGACTAGTCATCAATCGAATTGATTTGACTGATGGTGATGCAACATGCAAAACACTTACGGATGTCGACGTCGTCTACCACCTCGCTGCAAATGCAGATGTGAGAGACGGCTGGAAGCACCCTCGCAAGGACCACGAACAGAACATTATGGCGACGCATAATGTTCTCGAGGCAATGCGACTCAACTCCATCCCACGAATAGTGTTCTCGAGCACTGGCTCAGTTTATGGCGAAACAAAGGTGGTTCCGACGCCCGAGAATGCACCATTCCCCATTCAGACTTCGTTGTACGGAGCGTCAAAACTTGCCGCCGAGGCACTTATTCAGGCCTATGTTGAGGGCGGTCTCGTCACCGCCACGATCTTCCGCTTCGTCTCAATCCTTGGGCCTCGCTATTCACATGGCCACATAACAGATTTCATGCGTCAACTACTCCGCAACCCCGATGAACTCATGGTGCTCGGTGACGGCTCGCAAACCAAAAGTTACCTGCACGTCAATGACTGTGTCGATGCACTTGTCAATCATTTGGTGTCACGTGACAAGATGTGTACTTACAACCTCGGTGTTGATCACACCATCACCGTGCACGACTCCATTGGCTGGATCACTGCCGAGATGGGGCTCACCCCGACGCTCAAGTTCTCTGGAGGCAACCAAGGCTGGATTGGTGATAATCCCCTCATTCACTTAGATATAGCGGCAATTCGCAAGTCGGGCTGGGAGCCCAAATATTCCATCAAGGAGTCCGTGATTGAAACGACACGGTGGATTCTTGCCAATCGCTGGGTGCTAGAGCCAAAGGCCTGACCGTATGACCTCCAGAGCGATAATCACCGGAGCTAGCCGCGGACTTGGATTACTCACGGCTCAGCATCTTCGTAAAAGTGGGTGGCGCGTCGGAATAATCGCACGCACATCACCAGCTGACACAGAATGGTCGGAGCATTCAATTGACTCTTTTTTTACTGCTGGTGATGTTGCAGATGCACAAGACATGATTCGTTGTGCCGACATGACAAATGAGAGTCTCGGTAATGCGCGACTGCTCGTGTGCAATGCAGCAGTTCTTGGCCCAGTCGGTCAGTTGCACGAGACCAATGCGATCGAATTTCAACACACGTTTGCCGTCAATGTACTTGGTGTCATCAACACGATTAAGGCGTACTGGACGCAACTTCTGGATGTCGGCGATGCGCGAGTGATTGTCGTTTCAGGTGGTGGAGTAGGTGGCCCACGACCGATGCTGCGTGCGCCTGCATATGCGCCGTCAAAATCAGCACTTGCCAGCCTTGTCGAAGTATTAGCACCTGAGTTTGCAGATATCGGGGCAGCAATTACTGCAGTGGCGCCAGGAGCGGTGCTACCAACTGACTTTCTATCTTCAGTCACTGACGCAACAGTTGAGACTGCTGGTGCTCAATTAGTTGCTGAGGCCGCGATGCAACGAAGCGCCCCGAGCAATGGTGCCGACGGTTATCTTCGCCTTCTTGATTATCTTGCGGGGCCACAAGGTAAATACCTCAACGGTGCCACCTTGAGTGGAAAGTGGAATACTCCAGAGCAGCTGGATGCCGTCTTGCAACGGGGGCTCTCGCCGAGCATGTATCGACTGCGAAGAATAGACGGTGATCTCTATGACGAACGATGACATTCCCAAAAAACAGGTTTACGGTGTCGGACTTATCGGCTGTGGAAAGATCGGTGAAAAACGTGTCGCATCTTTGCCGCCTAGCTGTATTCTGCGTGGGGTTTACGACGTGCGATTAGATACCGCGCGCGCATTAGCTGCTCGTTTCTCTGCTGGCCTGTGTGAAACCCACGACGACCTATTACGGCGTGACGATATTGACATCATAATTATTGCGACTACCCATGACCACTTGGCTCCGCTCACGACTGCAGCGCTGAAACAAGGCAAACACGTATTCGTAGAAAAGCCAGGCGGACGCAACACCATCGAACTTCTCCAGCTCCAAGAAGTCGCCGAGCAGCAAAAGATGTGTGTGGCCATTGGTTTCAATCATCGCTTTCACCCGGCAGTCGCTGCAGCCAAATCGATCATCGATAGTGGAAACTATGGGCGGCTCCTCTGGATACGCGGTCGCTACGGACATGGCGGACGAGTCGGCTATGAAAGTGAGTGGCGCGCCTCACGTCAGGTATCGGGTGGTGGTGAACTGATGGATCAGGGATGCCACCTCATCGACTTAACATTGCACCTCTGCGGCAAAGTACAACTTGATTATGCGCGTCTCACTACTTCGTTTTGGCCAATGGAGGTTGAAGATAACGCCTTCCTCTCACTGACCACCGCCGAAGGGGCGACTGTCTGGCTTCATGTTTCTTGGACAGAGTGGAAAAATATGTTCTCGCTCGAAATAACTCTTGAGCGAGCAAAGATCGAGGTCAACGGGCTCGGCGGAAGTTACGGCACGGAAGTGCTCACTCTTCATGAGATGAAGCCCGAGATGGGACCACCTCTTACGTCCCACACTGAGTTTCCTGGGGTCGATGACTCATGGCGGCTGGAGCTCCTCGATTTCCTTGCGCGCATTGACGGCAAATCAGCGCAGGGTGCTGATTTGCCATCGGCAATTGCCGTTCATGAAATTATTGCTGAGGCCTACCGACGATGATCATCACTCGAACACCACTCCGCATCTCTCTGGGTGGTGGTGGCACCGATCTGCCTTCCTACTACCGTGTCAATGGACATGGTTTCCTCATTGCTGCAGCAATCACACGTCACGTTTACATCGCCGTCAACGACAACTTTGACAATGATTACTTGCTGAAGTACAGCAACATCGAGCGCGTTACTGATGCACAGTCAATCAAACACCCTCTGCTCCGTGAGTGCATCAAGGCATTCGATATTCCAAGTTCAATCGAAATTTCATCAATGGCTGATATTCCTGCTGGCACTGGCCTTGGATCTTCTGGCTCATTTACCGTCGGTCTATTGAAAGCTCTCGCCCAGTACCAGCACAGGTCATTGACCAACGAACAGATTGCGGCAGAAGCCGCGGCAATCGAAATTGACCGACTCGGTGAGAATGTTGGCAAACAAGACCAATACATCGCTGCCACAGGGGGCATCACCGCCTTGACCTTTCGGGATGACGAGTCGGTAATGATTGAACCCTTAGATCTCTCACGAACCGTGCGGCAGCGTCTACAGGAAGATCTCTTGCTTTTTTATACAGGAGTAAGGAGGTCGGCGAGCGAAGTACTGCGTGGGGAATCTGACTCGTCGGGTGCGATACTCCGTTCAAAACCAAGCTTGAACGAAACCCGTGAAATTGGGTATGCCACACGTGACTTACTGCTGAAAGGTGACCTTACGTCTTTTGGTCAAGTGTTGACTCACCAATGGCATCTCAAATACTCCCGCCAGCCATCCGACTTGCACGACGAGATCAACGACATTATTGCTGCAGGAATAACTCACGGTGCACTCGGTGGCAAACTTGTCGGGGCTGGCGGTGGCGGCTTCATCCTCTTCTTTGCCCATCAAAAATTGGCATTACGTGAGGAGATGGCACGCCGTAACCTCACGGAGGTGCCATTTGGAATTGATTACGAGGGTTCCTGCGTTATCGTCGCTAACTGAAATGAGGGAGCGCACTTGCGTAGTACTGGCCGGTGGCCTGGGACTACGCCTACGCGAAATTACAGGCGGTGTCCTGCCGAAGGTTTTGGCATCTGTCAATGGTGAGCCATTTCTTGCTCACAAACTGCGCAGCCTTGCTGTCATGGGCGTTACCAAAGCCGTACTACTGATCGGAGAATTGGGTGAACAGGTTGAGGAATTTGCAGAGCAGCACACCATCAAGGGTCTTTCTGTATCGTGCATCCGAGATGGATCGGTGCTGCTCGGCACAGGTGGGGCAATCGCCCGCGCGCTACCCATGCTCCCCGACCACTTTTGGGTGACGTACGGTGACTCTCTGATGACTACCGACCTGCTGGCAGCCGAGCAGCGACGTGCAGAATTGTATTTTGATGCAGTCGTCACTGTCTACCGAAATCGCAATGAATTGCAACAAAGCAACATGGTGGTTGAAGGACACCATGTTGTTCGCTACTCAAAGACCGAACGTGACGCATCATTCGAGTGGATCGACCTTGGTTTGCTGAATTTCTCTGCCTCGGCATTTCACTCTGTGCCCAACAATCAGACAACTGATTTAGTTGATGTGTTATCACCACTCATAACAAAACGATATGTGCTCGCCTGGCCAGAGTCAGAGCGTTTCTGGGATATCGGAACTCCGCAGGCTCTGCGTGCGACCGAGGAGTGGCTGCGACACCGCCGCTAGTACGACGAGAAGTCCAACATAGAAGAAACTCTGTGACGCAAAAAGGTATGCAGCGTTATTTTCGGTAGACACACCGATCTCAATAGAGAACCACGTGACGATAAAGGCGTTGATGAGGACTCCAGTAAGACAACCGCATCCAAACACCAACGCTGTCCATGACGGCCGCCGACGTTGTGTCGCAAGCACTGCAGATGCCAACATGATTGCTACTGATACCGCGATGGTCAACACCTGAGAGATGCGGGTGAACAGGCGTGCCGGACCTTGGACTTGGCGTGGACTTGCGGTTGTATCAACTCCATTTACCACGTCGGTCCAAAGGCGGTCAAGGTCTGGAATGCCGAGTGGGGTGATATTGAAGAAGCTCGGTGCGCCTGCACCACGACTATGTATGCGCAGTGATGAGATGAATTGTTCGAGCAATTGCCGACGATCAACCTGTGTAACGAATCGAACTCCCGGTGCAAACTCACCAGGCGCCGTACACTGCAATTCCCCTGACTCACAGGCTTGGCGCAGTTCAGCTTCGATTTTGCCGAAAAAATTGTGGAGTTCCGTCAACGTAGATACGAGCCCAGCACGTACCGGCGCATCACGGAGTTCCCAAGCGAACCAGCCTGCGGACTCACCGGTCACACCTTGCTCGATGATGGTAGGTATCAATTTCCAATTGGAATTCGGATCTTCTAGCTGCACGGCAATCCGGGCCATCGTGGGGCTGACTGCCGCTGCCTTTCGCCGCTGTTCGGCACTCACATGCACGAGTGGATGAACAGGCGCTGCTTCAATCTTTGAAAGAAGAATCTGTGTTTCTGCGATAGGTCCCGAGCCAAAATCATCAACAGCACGAATTCCATACTGCACCTGATTCGTCATCATTACTGCGAGTGGAATCACCAGAGCGGTGCCAATGATGATTGCAACGCTGGGTAACACAAGGCGAAGCCTGCTCGATCGATGGCACACCGCCGACCAACCAACACTGGCTATAGCAACGACGCAAGCGATCGCGATCCAGTACACATCTAGGCGCGTAATCCATAATGCACCGAAGCACAGTCCAAGTAGTGCCGCCTGCACATAACACCGGTAGCCGAGTGCGCGCTGGCTCGGATGAAGTCGTGCTATTTTAAGCAACTGTGCAAGAAAAGTGGCTAAACCAAGGGCCAGTAATGCGAGTGCGGCAATCAAATTATTGCGATACACCTTGGAGAAGTCACCACCGAACATTGCGGGAGAAAATGTCAGCACCGTGAAGACTGCGATGCTCCACCACTTTGGGAACCAAACGGTAAACGAACGTGCAACAAGCAGCGCACCGACAAGGTACAACAAATATGCTGAAAGCACTGGATTAAGGCCCGTCGGTTGAACCACCACGAGGAAAAGTGGATACCCGACACCTTTAGCAAGTGCCAGATTCCACTGTGAGCCAACCCACATTTCGGGAACCAATTCGCCACCAAGCCAGAAACCATTGGCAATATTACGAGCGAGTACTAGTTGCAGTTGTGAGTCGTGCCCACTTCCCCACACGATGTCCATCGGCACAATCGCCCGCAACATAATTCCAAGTGCAGCAACCAAGCCATAAGCCCACCACTTTCTGAAAGCTCGCACTGCTATTTCAGACAATCCAGTGAGGTCATAATGAATACCCAGACTAGATGCGTCCATATCATGATATGACGATAAGTAGTGGCAGACTTACGTTCTTGTCATTGCGTTCATTGCTTGCTGCCGCTGCACTTCTATCCTGCGCAGGATGTGCTTCATCAAATGGCACAGGGCAGGCATCAATCACGGCTTCAACTTTGTCTGCAACTGCCACGACCTCCACAGCCCCTGTGGTCACTGCCGCACCGACTGCACCAGCCGGCTTCGACACCATCACCACCGCCGACGGCCGGGTGCGTTCGTACTTGGTTTCGGATTTGTCTAACGGCGAATCCGCACCACTGCTGTTCGTGCTGCACGGTTTTGGTGGCAATGCCCAAGCGATGAGCAGCTCTACCAACATCGAAGACTCACTCGATGCGTACGATCTTGATGCGGTGGTGGTGTACCCCAATGGCACCGGCGCCGAGCAAGGTCTGCCCCAGTCATGGAATGCTGGAACATGTTGCCCATTTGCGATGTTCGACCTCGTTGACGACGTGGCTTTTTTTGACGAGCTCATTACCAGCCTGATAGCGCAGTACGACATCGATACCGAACGGGTGTGGGTAGTCGGTCATTCCAACGGTGGCATGATGGCCTACCGGCTTGGCTGCGAACTGTCGACACGAATCACCGCAATCGGGGTCGCAGCCGGGGCGCTCATGATCGATACGTGCGCGCCATTACGCCCGGTAAACGCGTTACACGTGCACGGTGAACTTGACACAGTTGTGCCACTCGCTGGCAGCAGCTCTTTTCTCGGAATTGTCTTTCCGAGCACACAACTTTCAGTAGAGAAGTTTTCTCGCACCAACGGTGGCGATATCAAGCTGGTGACCGACGCCGAATGGTCTCACGACTGGCGACCCGAGTGGTCTGATCTGTTCACTAAATTCTTAGCGTCGAAGTAGTTTTCGCAGCCGCGCGGCAAAGCGCACTGCACGTGAGGCTTCAAGCGCCATCACCCGTTCGCGGGCTCGATCTCGCTGCTCGGTGCGTGTGACCAGCTGATTCTGCAAGGCCAGACACTCATGTGTGATCTTCACCAATTCACCCTGTACCATCGCCCGCTGATTATGTAGTAACTCAACATCACCCCGAGCATGTGACAACTCTGTTTCCAAACGCCCACCCTCTAGCAGTGCATGATCACGCAACTGCTCCAAACGCTCACCCTCCAGCAGTGCATGATCACGCAACTGCTCCAAACGCTCACCCTCTCGCAGTGCATGATCACGCTGCTGCTCCAAATGCTCTACCGTCGCGGCAAACACGCCCTTTGTCCGATCACGCTCACCCAATAAATGATCACGCTGCTGCTCCAAATGCTCTACCGCTGCTTCTAATTGGGTCGCCCTTTGTGACAGCCACTTTGTCTGCTCACCGATGGTAGAGAGCTCGTGATTTAACCGCCTCTTCGTGAGCACAAATTCCTCTACCTGACCCTCGGTGTATCGACTGAAGTCTTCATACTTCATCCTCAACCCATGTGACTCAATCAACAATTGATCCACTAGCTGCTCATCCCGTGAAGTGTTGGAGCGACTTTTTTTTGCCATATATGGTTGTCCAATGGTAACTCATCCAGAAGTTTGCGCTCGTCCCGTGTTTCAGCCATAGTTGTCCTGCAGTCAGCGGAGATGCCCGTCAAAGCACCTTCCTATACTTCACTTAACATGAAACACACCATGATTCAATCCGTGAAGCATTCCGCGCTTGCCCGTGCTGTTGCCTGTGTTCTCGGCTCAATGGGCCTCCTGGCGGCGGGTTGTGCACCAGCGGCAACCGCCTCCCAAGTCACACTCGGGTTCACGTTTGAACCGACCAACCTTGACATCAGTGGCACGGCCGGCCAGGCGATTCCCCAGGTGCTGTTGGACAACGTCTATGAAGGTCTCGTTCGCATCGTAGATAACGGTTCAATTGAACCTGCTCTAGCGAAGAGTTTCGATGTCTCTGCTGATGGCCTGACTTACACATTCAAGCTGCGTGATGCAGAGTTTCACGATGGCCAGCCATTGACGGCCGACGACGTGGTGTGGAGCCTCACACGTCTACTTGACGACAAAACGACCGCCGTTTTACCCGTGCAACTTGCTCAGTTTGCGAAAGTCTTAGCAATCACCGCCGACGCAAACGTCGTGACCATTGCACTCGGCGAACGTGACAACGACCTGTTGTACAACCTCACGCAGCGCGGTGGTGTCATTTTCAAAAAAGACACCACCGACTTTGCGGGTACTGCCAATGGCACCGGCCCGTATGTGTTTGCCAAATGGGATAAAGGCAGCAGCATCACCCTTGAGCGGTTCGAACAGTATTGGGGCCGAGAAGGCGACACCAAAACTGTGATCTTTCGATATTTTGCTGATGCCGCAGCTTTGAGTAACGCCATGTTGGCCGGCGATATCGATGTGATGACCACCGTGCAGTCGCCCGAAACACTCGAGGTCTTTCAATCACGCGACGATCTCACGGTGCTGAGTGGCACCACCAACTGCGAAGTCACCCTCAGCATGAACAACTCGCGCGCACCGTTCAATGACATAAAAGTGCGTACCGCGGTGCGCCAAGCGCTCGACAAAAAAGCCCTCATTGATGTTGCCTGGGCGGGGTACGGCACCGAAATCGGTGGCTTTGTGCCGCCAACCGACCCGTGGTTTGAAGATCTCACCGATATCGCGCCCTATGACGAGAGTGCAGCACGCGAGGCACTCGTTGCTGCTGGTGTCGTGGCAGGAACGCCAATCACCCTCGATGTGCCGCCTATCAACTACGCCACCAACTCCAGCGAATTCATTGCCGATGCCCTCGGCAAGGTTGGCTTCGACGTCACCATCACTCCGGTGACATGGGAGGAGTGGCTGGATCGTATTTTCACCAAAGTCGACTACGACCTCACCATCGTGTGCCACATTGAACGCAACGATATGGCGATTTATGCCAACCCCGATTACTACTTTCGGTTTGATAATGCCGAGTACCGCGACCTGATTGCCGCAGCCGGGGCCGCAGCCGAGCCACAAGAGCGCACTGCCACATTGCGCGCCGCAGCACGATTGCTCTCCGAGCAGTCGCCAAGCGACTGGCTGTGGTTAATGCCCAGCCTGCAGGTCACTAAGCGCGATGTCACTGGTCTTGCCAAAAACTCAGTTGGCGACTCATACAACGTTGCACGTATCGAACGCGTCTCGTAGCAATCTGACATGAGCGGCGTCGTTCGCCGAATCTCAATCACCGTCGTGGGTATCGCCAGCTCGACTGTGCTGGTGTTCGTTCTGTTGCGTGTCTTGCCGGGCGACATAGCGACATCCCGGCTGGGTGTCAGTGCCACCCCCATCGCACTCGAGCAACTACGTACCGAATACGGATTCAACCGCCCGCTGATCGTGCAGTACCTTGACTGGATTCTTGACGCACTGCGTGGAGATCTCGGCCGCTCTCTCGTCTCTGGCGACGAAGTACGTGGAGAAATCGCCGACCGATTGCGGGTGACCATGCCACTTGTCATCTTTTCGTCGTTGATCGCGGTGGTCACCGCAGTCGCCATCGGTCGGCGGGCTGCGTTGCGACGCAACCGCGCTGCTGGCATAGTCGCAGTATCACTTGCCCAGATTGGTTTGGCGATTCCCACGTTCGTCATCGGCATCGTGCTCATCGTGGTGTTCGCTGTGCAGTTGCGTGTGTTACCGGCGGGTGGGTTTCCGACGGCTGGTTGGGGCTCACCCTTTGTTGCTGGGCGGTCGCTCGTGCTTCCAGTCGTCACCTTGAGCCTGACTCAAACAGCAATTCTGGTGCGATTCGCCCGGTCTCGCTCGCTCGACTTTGTTGCATCAGATGCATTTCGCACCGCCCGCGCCGCAGGTCGCACTACCGACGCAGCCCTCGCTACCGCATCGCGCCTCGTGCTTTCACCGGTGCTGAGCGTGACGGCGCTGCAATTGTCGACGCTGCTCACCGGTGCAGTGGTCGTTGAGAGCGTGTTCGCCCTACCTGGTCTTGGCTCGATGTTGGTACGGGATATTGCCAATCGTGACGTGACCAAGGTGCAGTCAACATTGCTGGTTCTGGTGGTCGGCATTTTCGTCATTCGACTCATTGTGGAGTTCATCAATGACCGCCTCGACCCGCGGCGACTGACATGAAACGTTCTCTTTCGTTTGCCACTGGGGCAGGCATGATCGGATCGCTACTCGTCGTCGCCGTCGGCAGTGTGCTGTGGACCCCGTTCCCACCGTTGCAGATTGATACCCAAGCACGATTTCAAGGTCCATCTTTTTCCCACTTGCTGGGTACCGACCAACTTGGTCGCGATGTGCTGAGCAATATCATCGCTGGTGCACGCACCACGTTGCTCGCCGCATTTCTCGCTACCGCCATCGCACTCGTCATCGGAACATTCCTCGGTATCACAGCAGCAGCGTCACGGCGTTGGCTAGATGACGCAATCACAGCGTTGGCAACAGTATTCGTTGCATTCCCCGCCTTGCTGTTGGCACTTGTCATCGTTGCTGCACGTGGACCTTCCACTGCCACCGTCGTGTTGACCGTCGGCGTTGCTGCAGGTGCATCAGTTGCAGTCGTTACTCGCCGCGAAGCAGCCGACATTCTGCACTCGCCATTCGTTACCGCTGCTCGCTATTCGGGCAGCAGTACCTGGGCAATCGTGCACACTCATGTGCTTCGTAATCTTTTTCCATCCCTCACCGTGCAGGCAACTGGGGCAGCCTCCATCGCCATCGTTGCTGAGTCCACCCTCAGTTATTTGGGTCTCGGGGCTGCACCACCCACCCCGTCGTGGGGGCGCATGCTGGCATCCACCCAGCAGTACGTGCTGGTGCACCCGCTGCTCATTTTGTGGCCGGCTCTATTCATCAGCCTGGCAGTCGTGGGCATCACGTTGCTGGGCGATGGGGTACATGAACGCCTCGACCCCACTTTGGTAAAATAGCGAAATGCGCATCTTGCGAGGTCTTCCAGTTGCCCTGTTGCTCGTAGTTGCCCTACCGCACGTATCGGCCCAAGCCGTCGTTGAATGGCAGCTCACCGACGACGCCGTCTCGCTCGGTATGAACGGTGTATCACCACATGTGGAGAAAACGGCGAGTGGTGATCGCGTATGGCGCAGCGACATGGTGCCAGCTGGTACTGCAGTCAGCCTGTGCAACGACGCTGGTGCGTGCACCAGCGAAACCCTGACAGTGAGTGGTGGCGGCGTTAGTGACTACACCGTGGCTAAAACTACGAGTGGCCTGCGTGCATACTTCAAGCGAGTCGACCCTGCTTCTAATACCCAGGCCGTGTATTCAGCAGCATGTGGTGACACCAATTGTCTTTCATTTGGCATGGCAACAATGGCGTCAACTGAGATGCAGGTGTCGAAAGACACCAAGGCCTGGGGCGTGCCAGATGCCGTACGCCTCCCAGACGGACGAATTCGTATCTACATCGTGGAGTCTCCATCACTCACCAGCTCATGCCCTGAGAAAGTTGCTTCCTACATTTCGACTGACGGCGTCTCATTTACCAAAGAATCTGGGTGGCGCTTGGAAAGTGGCTACGTCGACACCGAAGTTTTGCGAGCCAACGATGGTGACTGGGTGATGATCATGGCTGATGGGCCGGGTTGCACCACCGCGTCAGGGGCCCGCAAAGTGCAGCAACTTTTTGTTTCAACCTCCAATGATGGCCTTACATGGGCCAAGCCGCAGTTGCTGACCTCGACTGATGTCGGCCGTCTAGATCCAACCGGGTACGAAGTATCGCCAAACGTTTTCCGTATTTACTATGCAGCCGGTGGTTCGAATGACACCTTCACCATCAAGCGGGCAACGATGCGCATCGCGGACACCACCAAAGGCGGTGACGTAGGTGTAACCAAAACTCCAGCAGCAAAATCCAAAACCGTCACCTGCGTCAAGGGCAAGACCGTCAAGAAGTTCACCGCCACAAAGTGCCCGAAAGGCTGGATGAAAAAGTAGCGGTATGTGGGGTTCTGTCGTGATCATCGCGACAGTTGTCTCCACTCTTGCGTCATACCCAGGCGCGTCAGGCCCTGATAGAAGTGCCGATGACTTACAGCGAAAAAAGCGCAGCGAGTGGGTGTACACGTTCCCGGTATCGGGACCGAACGTTTTTTATCCGCGTGATCATTTGCACTACCCCGCTGCCGACCTCACAGGGTGCCGTCAACTTGTTCGTGCACCAATTTCGGGGGTGATCTACGACGTTCGTGACACCGACAAATGGGATGCCAAAGTCGACGAGTCAGGTACTCGGGGCGGGTTGACGATCACCCTGCACGGTGACGACTTCGTGCGCTATTACTTTTCGCATCTTGGGCGGCTGATTATCAAAAAAGGGCAACGTGTGGCGTCAGGACAAAAAATTGCCACCGTGGGGGCATCGGGAAATGCACGTGTCACGCTGTGTCACCTGCATTTTGGGATCTCCCGAATTTGCCTTATGTCTGAACAAAATGTGCGTCGTGGCGAAATCTGGCCACAGCCATATTTGGACGCCTGGAAGCAAGGTATCAATATGTCACCCAATCGCGAGGTGCAACGCTTCACAAAAGAGACACCAGCTGCATGCATTGAGGCAGCAGCCGCGCAGCGACGGGGCGGCGACAGCTAATTAACTGAAATACGGGTTGGCGCCACTCGAGTGATCGGTAAGGTCGCGAACTCGCGTAATCGTTGTGACGTGCTCGGTAATCATGGTCTGTACCCCATCGAGCATCGTTTGTTTGCTCATTGAACAACCGTGACACCCGCCGCCCATCGTGAAATATGCAGTGCCTTCGTTGTCGTGACCGGCAAACGTGACGAACCCGCCATGTGCCGCCAGCATTGGGTTGACATCCACTGACACGATTGCCTCGATTTGCGCCGACGTTTCATCGTCGCGCACGAGACCCTCAACGGCCGGGGCTTTCGGTCGATTCGGATTGCGTAATACGAGCCCGGCCTGTTCGTTGTAGTCGAGTTCGGCACCCCGCAGCGAATCCACGTCACTGACGGGCATGATGAATTTGAAGCCGTCAATCGTGCGTACTTCGTCGGTAAACGCCGACTTCAGGAACTCTTCGAACACGAGGTCGTAGCGAAAATCTTCTCCTGCTGGCGACACCACGGCAAGACGCAACCCGAGTTTCTCGGCATCGGGTTCGGTGGCCCGCAGTTCTTTCAACTTTGCCAAGGCAACCGGTGAGACCGAGATGATCGTGTCGCGCGGAGATTCCACGGGCGAGGCACCAGCCAGAGGCGCCGTCGGCACCGACCGAGCAAACGGTGATTGTTTCGTTTCTGACACGCTTTGCAGGCTACTGAGCAGCGTCGTTATCACACTCGCTCTTGCCGTTAGAGTTTGGGTCACAAGCACGGGGAGTCCGAGACACATCGGGCTGAGAGGGTGGTAGCCACCACCGACCCGCAGACCTGATCTGGGTAATGCCAGCGGAGGGAGCGATATGACAGGGATTCTTCTCGACACTTCGACGGCCATCGTGTTGCTTGGTGGAGATGCGATAGACGCGAAAGCCATCGGTGATCTGCCCGCGAATTGCATCGTCATTGCTGCTGATTCGGGTGTGGAGTTGGCGCCAGTGCTCGGGCTCGATATCTCGGTCGTGATTGGCGACATGGATTCAATCGATGCCACCGCACTCGAAGCACTCAAAGCACTCGGTACGACTGTTGTGCAGCATGCTGCCGACAAAAATGAAAGTGATGCCGAGCTCGCATTGCGACATGCAGTCGACCTCGGTGCCACACGACTCATCGTGATTGGCGGTGGCGGCGGGCGCCTCGATCACCAATTGGCGCTCTTTGCGGTGATGTTTCTGGATCGGCTGCGGGGCACGCGAGTCGAAGTGCGCCTCGCACGTTCACGGGCCTATCCCGTACGGGCGGGCGAAACCATCACTATTTCCTGTACCACCGGCGATGTCATCGGGTTGATTCCGTTCGGGGGCGATACACATGGCATCACCACGAGCAATTTGCGCTGGCCACTGCACAATGAATCGCTGTTTGCTGCTGCCTCGCGGGGCATCAGCAATCGGGCGATTGCTGACGAGTTCTCGGTTGTAATCGACACGGGTTGCCTTATTGTCACCGTGGATTCATCATTATGAAAATTCGCTCTCTGCTGATCAGCCTGGCCACTGCCGGCACACTGCTTGCTGCCTGCGCCAGTAGCAGCACGAATGATGTGGCTGTCACCACCAACGACGGCCCGATCACACTGAGGCTGTTGACACACGAGTCGTTTACCCCCACCGAAACTATTTTCGATGACTTCACTCTGCAAACGGGTATCAAGGTGGAACTCGTTCGTAGTAGTGACGCAGGCACCCTCGTGACCAAAGCGGTATTGGCCAGCGGCAACCCTGAGGGTGACGTGTTGTGGGGTGTGGACAACACGTTGCTTTCTCGTGCACTCGATGCCGATGTTTTCGTGCCTTACATCACGGTGCACCGCGATGATCTTGACATAGTGGCCGTTGCGCTGGCGCCCGATGGTGCAGTCACCCCGGTCGACTCAGGTGACGTGTGCATCAACTACGACAAGGCGTGGTTCGCTGAACGCAATATTACGCCCCCGTTGACGCTGCAGGCACTCACATCGTCTACATATCGCAACCTGTTGGTAACACCGAACCCTGTTTCGTCATCACCCGGCTTGGCTTTTTTGCTGGCGACCATCGCCGAGTTCGGTGATGGTTGGCAGCAGTGGTGGGAAACGATGCGTGACAACAACATCCTCATTGTGGAGTCATGGAGTGACGCGTACTACGGGCATTTCACTGCTGCATCCGACGGCGAGCGGCCCTTGGTCGTGAGTTATGCAACGAGCCCACCCGCCGAAGTGCTCTTTGCTGATCCCCGCCCAACCGAGGCCCCAACGGCAGTTGCCGCGCTCACCTGTTTTCGGCAATACGAGTTCGCCGGCATTCTGCGGGGTACCAAACACCTAGCGCAGGCGCAATTACTCATCGACTTTTTGGTTTCGCGTCAGTTTCAAGAAGACTTGCCACTCACTCAATTCGTGTGGCCGATCAACAACAAGGCCAGCGTGCCCAAGGAATTTCTTGACTATGCACTGCGACCCGAAAATCCATTGACGATTGACCCAGCCATCATTGCTGAGCGTCGGGCCAAGTGGCTCGAGCAATTTAGCGACATCATGTTGCGATGAGCAAGCCCGTGCTCCACCCCACCCTCGGGCGAGTGGCGGCACTCGTGGTGTCGTTGTGGCTCGGGGTGTTTTTGGTGATTCCAGTACTCACAATGGTCGGTGGGTTCGTTCAGCCATCCGACTTTTCACGTGTTCTTGCCCGCTCATCAACATGGCGACTGGTGTGGTTTTCGCTATGGCAATCTGCGCTCAGCGTTGCCGTCACGCTCGTGGTTGCCGCGCCCGTCACCTGGCTGATCGGCCTGCATCGCTTTCGTGGCCGACGCCTACTGCGGGCAGTGAGCACGGTGGGTTTCTTGCTGCCATCAGTGGTGGTTGCCACTGCATTTCTGGCCGTATTGCCGCGCTCGCTGCATTACACCATGTTTGCGGTGGTGATTGCCCACGTGTACTTCAATGTTGCTGTCGTGGTTCGTGTGGTTGGCGCACGCCTTGAACTACTTGATGTGCAACTGATGAATGCCGCACGCATACTTGGTGCTTCACCCACCGTTGTCTGGCGCACCATTGTCTGGCCGCTCATCCGCGGGGCCACGGCGGCGGCTGCCGCAGTGATTTTCTTGTACTGCTTTTCTTCGTTTGCCGTCATTCGAGTGCTCGGTGGCCCACGTCGTAGCACGCTGGAAAGTGACATCGCCCTGCGTGCATTTGGTATTGGTGACATACCGGCAGCAACAGTGCTGGCACTCGTACAACTCGTCATCGTGGTCGGTGTGATTGGTGTGGTTTGTCGACTCAGTGGTCGCGAGCACGGGCTCTCCCGCCTTGCCACATTGCCGCTCACCACTGTTATGCATCGCCAACGATTCTTTGCAATTGGTGTGGCTGGCGCAACTGCAACATTCGTGCTGCTGCCAATTGCCGCATTGCTGTGGCGATCCGTGCAGGTGGGTGACGCATCGTCGCTGGCGGCATGGCGCACGATTTTTGACACATCTCTCACTGCGTCGATTCGGGCTTCGGCGCGCACGGCGTTACTGGCTGGCGTGCTGGGTGTGGCACTCGCCGTGCTCACCACTTTGGCCGTCGTTCGGCTGGGCACGATTGGACGCCTCATCGACATGTTGTCGATTGTTGTGCTCGCTGTATCACCGGTGACCCTGGGGCTTGGTCTCGTGCTCACTTTTGACGTCGGTTGGTTTGACTGGCGGGCACGATGGTGGTTCGTGGCGGTTGCCCACACCTTGGTGGCGTTTCCGCTCGCGGTTCGCGTGCTGGTGCCAGCCTGGCGGACCACACCCATCGGCTTGCACCAGGCAGCAGCAGTACTCGGTGCCGGAGAATTGCGCCGCCTCGTCGATATCGACTTGCGCCGCATGCGCCCGGCAATCGTGGCATCACTCGGCTTGATCGTTGCGGTGTCACTGGGCGAGTTCGGTGCAGCGTCGCTGATGTCGCGTGCAGACGGCGAAACGATGCCCATCGTGATTGCCCGCTTGCTCTCGCGCACCGGCGACCTGGTGCGGGCGCAGGCATTTGTGCTGGCATCACTACTCGCGGTGGTCTGTATCGCTGCACTCGTGTTGGTGGAGTTTGCACTAGGAAAGTCTGACCATGTTGCACGTCGCTGAACTCGTGGTGGCGCATGGCGAGCGCTGTGTGCTCAACGGCGTATCACTGGTGGTGCAGCCTGGCGAGCGGGTCGCCGTGCATGGCCCAAGTGGTTGTGGCAAAACCACCCTGCTGCATGCCATCGCAGGTTTGGTGCACATCGACGCCGGGTCGATCAGGCTCGGCCGCCAGGACATCACCCACACACGGCCCCATCGGCGTGGCGTGGGGTTGGTGTTTCAAGACGACCAACTCTTTGCGCATCTCAACGTGGCCGACAACGTGTCGTATGCGCTGCGTGTGCATGGTGCAGCAAAACGGGAACGTCTCATCGTTGCCGAAGAGTGGCTCAGCCGTGTGGGGCTGAGTGATTTTCAGCACCGCCACACGGCAAGTTTGTCTGGGGGCGAGGCCAAACGTGTTGCGCTTGCCCGCACCTTGGCTGGTGGGCCGAATATCGTGCTGCTTGATGAGCCACTCAGTGGCCTCGACGATGAACTTCACGACCAGTTGCTGGGTGATTTACGCGGCCTTTTCGAACAATTGGGCACCACGGTGGTGCATGTAACCCACGATCGTGCCGAGGGCGCTGCGTTGTGCCATCGCTCTATTGAGTTTGCGACGTTGTCCGACAAGGTTGCCAGCCGCCAGACTTGATGGCGATGCCACCCACGTTCGTGATTCGACACATCACCGTGGCCGATGCCCTGCCCGTACGGCTCGACGTATTGCGACGGGGCACACCATCACAAGATGCCGCATACGACGGCGACGACGAGCCACACACCACCCACATCGGGGCCACAATCGGTGACCGCGTGGTGGCCACGTCAACCTGGTTGATTCGGCCGTGGCAACACGACCCTGCAACGACAGCAGTACAACTACGCGGCATGGCCGTGCTTGACGAAATGCAGAACACAGGCGTTGGGCATGCACTCATTGATGCCGGCATTTCCCATACTTACAGCGTGGGTGCCCGATACGTGTGGGCCAAGGCCCGTGATTCGGCATTGTATTTTTATGAGCGCTGCGGGTTTGTCATAGTCGGTGGACAATTCACTGAACCCGCGTCAGGCTTGCCGCATCACCTCGTATTGTTCGCAACGGTCACGGCTTGAAGGTCACCTTCGTGGTGTAGAGCGCTGCAGTGCCGTCGGAAAAAGCAGCGTCAAAATCCAAGGTCCACTCGCCTGGCGTTGGCACGGCAAGTTCGTAGTAAAAATGGTTTGGGCCACTCTTTTCGAACCACAACACCAGTGTTGACAGTGCCGCGTCTGGCGGTATCAGGTTGCCGGTTACCGACCCCACCTGCTGTAGCTTGCCACCAGGTGGGGTGAACTCCATATGCACGATGACCTCACCAACTTTGGCGGGTGCCACCGTTACATCCACAATCACATTTTCTGCCACGAGCGAAGCATTGAATGCGTCGTTGCCACCAACATCGTGCACACCCTGCTTGGGGCCGTTTGATTCACCGCCACACGCGGTGAGAGCCAGCATCACTACGACGAGTGATCTCGCACAGTGTCGGGGGCGCATCAATAGGCCTGCGGGGCAGGCAGCCCGGCAACGGTGAGGCGGTTGTAGAA
>CAMAWR010000005.1 GCA_945862045.1 Bifidobacterium breve
GTCGGTTGCACTTCATACCAATAGGTTCCTCCGGCTGACAACGACACTGAGCCGGTATAAGTTGCCACATTACCTGCACTAGTGGATTGCCAGGTCAGAGATCCGAGTTGTGTACCGGGTAAGCTCGAGACATTTGACCAGATGACAACTTTTGTAGAAGATGGATATTTTTGAGCGCTGCTTAGTTGATTCGTGGCCGAAGTAATGGTCGCTGCTCCGCCGGCAGTGAACTGATGCGCATACCGGACATTACTTCGAACTATCCAACTGCCGCACTGGCCGGTTGTCTCTGACATTGTCGTAAAAATAACCCCGTCGGCGAGCGACACCGTTGGGGGCGATACAGCAACCAACCCCACTCCAAGAAGAACTGATGAAAGCACTAACCGGGCGTTGCGACTGACTCGCATGACGAGATTCATCCGCTAAGAGATGTGCCGAGTCAAGGATGAACCCATAGGTGAACAATATCCACCTTTGGTGAACTTTTTTCACTTCGACTTAGAAATCGACCTAACCCACGATCCTGATTTCTTTAGACCCTTTAATTTGGTTCGAACTAGGCGTTTTCGGGGGGGTTATTCGACGCGCATCCCAGAGATTGCGCGAGCAATCACAAGTTGTTGTATCTCTGAGGTGCCCTCAAAGATGGTGTGAATCTTTGCGTCACGGTGCCAACGCTCGACCGGATATTCACGCGTATATCCGTAGCCACCCAAGATCTGGATTGCCTCCTCGGTCACTTTCACTGCCATCTCTGATGCAAAGTATTTGCTTTGTGAGCCTTCACCGTTTTTGAAGCCACCATTTTTTGCCAGCCACGATGCACGCCAAATCAAGAGGCGCGCTGCATCAATCTGGGTGATCATGTTGGCAAGTTTGAAGGCAATCGCCTGGTGCATGATAATCGGCTTGCCGAATGCTTTGCGCTCTTTGGCGTACTCAAGTGAAAATTCGTATGCCGCCCGTGCAACTCCGAGTGCCTGAGCACCCACAGCCGGACGCGTTGCTTCGAATGTTGCCATCGCTGGTTGCTTGCCGCTCGAGGTTCCTTCGCGATAGCGAGCAAGTTTGGCGTCAAGTTTTTCTCTGCCGCCCAGCAGACAGCGGCCGGGCACGCGCACATCGTCAAGCACGACTTCTGCGGTGTGGCTGGCGCGAATGCCATGCTTCAGATACTTCTGACCCTGCGACAGGCCCTTGGTTCCTGGCGGAATGACGAAGCTTGCCTGCCCGCGACCTTTCAATTCTGGGTCGACAGCGGCAACCACCACGTGCACATTGGCGATGCCGCCATTGGTGATCCAGGCCTTGGTGCCGTTGAGCACCCACTCGTCGTTGGCTTCGTCGTAAATGGCACGTGTGCGCAGGTTTGACACGTCGCTTCCCGCATCGGGTTCACTCACACAAAATGCGCCGAGCTTCACGTCATCAGCGGTGCCGTAGCACTGTGGCACCCACTCCATCATCTGTTCTGGTGTTCCGTTACCGGCGATGCCAGCAGCAGCAAGACCCGAACCCATGATCGCCATGCCGATACCGGCGTCGCCCCAGAACATTTCTTCAATCGCCACCACCATCGTGAGGCCGGTTGGGTCGGCCATTGCATTCATGATGAAGTCGAGGCCGTACAAACCGATCTTCGCGGCTTCTTGCACCACCGGCCACGGGAATTCCTCTTTTTCGTCCCACTCGTGTGCAGCAGGGCGAATGGTGTCGACGGCAAACTGGTGAACCCAGTCTTTAATTTGTAATTGGTCGTCATTGAGTGCAAGAGAGAAATCAGCCATGACTACAAGTTACCAGTGGGTAGGTTGCGGCGTTATGTCGAGCGACGAAGTGCAGTGCCCTGCTTGGTGGTTTCTACCAACCAGCCGTCGGCTTGCAGTTCAGCCCGCAGCGCATCGGCTTTTGAAAAATCTTTGGCGGCGCGCGCAGCATCAAGCGCTGCGGCCTTTGCTTGTGCAGATGCATCAACTTGGGTTGCCGCCACAAGCTGCAACCCGAGTGCTGCACACATCTCGTGCACGGCGCCAACGAGTGCACCCGCTGATGCATCGCTTGCATCAATGGCGCCGTTGGCTTGGCGCACCGTGTCAAAAATCAAACCCATCGCCTGCGGTGTGTCCAAATCATTGTCCATCAGCGCGCGGAACTGAGCCAACACTGTTGGGTCCGACGCAGCTCGCACAACAGCACCGCGCGCAGCAAAGGCATCGAGACCCCCCAGCGCATTGACTGATGAATCGATGTTGTCCTGGCCCACCTTGACCGGCGAGCGGTAGTGGGTTTGCAGCAGCAACATGCGATACGCGCGCGGGTCATAGTTGTCGAGCAGATCCAACAAGTTCGCCACGTTGCCGATGCTCTTTGACATTTTTTCACCCTCCGGGTCGACCACGAAACCGTTGTGCATCCAATGGCTGGCGAATTGTTTGCCGAGTGCCACTGCCTGAGCACGCTCATTTTCATGATGCGGAAACCGCAGGTCGGCACCACCACAATGCAAATCAAAACCCTCACCCAGTAACTCCAGACTCATCACCACGCACTCGCTGTGCCAACCAGGTCGACCTGCACCCCACGGCGACGGCCACGACGGCTCATCAGGTTTGGAGAATTTCCACAAGGCAAAATCTGCTGAATGACGCTTTTCCTGCGCGCCGAGCACTTCGCGATCACCACCGCCAGCCAGCATGTCGTCAAGCGACTGGTATGCAAGTGCGCCGTAGCCCGCCACCTTTTGCACCTCGAGATACACGCCATCACTCGTGGCATACGCGGCGCCGCTGCCAATCAACTCGCCGATCATATGCACCATCTGCTCGACATAGTCAGTGGCATGAGGAATATCGGTCGGGCGCTTCACCCCCAGGCGACCCATGGCATCGAACCACACCGATTCGCACTTGTCGGTGATGTCTTGCCACGGGCGCTGTTCGCGATTGGCGCGATCGATGATCTTGTCGTCGATGTCGGTGATGTTCGATACCAGTCGCACCTCGATCCCGCACCAGTCCAGATAACGACGCAAAACGTCGTAGACGAGCGTGGCACGACCATGGCCGAGATGCGGCGGGCCATACACCGTGGGACCACACAAATACATCCCCAACTTGCCTGGTTCGCGCAAGGCGAGCGGTCGAACTTCACGCGTCAGGGTGTCGTACAGCGCGAACATGAAATGATTCTACGAGTAATGCCGCGCCACTACCGTTGAGTGCGCATGTCGAACGGTTCCTCGACGCGCAGAGTTCCCGAGAAACCGACGCTCTCTGGGGCGGAAGCCCGATTGGTCGAACGCTGGAACACTGACAACATCTACGCCTTTGATCGCACGGCTTCACGCGACGATGTGTTTGCAATCGACACACCACCGCCCACCGTGAGCGGTTCGTTGCACATGGGACACGTGTTTTCCTACACCCACACCGACATCATCGCGCGCTACCAGCGCATGCGTGGCAAGCACGTGTTTTATCCGATGGGCTGGGACGACAACGGCCTGCCCACCGAGCGACGCGTGCAGAACTATTTCGGTGTCACCTGCGACCCGTCGTTGCCGTATGTAGCCGGCTTTGTGCCACCGTTTCGTGGCGACCCACCCAAAGACCACCGTGCCGTGCCCGTGTCGCGTCCGAACTTCATTGAGCTCTGTGACGAACTCACTGCTCAAGACGAGCAAGTGTTCGAAGATTTGTTCCGTCGTCTCGGGTTGTCGGTGGATTGGTCGCTGTTGTACACGACTATCTCCAAGCATGCGCGGCGCACGTCACAGCGCGCATTTCTCGACAACTTGGCGCGCGGAGAGACCTACACCCAAGAAGCCCCCACGCTGTGGGACGTCGATTTCGGCACCGCGGTGGCACAGGCCGAGTTGGAAGATCGCGAACGACCGGGGGCATATCACACGGTGGCGTTTCACGGTGCTGACGGTGACGTGATTATCGAAACGTCGCGACCCGAGTTGATTCCGGCCTGCGTCGGTTTGGTTGCGCATCCCGACGATGCGCGCTACGCGCCACTGTTTGGCAAAACTGTTCACACACCGCTGTTTGATGTGGAAGTCAGCGTGTATCCGCACCCACTTGCCCAACCTGACAAAGGCACGGGCATTGCGATGGTCTGCACGTTCGGCGACCTCACCGACGTGGTGTGGTGGCGCGAATTCAACTTGCCGACCCGCGCCATCATCGGCCGCGATGGGCGCATCATCACCGAACCGCCCGCTGCGATTGTGTCTGATGCCGCCCGCGCGCACTACGCCGTGCTCGCCGGCAAAACCGCGAAACAGGCACAAACCGCAATCGTCGATTTGTTGCGCACATCGGGCGACTTGCAGGCCGAACCGCGGCCGATCACGCACCCGGTGAAGTTCTATGAAAAAGGTGATCGCCCACTTGAAATCGTCACCAGCCGACAGTGGTACATCCGCAACGGTGGCCGCGACGAATCGCTACGCAACACGTTGCTGGCCCGCGGTGAAGAGATGGCGTGGCACCCCGACCACATGAAACATCGTTACGCCAACTGGGTGCAGGGTTTGAACGGCGACTGGCTCGTGTCACGTCAACGTTTCTTTGGTGTGCCGATTCCACTGTGGTATCGCGTTGGTGCCGACGGCACACCCGACCACGACGCACCGCTCGTGCCGACTCGCGAACAACTTCCGATCGACCCGAGCACCGACGTGCCGAGTGGTTTCATCGCAGCACAACGCAATGTCATCAGCGGGTTCGTCGGTGACCCCGACGTGATGGACACCTGGGCCACATCATCACTCACCCCACAAATTGCCTCGAACTGGGTGGATGGCGACGATTTGTTCTCACGGGTCTTCCCGATGGACATGCGACCACAAGGCCACGACATCATTCGCACGTGGCTGTTTTCCACCATGGTGCGCTCGCACTTTGCCCACGGGGGTATCCCATGGAAGCGCGCCGCATTGTCGGGGTGGATTCTTGACCCCGACCGCAAGAAGATGTCGAAATCCAAGGGCAACGTGGTGACACCAATCGACCTGTTCGATAAATATGGCAGCGACGCCGTGCGATACTGGGCGGCTTCGGCTCGCCCTGGTGTCGACACCGCATTCAGCGAAGACCAGATGAAAGTTGGTGGCAAACTTGCCAACAAATTGCTGAACGTCACCAAATTCGTGCTCGCCTTCGGTGGCGACGAAACCGGTGCAGTCGGCCTGCCGATTGACCGAGCCATGCTCACGCGGCTGTCTGTCGTGGTCACTGATGCAACCACAGCCTTTGATGAACTCGACTACGCCCGCGCGCTGGAGCGCACCGAATCGTTCTTTTGGTGGTTCTGCGACGACTATGTGGAGTTGGTGAAAACCCGTGCCTACGGTGCTGGTGGTGTCGACGGTGTTCCAGCCAGTGGTAACGTTGCCGACGATTCGCTGTCGGCGCGCAACGCACTCACCCGTGCATTGAGCGTGTTGCAACGACTGTTTGCCCCACACATGCCGTTCTGTACCGACGAAGTGTGGTCATGGTGGCACGACGCCAGCGTGCACCGCGCCGAGTGGCCGACACGTATCGAAGCTGGTGATGTCGACTTTGGCGAGGTCAACCCCGCAGAATTTTTGTTGGCCACGATCAGTGCGGTACTGTCAGAAATTCGCCGCACAAAAACCGAGGCGAAGGTCTCGCAACGTGCGGCGGTGTCACTTGTGGTGGTGGTCTGCGATGACGCCCGTGCTGCAGCGATCACCCATGCCCGTGTCGACCTTGTCAACGCAGGCAACGTCACCGACTTTGCCGTAACACAAGGCGACTCGCTGACAGTCACCGTCACACTCGCACCGGCATCATGACCGAATCACGAACCCCGCCACGGCCACGCTCACACGTGGTGGTCGTGGTGGTCAATCTTTTCATCGCAGCAACGCTGATTGTTGCTGGTGTTCTCGTTGTGTGGGCCAACAACAAGGTTGGTGATCGGCTCGTCGTCAGCATCGACGGTGGCACCACGTCGGCCACCACGCCCGACGGTGCACCAGCCGAAAACTGGGATTACGACACCAGCAATTTGCGCGCCAAGAACTTTCTGCTGACAGGTTCCGACAACGGCGCCTGCCCCGACAAAGGTGACGGCACCAGCGGGGGTATCGGTGATCGAACCTCATTCGGTGAGCGCTCCGACACCATCATGGTGTTGCGCGTCGACCCTGCGGTGAACGATGTGGTGGTGCTGTCATTTCCCCGCGACTTGTGGGTGAAGATTGCCGGCACCACACGCGAGGCACGCATCAACTCGGCTTTCGACAGCAAGGACCCGAACCGTTTGATTCGTACCATCGCCGACAACTTCAATGTGCCGATTGACCACTACGTGAACGTCAATCTGTGTGCGTTCAAAGAAATCGTCGACTCTGTTGACGGCGTCAAAATTCCGTTTTCACACCGCACGAAGGATGACAAGGTTGGTTTTCGCGAAGTGGGCCCAGGCTGTGTCGAGTTGCGCGGCTCGCAGGCGCTTGCCTACGTTCGTTCACGTTCCGGCTATCGATACTTCAACGAGTCAGAACAGGATTGGGTCAGCGACCCGACCGGCGACATTGGCCGTATCAACCGTCAGCAAGATTTTCTGCGACGCTCAATGCAGCGTGCACTTGATCGCGGTACGAGCAACCCGGCAACCGCAAACGCCTTGCTCAATGTTGCACTCGATCGCGTAATTACCGACGACCGTTTGACTCCGCGAGATTTACTCAGTTTGGCACAAGCGATGCGGAATCTCGACACCAGCGGCGTGAACTCGTACACCGTCGAGTGGTCGATGCGGCGCATCGGTGGCGAGTCGGTGCTGATGCCGATAACCAACACCGATTCGATGCAGGCAATCTTGGCGCTATTTCGTGTCGACGGGGCGACGGGTGACGAGTCGGCATTCGTACCCCCATCCACGCGTACGGCATCGCTCGCCATCGTGCCGTTTGCATACGTGCCACTCGCCCAACTACTGCTTGATGTGTTGCTTGCTGGCGACGATGTGGTCGGCACACGTGCCGACATCAGCACCACCGATACGACGCTTCCTCTCGCACCGACGCAGGATCGCCTCGGTATGTTTCCGCCTGACGATCCATCGTGTCGCTAACAACTACACTCGCCACGGGAGCAATCGTGCAGTTTTCTGACGTCATCGTCGTCATAATTGCTTATTTTCTTGGCACATTCCCCAGCGCCGAGTTGGTCGCTCGCAGGTTCGGCAGAGATATCACCAAGGTGGGCTCGGGCAACCCCGGGGCGTCCAACGTCATCCGCGAACTCGGCTGGAAAGCCGGTATGACCGTATTTCTTGCAGACATGGCCAAGGCTGCGATTGCGGTTGGCATTGCGTGGGCGGTGAGTGGCGAGCAGCGTGGCCCACTTGCTTATGCCGCGTTGTGCGGTGCTGTCGCTGGCCACGTCGCACCGGTGATGCGCAAGTTTCACGGTGGCAAAGGTGTGGCGTCAGCCGGTGGCGCACTGTTTGTGTTGTTTCCAGAAGTGAGTTTGGTGATGTTTCTTTCTTGGTTTGTCATCAGCAAACTCACGCGAAAAGCCTCAGTGGCTTCTCTGGCAATCACCATTGCAACACCGATCGGCATGTTGATCGACGATGCAGAGCCGTGGGAGTTGTATGTGGTGCTTGGGCTAGTTGTATTTGTGATCATCAAACACCTTCCGAACATTCGTCGACTACGAACCAAAACCGAGCCGTCGCTGTAGCGTGCCGTAATGCTCGAGTTTGTTACTCAGGCGTTTGACTGGCTGAAGGATTTTTCGTCATCACCCTGGTTTTACGTGATTATTTTTGTGATTGCTGTTGTGGATTCTGTTTTACCTATCGTGCCGAGTGAAACGCTCGTGATCATTGGCGGTGTAAGTGCCGGTATCGGCAACCTGTGGATTCCGTTAGTGATTGCAGTTGCAGCCAGCGGCGCCTTCATCGGTGACAACATGAGTTACTTCATCGGGCGCGAAGCAAGCGACTGGGTGATGCGACGCCAGACTCGCACCGAAAAAGGTACGCGTCGTATGGCGGCCATCGTCGAGCAGGTGCATGAGCGTGGTGGACTGCTGCTGATCACCGCACGCTTTATTCCTGGTGGTCGTACTGCACTGACATTGTCGTGCGGGGTGACCAAGCAACCACGGCGCTGGTTCATCGGGTGGGCGGCCGTGGCGGCCATTATTTGGGGTCACTACGCAGCACTGCTTGGGTTCATCGGTGGAAAGTCTCTCGAAGACAACCACACGCTGGCGTTCATCATCGCTTTCGTTGCAGCCTTCAGCATGACTGCCGTCATCGAATTGGTGCGCTGGCTAATGAAGCGAGCCAGATACCGTAAAACTGCATGACGTTGCGACTCACCGTCGAGTCTCGCGCATGGCGCGAGCATGTTCGCAATGTGGTCGCCACATTTGGCGATGTATTGCCGGTGGTCAAAGGTAACGGCTACGGCTTCGGGTGCGCCGAACTCATGCCACATGCCCAGGCAATCTCCAGCAATGTTGCGGTCGGCACGGTGTACGAATTGGCCGACGTTGCGGCATCGCAGCGGGCCTTCGTGCTCACTCCCGTTGGTGTGGGTGTCGGCGATGTCGCACGTCGCGACGCCGTACTCGCCATCGCATCAATGCACGATCTGGGTGTGCTCAAACAACTTGGTGTGGCAAACCCTGTCGTAATCAAAATCGAATCGTCGATGCATCGCTATGGCATCACGACGACCGAGGCCGCCGAACTGCGCAAGCGCGCTGAAGCTGCGGGTCACCAAGTGGTTGCCTGGTCGGTGCACTTGCCGCTGGCCGGTAGCGACGCAGACCATGCCGATGAAGCAATCGCTATCGCTGGCGGTCTTGCAACTGACCTGCCACTACACCTCAGCCACATCGGTGCAGCCGTGCAACGTGTTCGGGCGTCCACTGCCCACCACGTGGTGGTACGTACCGGCACCCACTTGTGGCTGGGTGATAAGTCCATGGTGGCGCTGCACGCCGATGTGATTGCTATTCGTGCCGCAACATATGGCACCGCTGGTTACCGCGCAACACAGATTTCTGCTGGCACTGACACCCGTCTCGTGATGGTTGGTTGTGGGTCAAGCCACGGTGTTGGTGCACTCGACGATGGCCACAGCCCGTTTCACTTTGCCCGTCAACGCCTAGCGATGCTCGAGCCACCACACATGCACACCACTATGTTGTGTGGGTCAGACAATTTGTACCCACATGAGGGTGACTGGGTGGATGTGCAACAACCGATGACGCGGGTCTACCCCGATGTCATCGCGTGGCGCTAAGCAATCGCCAGCCCTAGTTCAGGTGACACGACTTGCTGGCGGGCCAGCCTCGCGGTAGCGGCCACTCGCGACCAAATCACGAATTCGTGCGAATCCATCCGACACCTCACGAAAACTCGTTGCTAATGGCGACATCGCAAGACGAATGCTCGATGGTTCGCGAAAGTCGGGAATAACCTTCACCATCTCGCGCATCGCCACCGAAATTTGTCTGGCATCAGAGTGCCGCAATGTCACATGACCACCGCGGCGTGTTGCGTCACGCGGTGTGATGAGTTCAAAACCAAGCGGTGCCAACCACGCATCATGCAGCCGCACCATCATGTCGGTGCCGAGCGCGGCCTTTGCGGCGATTGCCGGTAGACCGGCTTCGACGATCATTGAAAATGACGCTTCGATGCAGCGCATTCCAACGATTGAGGGGCTCGCAATCTGAAACCCCCGTAGGTCGTCAGCGCGAACGAAACCCTGGCCCATCGCAAACTGATCGCGTTGCGCAAACCATCCCTGGATAGGAACGCGTAGCGACTGTTGGAGATGCTTGTTCACATACAACCAAGCCGGCGAGCCCGGCCCCGCATTGCAATATTTATAGGTGCAACCGACCGCGAGATCTACTTCATCATGATCAAGTTGTAGGTCAACCACGCCAACGGCATGGCTGGCATCCCAGATGATGAGCGCACCAGATGCGTGGGCAATACGCGTCAACTCGCGTACATCGTGCAGAGCCCCCGAGCGATATTGCACCACCGACAGTGTGACCAATGCAGTGTCGTCATCCAGATGTGCCACCAGCATCTCTGGTGTCACATATCCCTCGCCTGACTCGTCGTCAATCAGCACCAGTTGTTTGCCGTACCGTTCACACAGGCCCTCGAGGATGTACCGATCGGTCGGAAAGTTTGCCGTGTCACTGATGACTTTCGTGCAACCTGGTCGCGCCTGAATCGCAGCATCACACAGCTGATAAAAATTGACACTGGTCGTGTCGACAGCGAGCACCTGACCACTCGCTGCGCCAAGTGCGGCGCCACCAATCAGGTCACCCACACGCTGTGCTTCATCGATCCAGTGCGACCAGCCGGCCACGAGTTCACTGCCCCACTCCTCGGTCAGATACCGATGCACGATGTCGACGGTTCGCTTTGGTAGTCGACCCAGGGAGTTGCCATCCAAGTAACACACGTCGCTATCGGTGATGACGAATTCATTCTTGTACCGGGCCAATGGGTCACCTGCGTCGAGTGCAGCAGCATCGGGTAAACCGTGCGTGTCTACACCAGCATCCTCATCATGCTGTTCTTCGCCGCTTTGTCGCATAGTGTCACCTTATGCGCGAAAATGACGCCCAGCAGCGCGCCACGACGTACTCAACGTATATTCGCGTACCCGAATTGCTGGCACTGCAGACCCCCCGCGAAAGTGGTCCTGAACATGACGAGTTGCTCTTCATCGTCATCCATCAAACGTATGAATTGTGGTTCAAGACATTGCTGCACGAGTTTGTGCGCGCCGGTGAACTTCTGCGCCAGGGCGCTTCGCATGACGCGCTCGCCACCTTGGGTCGTGCCCGCACGATCTTCAAGACCTTGGTCAGCCAAGTTGACATCCTGGAAACGATGACACCACTGCAATTTGGTACGTTCCGTAATCGTCTCGAAGCAGCAAGTGGTTTTCAGTCCGCACAGTTTCGTGAACTTGAAATCGTGCTCGGTCGACGTGATCAGTCGGTGCTGGCAAGTTTTGCCGTCGGCTCCGCTGATTACGTGCGCTTAACCAACGCCTTATCACAACCTGGAATCTGGCACGACACGCTTGCATATCTTTCGCTGCGTACGCATCCCATTCCTGTCGAGACGCTCAAGGCCGATGTGCGAGAGGCGTACCAACCACACATCGGTGTGCAGGATGCCCTGCTGGCGGCCTACCGAAATGACGCCGAAGCTGCCCTCGTGCTTGAACGTCTCGTCGATATTGACGAGGGCTTGCAGGAGTGGCGTTACCGCCACGTGAAAATGGTCGAGCGCACGATTGGCCGTAAGCATGGCACGGGTGGCTCGTCGGGGGCCGAGTATCTCGCCACAACGCTGTTCCAGCCGGTGTTTCCCGACCTGTGGCATGTTCGTAGCAAGTTCTAAAACGTTCTGTCATGTGATGCATGATGAGCACTGACTGGAACCCGCTGCTTCGCGCCGAGTTCGACAAGCCGTATTGGCACGCTCTGCAATCTTTCGTGGCAAGTGAGCGCGAGCAGCATGCGGTGTACCCAGCCCATGCCGATGTGTTTGCGGCACTTCATCACACGCCTTTTGCCGACACCAAGGTGGTGGTGCTTGGCCAAGACCCGTATCACGGGCCGCGGCAGGCACATGGCTTGTGTTTTTCGGTGCAACGCGGTGTGGCCACGCCACCTTCGCTCGCCAACATCTTCAAAGAACTGCAAGCCGACGTAGGGATGCCAATTCCATCGCACGGCAACTTGGCACGCTGGGCTCAGCGTGGCGTGCTGCTGTTGAACACCACGCTGACGGTGCGGGCCGCCCAAGCGGGTTCGCACCAGGGCAAAGGTTGGGAAACATTCACCGACGAAGTGATTCGTGTGGCCAACTCCAAACCGTTCGTCGTGTTCGTCCTGTGGGGTGCTCAAGCACGCAAGAAGAAGTCGCTTATTGACGTCTCACGGCACGCCGTCGTCGAGTCGGCGCACCCGTCACCACTTTCTGCCCACCAGGGCTTCACAGGGTCGCGTCCATTTTCACAAATCAATGCAGCCCTGCGTGCTGCCGGGCTCTCCGACATCGATTGGGCGCTCGACTAACTACTACATTTCACACATGGGTTCGGTGCGTCGTCACGTGCAAATCAACCGTGACCCCGACACGGTCTGGAGACTTGTCGGCGACTTGGCGCGTCAACACGAGTGGTTTCCCCTCACCAGTTGTCGGGTGGAGGGCAAGAAGCGTTGGATCACCCTGCCGAGTGGCATCGTGTTCGAAGAAGACATCGTCACCCACGACCATTCACTGCGTCGCTTTCAATACCGAATGGTGGGCAACCCCGCCATCACGTCGCACCTCGGCACCTGCGACGTGTTGGATGATGGGCACGGTGGCTCGATCGTCGTGTATTCCACCGACATGGAACCAGAAGCGCTCGCATTGGTTATCGCTGGTGCAGCCGGCGAAGGTCTACACAAACTCAAAGCACTGATGGAAGTGGCGTAATGGGTCGCAAGATTCTGTTCATCACCACCGACCAACAGCGATATGACGCGCTTGGTTGCAACGGTGGTCAAATCGCGCGCACACCCGTGATCGACGAGCTTGCCCGTACCGGTATCGTCTATGACCGGGCACACCCACAAAACGTGGTCTGCATGCCGTCGCGCAGCACCATGCTGACTGGTCAACATGTGAGCACGCACGGTGTGTGGATGAACGGCGTGCCCCTCGCCAATGACGCACCGAGTATCGCCAGCGACCTACGACGCTCTGGTTATCGCACCGCACTCGTCGGCAAGGCGCACTTCGAGCCATTCCTTGACCCGTTCCTGCGGTTCGCCGAAAACCGCATTGGTTCAGGCGGTTTAGAAACCGAGATGAGCATTGGTGAAAACGGTTTGCCGACACCGCATCGTGGCTTTGAACATTTTTCGCTCGCCACACACGGCGGCACCGGGCCGTTTCACTATGCCCGCTGGCTGCGTGAAAAGAACCCAGCCGCAGCGGCGATGTTCTTTCAGGTGCTTGACCAACAGTTGCAGGTGAATGCCGCTGGTGGGGGCGAAACGAACGCCCCACAGGTGAAGCACAACGACATTCAGCGCGAGCTGTACCACACCGAGTGGGTTGCCGATCAAACAATCACCTGGTTGTCGTCGCTGCCCGCCGACGCCGACTGGTTTTGTTGGATGAGTTTCCCCGACCCGCATCACCCGTGGGACCCACCCAAATCAGAACTTGGCCGCGTCAACTGGCGCGAACTCGACGTGCCGCCGGGTTACATCCAGGATGCGGCGGAACGCGAGCGTGTACTCGACAACAAGCCGCGTCACTGGCGTATGTGGTACGACGGCACGTTCATTTCTAATTACGAAGCCCCGTCCAAGTGGGTGCCAAAAACGCTTACTGCCGACAACGTGCGCGAAGTGAACGCCATGGCCCACATCGAAAACGAATTGATTGACGAGGCCATCGGCCGCGTGATGACATCGATTGCTGCCCGTGGTTGGGGCGACGATCTCGATGTGCTGTACACCACCGATCACGGTGAACTGCAGGGTGATTACGGCTTGTTGTTCAAAGGCCCCTACCACGTGGATTCGCTCATGCGTTTGCCGCTCATTTGGCGACCCGCAAAGTCGGCAAACGTCGCACCCGCACGCGTCGCAGCACCAGTCGGGCTGGTGTCGTTGGCATCAACATTTGCTTCGATTGCCGGAATGCAGCGGCCCGACTACGCCGAGTCAGAGCGCCTGCCGCTCAACGACGACGATGCACGCCTGCTCGGACACGAACGCGTGCTCACCGAATGGGACAGCGTGCTCTTCGGCAAGATTGTCGGTGCCCGCACGATTTGTCGTGACGGTTGGGTGTGCACCGCCATGTTGCCCGGCACCGTGCACGACGGCACCGAAGGCGAGTTGTACCACTTGGCGAATGACCCGCTACAACGCAACAACTTATGGAGCAGTTCACAACACACTGCCCAGCGTGATGCGCTGCTCGACGACATGTGGTCGTCATTACCGACGCGCGTGCTGCCCTTGCGTGCGTGCGACGCCCCCGTTTAAACATGGCGCACTTTGACGTCATCGTTGTCGGAGGTGGAATAGTCGGTCTTGCAACTGCTTTGAACATTCTCGAGCAACGCCCAGATTTAAGCCTTGCGATTCTCGAAAAAGAGTCCAGCGTTGCGCAACACCAAACAGGTCACAACAGCGGGGTGATTCATTCAGGCTTGTACTACAAGCCTGGTTCGCTAAAAGCGCTCCTCTGCGTGGACGGCTACCGACGACTACTTACCTTTTGTCAGCAAAATAACATTGCTCACGAAATCTGTGGAAAAGTCGTTATTGCTACGACTCCCGATCAAGCCACTCAACTTGATGATCTGGAGTTTCGCGGTTTGGCGAATGGATTGAAGGGAATACAGCGGCTAACACCAGGGGAAATTCAAGAACATGAACCCTATTGTGCTGGTGTGGCTGGGCTGTTTGTTCCACAAACTGGAATCGTTGATTACACCACGGTCTGTTATGCCCTACAAAGCCTCGTCACGTCACTTGGTGGGCAAGTGCTGTTTGAGCAGCCTGTAAACAGCATCGCGGATGAGGCGTCACAAGTAACTGTGATTAGCCATCTTGATGTTTTCACGGCGGCATGTGTGGTCACTTGTGGTGGACTTTATTCTGATCAGCTGGCACGACACACGATCAATGATCTTGACTTACGCATACTGCCATTCCGAGGCGAATACTTTGTCTTGCGTAAATCCGCTGAGTCGCTGGTACGCAACCTGATTTACCCGGTGCCGAACCCTTTTTTCCCATTTCTTGGGGTGCACTTTACACGCATGATTGACGGGTCAATCGAGTGTGGTCCAAATGCTGTGCTTGCTTTCGCACGCGAGGGTTACAGCAAAACTACGGTGCAACCTCGTGAACTCATCGAAACTCTCACTTGGCCAGGATTCCGACGAGTAGCAATGAAATACTGGCGCACAGGTCTAGGTGAATATCGACGCTCGTTCTCAAAACAGGCCTTTGTGCGTGCACTTCAATCATTAGTTCCTTCAATTACAACTGACGACCTTTTGCCTGCACCTGCAGGCGTGCGCGCACAAGCCTGCGATAGAAAAGGAAACTTGTTGGACGACTTTGCTCTGCGTGAGTCGGGTCGAGTGCTGCACGTCTGCAATGCTCCGTCGCCGGCAGCAACGGCATCCCTGGCAATTGGTGACTACATAGCCACTCGAGTGATTGCCCGTCTTTTTCAATAGTTATACGGCAGGCTTTATATTGCGGGTATTTGCTGAGTGATGCAATGTAGGCCACCGCCACCGACCGCCAAGATTTCACCGACCTGCAGCCCGACGATCTGGCGATTCGGAAACCACTCGGCAATCAGCGCCATCATGTCATCGTCAGCGGCATGACCGCATACCGGCACGATCACACCACCATTCACCACGTAAAAATTCAGATACGGCACAACGAGTCGTTGACCGTTGACCGTCATGAACGGCAACACGGGAATCTCGCGAATCTCCAACCCTGCCGCCTCGGCGGCCGCACGATTGGCTGCACAGCGCTGATAGTCGGCTTCGCGGGGGTCGTCACAGCCCTGCAGCACCACCATATTCGCGGCACAAAAAGCTGCAACATTGTCGACATGGCCGTCAGTGTCGTCATCAAGCGCCAAACCGTACGGCAGCCACACCACGCGTTCTTGGCCCAACTCGCCACACAATCGTGCTGCGATCTGCTCGCGTGACAAATGTGGGTTGCGGTTGTGGTGCAGTAAACATTGCTCGGTGGTCACCAAAGTGCCTGCGCCATCGACGTTGATCGAGCCGCCTTCCAACACCATGTCGATGTGGCGTGCTGGTTCACCCTGTGACTGCAGCCAGTTGCTTGCAATCTTGGCATCGTTGACATAGGGCGTGAACTTGTTGCCCCAACCGTTGAACACCCAACACGTGCCCTCACGATGAACACCATCGGTCACGTAGGTAGGCCCGCTGTCACGAAACCAGGCGTCGTCAATGGCCAGTGACACCACATCAACGGTGTCTCCGCACATCGCTGCAGCCTCACTGGCAGCAACTTCGTTGGTGATCATCGTCACCGGTTCGAAACCCGAAATGGTTTTGGCCACAACGGCATGGGCACGCTGGGCTTCATCTACTCGAGCGCCATAAAGCTCGTGGCGCGAAGGCCAACACATCACCGTGCGTTCGTGCCGGGCAAACTCGGCAGGCATGCGCATCATGGTGAGGTCTGCTTAGCGATTGGTGTTGCCGTCAAGGCTGGTGATTGCACCGTACAACTCAGGGCGTCGGTCACGAAACAAACCCCATGCGGCACGCATCGCACGATTTGCCTCGACATCAATATCAGCGATGAGCACTCGCTCGTCGTCGCGTCCTGCTTCTGCCACTATTGCGCCAGTTGCATCGGTAATAAATGATGAGCCGTAGAATGTCACCTCGGTCGGGCGGCCAACTTCTCGCCCCGTGCGGTTGGCTGCAGCGACGGGCACGATGTTGGCTGCAGCATGACCCTGCATCACCCGTTGCCAGTGGCCACTCGAATCCCATGAAGGGTTCTGTGGTTCGCTACCGATTGCAGAGGGATACAAAATCACGTCGGCGCCGAGCAGTGCCATGCTGCGTGCCGATTCAGGAAACCATTGATCCCAGCAGATGCCCACGCCCACCACACCGAAACGGGTGGGCCACACACGAAAACCGGTGTCGCCGGGCGAAAAATAAAACTTCTCCGAATAACCGGGCCCATCCGGAATATGGCTTTTGCGATACAGGCCGAGTGTCGCGCCGTCGGCGTCCACGATGACCACCGTGTTGAAGTACGCATTATTCGCCCGTTCAAAGATGCTGAGTGGCAACACCACATTGAGTTCGCGGGCAATCTGGGCGAACTGGGTGACAGTCGGATGCCCGTCGATAGGCCGTGCCCGCTGCAATTCATCGGCGTGCTGGTCTTTGCAAAAGTAGTGACCTTCGAACAGCTCTGGAATCAATATGACGTTGGCACCATCTCTCGCAGCAGCACGCACGAGGCGCTCAGCAGTAGCAATATTTGCAGCAACATCGGGCGACATTGCCATTTGCAAAGCGGCTATGCGCATGGAGTCGCTCAGCCGATTGCTTTCTTGATTGCTGCACGCAGCGCAACGTCATCTGGTGCCACCATCGGGCCGAAGCGAGTGACGGTGGTTCCATCTTTGCCCACCAGGAACTTCTCAAAGTTCCAGCGAATGTCCCCGGAGTGCCCTTCGCCATCCTGTACAGGCGTCAGTTTTTCGTACAGCGCATGACGGGTCGAACCGTTCACATCCACTTTCTCGGTAAGTGGAAACGTCACCCCGTAGTTGGTTGAACAGAACTCGGTGATTTCTTCTGCTGATCCTGGTTCTTGGGCACCAAACTGATTGCACGGTACCCCAATCACACTGAAACCTTGGGCGGCAAACTCGTTGTGCAACGCTTCGAGGCCGGTGTATTGCGGCGTGAGACCGCACTTGGATGCCACATTCACCACCAACATCACCTTGTTGGCAACCGCACCAAGTACGTCACTGCCGCCGGTAAGTCCATTGATTTTCACGCTGAAAATTGACATGGTGAAAGACGCCTTTCATTGAGGTTGTTGGTTGCAGTTGGAAGGCTACTTGCGGTGCTGCTACACACAAGGCGTGAGAAACGAAAAGTTTGACCATAACTATTTCGAGCGGTACTACGGCAAGCAACCAATGCACACGGTCAACGAGGTGGCACACCTCGCCACAGCGGTGCACGAAATGCTGGCGTGGTGGGCCGCACCTGTGCGGTCAGTGCTCGAAGTAGGTGCCGGACGCGGTGATTGGGGTAACTGGTATCGCACTTTTCACCCGCGGGTGCGGGTTACCTCTACCGATGTGAGCGAGCATGCTTGCGCAGCGTTCGGTCATGAACGTCGCAATATCGCACAGTGGGCACCGAAGCGGCCCTTTGATCTCGTCATCTGCGCCGATGTGCTGCAATACCTCGATGATCGCGCCGCTGCACGGGCCCTACGTAATCTTGCCGTCGCAACACGAATATGTCTGTATTTTGATGCGCTCACCACATTCGATGCGAAACATACGGTTGAGCGCGAAGCGACAGACCTCAATGTCCACCTACGCAGTGCCACCTGGTATCGCGAACGGCTATCACGCAGTTTCGTCCAGGCTGGTGCCGGGTTGTGGGTGCGCAAGGGCGGCAACATCGTGCTGCACGAACTTGAACGGCATCGCTGAATTTTCGCTCTCTGGCACCTCAAACGTTGGCCAACAGCGCCCTGTCGCGAAGTGACTATCGTTGCCAGCAATGGTCGACATCAACTGGGACTCACTGCGCGCGGCCGCCCGTGATGCAATGCAACACGCCTACGTTCCATATTCACATTTTCGTGTGGGGGCTGCAGGGATCGTTGATGATGGCCGAATCGTCACGGGTTGCAACGTTGAGAACGCGTCATACGGCCTCACGTTGTGTGCCGAGTGTGGGATGGTGAGCGAGCTCATTCGCTCAGGCGGGGGACGACTGGTTGCAGTGTGCACCTTAGGCAACGATGCGCCGGTCACGCCATGCGGTCGCTGCCGACAACTCTTGTGGGAACATGGCGGCCCGTCACTCCTCGTCGAGGTCAACGGAGAGCCGGTGCCGATGACCGAAATGATTCCACATGCGTTTCCCGAAGCATCCAACTTTACGAATCCGAACGCCTGAGTCGCAGATGGGCCACTTTCTTTCCGACCAGCAAGTGGCGGCATTTGTGAACGACGGCTTCCTTGTTGTCCCTGATTTCGTCAATGCCGAGCGATGCCTTGCCCTACGCCAACGCGCGATGGAACTGGCCGAGCAATATGTGCCGTCACCTGAACAGGCAACCGTGTTCACTGCCGATGGTAAACCGCAGCACACCAGTGACGACTACTTTTTGTCGAGCGGCGAGCAAATCCGTTGCTTTTTTGAAAAAGATGCCTTCGACGAGCACGGTGGTCTGCGCGCCCAGCCACATTTGTCGCTCAACAAGCTCGGCCACGCCATGCACGACCTTGACCCGGTGTTCAGCGCGTTCAGTCGCACACCTGAACTGGCCGCAGTTGCACACGACATAGGTATGAGTCAGCCACTGCTTTTGCAGTCGATGTACATTTTTAAACAGGCACACATCGGTGGTGAAGTCACGTGTCATACCGACCACACCTACTTATGGACCGAACCACAGAGTGCTGTCGGGTTCTGGTTTGCCATCGACGATGCCACTCGCGACAACGGCTGCATGTGGGCAGTTCCCGGTGGGCATCGCTTGCCAGTTCGCTCTCGTTCACGACTCAACGACACCCGCACCGCGACGGTCACCGACGTGCTTGATCCCGAGCCCTACGAACTCGACAACCTCGTGAGTCTGGAAGCCAAGCGCGGCACGTTGGTGTTATTGCATGGTGCAGTTCCCCACTTGTCGGCGGCCAACACGAGTGACAAACCACGACACGCCTACACCATTCATGCCATCGACGGTGCCGCGCACTACCTGGCTGATAATTGGCTGCAACGCCCAACACTGCCCCTGCGCAGCTTCACTCACAGGTAAGCGCAGTCGATGGCCACCCTGCGATTCAGCTTCGGCACGATGGGCTCGGGTAAGAGCACCCTTGCATTGCAGATTCACCACAATCTGTCGACGCGTGGGCTACACGGTCTGTTGATCACCAAACTTGATCGTGATGGCTCGCAGGTCACCAGCCGACTCGGTGTTTCGTCGCCGGCTATTGACATCAGCATCACCCCCAGCCTCATCGCACTTGCTCGCGAACACATGCCGCTCGATTTTTTGGTGTGTGATGAGGTGCAGTTCTACACCGTTGAGCAGTGTGACGAACTTGCCACCCTGGTCGATGATCTTGGCATTGATGTGTACTCATTCGGTCTCATCACCGATTTTCGTGGTTTGTTGTTTGATGGCACGCGCCGCATGTTGGAGATTGCCGATCAACGTGTCGAAATGCAGGTGGAGGCCCGCTGCTGGTGTGGGGCGCGGGCCACCAACAACGCCCGCCTAGTCAACAACCAAGTGGTATTCGAGGGTGAAACCGTGGTCGTCGGAGACACAACGACCACCCGCAAGGAGCCCCTCTTTGGTGACGTCGTGCGCTACGAGTTGTTGTGTCGGTATCACTATCGGCGCGGTCAACTCGCCCCGAACCCATAAAGCTCATCTGGCGAGCAGCGACTCGAATTCTGTCTGCCACGCCTCGACCCAGTTGGCACTGAAGTTGGCGTAGCGCGCGACGAACGCTTCCCGTGCCTCTTGCACTTCTGCCGACTTCCACCATGACGACGGATCGCCGTTCAGTGAATTGACGAACTTCGCCGCTTCTTTGCCCGAATAGTGCAGAATCCCCACCCGCTGCAAAGATTCAAAAAATGGCTCGACCACTGTGCGAGGTCGATATAGCTGTGGGTCATAGAAACACACCGTTGGAATGTTCATCGCCAGAGTCTCCAGCCACGATGTGCCGAGATAGTTGTGAATCGTCAATGTGGCGCGTGAGGCTGCGACCGAACCTTGAGCACTGCCAGGGTCATGCGAAAGATTCGCCGGAGTACCTGCCAGACGAGCCATCGGAAATACGTCTGGCTCTGACGACCGCACACATAATGCAGTGCCTGCACGAAGTTCGTTCGCGAACGACACGGTCTCCTCAACGGCACGATTGATGTGGGCAGGCATCAGGAATGATTGCAGGCGATACACATGTTCCGTGACCGGCAAGCTCATCAGCAGGTAACCCTGTGGGGTTGATTTTTTAGCTCGCTGTGGCATCGCTGTCGGTAGCGGTCGTACCCGGGCGCCGAGGTCTGGTCGCTGCCAACCGAACGTGTAAAACACATCGCTGATTGCGATGTCGTGATCTTCACCGACGTGTTGCTGGTCGACGCCATAGCCACCACCGTGCTGGTGAATTGCAATCTTGGTGCCTACCTGGCGTTGCGCATACGCCAGGTAGCGAAATGATGCTGACGACTGATGTGCATTGGCTGTGTACATCACTCGTACTGATGGGTTGACAATCGTTGTGGCCCAGGCACTTCGTGAATGAAACTGCTCGACCAGATCAACGGGCGCATTCATTGCAATAGCTTGCTGCAGCACACGTACCGGGCCAGCAGTGGGATGGGTTGGTTCGTTAGATACGAGTCGCGCTCGCTTGATGGTCGTATCTACGACATACCCACGGAGGCTGCTCTGGCTCCAGCGCAACTGTTGCCGTGAGCGCATGACCGCCTGCAACTCTTCAACGAAAGATATTTTCAAGTAGGGGTCAACGACCATGACTGATGCGCCCTGTGAACTGATCGTCTCGAGAATTCGTGAACGCTGAGACGACACCTCGTCTTTGGTCGACGTCCCCGGCTTCCACATTTCTACGCTGGTATGCGATTGCTGAAAGACCACTCGGTCGCATAACTGCATCAACCAAAACTGCGATATGTATTCCACTTGGTCACGTCGTGGTGCAATGTCGGTCACCTCAGTAATGAGTTGGCACAGTGCGTCGACAGCGTGGGGCAGCAATTCCCGTGACTGTTTGATTGCCGTGGCGAGTTCGACAGGCTGGTATTGCAGGGGCATCAAAAGGCTGCCCCGTGTCGGTCATTGGCCGCCACCACTTCGGCGGCAGCAGACCCAACATGCAAACCCGCCAAGCTCACCAGTGTCTGCAGACGATGGAAATCGGCAGGCTCATCGACGTCGAATCGCAATTCGGGTCGCGCCAGAAGCGTTGGTGCAATACAGGCATGTACGCGGGCCAGAACCGTGCCGTCTGCGATCGCCAGGGTTACGTGCTCACGATGTGATGCCGACAGATCTCGTGTGTTCAGCTCGTCAAGAAATGGGCGTGACACCACCTCGACACCGAAACCATCGGCGTAGTCGCAGGCACCTGATGGCCGATGATTGAACGAGTAGTCCGCACGGGCTGAAGCGTGCTCACGAAGCACGGTCTCGATACAGCCAGCATCAACGAATGGATTGTCGGCACAAATACGCACCACGGTGTCGGCGTCGTCACCTTGCAGCGCCTCGATAAATCGACTCAGCACGTCATTGGTCGAGCCGCGTGCGACATCCACGCCCAAGCGTCTGCACTCGGCGACGATTCGGTCGTCGAGGGTTTCGAGTGTGGTGGCCACCACCACCCGGTCAATTGACCGACTTTGGCGCACACGCAAAACCACCCACTCCAGAAGTGCCTGCCCTCCCAACTCGGCAAGCATCTTGTCGGGAAAGCGGCGTGAGCCAAGTCGTGCCTGGATGACTGCAACTGTGCGCGTCATGCGTCAGCGAGGTCTGTCCATTGCAGCACGTCATCGGCGGTGAGCGCCCGGCAGGTTTTTCTTCCAATCACGTCGTCCCACGACAGCGGGCTGATGCCCGTGCCTGGACGCTTGTAGGTGATGTCACTCTCACTGATGCGATGGCCAGCGGCAAGATCTCGGGCAACAACGATGCTGCGTCGGGCATTGAGTCGCGCGATTTCTTCACTCGGTAGTGGCTGCTTGGCTCGCCCACCGAGCAGCGGGGCGATACGGGCCACCTCCGTGCGGAAGCTCTTCACGTCATCGGCCGTCATTGCGTGATAGTGGTCATTGCCGGGCAATGATGTGTCGTGTGTGAAATGCTTTTCCAAAATGACCGCGCCGAGCAACCATGCGGCAATCAACGACGGGAGCCCTGGCTTCGGAGTGGTGTGGTCTGAATAACCCAACACGCACTCGGGATACCGCGTAGCAAGATCGCCGAGCATACGCAGATTTGCGTTGGCGTCGGCAGTCGGATAATTCAGGATGCAGTGCAGCAGTGCAATCTGTGTCGCACCGACGGCGCGCAGTGTGGTGAGCGCACCATCGATTTCTTCGATGGTCGATGCGCCAACCGACAAGATGATTGGTTTCTTGGTTCGTGCTACGCGCCGCAGGAGTGGAGTGTTGGTGATGTCAGCTGACGCCACCTTGAAGAACGCCACCAGCGGCGCCAACATGTCCACTGCGTCGTCATCAAACGGGGTTGAAATGAACTCGATTCCCACACGGGCACAATGCTGTGCCAGTTCTTGATATTCCAGTGGGCCAAAAGCATCGTATTTTTTGAAAAGTTCGTATTGACTCAGCGTGGCTTCTTTGGTGGTGTCCCAATAGGCAGGTGAGTGGCGTGAAGCGAGTGTCTCTGCCTTGTACGTCTGAAATTTCGCAGCATCGGCCCCACCCTCTTTGGCAAGCTCAATGAGCCGCTTTGCCAATTCGAGTGACCCTTCGTGGTTGACACCAATTTCGGCGATCACATACGGCTGGCTCGCAGCATTGATCGTGACCCCTCCCAGTTGGATACTTGCGGCGTTCATGAAGAACGGCCATCGTGCTTGTCCCGCAAGCGCTGCTCATGACGGGCCATCTCGGCGGAGTCGTTGGTGATGTTCGCATCATGACGGCGATAGCGGTACATCGGAAGGGGGATGTGATGGATGGAATAACGGTCAAGAAACCGAAGTCGCAGATCACGGTCTTCATGACGCAGGAATGTTTCGTCATACAGCCCGATGTCGATCAACTGTTCGGTGCGAAACATGATGCCACAGGCGATCGGTTCTTTCATTGCGTCACTGCGGGTCAGCACCTCTTCGCGATCGTCGACCAACAAATAGTCGCAGGCTGCAGCGTCAAATTGTGGGTTTTCGGCCAAGAACATGTACAACACATCAAGGAACGAGCCGTTGACGTAGTCGTCGGCATCCACCCGCACGATGAATTTTGAGCGCGTTGACGTGATCGCCCGGTTCAAACTCGCTGGCAGCCCCATGTTGACGCCATTCTGAATTACGGTGATGTCGTCACCGAATGTTGCAAGAATCGCCGCTGTGCGATCGGTACTGCCGTCATCGATCACGATTACGTCGTACTTGTCGCGCGCAAAGCGCTGGGCCAGCAGCGATCGTAAACAGCGTCCGACATAGCGCTCTTCGTTGTGGGCCGCAACGATCACCGACACCAATGTGCTGGATGGCATGGCTTTCACGCTACGACTTCACCTACACCAGAACTGATGAGATCGCGGCACGTACACGCGCTGGCACGGCCTCATCCATGTTGACTGTCACTGGCAACGACACACAGCGGGCCAGCCGGGCAGCAGTCGCAGGAAACGCATTGCTCAGGTCGCCATGCCGCGCAACCAGTTCGGGCATATGCGACCATGTGCCGGCAAAATGCCACGTCACCGCTTCCGGCAGGATTTTGGTTGCTAGACCAGCAGTAACGAGACGTGAGCGGATTTCACGCGCCACACTCGCTGATGGTGTTTCAAACACCAAAGCGTCGGCTGTTTCGACTGAGCCCGCTGGTACATCACGGGCCACGATGCCTGGCAGATCGCTGATGGCCCGCCACATTGCATCCCGATTTTTTTTCTGATGTCGCACAACATCGTTGAGTTTTCGCAACTGGGCCAACCCGACTGCACCCTGTAGTTCGGTCATGCGGTAATTGAAACCACTTCCAGAACGCGTATCTTCCCACCGGGGCACCGCCGGATTGTTTTCATGACCGTGATCGTGCCATGCTGCAGCACGTTCGTAGTCGGCACGATCATGGAAGGTGATCATCCCGCCTTCGCCTGTGGTCATGGTTTTGGCAAAATCAAAACTGAACGTACCCATGCGACCCCATGTGCCGAGTGCCCGCCCATCCAATGACCCGCCACATCCCCATGCAGCATCCTCGATCAAAACGATATTGCGACGTTCACAGATTGCAGAGATCTCGCGCAACCGTGCCGGTGTGCCGAGCATGTGCACTGGGATAATCGCACGAGTTTTTGGAGTAATGCGACGCTCAAGATCGACTGGGTCCATGTTGAGTGTGCCGTCCACCTCGCAGCACACCGGTACGGCGCGCGCTTCAATGATTGCCTCGGTGGTGGCGACGAACGTGAAACTTTGGGTGATGACTTCGTCGTCTGGTTGTAAATCCAATATTGCCAGCGCCACCCGCAACGCAGCCGTACCCGAGGTGACTGCCAGTGCGTGCGGCACCCCCATGTACGACGCAAAAGCAGCTTCGAAATCACGCACCTTGTAGCAGTTGTTGCGCAAGGCGTCGAACCCCTGTCGGAACAGCACCCCGCCCCGCGCGAATACGTCATTGATTTCCGCCTGCTCTTCGGCGCCGATTACTTCAAAGCCGGGCACGCTTACATCCTCCGAAAAATGTCGATGATGCGATCATCGGTCAGCACCGCCCGAAAGTTCTCACCCAACGCATTGGTCAATGGTTTTGCATGCACCACCGTCGCCGCGACCAGGCGTTGATACTGCTCAGCAGTCAGGTCTGCACACACACCCGTGGGCAGTGACACCTTCTGCTTGCTCAGCATCGTGCGGAACTCGGCGTGTTCCGCCGGGTAAAAATCGGCAAGTGCATTCAATGCAATGCAGTTGGCAACGCAGTGGTGCAACCCCAGTACCACACTGAGACCGGCAGAAAACGGGTGTACTACCCCGACGTAACTCGTAGCGATTGCGCATCCCCCGAGATACGACGCCACCATCAATTGTTCACGCGCCTCGACACTCATCATGTCGTCGGCGAAAAATACCTGACGACACAAGTTCACCGTCTCACGCGAGTAAGCATCTCCAACTGCGTTGCGATACGACCCGGCCAATGCCTCGACACAGTGGATGTAGGCATCCATGCCCGTGTAAAAATATTGATTACGTGGCACCGTTGCGGTGAGATCGGGATCGAGCACCATCTGATCAAATACCGTGAAATCACTATTCATCCCGAGCTTCAACCCTGACTTCGTATTGGTCATCACGCAGGTGCGGGTTGCTTCCGAGCCCGTGCCTGAAATCGTCGGCACTGCGATTTTGTGCACCGCAGGAACCTGCAGCAAGTCCCAGCCCTGATAGTCGGCGGCACCTCCCCCGTTGGTGAGGAGGTTGGCAACGGCTTTTGCCGTATCCATCGTGATGCCACCACCAAACCCGACGATGGTGGCCGGCAAGCCCCTGATCTGGTGACGAATCTCGTTTGTAATCGCATCAATGCCGTCGGTGGTCGGCTCATCGGTGACGTCGACAAACTGCACGACGTCACCTGCACGCGAACCTAAACGGGCCAGTAGATCGGGCTGCGACGTGAAGAACGTATCCACGAGGTACACCACTTGTGCGTCGGGCGCTACCGCACGGCGCCGAGCATCAACAAATTGCGGGAGATGGCTCAGCGAGCCACGACCGACGGTGAAGCCACCGACGTTACGCACGACTTTGACACCCGTATCAAGGATGGATGCGCTCATGAAGTTTGCCGTACCGTTTGAATGTTCTCATTCTACGAGGTGCAGAATGCACCATGATTCCGTTTGTGTTGGTGTAACGCAGTCGTGTCACCGTGGAGAACTACTGTGAACACGTGGCTGAACTCACTGGGTCCTTCAACACCGAGAAATTGCCCCGAATTGCCCCCGGTTCGGTGACCGTTACCATCGCCCGCACGGTGAAACCCGGGTGTTCTGCTCAGTTCACATCGTGGTCAGAAGAAATGATCTCCACGGTACGAATCTTCCCTGGTTGCCTCGGCGCAACGATGCTTCACCCTGGTAACGAATCCGATGAATACCACATCGTCTTTCGCTTCGTTGATGCGATTCATTTGCGCCAATGGGAGCGTTCGGCAGAGCGCAATACCGTGCTCGCCAAGTCAGACGACTTGATCAGTGCCGAGCGTGTCACGGTTACTGCGGGCAGTGATGAATTTTTTACCGCTCAGACCCAGAATGTGCCGCACCGCACCAAGCTCGGTGGGTTCCTATCAGAAGTCGCTTGGGTGTATCCACTTGCACTCGGCTTCACCATCCTGCTCGGCCCTGCACTCGGTTCACTTTCTGTCTTCGTGCGGGCACTCATCTTTACCGCCCTCATTGGTCTTACCTCGCGACTAGCGGTGACACCGTTTCGAGTTCGTTGGCATCGACGCCGCATGTTGCCGCAGGATCGTCAGGTTGCAAAATGACAAATGGTGGCGGGGGCAGGATTTGAACCTGCGACCTTCAGGTTATGAGCCTGACGAGCTACCGGACTGCTCTACCCCGCGTCGGATATTTTCACTCTACCGTCATACGGCGTGCTCCCTTCGTGGGCATGCGTTCAATGTCAGGGTGAGTCGCTGATGTTTGGCCGTAAGTGGAAGACGTTGGACGCCACGCTCCGCAGCGTGCAAGGTGAGCTCAATTCGCTACGCGGTGAGGTCGAACAGCGCGGTGCCGACATCAGCTTGATGCGCAGTCAATTGAATGTGCTCGAGGAACGCCTCATCAACGCCGACGTTCGGGTCACCCAAATAACCACGGCACTCACCAATCAACTCCATGAAATAGACACCGAACTTGACCGCCTCACCCAAACGGCCGATGCGGCAAGTGCCGAAACAGTCACCCAACTGCGCGCCAATCAGGTGAGAATTGCTAGCGAACAGGCACGATATGCGATAACGCTCCGCCAAGATTTGGCTGAACTCGCCGAATTGTTGCGCAAGACCCGTAATTAGCGGCGATCAACCACTGACCAAGGCAATTGCTTGACGGAGTAGTTCACGCGCCTGTGCCAGACGGGCTTGATACGTGGCAAAGTCTGGTGGGTTTTGTGACAACGCACGATTCGCTTCGTCAAAGAGGGCGTCTGCTCGGGCCAACAACTCCACGGCAGTCAGCGACGACGTATCTTGCGCTGGCAGTGTCGTGGTCGTCACGGCGCTGCCTGAGGCACCGGGCGTCGGGTCAATTGGTTTGACTGATCCGTCGTTGATGCGCTCGCCAAGATTGGTTGTAAAGCCGGGGAAAAGCCGCCCGACGGCTTCGGTCAGGTTGTCGCTCATCACCACACGGTTGTTGTACGACACCAGGAATTTTCGCACGAAGATTTGCCTGGCCGATGGATCATCGGGTTTCACGAACAGTGGGCGTACGTACATGAGACCACGTTGCACTGGCACGACTTGCAGGTCACCAAAAATGACTCGAGAACCACGTTGGTCAAGCAGGGTGATCTGCTGGGCAATCACCGGGTCGCTACCAAACTCGGCGGCTACCGTCGCCGGGCCCTCGGGTAGGGGCTCTGGTAGCTCGATTACCTGGATTTTTCCGTATGACTTCGGATCGCTGGAGACCACCATCAATGCGCGCAACTCTTTGCGCGCATTGTCGGCAGAGAAGGGAACGAATGGCCGCAACATCGAGAACGTCGGCGTGCCGAGACCATCACCGCCGTGGAACATCGTGTAATACGGCTCGAAGCGCAACACGCTGGCGTCACGCACATCGATGCCGTCTACCTCGAGAGGACCCCCGTTGCCTACGACGCCAGAAATCGCCTCAGGCTCGATGGTGGGTGCCTGAGCAACGCTCCAGGCGGCATCACGGTTGAAGAACAGTGTTGCATCATTGAATTGGTACCGCCCGTACACATTGGTTTGCACACGGAACAAATCCTCGGGATATCGGAAGTGGCTGACGAGTTCAGCTGGTGCTTCACTCACGTCCGTAAAAAGATCGGGGAATGCCTTCGACCATGACGCTGTGATTGGGTCTTGGGCATCCACTACGTAGAACGTGACATCCCCCGTAAAGGCATTGACAACGGCCTTCACACTGTTACGCGCATAATTGAACGACGTATTCAACCCACCACCTGGCGACAACTGATCGATATTCGCCTGTTGTGCATACGGGTAACGGTCACTGATCGTATAGGCATCCAATACCCACAGCACGACGCCATCCACCACCACCGGATATGGGTCTGCGTCGTAACGCAGGAATGGTGCAAGACGACTGACCCGCTCGGTGACGTTACGGTCGTGCACGATGTGCGACTGGGAGTTGATGAGACCGGAGCCGAACAAGTTGTACTCGCCGTACTGAACGGCATATGCAAGACGACGCAGCGTCGACGACAGCTGCACGCCACCCGGCGTGGTCTGCTTTGTCGGCTCGCCGACACATGGTTGTTCCACCTGATCGGTGTCCACGACTGCATACGAATCAATACCTTCGCCGAAGTACAACTCTGGACGCGTCACACCAAGACCCACGTACACCGGCCTGCCGTCAGTCGTCGTGCGGCTGGCGGGGGCCGCAATCAAACCACAGCCGTGGGTGTACAGCAAATGCCTCGACACCCAGGTGCGGTTCGGAATGCCCTCAGAATTGAGTTCACGCGCAGCCACCATCACCTGTTGCACACTTCCGTCAATTTCGTAGCGGTCAACGTCCAAATCGCGCACGGCATAGAACGATGTACGACCTTCATCAAGAATGAAGCGGTCCCGCATTTGAACCGGGTCAAGTTGACGCACGTTGCGCAGCGGGCTGGCATTCTCGTTCAATTTCTCGGCAGTAAGTGGTTGCAGTTTCAACTCACTACGCGACACGTCGCCGAGCCCGATTGCCAACTTCGTCGCCGCGATATTACGGTCAATGAACAGCAATTCTTTGGTACTCACATTTGGTTGCACGATGAACCGCTGCACTACCGCTGGGTACACGCCGCCAGCCGTCACTGCTATCACGATCCACAACACGGTGGCCAGCACTGGCAGACGCCAACCACGTTGGCGAAAGTTGGCAAGGAACAACACGGCTACGGCCAACGAAACCAAGATCATGAGTTGCGTAGCAGGCAGCTGCGCATTGACATCGGTGTAGGTGGCCCCCTGCACAACGCCGCGTGTTGAACGGGTGAGGTTGTATCGCGAGAACCAATAGTCGACTGCCCGCACTATCGACAGCAGCGCAAAGAGCACGCTGAGATGTACTTTCGCCAGTGGTGTGACCTTGCGGCCCTGAATCTGCAGTCGAATCCCACCATTGAGGGCGTGAACTCCCGCTGTTACCAGTGTGATGAGTATGAATGCGGCGAATGTCCAATCGATGACGAATTCGATGAACGGTAGGCGCATGATATAGAACGCTGGGTCTTGGTTGAAGAGCGGATCCTTGGTGTCGAAATTGGTGGAATTGCGAAACAAAGTCCAGTCCTGCCACTGACCGGCGGCTGGTGACCCCACCAAGAAGCCAAGTAGTGCACCGACGATGATTCGAAAAGTCCAAGCCCGGCCGGCGGTGAGTTGTCGAAAGCCAGCCAGCGCACGCTCCTGTGGCGTGGTCGGCACCACGTCGGGGCGCAGCCGATCGGCAACCCACATGTTGAGGATCAACGCGAACGCAAAAATCAGTACGAATACGGTGCCGAGCCCGAGGCGTGTGAGCAGAATCCCCCAGAACACATCTGTGCGACCGAGTGACTGGTGCCAAAGCACATCGATGTAGAACGCAGCGATACTGCGCGACGACACGAACAATGCAACGATTGCGATTGCGACCACCAAGAAAATGACACGGCTGCGCCGTGGCCGGCGTAGCCCGAAACCACCGACGGAGAACGACGGACGACGCGGCAGATCATCGGGGATGCGCATGACGCCGAAGGCTACTTGTTTAGCGGAATGACAAGGCAGCGACATCCGGCATGCGCCAGCGGATGGGCGTGACCGGTCGGGAATGCATCACCACGACGCACGCCACCTGCCAACGAGTTGTCTTCGGCGTCAGCACACGGCGGGCCGTCTGGGTCGACAGCCCAGCACATGGTGGTGTTTGCGTCACACCCAAGAAACAGCCCACGCGCGTAGGTGAAGTACGCGATATCGCTGACGACTGGTGCGAGGTGCTGCGACTTCCATTCATGGAAGACCGCACGGAGCGCCACGAGCAAGGCGTCACGATCACCGCTGGCAGCAGTAATCGCGGCATTGACACGCTCGTGGAGCGGCTGAATTAGATCGCTCGCCAACATCTCGCTGATTTTCTCCAGTACTGCACCTTTCGTGATCGCCGAACGCATATCGGATCGCCGGGCATCAGTGTGCGAACGTGCGGCATCAACCGCAATACTCGTCGCCAATTCGCGAATCGTGTTGGTGTACTGCGTGGCCTGCTCAACTGCGGTCGGCAACATCGCTGCAAGAGTCAGGCTGGTTCGCTTGCCACCCACATGGGTGAGCACGGTGTTCTCGTCGTCAACCAGATGACGCTTCATCGCCCGCATCAACGCATCAAGTGCTGGTGTGAGAACTTCGGTACGACGACGTAGCACCGACTCATCAACAGTGTTTGGCTGACTAGGCACAGCCAAATCTCTCTTTGCTGCATCCGCGACGTGCGTCGTGCTTGCCGCCCGCAGACGGGCGAATATTTCGTCGACACGGTTCGTCGTTGAGACCGTGTCACCGCTGACCGTGTCGCTGGCGGCTGATGATTCGGTCTCAAAGGTGCCTTCAACCCGTTCGAAAACCGGATGATCGGGGGCACTGATCTCTGCACTTATGTGCGGGCCATTGGTCAATTCTTTCTTGCGGCGGCGATCAGACAGATTTACCACCTCTGCCATCTGCCCAATATCAGCAACTTTTAGTCCCTCCGGACGCTGCGCTTGAGCATCAGCGGGTTCACCACTTTCTTTGTTTGTGGTTTCTGTTTCTACTTCTACTTCTGTGGTCGTTTCGATAGCCGTTGGTTGCACATCGTGCTCCTGCGGGTCAGAGGCTTGGTCATCTGGCGCTGGCTGAACGGCGTCGACGCTTGCCGCATCGTCAGTGGCCGAGCGATGGGCTTCACCTAATTCGTGCTGGTATTTTTTGGCATCAAAAATTGGTACGTCACTTGGGCGCGTTGGCCGGGGTGGCGGCGGTGCGTCGGGTGGCACCAACGGTGGCGTCACGCCCGTACCCCGGAGGGCTTCATCAAACTCGTTGAGGTCCCCCACAACGTCGGTGGCGGCATGCCGCGCACGCTCGAAGGCACCGAGTAGTCGCTCACGTTCGTGCACGAGGCGCTCCAGTTCGCGGCGCGCCTCTTCGGTTCGCTTGGCAACATCAGTGAGCACCCGTTCGCGATATGCCCGAACTTCGGCAATCATCTCACGGCCCTGCTGTTTGGCAAGTTCAATCTCCTGCTCGGCTTCACCCGACACATCCGAACGCCGACGCGACGCTTCCACATTCGACTCTTCGAGCAGACGCGTTGCTTCACGGCTGGCGTCACGAACGATTTGTTCGACTGATACAGCGGCACGATCGCGCATCGCCTGGGCTGCCTCGCGGGCAGCACTCAACACTCGTGCAGCTTCAGCCCCGAGTAGTTCGGTCACCACCGCTTCATCGATGACACCAACGTCCAGTGGCCCACGTGCTTGCAACGCCTTCAGTTCACTTTCCAAGAACCGTTCACGCTCCAACAGACGTGCCAGTTCAACCGAGACTTGCCGCAGAAAATCACGGACTTCTTCCTCGCGGAAACCACGACGGGTGAGCGTGAACTGGGCTGAGGCGACGGCAGCGGGCGACGACGGGTCTGGTCGCTGGAAGTCGAGGGCCATGCCCTTAGAGAGTACGCCTGAACTAATCGCTGTTCGTGGCATCAGGTAGCAGGTCGCCACCAATGCCACGCAGGATGTCCAACGCATCCTGCAGCGTGGCGACTGTCTCTACCCGCATTTGTGAGCCACCGACACGGCGAGCCTGCGCGATGTCCTCGGCTGATTGACTCGCGGGAATGAGGAACAACTTCGCACCGCCATTGCGTGCAGCGATCGCCTTTTGCGGTATTGCACCAACCGCCCCGACACTTTCATTGCCATCAATCGTTCCGGTTGCGGCAACTTTTATCTTTCCGGTGAGCGAACCCTGCGAAAGTTCGTCGATGAGGGCGAGCGTGAACGCCAAACCAGCAGATGGACCGCCAATCGAGTCGGTGTCGATACCTACTTCGAATGGTGTCTTGACGGTTCGCGTATCGCGTGGCATCAGGCCGACAATCGTTCGCCCGTCCCCGTCCGGTGATTCCATGAGTTTCACATTGATGATGACCACATCGTCAGTGCCTGCGCGGCGCACCCCGATAGCCACGACCTCACCGGCTCGGCGGCCCGTTACGGCCTCGATCAACGAAGGCAGCGTTGGTATTGGGACGCCATCAAAGCTCACCAAAGTGTCACCAGACATCAGCAACTTGCACGCACTCTGGGGGTCAGGCAGATCCTCACACACCACTTCCTCGACGACGACGTCGCCATAGACGAACTCTGATTCGATACCAAGCCGCGTGAGCGCTACGAACTCGGCGATCTGTTTTGATGTCACCATCGCACGGCTGCCCACTTCACGCTGCTGGGTCGGCGTCTGCGTACCGAATCGTTCTTCGTAGTTGAGAATTTGCACGTCGTCATCAAGCCAGGCAGCCGTCAGGTCAAGCAGGGAAAGACGGCTGCCGAGTGCGGTTACGAACATGACTTCTCCATCCGATGCATAGCGCGTGGCGAATGCCAATGCATCTTCGCCAAACGACATACGCGGAGCAACCGACTGTGCCGAACCTGGTGCCAACTCCCACAGACGTACACGGGTCAGCGAAGCGGCCACGAACACCACCATGAGCAACCATGCGACGGTGAGAATAGGAAGCGCCCACCAGACTCGCCGTGCCGCATTTGCCGAAACGGGCGGTGGGGGTGGCGGCAGAGGTACGCTGGAAGTTGCCGTGATGAGTTCATCGTTGGTTGTGGCGTCCATGACTCTCACTGAGGTTACGACCAGAATCGCCATCGTTGGCGTGGTCACCATGGTGGCGCTCCTTGTTGTGGGGCGGATGCGCAGCGCCGACGGGCACCGAGGTGGTCGGTTCACTTCTCGCACCGACAGCCAATCGCTGCCCGCACCCTCCAGCGGTATGGCTCAGTGGTTCTCTCAACGGTCGCCGACAGTTGTCGGCCGACTCGGTTCACTTGGGGTCTTGGCCGCGATCGTTGGCGCCACACTTGGTATCGGGCTCTCGCTATTGCTCGTTGCCGTTTTGAATGCCACCAGCAGCGCAGCGAACTGACACCATGACGTCGCCAACACTCACGAACATCAAGGCGATTGCTTTCGACTTTGACGGCGTCTTCACCGACGATCGGGTGATCGTGTCAGAGACTGGTGAAGAGTCAGTGACGTGCAGTCGCTCCGACGGCATGGGTATCGGGCTTCTGCGTGAGGCTGGTATCCATATGATCATCATTTCCAAGGAGAAGAACCGGGTGGTCGCGGCACGAGCGGGAAAGCTGTCACTTGAGGTCGTACACGGCTGTGATGACAAACTGCCCGTCTTGCAGGCGTGGATGACGCGCGTCGGTGCCACTCCCGAGACCACGGCCTATATGGGTAACGACATCAACGATCTTGCTTGCATGAATTACGTCGGAGTGGCCATTGCGCCTGCCGATGCACACCAATCGGCACTTGCTGCTGCTCACATCGTGACCGCAAAACCAGGTGGTCGCGGTGCAATTCGTGAAGTTGCCGACGCTTTGACAAAGGCAGTGCACTCACGGGCTGCGAAGTAATCTTGGCGCTGTGGCGGGTTTTACAAATATGACACCCATCGATACCGTCAGCATCAATGACCACGACATTGGGCTGGGTCATCCCGTTTTTATCATTGCTGAAATCGGAATTAACCACAACGGTGATCTCAACCTGGCAAAACAACTCATAGATGTTGCCGCACAAGCAGGCTGCAATGCCGTCAAATTTCAAAAACGAACCCCAGTAATTTGTGTGCCACCCGATCAAGCCAGCACGATACGTGAAACACCGTGGGGCACGATGACCTATCTCGAATACAAAGAGCGCATCGAGTTTGGCAGAGCAGAGTTCTCGGAAATTGACACCTACTGCCGTTCGCTGAACGTCATGTGGTTTGCCTCCCCTTGGGACATTCCTTCGGTGACATTCCTTCAGGATTTCAACACCCCCGTCTTCAAAGTCGCATCAGCCTGCCTCACCGACGATGAACTTTTAATTGCAATTCGCCACACGGGCAAACCTGTGATTATGTCGACAGGTATGTCAACTCTCAAAGAAATTGATCATGCCGTCTCCTTGCTCGACCGCACCAAGTTGATCCTCGGTCAAGCAACCTCCACCTATCCGTGCAAGCCAGAAGAGCTCAATTTGCGGGCAATCACCTCGCTACGGCAGCGCTACGGAGTGCCGGTCGGCTACTCCGGCCATGAGACCGGCCTCCAGACCACGGTCGCCACGGTCGCCCTCGGTGCTGCGTTTATCGAACGACACATCACGCTCGACCGTGCCATGTGGGGAACCGATCACGCCGCCAGTGTCGAGCCGGGCGGCCTTGAGCGACTCGTTCGGGATATTCGAAATGTCGAAGTAGCTCTCGGTGACGGTCTGAAACATGTCTTTGAATCCGAGATCTCAATTCGCAAAAAACTCAGACGTGTTCTCTGACCTCGTCTGATGAAGGCTTTGATCATTGGTTATGGATCAATAGGGCAACGTCATACTCGAATTCTTCACTCGCTTGGATTTCAACCTGCAGTTGTATCCTCACAGCAGGCAATCAATCACGCCAGCTTTCTGTCAATTACTGATGCGGTTGATTCATGGAAACCTGAACACATTGTGATTGCATCCCCAACGAGCCGTCACCACAAGGATCTCACGGCGATAGCCCAAACTGGATTCTCTGGAACCTGTCTCATCGAAAAACCACTCTTCCAGTTTTCTCAACCGTTACCAACGAATCTCCGATGTCGTATTGCAGTCGGCTACAACCTTCGATTTCTTGATGTGATTCAGCGACTTCGTGAGGTGCTAGCTGTCGAAACCATCATCTCGGCAACCGTGTACAACGGGGAATACTTGCCCGAATGGCGACCGGGTCGTGATTATCGAACAACGAGTTCAGCACGACGTGAAATGGGTGGTGGTGTTTTGCGTGATTTGAGCCACGAGATTGACCTAATCCACTACTTTTTGGGAGCCCCGACAAGTGCTATCGCCGTAGTTTCGCGGTCTGGCCTATTGGACATTGATACTGAAGATTCCGTCCGCTCCGTCTTTCGCCACAACAACGGCTGTGTCACGACTATGACGCTCAGCTACCTGGACAGAACCCGCCGACGAGAAATACTTTTCATTACTGCGAGCAAAAGTATTCACTGTGATTTACTCACTGGCCTGCTTACTATTGATAACGAAATTGAATCGCTTCCTATCAATCGTGATGCCACGTTTGAAAGACTGCACACTGACCTTCTCTTCAATCAGCCAGTAGTTGCATGTTCGGCTACAGAAGGTGCCGAGGTCGTTCGTACAATTGAAATGCTCGAGCAAAGTAGCGATCAGAAGGTTTGGGTTTCACGATGAAACGTCTTGCAGTCATCTGTGCTCGGGAGGGATCCAAGGGGGTGCCGGGAAAAAATTTGCGGCTACTCGGTGGTGTTCCAATGATTGTTCATACCATTCGCCAAGCCGACAAATGTGGTGTTTTTGATTCGCTGGCAGTGAGTAGCGACTCCGGGGAGATACTTTCCGTTGCCAAGGCCTTTGGAGTCAAACACCTCGTCCAACGACCCCCCGAAATGGCCACTGACACAGCCTCTAAAGTGCCCGCAATACGTCACTGTGTCGCAGAAGTTGAGGTAACCACCGACAAGTTTGACTACGTCGCAGATTTGGACTGCACGGCACCATTTCGACTTCCAAGTGACATCGTTGCAGCATTCGAGAAAATTCAAACGGCGGGTGTATCAACCTTGATAAGTGGAACTCGCTCTCGAAAACTTCCTTACTTCAACATTGTCGAACTCAACGAACAGGGGTTTGTTCGAATTTCAAAGTTGACGAATCCGCCACTGATTCGTCGACAGGACTCACCAATCTGCTTTGATATGAATGCATCGATCCATATCTGGCGTCGTGATGCACTTTTTTCAAGTGATGCAAGATTTCAGGATGACACGATTTTGTTTGAGATGCCCTTCGAACGCTCAATCGATATTGATACTGAGATAGAGTTCGTAATGAACGACCTTCTCATGCGTAAATACGGGCTCATCCAGTGATCTCTTACACGGGTCTTTTCGATCTAGCTGGCAAAGTAGCTGTCGTAACCGGCGGCTCGGGCTTTCTTGGGAAACATTTCTGTCGCGGACTCGCTGAAGCTAATGCATCAGTTGTAATCGTGGACCTTAATGCAGCAGACGTCTCTGCAATTGTCGCTGAAATTAATCAGGAACATGCAGGTAAGGCCCTCGGTTTAGTTGCCGATATCACCCAACCAGCTGTTGTCCAAAAGATTGTTGCTGACGCAGTCGACCACTTTGGTGGAATCGACATTCTTCTCAACAATGCCGCAGGCAAAGGCCAAGACCTAGACCTGTACTTCGCACCATTTGAGGAGTACACATTGCAACAATGGCGAGAGGTGATGGCCATCAATATTGATGCAATGTTTTTAATGGCTCAGGCAGTTGGCCGCCAAATGTTGAAACAGAACCGCGGAGGATCGATAATTCAGACGTCATCGGCTTATGGAATCATGGGACCAGACAACCGCATCTACGAGGACTCCTGGTATCTCGATCGCCAAATCAATACCCCTGCGGTCTACAGCACCTCCAAGGCTGCGGTTGTTGGGCTCACCAAGTTTCTTGCCACATACTGGGCAAAAAACAATATCCGAGTCAACGCTCTAGTGCCTGGCGGCACGGAAAGTGGACAAAATGAGATTTTTCAGCACCGCTATGGTGCCAGAATTCCACTTGGACGAATGGCCAACGCTCCAGAGATTGTCGGAGCAGTTTTGTACCTAGCTTCAGATGCGGCAAGTTATGTGACTGGGCATTGCTTGGTCGTCGACGGTGGTTTGAACGCTTGGTAAAACGACTGATTCACCGCACACCCGACATGCCAGGAAGGCAAATCGAATTCGTCTGGCCACGAAAACGATGCATCATTTTCATCGGCATCACAGGTGAATCGCTACTAAGAACATACATCGCCGAAGATGACATTGGCACTTATATTGGCCCACCGAAAAAAGTGAATATATGGATTCTTATTTTAACGATACTCTCTGGTCGATGGGGAGCACGCGGCTATTACCGGGCCTTTCTTCGGGTCACAAAGCCCAAGTTTGTGCTTACATTCGAAGATAATGCTTTGGAGTTTTACCTCACCAAGATGTTTTATCCAAGTTGCGTCACGGCCTGTATTCAAAATGGAAGACGTGATACCTACTCATCCACGCCAGAAACCAGCATCTGGAAATTAATTCGACAAGCTGTCACACCAGAGTTTGTCCCCGACGTCGTACTTTCACATGGCGAACCATGGTCGTCCTATTACGTTTCGGCGCTGGGAAGTGCCGCACGGGTGAAAGCAATCGGCAGTGTCCGTAACAACGCGATCAACCTCGTCACACGCCATGAACCACCACGAGTGCTCTTTATTTCAAGTTTTCCAAACTTAGGGCCAGCCGGAAACTTGGCGGATTCAGCCGACAAAATCCTCGGCTATTGGCAAGCACAGACATTGACTTTTGGAAACTTCTACCGATCCGAAGGGCTCGTCGCTGCTTCAGCAGCAGAAACCGCGAGCACTTTGGGATTGGAGTTTTGTGTTCTTGGCAAACGCCCAGAATGGCAGCAAGGTGAAAGGAAATATTACGAGAACGTCCTCGGGGGCCAGCCTTGGGACTACCTACCAGCCGAGAGCAAATCTTCAACGTATGAGCGGGTTTTTACAAACGACATCATCGTCAACATAGACAGCACGTTCGGTTACGAGATGTTCGCCCGTGGAATTCGTGTCGCATTCATCGGTTGTCGTATGCAAACCGCCGGTTTGCCGAAGATTCAAGACTGCGAGTTTGCGTACCCTTTCGTCACCGATCCAACGGGCCCCTTCTGGACCAACACCGATTCCCCCGCTGAAATCCGGCGTGTTATCACCGCTGTTGCCTCGATGGCAATGAGCGAGTGGGACGTCGCTACTCGCACTCTGCGGGCGGCCGTCATGCCGTTCGATGCAGGTAACCACGAATTGTGTTCCGTACTGACAGAACTCGGCATGAAGACACACGGTCCTCGTACCTGGTCTGCTGAACCAACTTCTCAAAACTGAAGAAGCAATAGACTGAAATTATCCGTCATTACGGAAATCTATGAGTTCTCCTTCCAACTCTTCCCCTGTGGTCATCCTCTGTGGTGGTAAGGGAACCCGGATTCGCGGAGTCGACGACACGGTTCCAAAACCCATGATTCCGGTCGGTTCTCAGCCAATCCTCGTTCACATTATGGAGCATTACGCCCACTTCGGCTTCCACAACTTCGTGCTATGCCTCGGCTATCTCGGTGAGGTCATTCGGGCACATTTCGGTGGGGCAGAAACATCCAAGACCGAACAGGTGCAATTCCTACTTCCCGGCAACATAGCAATCAACATTTCCCTCGTTGATACTGGTCAAAACACGATGACTGGTGGTCGCGTTCACAGAATTCGAGAACTTGTTGGCAATGATGATTTTCTACTTACATATGGTGATGGGGTTTCTGATGTGCCCATCGACGATGTCATGAAATTTCATCAAACTCACAATGCAGCTATGACGCTCACAGCCGTGCGCCCGCCAAGCCGTTTTGGTGAAGTGGCGGTTGACAGTACGGGTTACGCAACTTCATTCAACGAAAAACCCCAGGCCTCAGCTGGTCTCATCTCGGGTGGCTACTTCGTTTGTCGACCGACACTGTTCAAATATCTATCCGATCGGGTTGACCTCGTTCTTGAAGCAGAGCCGATGCGACAGATGGCGCACGAGCGACAACTCGCAGCCTTCACCCATGAGGGCTTTTGGCAGTGCATGGACACGTATCGAGACTGGGAATTGCTCAACGATCTTGCACAGAGGAACCAGGCGCCATGGCGTCACTAGCGAAAGACCTCGCCACGCTGCAGGGCCGCCGTGTTCTTATCACTGGACACACCGGCTTCAAAGGGTCTTGGCTTGCGTATTTGCTGGCGCAGGCTGGCGCAGAAGTCATCGGCATTGCCTTGCCGCCAGTATCTGGGCCATCCCATTACTCACTCCTGCAGCTTGACCAGCATGTCAACAGTCGCTTCTGTGATATTCGTGACCTTGCAGCGCTACAGAAAGAGTTCGCAGCTGCACAGCCTGACGTGGTGTTTCATTTGGCAGCGCAGGCTTTTGTCCGCAAGTCGTATCTAGACCCACACACCACGTTCTCCACCAACGTGCTCGGGTCGGCAAACGTTCTTGAGTGCGTTCGTAGCTGTAGTTCGGTGACGACGCTCGTGCTCGTCACCTCGGACAAGTGCTACAAAAACAAAGAACAACAGCATGGATACGTCGAAACTGATGAACTTGGTGGCATCGACCCGTACAGCGTTTCAAAGGCGGCAGCTGAGCTCGTGTTCTCTGGTTACTGTGTTGCAACCTTTCAGTCACCGAATTCAGCACGTGTCGCCAGTGCTCGTGCCGGCAACGTCATCGGTGGTGGTGACTGGTCACCTGACCGTTTGATTCCCGACTGTGTTCGGGCATTGGAAAACCACTCCCCGATTGAAATTCGACACCCACATGCCACACGACCCTGGCAACACGTTCTTGAACCGTTGTCGGGCTATGTCCGTCTCGCCGTCGCACTAAAAGACGGCACGGCACCGACGGGAAGTTCATGGAACTTCGGGCCACCAGAAAATGCTGTGCACGAAGTACATGAAGTCGCCGGAGTGGTCGCATCACAATGGGGATCTGCCGATGCAGTTCGAATCGTTTCCGATCCAGCTGCCATGCACGAGTCACAACTACTACAGCTCAACAGTGCTAAGTCAAACGACATATTGCAATGGAACATCCGCTGGGGATTTGACGACACCATGAAGCGCACAGTCGGCTGGTACCGCAGATTGCACGACGGGGCCCGCGCTGTCGACTTGACCGCCGCAGATGTAAAGGCCTACTTGACCACATGATTCACGATGTGCAACTCACACCGCTGCAGATAATCACCGATGAGCGTGGTGCCGTATTGCACATGTTGAAGAATACTGACCCGAGTTTTGCCGGCTTTGGCGAAATCTACTTTTCTCAAATCGGCAACGGTCAGAAAAAAGCTTGGCGGCTGCATCTGCAATCGACCTCACAGATCGCCGTACCACGTGGCTGCGTGCGAATCATTATGTGTGATCAACGGAGTGGAAATACGAGTTACAACTCGATTCAGGAAGTTGAGCTTGGTGATATGAACTATCAATTGTTGACGATTCCACCCGGTATCTGGTTCGCCTTGCAATGCATCGGTACGACTGACGCATTGATTGCAAACTGTTCAAACATGGTGCATGATCCAACGGCGGTAGAGCGTCGCACTATCGAAAATTCGCCGATTCCCTATGTTTGGCGAGACTGAGTGGCGACACAACAGCCGATCCTTGTCACTGGTGCTGCCGGCCATGTGGGCGGGCGACTTTTCCACCAGCTCGTCACCGCCGGTCTTCAGGTGGTGCGGCCTTCTTTTCGGCACCCGCTGACACTTCCCGGATGGGCGGCAGGAATAACGCCGGTCGTTGGCGACTTGCGTGACGATCACATTCGTTTGTCGGCGCTGAAGGGCGCTGCAACCGTGGTACATCTCGCCACTCGCGGTTTTTCCGCCATACAACAACCGACCTCAGAAGGTTTGCAAGAAGAGCTGATTACAACTTCTGCACTCGCGAGAGATGCTGCACAACATAATGTGCGGAGGTTCATTTTTATCTCGTCAATTCACGTATTCGGTGATGCACTTGCTGGAACGGTGAATGACGCCACCATCCCGTTACCAACGAGTGATTATGCTCGCTCACGATTGGCAATCGAAGAAGAACTCACCAGTATTGGTGCTAATACCGCCATGCAAGTTGTCATTCTTCGCCTGACGAACACTTTTGGTGTCCCCACCTTTGCTCGTCACGCACTCTGGGACTTGCTCATTCATGACCTTTGTCGTCAGGCTGCCACCACAGACCGCCTCGTTCTAAGCACCAACGGAACGGGTTACCGAAACATGGTTTCGTTATCCGATGCCGTCAACGCAATCGCAGAGGTGGTTACTCGTGAAGTACCTGCCGGCACATATCTTCTCGCAGGCCCAACCACGTATCGGCTGCGTGAGATCGCCGAAGTCGTCAAGACTCAAACGCAGCAGGTTCTGCGAAAGTCTCCTACCGTGGAAGTGAACGTCATGGATACGTCTCAACACCATCGCTTCGCGCTTCAATCAAACGGTTTGTTGCAGCAACGTATCGCAATTGGTGGCGACATCGCTCCTGAGATAGCTCAACTTCTTCGCTACGCACACGACAAATTCGGGCACTGAGCACCGTGTCAACAGCATCACCAGTCGTCACCGTCGTCATCCCGACATATAACCAAGCCGATTTTCTGCGTGAGGCACTCGACTCGGTAGCCAAGCAAGACATTCAAGAATGGGAGGCAGTGGTGGTGAACAATGCTTCGTCGGACCACACCAAGGAAGTCATTTCCAGTTTTGGTGATCCGCGAATTCGAGTTATAGATTTCAAAAATCACGGTGTGATTGCTGCGTCTCGCAACTTGGCACTCATGCAGGCAACATCGCCCTTCGTTGCATTCCTGGATTCAGATGACTGGTGGCATCCAACCAAGCTGAGCCGCTGTGTGGCGACCCTGCAAGGTGGCAGCGATATTGTCTGTCACTCCGAAGAGTGGCGCAGTGCAAAACGGTCCCGAATCGTACATTATGGGCCCGAACAACGCACTGAATACCAAGAGCTTCTTCTCGGCGGCAACTGTGTTTCAACTTCTGCAGTCGTGGGTCGCACGAAAGTCTTTCAAGAGCTTGGTGGTTTTTCTACTGATCCCCGATTTGTTACCGCTGAGGACTACGAGTTTTGGTTGCGGCTCGCCAGAGAGCGTGCCCACTTCGTATTCGTGAAGGAAGTACTCGGCGTGTTTCGTATCCATTCGCTCAGTGCCAGTTCATCGGTCGAACGTAATAGTGCCGCCGAAATGGCCGTCGTTGCCCACCACTTGGCGTCAGCCTCTTTCGCTTCCCCCCGACTGATGCGACGCCGACTTGCCCTTTCTCACTACAGCACCGCCCGTTCGTTTCATGCTGCCGGTAACTTTCGGCAAGCATTATCCAGCTTTTGGCTGAGTGTTCGAAGGTCTCCATGGTCTCTCCGCACCTACGCTGGATTCGGGTTGTCCGTGCTCGGTGCTCTACGGGCATCGGTCACCAGATAAATCCTGATCATGACTCATCGTCTCTTCTACGCATACGCACGCCACGCTTTTGTGGCGGCACTGCGAATGGCGCGGGTCACCACGGGCTCCACCGTGCTCCTCCCTCACTTCATTTGTCGTGACGTCTTGGCATCCATCGCAGCAGTGGGTGCCACGCCGATGTTCTACGACATTGACGATGACCTACAGGTTTCACAGAACACCATGTTGCCCGCAGCCACAGCGATGCTGGCCGTGAACTATTTCGGTTTCCCTGCCGACCTTGCACGCCTACGTCGGCAACTGTCTGACTCTGCAACGATGATCATCGAAGACAATGCCCATGGTTGGTTGAGTGCCGACGAGCATGGTGTACCCCTTGGAACGCGCACCGCATTGGGCATCACCAGCTTTCGAAAGACAATTCGCTCAATTGATGGTGCTTTCCTTGACTGGAACAGTGACCAACTTTCTTCAGAAATTGCATCGCCAATCGCTCTTTCTACGCGCACCGAGTCTTTGCCGTTGTCGTATCGGGTGCGGACTCTCGTTTCGTCCATTGATCAGCGATTATCGCTCCAACTTATGGGTATTGCCCGCACCAATGTGCGAAGGCTCAGACGTCTGACTGGTGCAGCATCGATTGATGAACGCGCCCAAGAAGAGTGGCAGCTTCCAGAGCACGAGGCAGTTCATCAGTCGTCCCTCGAGCGATTTCAACGCACAGACCTATTGGCTGAGGTGGTCCGGCGTCGAAACACATTCGAAACCTGTCAAACGCTTGCTCAACGTTTCAATATTCAGACACCAACTACGCAGCTTGCTCCACATGTCAGCCCGCAAGGATTCCCGTTTTTTGCTGGGTCCGGGGAGACCGATGCGTTTCGTGCTGCCATCACCCAGAGCAAGCTCGGCGAAGTAGTCGGTTGGCCAAGTTTGCCAAGTGCCACCATGCTTGGCATCTCCTCCAAACTTCGAACCATTCAGTTGGTTAACTTTCTCCGATGACCTGGCAACAATTTTCTGGTGGGGACTCTCAATGGGATGATTTGGTGACCGATCTGGGAAGTTCATCGCCCTACCAAACCTCGGCGTGGGCAAACTTTCGACGGTCAAGCGGTTGGAATCATCTGCGTTTTGTAACCAACGGAAATCGCACGGCAATACAGCTTCTTTGCAAACGGATTGTGACGGCGAACATCGTTTGGGCGCCTGGTGGCCCAGTTGGAACAGCGACTGATCGCGAGCTTTCTGAACTGCCGACCGTCATTGCAGAGTATTCCCGCTCAGCCGTGCAATATCTACGAATTTCTGATTTTCGTACTGCTGAGCCGCAACGACACCAGCAGTACATTGCAGCGGGTTGGCGGCAACCTCGTTCCAAAATGTCGACCGCACAAACTCTCGTTCGTCAGCTCGGCGATGCACCCACTCTCCATACCTTGTACTCAAAAAATTGGTCACGCAACTTGCGTCGCGGCGAGGAGCGTGGGATTATCGCCGATGTCTGGCAGTCAGCAGATAGCGCAGAGATTGCGCGGCTACATCAGAGTGTGGTGGAGACTAAAGGTTTAGCGACAAGTGACTGGCGCACGCAAACGGACGAGATTTCTCGACTCATAGCCTGTTTCGGACATCAGCTCGTGCTGGTAAAAGCGACGGATGCCGCAGGCACATTGCTTGCAGTACGTGGGGCAGTCATCATCGGTTCGGTTGGTTTTGATTTCTTGGCAGCCACCACTACTGCGGGCCGCAAGCTGTATGCATCGAATGTCGCACTACATCATTTGCTAAACGTTCTCGCTGCACGAGGGATACATTCGTACGACTTTGGTGGGGTCGACCCGCAAGATAATAAAGGTGTGTATGACTTCAAGCATGGTGCGGGTGGCAGCGACCTCATTTATGTCGGTGAGTTTGAAATTGTCAAACCTCCAATCCTTCGGCCAATCATCAGTACAATCATTGCATCACGATTACCGAAGTAACTCTCACTTCGCATTCACGCCAAACTTGTAAGTTGGCAATGTGAACCGGATCAAGTACGTGGCAGCTCGGTGGCTGGCCACCACTGTGAGCAGGCTGCAATCACCTGACCTCTCTCAAGTTGGTACCCGTGTGCTGATGTTCCACGACATCAACACGGATGACTCCAGTTATGACATGTATTCGCTTCCGCTTTCACGCTTTGATTCAGGATTGCGAGTGATTGCCCAATGGGCGGTGGAACACTCTCGGTCTTTCGTTGAGTTTTCTGCAGTACCACGTCCTGGTATTGCAGTCACGTTCGATGATGGCTACAAAAGTACGTTGACACTTGCCGCCCCAATTTTTGCATCCTTGAATATTCCATTTCATATCTTTCTTACCCAGTCGTACGTGGAGGGGGTCGACAAACGATTCTTACGCCCGACTGACATTCGTGAACTCTGCAGTATTCCCGGTATTTCATTTGGGGTACATGGAGTGAGCCACCAACGGCTCACAAACCTCAACCCTGATCAAGTTCGGGTGGAAATCCAACAATCACGAGACTGGCTCGAGCAGCTCGTTGGCAAACCAGTGACATCGCTGTCGTACCCGCACGGCGAGTTTAATTCAACAGTGTCAAACCTTGCTGGAGAATGTGGGGTCTTGAGCGCTGCCTGTAGCCGTGTTGGTACTTTCACGAATGTAAAGGAAGCCCTGCAGATACCGCGGATTGATATCTGGGCCCATGACCAGCAGCATGTGTTTCTACAAAAGACTCTCGGTGCCTGGGACAGGCTGCTTCCGTGAATACAGCGGAGAGTGTCGGCGTGGTAATCCCCACTTACAACTCGGCGGGCACTATTGATCGTGCATTGCGATCTGTACTCAATCAGTCTGTGTTGCCAAATCAGCTAGTTGTGGTTGACAACGCGAGTACCGATACCACCATCGGGTTGGTTGAGCAATTTGCGGTATCTGCTCCACACCTCAATCTGTCTCTCATCAAATTGGAGATGAACGTGGGACCAGGAAATGCCAGAAACACTGGCTGGGATGCGTGCCATACATCGCTCATTGCCTTCCTTGACTCTGACGATTCATGGCATCCGAACAAGCTCGAAATACAGCTCAAGGTGATACGACAGCATCCCGATCACGTTCTCTTTGGGCACAGATATACGGTCGTCAACAATGGGGTAGCTCTCGCACATCGGCCACAAAATAGCATCGGCGGGTTGCGCTACTTCACACTTCGTGACTTTCTGATTCGTAACCGCGTGTCGACACCTACCGTGATTGTCCGTCGTACGATTCCACAGCGATTTCCCGGTGACGCGTGGTTTGCTGAAGACTTTGCCCTCTGGACGAGCATCCTTGCTGAAGGTAAACAGGCGGTGGTGATTGATGCTGCTTTGACGTACCTCTATAAAACTGCTTATGGGCAATCTGGTCTCAGCGCACGAATGTCCGAGATGCACCAGGGTGAATTACGTGCATTGCGATCTCTCTACCTGAGTAAAGCCGTCACTCAACCTGAATATGTCCTCGCGAATGGTTGGATGCGACTGAAATATCTCCGAAGGTTGGTTCGCCGTAGTCATGTCTGACTTGATGTACCTTTCTCAGGTCGCACTACTGGGTGGGGTCTTGTTGGTGGTACTACGCCGGTCATCATACGTGCTACGTGCACAGGTAATCGTCTGGATGATTGGCGTGAGTCTCATCGTCTTGCGTTTCGGGGTCACCGAACAACTGAACTTTTATTCGAATGATCAGCATTACTACGTGTCCATCGTTCGGGAGATTGCACTCTTGAATCTGCCCCTCGACGTCGATTGGTGGCTGACATATAGCAAGATTCCATACACGTTCCCGGCAGCAGTACTTGCAGCAATTGGGATAGCCCCAAGTTTGGCGCTCAAAGTGATTTCCTTGATGTGTCTGCTGCTCGTTACCCGTATTGTTCTTTCTTTTGTATCGCCGCCAACACTGCGTAGCACTGTGACGACCGTATTCCTCACAGCCTGTGGTGGTATTGGGATGCTCTATTCGGTCCTCGCCTTGCGTGAAACAATGATGATGTTGTTTGTAACCTACTTTTTCGTTGCAAAATCTCCAGCGAGCCGACTCATCTCAATCGTTCTCTTGCTCTTGTTGCGGCCACATCTCGCAGCAGCACTCGTGGTGGCAACACTTGTCGTCTATTTATGGGAGTCTCTGCGTGGCAAACGTCGTGAGAGTACGCTGAGTATTGCGACCCTGACAATGTTCAGTGTCCTATTGGGTTTCGTAGTTTTCTCTGCCGGTCTTTGGTGGCAAACCGGTGGACAAGGCCTATCTCTGCCTCAATGGGGCATACCTCTGTTTACACGCGCGGCATCAAGTTTTGTGGGCCTACAATTTTTGACGGTTGACTCTGAAACTGTCGAATATTCGTTGGCGTCGTTGCTCTTTCTACGGATCTTTTTGTCAGAGACAATTTTGATTCCATTGTTGTTCGTCACCACTCTCTTATTACGACCGAACATGACGACTACACGCGGGCGACTTACACTTGTTGCATTGTCGCTCTATGTCAGCCTTGCCGCCAATACCAACTTCACCTCATTCCGCCAAAACATACCGTTCATGGCCGTCATGGGCATGGTCATCATCACAACTTGGACGCCTGTGAAACAACAAATAGCAGACACACCAAGTCGTGCGGACTCAATTACTTAACAGGCGCGACGAAACGTCAGATTAAACCGATACGCACCTGTCAGCGGGTGCTCACCACGCCGCAAGGTGCCAACACCGTGAAAACATAGGCGCGAGATACCACCAAATACTACGACATCACCGTGCTGGAGTGCCACCTTGGTGGTCGTGTCACTTCGTTGTACACCGCCGAAGTTGAACCGGATGGGAAGACCAAGTGACACTGACACAATTGGCTGTGAAAAGTCTTGCTCGTCACGATCCTGGTGTAGACCCATCTTGCTGCCAGCTGCATATCGGTTGATGAGACACGCATCGGGTGCGAAATCTTCAAACCCTGCTCGAGCTGCTACTTCGGTGGCGAACGTCTGAAACACGGCTGGGATCTCCGGCCACCTCACACTCGTCAGCGGATCAAACTCTTCGTACTTGTAGCCGGTTCGATCAGAGATCCAACCAACATCGCCACAATTGGTCATCTGTACAGACATTGGCTTACCCATTGGGGTCATCACCGTACGCAAGGGTGATGCACTGATCACCAACTGAATTTGGTTCAGTAGTTCTGCGGCGACTCTCTCAGCAGCACCGCGCAATAACACGGCCCCGGGGGCAATCTCCACAATTTCTGGTTCAGGAAAGAGCATCGACCGCAAACGATTGCGAATAGTCAACTTCGGCCGTGTACACGCGATACTCGGAATACAGCTGGGTACGTCCAATGGTTACTTGCTCGCCATCGGCGGCAGTGAAGGTTTTTTCTTCCACAAACCCCAGGGTCTGACGAGCAAGCACCGATGCTTCCTCAGCAAGGGCGTTGTACACATCCTCAACCCCGGCCTTCAGGCGACTGCGAAAAACAGTCAGAATCGTCATGGATTCGCCCTCAAATCGGCTTAGTACCGAACGTCACAGATCGTACCGATACACATTGGTATCGCGCCGTTTGAAGCCAAGACGCTGATACAGGCGATTGGCTGCAACACGGCTTGGCCGCGACGTGAGATCAACCGTTTTTGCTCCTCGTCGCCCTGCTTCGGTGAGGGCTGCGCGATTCAGTGCCTCACCCACACCTTTGCCTCTGGCGCTCTCATCCACCACTACGTCTTCAATCCAGGCACGCACGCCCGTCGGGATACGGAAAATCGCAAGGGAGAGCAAGCCAACAATTTCTTGCCCGCTTCGTGCAGCGAACAGTACGGTGCTATCACTCTTGACGATGTCTTGCAATTCATCCGAGGTAATTGGGTTACTCGACGTGGACAGTTGGGGAATCAGACGATGACAGGCGACCAGCACGTCATCTGATGCAATCGCTACTGGCGCAACTTCTATCGCCGACATGTGCTTCCAACTGTACCTTTTGCTCAGGTAGCGTGCGGTGCGTAATGGCGATTCCTGCATCTGTGCACTGGCTATCCAAGCCCGCCCTACGCAATCCCACTTTCGTGAGCGCCTTCACCGGTTGGAACGATGCCGCTGATGCTGCCTCAAGTGCCGTCCGACATCTCATTGATGGTTGGGGTGCTACGCCGCTTGCCGAAATAAGCCCGGAACCGTACACCGACTTTGCAACCATTCGCCCGCATGTTCGCCTTGGCGAATCGGGTGAACGCAAAATTATGTGGCCGACGGTGACCCTGTGGCACGTGAGTGGCGCCGGTGGTGATGTGATTCTCTCGCTTGGCCCCGAACCCAGTCTGCAGTGGAAACGATTTGCTGGCGATTTGCTGTCAGTTGCCGAACACTTCGGTTCAACGCTGTTTCTAACGCTTGGTGCCCTGCTTGCCGATGTGGCACATCGTCGCCCCGTGCAATTGATCGGTACCGCAACAGACGCCGACTTGATCGAACGTTTCAGTTTGCGGCGCTCACGTTACGAGGGGCCTACCGGCATTATCGGGGTGTTGCATGACGAATTTTCTCGAGCCGCACTGCCGTCGGCGTCACTCTGGGCGGCCGTACCGGCATATGCATCACAGGTGCCATCACCAAAGGCGTCGCTTGCACTCATGCGCCGCACCTGCGAAATTATCGGTACACCAGCTCCGACTGGCGCCGTCTTGCACCTCATTGAGCGTTACGAGGAACAAGTCAACACGCTGGTAAACGAGGATGACGACCTTGTTGAATACGTTGAACGACTTGAAACTGCCACAGACTCAGGCATGATCCTGAGCGATGAAGTGAATGACGATCAACTGCAGCTTGAATTCGTCAGCGAAGCCTCAGACGAAGAGGCGGCCGAATTCGTCGACGAAGTTGAACGTTTCTTGCGTGAGCAGAATTCCGACTAGAACTCTTATTCGGCTGGGGTTCCCCGCCACATCGGTGATCGTGGAGCATCGAAACTTGCAGTCAACACCTCACCGTTGATTGCCGCAAATGCGCGTTCTGCCCACCACTCTGCACCGACGGTGGCTGGTGGAAGTTGGTCACGTGCAAACCAACCACAACCATCGGTTTCCAACGGGTGCGGGTTCAGCTCGCCACCAGTGGCTCGACAGTGAAATAGCAACATGTACATACCGAACTTGGTGAAACCCATCCGCATGCCGTCCACCACACCAAGAAGCTGTACCGGCTCGGCTTCAATCCCCGTTTCCTCGCGCACTTCTTTGACCACTACCTCTGCTGCCGAATAGCCGACGTCGGCCCAACCGGTTGGATACAGCCACACACCACTCGGCGCGCGCTTCACCAACAACATTTCGCCGGTGTCGTTCCCAACAATTGCTCCGATTGCCACCTTCGGGGTCACATAGCCAGGAATTCCTTCACCGATGTTCTCCATCCATTCCTGTACGAAGTGGCGCTGTTCACGGCGTGCTTCTGACGACTCGGCGAAGGCCGCCTTGATATCAGCAGCGACATGAAGTACTTCTTCGTACCGCTCGCGCTCGTACAAGTTTTGGGTAAATGCCAGACCTGTGCGGGCAATCGCGGCCAATGACTCGCTCCAACGCGCTAATTGCGCATCGTACGAGGGGTTCTGTTCGGGGCTCACACAGCCGAGAGTACCTGACGTCGATTAGTTGAGCACACGAAGCAGTGATTGCTCCAGAATCCCGTACTGCTGTGGTCCAACGAGTTTGGATCCGTCCCGCTCGCAAAGGTAAAACGTGTCCACGACGTTGTCACCAAGTGTTGCGATGCGAGCGTGGCGGATATCGAGTTGCAATTCAGCGAACACGTTCGTGATGTCGTAGAGAAGCCCAACACGATTGGGTGCATGCACCTCCACCACGGTGGCATTCGACGAGGCAGTGTCATCGAATCGCACGGCTGGTGGCTGTGGGCCCTGTGCCGACAGTTGTCTGCGGCGGGGGTAAGTCGCTGCCCGCTCACGCAGGCGTCCACCCACGTCAAATCGGCCATCCAACGTCGCCTGAATATCGTGCATCACATCGCCCCAACCGTTTTGTGGAGCAGACCGCACATGGAAACGCGATGCCGCCATCCCTTGCTCATCGCTGTGGGCTTCAGCACTGAGAATGTCAAGCCCATGTACCGACAACACACCGGCCACGGATGTAAACAAGCCCGGGCGATCGGGGCTCACCAATGTGATGGCATCGCCATCGGCCCGTATGTTCTGCTCACCGACTGCCATTGTTTCAAGCGTTGCTGCATCAGGAAACAAGCGCCAGGTTGTGGTGTCTATCGTTCCACCGGCCAACACTTGTGTCACCCGGCTGACCAATGTGTGCATGAGACCTTGCTTCCAGGCGCCCCAAGCAGTGGGCCCGGTGGCGAGGGCATCTGCTTCGGTCAGCGCACCAAGCAATTGCAGTGTGTTCACGTTTTTGACACGCTCGGCAACGTATGTAATTGTCGTGTTGTCAGAAATGTCTCGACGGGTCGCCACGTCGGGCAACAAGAGATGGTGTTCAATCAACGTCATGATGGTGCGAATGTCATCGGCACCCAGCCCCATGCGGGGGCCGATCTCAGCAAATAATTGCAGCCCTGCGACAGTGTGGTCCCCTGGGTAGCCCTTGCCAAGATCATGAAATAGTGCAGCAAGCACCAAAAGATCAGGCCGTGTCACACGTTCGCTGAGGTCCGCTGCATTCGCTGCTGCCTGCCATAAGTGGCGATCAACCGTGAAGCGATGGAATGCATTGCGTTGTGGTCGGCAGCGCACTGCACTCCACTCGGGGATGACCCGACTTACCAAGTCGCGTTGTTCAAGCGCTTCCCACACGGGAATGGCTCGCTCACCTTCGAGGAGCAGCGCCACAAGGTCATCACTTGCGCCAGCCGGCCACGGTGACGGCCAAACTCGCGCAAAGCGACCGAGACGATCGAGTGAGTCACGATCAATCCGTCGACCAGTACGTGCGGCTGCAGTTGCAACTCGTAACACCAGAGTGGGGTCAGTGGCTGGGTCGGCATCATCAGCCAAATGCACTTCACCATGAATCAGCACGACACCCGGTGCAAGTGGCTGTTCGCGCCGCGGACGATCTCGTGATGGGTTGAGGCGTGCCCATATTTCCTGCGAAATCCACATCACTTGCCGTCCGACTGCAGCGATGGCAGCCATCAACGCGTCGTCATTTTCAAAACCAGCTTCCCGTGCGACGGCCACCTGATCCTGTAGGTGCAAGACATCACCTGGTCTTCCTGTCGTGCGATGCAGCGCTGATCGAATTCGTAGCAATGTTTCATTGCACTCGGCAAGTGCCCGAAGATCGGCGTCAGCGACATCAAAACCCACCTCATGGGCCCATGTCACCGCATGGATATCGCGTAAACCACCGGAACCCTCCTTGAGGTCGGGTTCGAGTAGGTAGGCAACCTCACCAGCAATACGGTGTCGCTCAACAACGCGGGTGTGGAGTTCGTTCAGCCACTTACCACCTTGTTTCCGTAGCCGAGTTCGGCATTTTTCGATTACTTTCTGACCGAAATCAACGTCGCCAGCCACGACACGGGCAGTGACCAAGGCAGTCGCAGTATCAAGATCAGAACGAATCATCGCCAATGTCTCTTTAGGTGTGCGTACGGCATGGCCGATTTTGCGACCTGCATCCCACAGCGGATACCACAATGACTGGGCGAATAGACCGTCAATCGTTTTATGTTCATGCACGAGCAATACATCAAGGTCGCTGAAAGGTGCCAGTTCGCTCCGACCATAACCACCGACGGCCAACAAGGCGACCCGCCCACGCGGTTGATGCTCGGCAACTGCTGCTGCAAAGAGGTTTTGGAGTGTCTCGTCAGTTTCAGTGGCGAGACATCGCCACGGATACTCGACAGGGCCTACTAAATCTGCTGACACAATCAGGGAATTTCAACATTCAGGCTTAAATCGCGGTGCATGACTGAGTTCACCCTGAGTCCCCAAGAGAGGAAATCCATTCAGAAACTTTGGGGGAAAGAAGCCTCGCGCCAATTGGATTAAGATGATAACTATCCATGTAATAGAAAATCCCTTTTGGGGAACGTGCGGAGCACGATTGCTTTGAACATAATTCAATACTTGGGTCAAGGACTGATATGACGCCGAAGCCCTTCACGACGAAATTCACCGCATCTACGTACTCTCTTTGGCGTAAATATGATGGCGATTTTTTATTGATGGAAGCCTCGCGGCTCCGATTAAAAAGTAACGATGGTTTCAAATTAATTTGAATTGTTGGCACTTCGTGGATTATCAAAATCGGCATCTTTGAATGTGACTGCTGAGTTTCTATTATGCCCTCTTCAAAAGACATGATTGTGGAATTTAGTCGTGCATTTTTTGACTCCGGAAGAGCACCACTTGGTAATGGAACTCTTCGATCTTCGATGTCCATGCGTGAAAGATAATTTGAAATGACTAGGCCATTCGGTTGAAGTGACTCAATGAGATTTTGGGCCTGACGGTAGTAATCTGCACACCACTCATATGTATAAGGTTGTCTGACCATGAAAGAACAACCTTGAGACGGAAAAACAATTACGCTAAAGTTAAATCGACGTGCCGCCTCGATGACACCGTCAGACATTGAGGCAGCTGTCGAATCACCTACCACCAAAAGTTTGCCGATTGAGCCTTCAACTCCAAACGTACAGCGTGATAAACTCCACTCGTTGTTGCGCCCCGCAAAATCACTTCCGAAGCAGCCTGCAATCGTTGGTGCACGCATATCAGCAAATTGACCTGGTGGAAGTTCAAGCCCCAGGCCCGTTGTAGAGATTCGAAATAGGGCAGCAATAAATACCGCTAGGCCAGTCCAAACCCAAAAGACTCGCCTTATCACAGCGTGCTCAATTGAGAATCTCGCCTCGGGGACCAAAATACTTGTTCAACCCACCGATACTGCATAAGAGCGAGTGTGTACGAGAGGAGGATTGAAGCGATCCAGACCGATGGCACATCTGAGAACGCTCGCTGACCTATTACCAATAGAGGCCAATGGATGAGGTACAGGCTAAAAGACAAATCACCAAGGTGCTCCAAGAAACGTAGGGGGAACGTGTTTTTAAATGTCGCAACGAGTCCTGAAACAATCACAAGCACGGCGCCTAGGACTGGCACGATTGCAGGCACCCCTGGGTATCCAACCCCATAAGGATCAAAGGTTACACCCGCATACAGAATTAAAGCAAAGCCACAAACTGAAAGCATCACTGCAAACCCATGGCCTATTTTTTTTTGCCTAATTTTGATCTCCAACAAGGCCAAAAGGACGCCTATACCAATCTGCCAACCACGGGTGATGGGAGAAAAGAAAGCAAATCTTTCTGGGAGCGGTGTTATACGAACACCACCTGAAAGTAACAGGCTGCTTACGAAGGAAACAATAATGACAACTATCACTGACCAAATCAGACTTTGCTGTCGTCGACTTGGCTTGACTATTCGATAAATCAGCACAATGAAAATCGGAAAACAAATATAGAACTGTTCTTCTACCGACAGCGACCACATGTGACGAAAAGGGTCTGCCGTTAAACTTACGTAGTCATTGCGTAAAAAAAAGCGTGCATTAGCAATGAACAACAAACTCGCAATTGCCGATTTTGAAATTTCCCCAAACTCGTCATATGGGGAAAAGATAAGAATAGACAACATCAAAGTCACAAACGTCGTAGTACATATAGCTGGTACAAGCCTCAGTACTCGCCTTTCAAAAAAGTTCAAAAGAAAACTACGTGTCGTCATAGGCGACGATAAGTCCCGCATTACTGAGGCCGTGATGAGAAAACCTGAGAGAACGAAAAAAACATCAACACCGACGAATCCACCAGTCAGCACGATGCCACAGTGATAAAAAATGACGAGCAATACTGCAACCCCGCGCAGAGCTTGAAAAATGCTTTGATACTTAAGTTGCACAACCTATAACCTAATTCACTAGGTGAGTTTTGCTGATCAGCCGATTTCGATACGCAGGCGCTTGTTGCCTTTGCCTTTGCTTTCGGTCTTCACCACCCGAAAGGTACCAACCTCTTTGGTCGAACGCACGTGCGTGCCCCCATCGGCCTGCTTATCGAGGCCGACGATGTCCACGACTCGAATTTCTTGCACCGTGTCAGGGATCAGTGACACCTTCGTGCGGATCAGATCGGCGTCTTGCACCGCCGTTGAACGGGGCAGGAACGACACCGCGATGGGGTAATCATGGTTGATTGCATCGTTGACCAGTCGTTCAACCTGTGGCACGAAACCTTCGGGAAGTGGGTCGAACTCAAAGTCCATTCGTGCCGAGAGTGGCTCCATATTGCCGCCGGTCACCGGCACTCGCCATTCATTCCAAATCACACCACACAAAATGTGCAGTGCGGTATGGGTGCGCATCAATTGATGACGACGCTGCCATTCAACCTCGCCGTGCACCGTGGTGCCGACGGGCGGCGCGTCACCAGAGATGGTATGCCAGACATGGTCGGCTTCTTTGCGTACATCGGTGACGGCAAACCCACCCAGTACACCGGTGTCGTGTGGTTGGCCACCACCCGTGGCATAGAACGCCGTGCGATCGAGTGCAACCGCGTTGTCACGGCAGGCAACAACCGTGGCTTCAAACGACGCAAGGTACGCGTCGTGAAGATAGAGCAACTCGGTCAGTAGTCGTCCATGCCGTGGTCATGGCCGGCTTCGGCTGCCTCTTCAGGCTTGTCGGCGATGACCACTTCGGTCGTGAGGAACAGTGCCGCAATCGAGCCAGCGTTCTGCAGTGCCGAACGAGTCACCTTGGCTGCATCGATGACACCGATCTTCACCAGGTCTTCGTATACGCCAGTTGCCGCGTTCAGACCCTCGGCGCCTTTCAGGCTCTTGACTTTTTCCACCACGACGCCACCTTCCATACCGGCGTTCTCGGCGATTTGCTTCAATGGTGCTTCGAGCGACTTGGCCACCAAGCGTGCGCCGGTCGCTTCGTCACCAGTCAGGCTTTCAGCGGCCTTCAGTACCGCTGCTTGAGCGCGCAACAGCGCCACGCCACCACCTGGAACGACACCTTCTTCGATTGCAGCCTTCGTCGTGCTGACGGCATCTTCGATACGGTGCTTTTTTTCCTTCAGTTCAACCTCGGTTGCGGCGCCAACCTTCAACACCGCCACACCACCCGACAACTTGGCGAGTCGTTCCTGCAGTTTTTCGCGGTCGTAGTCGCTGTCGGTGTTGTCGATTTCGTTCTTGATCTGACTGATACGACCCGCAATGTCGGCTTCGTCGCCGGCGCCTTCGATGATCGTCGTTTCGTCCTTGGTCACGACGACTTTCTTGGCGCGACCCAGCAAATCAAGTGTGACGTTCTCCAACTTGAGACCGACTTCCTCGCTGATCACTTGGCCCTTGGTGAGAATCGCCATATCTTGCAACATCGCCTTGCGGCGGTCGCCAAAACCCGGCGCTTTGATGGCCACGCTCTTGAACGTGCCACGAATCTTGTTGACCACCAGCGTGGCCAGTGCTTCGCCTTCGACGTCTTCAGCAATGATGATGAGTTGTTTGCCCGACTGCATCACCTTTTCGAGTACCGGCAACATGTCACGAATCGCCGAGATCTTGGTGCTGAGGAACAAGATGTACGGGTCTTCGACCACGGCTTCCATCCGGTCGGTGTCGGTGACGAAGTACGGAGAGATGTAGCCCTTGTCGAAGCGCATTCCTTCGACAAGATCCATTTCAATACCGAAGGTCTGGCTCTCCTCCACGGTGATCACACCGTCTTTGCCGACCTTGTCGATTGCCTCGGAAATCTTGGCGCCGATTTCTGGGTCGGCGGCTGAAATGCCGGCAACCTGGGCGATCTGCGACTTGTTGTCTACTTCTTTGGCAAGTGTCTTGATGCTGGCAACAGCGGCTTCAACAGCCACTTCAATGCCACGCTTCAGGCTCATCGGATTGGCACCAGCGGCAACGTTGCGCAAACCTTCGCGCACCATCGCCCAGGCGAGCACCGTGGCGGTCGTGGTGCCGTCACCGGCGACGTCATCGGTTTTCTTCGCAACTTCTTTGACGAGCTCGGCACCGATGCGCTCGTACGGGTCTTCAAGGTCGATTTCCTTGGCAATCGACACACCGTCATTGGTGATCGTTGGGGCGCCATATTTCTTGTCGAGCACCACATTGCGACCCTTAGGTCCGAGCGTGACACGCACTGCGTCGGCGAGTTTGTTCATTCCCGCTTCTAATCCGCGGCGGGCTGCTTCATCGAACAGGATGATCTTGGGCATTGGCGGCTCCTTGGGGGCAGTCGTGTGGATGCCTTCGGGAGGAAGGCGTTAGCACTCTACCGACGAGACTGCTAACCGTCTACGGGGCCGGACCGTGACCGTTTCAGACGATCGATCGCAGCACCACATCCGTTCGCGTGTCACTGGCCCCGTGTTTGTGGAGCCATTGCAGGAACTCATCGAGACCTTCGGTGCCCTCGCAAGCCACCAAAATTTTCACATCCGGCACGCCCGTGACGTGCGCAGCCCATACCACATCGTTACGACGCCTGAGGGCTTCATCGAATTTCGGGCTGGTCGTGATTCGGGCATCGATAATTGCACTGAGCGACCGCCCCAACATGCGCTGGTCTACCACCGTGGTAAAGCGGGTGATGACACCGCGCTTCATCAAACGCCGCACCCGGTCGGCCGCTGCATTGGCCGAGAGCCCGACACGTTCACCAAGCATTTGCCACGGGATTCGGGCGTCTTGTTGCAAAATAGTGAGAATACTGAGGTCAATTTTATTTATTACTTCGTTTTTCTCTGCCATATGCCTACTCTAAGGCGTTTTTCTGCGTTTTTCGCGGTGGCTTTGTTGCCACACTCAAAGGCATGATCTTTGTGACACCAACTACGACTCCACGAACCATTGCCACTTCTGCTGTCACGCTGATCCCCGGCTACTTCACTGGGCTGGTAGCACCCACACCACTACGTTCTGACATTGAAGTCGACGCCTGCCCCACTGCCACACGCACACTCTTGCAATTTTCCGACGACATTGGCCGAGCCGTTGGATACGACCGAGAACAAGGTGGTCGACTGATTCAAGACATCTTTCCTGTTCGGTCGACTGAACATCAACAGGTGTCGTCTTCTTCAAAAGTGGTCTTGGGTTCGCACACCGAAAGTGCGTTTCACCCGCACAAGCCTCGTTACGTGGTGTTGCTGTGTTTGCGCGGCGACGACCTTGCAGCAACCACGTACTCCGACGTGCGCGACGTTGTACGGCATCTGTCAACTGACGACCTTGCCGCGCTGCAGACGCAGGATTTCATCACCAGTGTCGACCCCAGCTTCATGTCCAATGGTGAACCTGATGCGCAGGTTCGTGTCAGACCACTGACATCAACCGGCAGCGGATGGTCGTTGGTCTACGACGAATTGCTGATGCGTGGCACCACACCACGCACACAAGCAGCACTGAACGCCTTGCACCACGCGGTAAAAGTGGCAACACAACACGTGGTGCTTGCGACCGGAGACATATTGGTGATCGACAACCACCGTGCGGTGCATGGCCGCACGTCATTCACCCCGCGTTACGACGGCACCGACCGCTGGCTGAAGCGGGCCCTCGTGGTGCAATCACTTGCCGACGTCGACGCCGTCGGGCGGGTCATTCAGACGCGGCTATAGCCAATAGACCGTCGCGGTAGCGCTGCAGCACTTCGACGCCCGAACCGCCGAATACCACCTGATCGAATTGCGTGTCATGTGGTGCGGGTTGCAGCGTTCCACTCGTGAAGAGTGCAACCGTGCCAGTGAGAGAGTCGGTCTGATGTGCACCACCTAATGTGTCCCAGATGGTTTGGACTTCTCGATCCTGAAGATACTTGGGTCGAACATATGGCTTGCCGAGCAGCAGGGCATCAAATGCAATGCTCGAGTCGACATCCACCAACACATCACATGCCTTGATCAAGCTTGGTGATGACACGTGGTCGCCGACCAAAATAATATTGTCGGCTTTTTCCAACATTGCCTGTTCTTGGGGTGTCAGCGTGGCGTCGCCTGCACGTAGATGACCACGCACGACGAGTTGTATCTGCTGGCAGGCACCCAATGCGGCAATCAGTTGCAAAGTGCCTTGCCTATCGACCAGATTGTGCCACTTCGGCACGAAAAATAGCACCCGGTGTTGTTGGGTTGCGCGTAGTGGCGGCAAGTCTGCTGCGACGGTTGCGGCATACAACCGTGAGACCCACTCGTCATTGAATCGTGCGCTACCCCAGACCTGCGTATTCTTGCCACTCATCGTGGAGTGGCCGACGATGACGTCACGGTGGTACGCCGACCCGAACACATAGGCGGCGTGCGAGTCCCGATCGGCAAACGGCAACTTGCCGGAATTGCCGTCCATCACGGCCTGCACGTGTCGGCTGCGAATAATCGTTGTTTTAGTTGAGTGCCCGTGTGGCAGCGCCACCGTCGGTGTTCCGGCGTGTTGCGCAGCAAGTTGCAGTTGCAAAAAGAAATCTGTTACTAACCATTGTGTGATGCGCCGCCAACGCGACACTTGTCGATTGGCGACACCTTCGCCCCACTCCATCACGACAAGCCGCACGTCAGATTGCCTCAATACTCGGCGCACTACCCAGCGGTTCCAGCGCAGTTGGTGCAACCACTTTCGTAATTTGGGTGTACGAGCGATTCGTACTCGATGAATTTCTAAATGGGGGCATTCTGTTCGCCACCATGCTGACTGCATTTCGTGGTACACCGCTTCGTCCACGATGTAAAGCACCACCGGGGTTCCCCCGCGGGCCAGTGACCAAATCACCGGTGCGATGTTGTCCGCATCCGCTTTGCCTGCCAGCGCAAAGAGCACCGTTCCCGATTGATGTGTCATGCGTAAATCAGCCTTTGGCGGCGTGTGTCATCAATGCCTGTTCGGCAAACCAGAGACCGGCATGTTCGCACTCGCGATACGCAGCGAAGTACGGCCCACCCAAAGTGAAGTGAATCAACTTCGGAATGCCGGGCATGGTCATTTCACCAACGAGGTAATTCCAGGTGGTGGGCAGTGTGCCAATCTGCCCATCGTCGGGGAGCCACTTGAACTGATGCAGGTACAGACCTGTCTCGTGGGCGACCACATCCGGCGTGAGAAGCCGACATCGTGCATTATTGAACAGCATCACACTCGACCAATTCTTTTTTTCATACTTGGTCTGCACCGCGCCGAGGAATTTGACGTCACCCTGTGCCTCATAATCATGCTTGACACACATCACCGCGTGCTGCTCATCACGCAGTGCAAATAATTCTGCGATGTCCGTGGTCATCAACATGTCACAATCCATGAAGACCGACCAACCTGAATAGTCACTCAGGTGCGGCACCAAGAATCTGGTATATGAAAAATCCGTTGACTCGATACTTGATCGCTCACGCGAATAAAAACCTTGCAGGTGCCGCTTGGCGACTGGCGTGATAGCCACCGGTTGAGAAGCATGCCGCAGTATTGAGTGGGCCAACACGTGGTATGCAACCGACTCATTTTCGTCGTATCCGATGAAGATCCGAATCATTGACCAAGCATCACTTTTAAACGACGTGCTATGGGGAGGAGACCAAGAACTCTTACTACTGAGCGGAACAGCAAGCGCAATCGGAATCCTGGCTCTACGAATCCCTTGAGAATGGCTGTTGCGCTGCGCAGCGCTGCCCTCCGGCCTGGCCACTGGGTTGCCTTTGTGTCGGCTAGACGCATTGCGAATAAGCCAGATTTGATGTCACAATCAACAACATCAAACCCTGCGTTTCTTGCTACCGCAACTAACGAGTCACTCGAAAAATAGTGAATGTGTGCGATGTGAAAGAAGTTCCGCCAATGCCAAATCGAGATGGTTTCCAGAAGTGGAACTCCAATGACCAGTGTGGTTGATGGGGTACAGAATTTACGCAGACGCACCAAAAGACTGACAGGATCTACTGCGTGCTCAAGCACGTGGTTCAGTAACACCACGTCAGAGTTGAATGACTGTAGCTGCGTGGCTGCTGTTTGTATTTCTTGAAGGGGTAAACCGAGGACCTCTCTACCTAAGGCAACATAGAGCTTGTCATAGTCAAATCCAGAAACAGTCCATCCCGCATCACGAAACGGAATCAGATTCCAACCGCCGCCGCATCCCCATTCCACTATTTTCCCTGGCGCAACTCCCAATCCTTGGACGTATCTAAGGAGAGGTGAAACAGTCTGAGATTTCGGTGTCTTACGAATAAGTACTTCACGAGCAGACTCCCCAGGAAAGTACATACTTCGATAATCAGATGTTCCATAAAACCGTTCAGCTGCATGAGCAGAGAGCGGATTTGAAGCGCGCACATGACCACACTTTGTACAAAATCTGAATTTGAACCTTAATTGATAACGGTCCTTGCGACGAATCATGATTCCGCGGACAGCGCCGCAGATGCAAGGAATTGTGCTTCTCTCCGACAGGTAATCAAGTTGTTTTGTCTGAGTTGTCACTAGATACCCTCTTAATACGTCGTGGGTTGTGGGCCAGCTACGGCGACGGCCTGTCGAATGAGCAGCAACTGTTCGAGCAATGGCTTCATGCGGTGCAGCGGAATCATGTTCGGCCCATCGCTCGGCGCTTTGTCGGGGTCGGGGTGTGTTTCCATGAATACACCATCGACACCAACCGCCATTGCGGCACGGGCGAGCGCGCCGGCGAATTCACGCTGTCCACCTGATGACGCACCCTGTCCGCCTGGCTGCTGCACGGAGTGGGTGACATCAAAGATCACCGGTGCACCAGCGCGCAGCTGTGGCAAGCCGCGGTAGTCGACCACCAGCGTGTTGTAGCCGAATGACGAACCGCGTTCGGTGACAAGAACGTTCTTGGCGCCACCAGAGTGCAGTTTGTCAACGACGTTTTTCATGTCCCATGGGGCAAGAAATTGTCCTTTTTTTACATTGATTGCCTTTCCTGTCGTCGCGGCAGCCATGAGCAAGTCGGTCTGGCGACACAAAAAGGCGGGAATCTGCAGCACATCAACATGCTGGGCGACGATTGCCGCATCACCACTTTCGTGAATATCGGTGAGCACCGGCACACCGAACTTGGTGCCAATCGCGCTCAACACACGCAGACCTTCATCACGCCCAGGTCCACGGAAGCCGGCCAGCGACGTGCGGTTCGCCTTGTCGTAACTGGCCTTGAAGATATACGAAATTCCCAGGCTGACGCACATCTCTTTCATCTCACCAGCAATGTGTTCGGCCAACGTGGAGGTTTCGATGACACACGGACCAGCGATGAGTACGAGTGGTTGACCGTCACCACACAACACACCCTTCCCCAGGTCGGCGCGTAGCGGCGCGGCTGCAGCTGTGGACACCATGACTACGACAACCCCGCTTGTACGAGGTCATGCATCCGTATCAAGCCAACGACCTTGCTTCCATCGATCACAGGCAGCACAGTAACCGCCTTTTTAGCATTGCGTTCCATCAACGTGAGCGCCTCGATGGCAGGAGCACCGGACGTCACCGATATCGGTGTGACGGTCATTAAATCGCGGGCGGTGAGCGACCCCCAACGATCTGGCGCGCTGCGCTTCAGCGCCCGACGCAGGTCACCATCGGTGATGATGCCCCCTAGTGCATCGGCCTGCGTTTGATGCGCGACAAGCACGGCACCGACCGCCTGTGTCGTGAGTGCATCGACAACTTCAGGCAATTTCGCATCGGCGGTGATCAAGATCAACTTGTCGCGGGGAATCATCAGGTCATGCACCATCAACGTCAGTCTGCGCCCGATGGCGCCAGCCGGATGATTCATTGCGAAGTCGTAGACCGACACGCCTGTGGCCGTCATCCACGCAACCGTCAAAGCATCACCGATCGCCATCGCGACCGCGGTGCTTGACGTTGGCACCTGATCAATCGGCGAGGCCTCTCGCTCTACCGATGCATCAAGCACCACGTCGCAACGGTCACCCAGCGACGACGCAGTTTTACCGAGAATCCCGAGTAATTTCACCGCACGCTTTTTCATGTACGGAATGACGGAAAGCAACTCGGTGGTTTCACCACTGTTGCTGATCATGATGATGACATCACCGTCGCGCACCACACCGATGTCGCCGTGCAAGGCATCCAATGGATTCAAGTACACCGACATGAGCCCGACCGAGGTGAGGCTGGCGGCAATCTTCTGCGCAACCAAACCCGACTTACCAACACCAGTGACGAGCACCTTGCCACTACAGGCCACCAACATGTCGAGAGCCCGCTGCGAGTGGGTGGCGTCCAGGCGGTGTGCAGCAGCGACGATGGCCTCGGCCTCGGCAAGCATCACGTCAGCAATCGGCTTCGGCTTGGTCATTGGTTCACCAGTTCTCGGGCGCGTTCAAGGTCAGCAGGGCTGTCGACTGACAGCGTGTTGCGGGAATGAGCGATGATCTCGTAGGTCTCAATCGTAATTCCATTCTCCAACAGCCGGAGTTGCTCGAGTTTCTCCGTTTCCTCGAGACGTGACGGCAATAATTGCGACCAGTTCCGCAAGACATCGACCTGATACCCGTAGATACCAATATGTCCCCAATGAACCGCTTCTTGATGCCACTCGGCGCGCTGCATACCCCGCACATGCGGCACGGGGGCACGACTGAAATACAACGCCCGTTGTCCTGCACTCACCACGACTTTGACCACATCGGGGTTGTCGAGTTGGTCGCCTGGCAATCGATAAATCGGAGTCACAACAGCAGGGCTCGGGATGCGCGCACGGAACACACCGCACATCGATTCGATTACGAGTGGGTCAACGAACGGTTGGTCACCCTGCACGTTGATCACCACGTCGCCCTGCAACTGGTCGACCACCGATGCGATTCGCTCCGATCCTGACGAACATGTCGGTGATGTCATGAGCACTCGGTAGCCCCACCCGACAGCGCAGCTCATGACTTCTTCCGAGTCGGTGCACAACACCACTTCACTGATTGATGGTGCGGTGCGTGCCGCATCCAAGACCCGACGCAACATCGGTTGTCCACCGATATCGGCGAGCACTTTGCGGGGTAATCGTGTGGATTCAAGTCGCGCGGGAACTGCAACGACGAACTTCAACGGTGGCAAACCTTCAGCAGCCGCCGGCTACGGCAGGCACGATCGATACGGTTTGGCCACTTGACACTTCGGTATCGAGGCCCTTTAGGTAGCGCACGTCGTCATCGGCCACGAACACGTTCACGAACTTGTGCAGATTGCCATCGCCATCAAACAGCTTGGAGGCAAAACCTGGGTGGGCTTGATCTAAACCTTGCAGCACTTCGCGCAATGTCGCACCGCTGACCGACACCGTACTGTTCCCACCGGAAAGGGGTCGCAGTGTGGTGGGGATTCGAACGGTGATGGTTGCGGTTGCAGACATACCGTCAGGCTATCGCTGACGATGCGAACGAAGAATCAGTTGTGTCACGATGCGCGCACTCATTGTGACGAGTGGAAGCCCACCACCCGGGTGTGTGGCACCGCCGACAAGAAATAAACCACGACGTGGCCCGCGCATTGCGGGTCGACGAAAGGCCGCACTCCGGCCGTTGGAGGATGTTCCGTAAATTGCTCCACCAGGCGAGCGGTAACGAGCGGCAAGATCACGTGGCCCAATGACTTCGGCGAATCGCGCACGACTACGCAGATCGGGCCCGACAGCGGCGAGTCGCTCAAGTAACCACGGGCCAACGTCACGAGTGGCAACTTCTTCATCTGGTGGCGTGTTGATGAGCAGATACCAGTTTTCGCAACCCGCTGGCGCTTGCGACGCATCGGTAAGGCTTGATACACATCCGTAAATCGTGGGGTCAGCCGGCACACGCCCGGCACGCATATCACCAAACTCTCGTGCGTAATCACGCGAAAACCACACGTTGTGATGTCCGATATGTGGCGTGCGGCCATCGACGCCAACAAGAACTGCCACACCGCTGGTGGAACGCTCAGTTTGTTGTACGGAGCGCAGACGTTTGGCGTCGGGCAACAAATCCTGATACAGATGTTCGGCGTCGGCGTTGACCACCACCACGGGTGCAGTGATGGATTCGCCAGCCAAACGCACACCAGTCACATGCCGGCGCGTTGCTTCGATAGCGATAACTTCACTCTCGGTGCGCACCTCGACACCTGTGCTGCGCGCCACTCGCACGATGGCATCCCGTAACGCACCGAGACCCCCAACCACGTACCACGAACCAAAGTCGGCTTCGACCGCAGCAATGCACGCCAACGTCGCCGGGGTGCGGGAGGGGTCAGAACCGCTGTAGGTCGCATAACGACCCAACCACTGCTGCAGTCGCGGATCATGGAACATCTTCTTGCCACGTGCCTGCAACGTGCGCAACGCATCAATTTTCGTGAAGTCGCGTGGTGAACGAAGTCGTCGCAGTAGCGACCACGGCGAAGCCATGTCACCGGCAAAAAACGTGCGCTCACTCACCTGCCAGATCTGTCGGGCATGGGCGAGAAAAGCAAGATATTCAGCCCCCGAGCCGGGGCTGAAGGCATCGAGTGCTTCTGCCGTCGCGACGGGTTGGTCGCGGAAGGTCACCGTTGATGCATCGGGCCAGAAGTAGCGGAATGATGGGTCGAGCCGCTGCAGTCGCACCTCGTCGGCAAGGGAGGTGCCTGCCAGGTGAAACACGTCATCAATCAATGACGGCAACGTGAGGAGCGATGGGCCGGTATCGAACATGAAACCGTCACGTTCGCGGGTCGACAACTTGCCACCTGGTTCGGTGTTGCGTTCGAGTACGACCACCTGACGCCCGGCGGTCGCCAGTCGAATGGCGGTCAGCAAACCGCCGACCCCACCACCAACGACTGCTGCGTCGTAATGCTGTGTCACGCTGCACTGCTTTGGGTGTGACGCGAAAGGTTGTAGCCACACCATACGCATGCGCCCATGGTTACTGCCCCCACCAACGCAACCACGACGTCATCAAAGAAGAATACGAATCCGACCGTCGACAACGCCGCGAGCGTGGCGTAGGTGGTGAGTGCAAACCGTGATGCCGCCTCCCGGCGTGGGCGACAGAGACCGACAACCAGTGCCGAGTTGAGCAGCGCGGTCACAAACCAACCCACATAGTTGACGATCGGGATGCCGCGGAACGCCACCGACGCCGTCTTCCATTGCCAATAACCCTCACCCACCATCTGTGGATCAAGAAATACGTCCCACGCCGTGATTGCCGCGGCCATCATCGGCAACTGCAGCCACACCCTGCGCAGTCGCCCAGCAAACACCCCATGCACCACCAACGTGATACCCGCCCACGCAAACAACACGACCACCGGGATACCCGCCAATTGTGGAGTCAACGCACCCGTGTAGTCGTATTCACCGAACGGAAAGCCTGTCGTGCTTCCGAGCAATTCAACGAAGTACGTCGCCGCGATGACTGCACCCGCAGCCGCTATCGCCCGCAGCCGATGCGCGGCCCACGTGGTGAGTACTCCAACGCCGAACAAACTCAACACCACCACATTGGCCAACACGCGGCGCTGGTCGCCACCTTGGGCAAACAACGGTGTGGCGATCATCGCCACCACCATGAGTAGGAACATTCCACGGGTTGCAAGCGGCAACGCCTGCGTTGATGACGCAGAAGAAAGTGTCACGAGCCGAAAGGCAGCACGAGACGCGCCACCATGAGCGCCTTCTGTGACGTTGGCACCGACACCCGCTTTTTGAATACGTCGTGCTGTTGCGCCTCGATACGATCCAAAATACGCGAATACAAGGTACGGGCAGCCCCGATACACCGTGCTGAGCGATCGGGCAACATTGCGATGCCTTTGTCGGCCGACTCGTACAGCGCTCGACAGCGGGCGATTTCGAACTTCATCAATTCGACGAATTGTGGCGTGCAGGTATGGGTGGCGAGGTCAACGCCGAATCGCCGGACGTCTTCTTGTGGAATATACGTACGACCACGCTCGAGGTCTTCCTTTACATCACGCAGAAAGTTGGTGAGTTGAAACGCGTTGCCCAGGTCACGGGCATGCCCGAATGCAGCAGGGTCGTGTGGCTCGAGGATGGGCAGCATCATTTCACCGATCACAGCAGCCGAGCCGTCCATGTAATCCAGCAGATTTGCCCAAGTTTCGTAGGTGGCAACGGTGAGATCCATCGTCATGCTGCGCAGAAACCGACGGAAGCACTCAGGGTCGATTGGGAACTTGCGAACCGTGTCGACCACCGCCATCAATACGGGGTCTGCTGACGAGCCTGCAGCAAGGTCACGAAAGAAACGGTCACCGAAGTCGGCGAGGGCTATTTCTCGTTGCGCCACGGGCACCGGCCCGAGGTCGTCGACTATGTCATCGGCATAACGACAAAAACCGTAGAGCGCATGCACGTGCGGTCGCTTGTCGGCAGGCAACACCTTGGTCGACCAGTAATACGTCGTGCCATGGCGCTTGTTGAATTCTTTGCACAACTTATAGCTCTCGGCAAGTGTGACCGGCCCACTCGGCAGGAGATGTGTGGTCGGTACTGGTGGCGTCGGCACCGCTCACCTGCCGTTGAGTTGTGCGGCGTAATCTGCGATGCGACGGGCGGCGAGTTTGCCCGACACCAACACCATCGGCACGCCAACACCAGGCACGGTCGACGAGCCCACAAAAAACAATCCGGGCACACGCTTGTCTTTGTTGTTCGGCCGGAATGGCCCGGTCTGGAAGAACGTATGGGCCAATGCAAACGGGGTGCCGCGCTCCATGCCTAAGCGTTCCCAATCCAGTGGGTCATAGACACGCTCAACGACGACATCGGTCGGGTAACCAAGTCGCTTGACGCGGTCACGTACATCACCCATGATGCGGTCACGCTCACGTGACCAGTCGATCTTGCCGTCGAGGTTCGGTGTCGGTTCCAATACATACAACGTGCTGTGGTCATCGGGCGCCAAGCCGGGTGTGTCGAGGGAGTGCAGCGTCACCAAGATCGACGGGTCAGGCATTCGAACGCCATCTGCGATCAACGCCTTGAACGAACCGTTCCAGTCGGCACCGAAGTGAATGTTGTGGTGCGCCGCATTGGCCGGTGGAAGACCCTTGACCCCGGCGATCCACAACAAACAACTGGGGCTATATTTTCCCTTGCGCGCAACACGCGGGCCGTCGACACCACCCAGCATGGTGCGGTACACGACCGGGAGATCAGGGTTGCACACCACAGCATCACAAGCGATGCGTTCGCCGTTTTCCAGTTCGACACCCGTGACATGGCCGCGTGAGCCACTCGACCGCAAAATATTGGAAACCGACGAGCCGTACTGAATGCGTACACCAGCTTTTTCGACTGCTGACGCCAGGCCTGTCGCCATCGCGTGCATGCCGCCCTCCGGAAAATAGACGCCCTCCACCGAGTCCATGTAGGTGATGACTGCGTACAGCGACAATGCCTCGTACGGCGCGAGACCGGCATACATGGATTGGAAACTAAAGATGCGCTGCAGACGGTCATCCTTGAAGAAGCCGCCGATTTTTTTGTCGAGCCTCCGGAAAGCACCCATCTGCACCAAACGCAAACCGTCCCGCCAGGGTCTGGCGAGATCGAGCACGGAGTCGTAGTTCGTCTCGATGAACGATGACATCTCCGCCTTGTAAAGGCCTTCAAGCCAGTCACAAAACTTGATGAACGACGCTGCCTCAACCTTGTTCGAAAACTGGGCGATCTCCTCGGCCATTGCCTCTCGCCCATGTCGCACCATGAGTTCGCTGCCGTCTTCGTAGACCGCGCGATACATCGGGTCGACTTTTTTGATGGTGACGAAGTCGGCCATGTTGGCACCCGCGGCGGCAAAGGCATCTTCGAGTAAACCCGGCATCGTGAGCACGGTTGGCCCGTTGTCGAGGCGGAAGCCGTGTGATTCGATGACTCCGGCGCGGCCACCTGGGATGTCATCACGCTCAAGCAGCGTGACATCGTGGCCACTGCCCGACAAGTAGGCCGCCGAGGAAAGGCCGCCAAGGCCGGCACCTACTACTACGACATGCATACGTTTCATTATGCTCGCCGTTCGCTCACGAAATGTGCAAGCCCTTCGAGCTGATCACGCACTGACCGATCGATTGGGGCTGCGGTGATCGCGGTGATCGCCTCGGCCGTGAGGCGCTCAATCATTGACTCCATCTCGCGCAGCGCGCCACAGCCGACGATGGCTTCCTGCACCTGAGTGATGTCTGTGTCACTGAACACACCGCGGCCCACACGTTCGAGCACTACGCGTTGTGCATGGTTTGCCCGTTGCAGTGCCATCGCCATGAGTGGTGTGGGCTTGGCTTCGCGCAAGTCATCACCAACTGGCTTGCCGGTCAGCGCAGAATCACCAAAGGCACCGAGCACATCGTCACGCAATTGAAATGCATCACCGAGTGGTAGCCCATAAGCCGAGTACGCAGACAACAATGTGGTGGATTCATCGGCAAGCAGTGCGCCAAGATGCAACGGGCGCTCGATGGTGTACTTGCCGCTCTTGTACCGACAGATACGAGCGGCTTTATCGGGCCGGCGCTCATTTTGTGCCGAGCCGAGCATGTCCAGGTATTGACCGATGTTCAACTCAACTCGAAGCTCGTTCCACATCTGCCAACCACGAACACCGAGTTCGGCGAGCAACATATCGGCGTACACGAACGACAGGTCACCGATCAGAATTGCCGCACCATCCCCGAACCGTCGCGCATCCCCCGACCACCCACGCGTTCGATGTTCGGACTGCATCGACTCGTGTGTGGTGATGCCGCCACGACGAGTCGTCGAACCATCCATAATGTCATCGTGGAACAATGCAAAAGCATGCAGTAACTCAAACGCTGCACCTGCATCGATGACTCGTGCATCAGTTGAGGCCCCACCGGCACCGACGAAGCCCCAGTACGTGAATACCGGTCGCAGTCGCTTGCCACCACCCACCACCATGCGTTCAAGTTCGGCAAAAGGGGCAGCCAGATCGGCATCGAACGTCGTCCAGCGTTGGCGCTCGGTGGCGAGAAACGCCCGCAATCGCTCGTCAACCCGACCCGCAATCTCGCGGATTGATGCTGGCGTGGTGCTCACGAGACGAGGCTACGCCAGCGTCAACGCGGATCTTCTGGCAGCTGAATCTCTTTGACCTCAAGCCGTGCAGCAGCAATACGATCGCGGCACACCTTCACCAGTTCAGTGGCACGTTTGACTCGCTCAGCCAGGTGATCAACATCAATGTCGTCATCGGAGAGTGCCTCGAGAATCTCCTCAAGTTCCGTGACTGCTTCTTCGTAGCCAACATTCGTCGAATCTTTTTTGGGGGCCATGAGTACTCCTTATATTTGGTGGTTACTTTTTCGAACTCGACTCAGCACTCTCTGCTGCCCGGGTTACCGTGCTCACGAGCGTGCCGTCAGCCAATCGCGTGGTGATTTCAGCCTTCTTGTTCACCTTGTTCACCGACCTGAGCACGGCCCCGTCAGCGTCGTAAGTGATGCTCCATCCACGACGCATCAAGATGACCGGGTCGAAACCTGCGATCTGTGCCGCCAGCTCGTTGATCCGTGATTTGGCCGAGTCGAGCCCCATGGTGCGCAGGGTGCGTAAACGTCCAGCCGCATTGGCGATTCGGCGTTCGCCATTCGCCAGAGCAGCCAACACCACCGTGGCGATGCGCTGTGCCGATCCATCGACTTGGCGTACGAACTCCTCAACTTTGTTGATGATCGATACCGCACAAGCAGTGGGAGTTTTATTCCATGAGTACGCCACTTCATCGGCGATGCTCGTGTCGACCTCGTGACCAATGCCGGTGAACACCGGTTTTCGACAGGCAGCGATTGCCCGCGCAATCAACTCGTCGTCAAACGTGGCAAGATCGACACGCGAACCACCGCCGCGAATGACCGCCACAAGATCGACATCAGGCAACCCAGAGAAGAGTGCAATGGCGCCAGCCACACCAGACGCTGCACCGTCACCCTGCACTCGCACGTCACACAACGACACAGAAAACCCGATGTTCGACTGTTCGAGGGTTTTCATGAAGTCGGCATGGGCGGCGGTACCTTTGCTCGCCACCAAGCCGATGGAAAGCGGCACAAGTGGCAACGTCGCGCGGCGGTTGCGATCGTAGAGGCCCTCTTTTTTTAGCCGATCAATAATTTCGTCGCGTTTGACTGCCAAATCGCCGAGCGTGAATCTCGGATCAATATCCGACATTTTGAAGCCGAACGATCCTGATGGGCCGTAGAGATCGGGGGTGCCACGAATCCGCACCTTGATACCGCTCACGATGTCCATCTCGTGTTGCTTCATTTTGGGTACGAGTCGCTGTCGCACACCCTTGAACAGCTTCACCGCAATCATCTTTTTTTCACCATCCACGTCCTCAACAAGGTCGAAATAACAGTGGCCACTCGACGGGTTGCTCACTTTGGTGACCTCGCCGTACACCCATACGTCGCGAAACTCGCGAACCAACACCACGTTGATGTCGTCGATCAGCTCCGAAACACTGCGGGCTGCCCCCTCAAGTTCATGCGACGAGTCGGGAGACGAATCGGGAGATGGTTCAAAAAACGGTTCAATGACGTCGGTCATAGGGAATGTTCGGTACCTCTGCACCGTGCAGGTTGTGTGGGTGCGCCATTAAATCTAGGCTGAGAGGACTAGTGAACAGTGCGCAACGGGTTGGCTTCGTAGCCGCGTTCGTCATGGTGTCTGCAGCCTGTGGCGAACGCCTGGTTTTTGAAGCCACAACCGACCCCACCTTTGTCACCCAAGCAGCACCCACCACGATTGCTTCCAGCGAGACAACCGATGACACCGCACCCGACCCAGAATCGGACTCGACGGTCAGCAGTGACACCATCAACTGGGGCCCGTGCCGTGCAGCACCCAGCCCATTGGAGTGCGGAAAACTTGCGGTGCCATTCGACTACGACAACCCCAGTGTTGGATCATTCGTGTTGTCGATCATGCGACGCGCTGCAGAAATACCGGCAACACGAATCGGCTCACTACTGGTGAATCCTGGTGGCCCCGGTTTCGGCGGCACGGTAATGGCCGAACAGGCCGAGTACTACTTCAGCCAAGAGTTGCTCGAGCGATTTGATGTCATCGGTTGGGATCCGCGTGGCACCGGCACATCAACACCTGCGGTGGATTGCACCGAGGACTACGACCGGTTCTTTGGCATCGACTCACCACCCAACGATGAGGCCGCCAAACAAACCATGGTTGACCTCACACAAGAGTTCGTTGACCTTTGTGTCGAGCGCAACGGTGAAATGCTGAAGTACATATCAACCGAGGCATCAGCGCGCGACATGAATTCCATCCGTAACGCTTTGAACGAGGACAAAATTTCGTACTTCGGTGGTTCTTATGGTTCAGAACTTGGTGCAACCTGGGTGACGTTGTTCCCCACAACAGTCCGTGCCGCTGTATTCGATGGCGCATCCGACCCCAACGCCAGCGGGTTTGATCAGGCTGTAGCGCAGTTGAAGGGTTTCGAGCAGCAGCTTGATACTTTTTTGACTGACTGCGCCAAGCGAGTTGCTTGCAAGATCTACAACAATGGCAGGCCGGCGGCGTTGTTCGACCAACTCGTGATCGATATCGACTCGACACCCATCGTGGTGAGCAGGAATCGCACGCCAGTGACCCAAGGGGTGTTTTACACCGCAGTGGTGCAGGCGATGTACAGCAACACACTTTGGCCACAGCTAGAAAGTGCACTGGCTAATGCAGTACGAGGTGACGGTGCACTGCTACTGGCGCTGTACGACGAATACTTCCGGCGCCAACCAGACGGTTCTTATGGCAACGAACTGGAAGCGTTCCTTGCGATCTCCTGTTTGGATGACCCCGAAGGCTCGACGATTGCACAAGTTGACGCCGATGTCGCTCTGTTTGCCGCCGCCGCGAAACGACTTGGTGCAAACTTTGGCTACGGCTATGCCTGTGCACTCTGGCCCCACCATGTGGCCGAGCGAATCGTCGTGACCGGAAAAGGCGCGGGCCCGATTGTCGTCGTCGGCACCACCGGCGATGCCGCAACACCGCTAGCCAGCACACGAAAAGCTGCGAAGAATCTCGCGCAAGGTGTGCTCGTCATCGTGGAGGCAGACCGCCACACGGGGTACGGCCTCAATTCGTGCGTCGTAAGAAATGTCGACGCTTACCTTATTTCACTGAAGGTTCCCAAGAACGAGACCTACTGCAAGTAGCGGCACCGCTTTAGTGCTGTCAGTCGCCTGCAGCAAGCACGTACATACTTCTGGCCCACGTCGGTTTTGTCATGCTCAAAACACGCCCAAACAATGACGACGCCATGAATGGAAGTCTTGAGGATATTCGTGGGGTTGCAATTCGAAACCTTTGAATATCTAAACCGTTCCGTAGCCGAGCAAACGTTGAATTGATCGACTCAGAGTTCGCCGTTGACACTGTAACCACCGCTATTCCACACGAATTCAGATTCCGCATCAGAAACTTCAACCACTTTCGATGCTCATCTATTGAATCTGTACGTGTAAAGGGATAAAACTCCTGACACAGAATGAAGTCATACTTCGCACCCGAGAGTTGTTCAGCCGGATTAATCGCTTTTGCGGTGAACCGACAATCAACCCAACGTGTACCCGCAAACCGAATGGCATCATGTGAAACGTCTATTCCCTCAACAATCGATGCGGGCCACGCGCGCTTTAAACCTGCGGTGGTATATCCCGCCCCACAACCCAAGTCGGCAATATTGCCCACTTTTGGAACATTTATATATTCCACAAGGTTGCGGTAGTCCCGGCAAAGTGCCTCAATATGTTCAGTCTCGTACGGATTGTGATGATGCAGCCCAGCCGAAATCGGATCTGCCCCATCTGCCAGGGCACGGTAAGAAGCAAAATCGTTTCTTGTATCCAATTTGCCCGTGTCAGCCAACGCTCTGACGCTCGCTTCCTGCTCCGAAATAGCCCTTGGCGACCACCATTCATTTTCAACGTCTGAGTTTGTCATTCCTGCCTTTTCTCTGCAACTCAAAGAATTCAGTCAATAAAGTAGCGCATTCTTCGGCGAGTACTCCCTGACGTACGACAGCTTCATGATTGAGTCGCGGATCAACCGCCACGTTATATAGCGAACCAATGGCACCGGCCTTCAAATCTGGTGCGCCGAACACCACGGTGCCCACACGGGCATTGATGATTGCGCCTGCACACATCACGCACGGCTCGAGAGTTACATACAAGGTGCAATCATCAAGCCGCCATGTGCCGACATGTTGTGCAGCCAAGCGCAGGGCCAGAATTTCGGCGTGCGCCGTTGGGTCACCAAGTTGTTCCCGCTGGTTGCCCGCCGAGGCAATCACCTGACCGTTTCGAACGACAACCGCTCCAACCGGGACATCGTCATGTGTCGATGCGAGCCGTGCTTCCACCAAGGCAGCCCGCATTGCAGTTACATCATCTATCACGACCGCATTCATATCACCACCGTAGACCTCACCACGGTGCGAACCATCAGTACGCTGAATATGTGGCAACGCGTCCCAATCAGGGAGCACCGTCCAGCGTGCTCATTCTTGACTGCACCCTGCGCGATGGTGGCTATTACAACGACTGGGACTACTCATTTGACCTCGTCAAGCGCTACGTGGATGCCATGGCCGCGGCAAAAATCGACATCGTTGAACTGGGCTTTCGTACCTTGCAGAGCACCCAATATTTGGGTGCAACCGCCTACACCACCGACGCTTTCATCGAGCGGCTGACAATTCCGCAGAGTTTGCAGTTGGCAGTTATGTTGAATGCCAAGGAGCTGCTCAACGCAGCCGACCAACGCACGGCAATTCGCAGCACGTTCGCCCGTCGTGCAAACTCGCAGGTGTCGATGGTACGCATTGCTGCTAACCGTAACGAGGTTGCACTGCTCGGCCCAGCCATCGAAGAATTGCACGAACTCGGCTACGAAGTGGCGCTCAACTTGATGCAGATTTCTGAGATCGCACTTGCAGACATCACTGCCTTCGGCCAACAAGCCAAGTCATTTGATATTGCCTATGCATACGTTGCCGACTCGTTCGGCTCGCTTCGCCCAGCCAACCTTCCGCCCATCATGCGGGCACTCGGTGACGGGTTCGGAACTGCGATCGGCTGTCACCTGCACGACAACATGTCGTATGCGCTTGCCAACACGATTGAAGCAATCGACGCCGGCGCAGTCATCGTCGACTCCACCATTCAGGGCATGGGTCGAGGGCCTGGCAACGTGCGTACCGAATACCTGGTGATGGAACTCGCCCGACGTGGGCAAACCCAGGCAGTCGTGGAGCCGCTCGTCAACCTTGTGGAGCAAGAGTTTGCCGAGATGAAAAAGACCTTCGGATGGGGCTCGAGCCTGTACTACTTCCAATCAGCAAACCTGTCCGTGCACCCCACCTACGTGATGGAACTCACCAAAGACGACCGTTATTCGCCATCAGAAATCGTCACGGCACTTGATCGTTTGAACGAGCGCGGCGCTACCAGTTTTGATGTGCGTCGCCTTACCGAGGCTGTGCACGGCGAACCACTGCGCTTCGCCGGCGGCACCAACGTCGACGACTGGTGCACCGCCCGTGACGTGCTGATTGTTGCCAACGGCCCCGAGGCACACGCCAAGAAATCGGAAATCGAGATGTTCATTCGCCAGCACCAGCCCTTCGTGATTGGGCTCAACGCCCACCTACCTATCGACATGTCACTCGTCGATGCAGTTGCGGTGTGCCACCCCGAGCGCGCGATGCTCGACGCAACCGCACTTGGCGCACTCACCTGCGAGGTGGTCGCGCCGCAGCAACTGCTCACATCGCTCGGCATCGCAGTGAAGCGCCATCGTGATGTTGGTATGTTCGTCACAAATGCGGGCTTTGAAAGTGATTCTTCGGGGGTTGGTATCCCCGATCCACTCGTGCTCGGATACGCACTTGCGATTGCAACCGAAGGCAAAGCGAAGCGCGTTTTGTTGGTGGGTGCCGACGGATACGACTCCGCTGATGCCCGTCAGCACACCGTGAACAACACGTTGACAAAATACAAAACCAATATCTCCGCACTGCCGGTCGTTGCATTAACCAAGACCACTCTTGCGCTCGAGCAGCGGTCGCTCTTTGCGCCACTGTAACCCACCACGATTTACGGTTGGTCAATGATCGTCGTCATCCCGGCACGATATGCGTCAACTCGCTTTCCGGGCAAAGCACTTGCCGATCTTGGGGGCAAGTCCGTGCTTCGCCGTTGCTACGAACAAGTTGCCAAAGTGGTGGCTACCGACGGCATTGTCGTTGCAACCGACGATCAGCGCATCGTCACTGAGTGTGAGCGATATGAAATGAGATCGATCATCACAAGTGCAGCCTGTTTGACTGGCACCGACCGAGTAGCCGAAGTAGCCCAACGAATTGCTGCCCCGTGGTACATCAACGTGCAAGGCGATGAACCATTTCTGAATCCCGATGGTTTACGTCAGCTGATTCGCTTCACAGAAACCGCATCGGCCGATCTTTCTATTATCAATGCCTGTGCACCGATCAGCCACGAAGCTGATTTTCGTAGTGTCACAGTGCCCAAGGTGGTGCGGGATATGAGTGGCAATCTGCTCTATATCAGCCGGGCTGCTATTCCAACGACCAAATCACTGGAATTCGGCGGCGCATTTCGTCAGGTTGGTCTATATGCATTTCGTGCCGAAGCTCTGCACCAATTTGCCAAGCAACCAAACAAAACCCCGCTTGAAGCACTGGAGGACGTTGAGATTCTGCGCTTTCTTGAACTGGGTTTTCGTGTTGCAATGATCGAAGTGCAGGAAAGTGGCATTGCAATCGACACACCCGAGGACCTTGAACGTGCAAAACGGTTTCTTGCTACGACTTGATTACCACGTGTTTTCGAATCACGGCACCCCACTTGCTGAGCCCTGGAGACAAATCGAAATAGTGGGATGCATCGGGTTGCGGGTATGAACGCTGCATGGCAGTTTCGAGCCACGCAACCACCGCATCGGCGGTGTCACCTACGAAAAAACTCTCATCAGGGTCCAGTGGGTTCATCGAGTAGCCGCTTTCGTCCGTCAGCGCTGCGGTTGGTAGGCCATACAAATAGCTGTCAAGTGGGGCTGCAGTCCCACACAAAAAAACAGCAGTGCACTCTGCTAAGGCATCCTGCAAGCTGTCGTGGGTAATGCGAATCTGAGTCTCGCTTCTGTCCAATCCACATTGTGGGTGCGGCTTCACCACGAGTGACCATTGACGGCTCGCGCGGCTGACCGCATCACAAAACGTCGCCAAATGTTGTGCGGAGTTGGCACAGTCGGCCCCCATGACAATCAGCACCTGGTGATGACTGGTGACAGTAGAAGTACCCCGACGTTCTGCGGCGAGATAGCCGTAGCGCAACGCCTCCACCGGTTCCGTGGTTGTTCGGCTGAGATCAAGTTCTGCACGATCATGATCACCATGAATCGCCAGTGTGCGCGGCGGTGCTTCGCGTAGAGCCGTATGTGCACGGGTGTCCCAAGATTTCATGATGGTGTGCAGGTATCCGACAGTGGCAACTCCTTGTTGCTGGCAGGCAGCTTCTACGAGTGATTCCCAACCTTGGCCTTCGAACGGGTACACCACCAACTGTGCACCTTCAATTTTTGACAACACATGATGCCAACCTGCGGCGAGCAATGCCGTGCGCGCTGAAGCTGTGCCTTGAAACGAGTTGCTGTAGTCATCTTCAACCAACGGCCACAGTGAGGCCAGGCCCTCGATGTCGGAGGCGGCTGCAGCAACTTCGATACAAGATGGCGAATTTTGGCGCAGCTTGTGCCAGTTCATCAGTGCCTGCCACACGACTCGCGGGGTGATGAACGAGGTGATGGTCGCGCAGTTCAACGTTTTTTCCAGAGACTTCCAAGTTTTCTTTTCACCCTTTGACATTGCCGCTGGGCGCGAGTCGGTCGGCAAAAATACGACTACTGGTGTAAGCCCAATAGTTTTCACATGCTCAACGAGCTGCCCGTAATACCGCGCGACTATTGCCTGATCTGAAACAGCAACCGCCGATTCAGGCATGAAGGTCACGAACACCACATCACCCTTCATGCTGCGGGCACGATTTGTGAGGCTAGAAAAAGCATTGGCACACCAATACAGCCCGGTTCGCAATTTGGTGCTAGCTGAACGATTTACCGGGGAGGCTGACTGCTGAACGATTGTTCTGCCTCGAATCTGGTTGAGACGGGCAAAGACGGGCGAGTGCCATGGGCTACTTTCTCGCAGGGGTGAAGCTGCCCAATAATCAACCCCGTCAACGAGTAGATGATCCCGCAGTAGCCGATTCTTTATGACAATTTGGCCAAAGCTATGAATGGCGGTGACGTACTGCTTGGTAATTCTTCGACGTTCAGAAGGCGACACGCTCACACCAAGTCGGTCTTTTCTATGAATGTGCGTAGGCCATTCTGCAGCGAAACAAAGTGGGACATTCCGAGATGTGTTTGCATGCGTCGCGTATCGGCAAAGATCCCGAATTGGTCACCTGGGGTGCTGTCGGTAAATTCAACGACGGTATCCGGAACCAGTTGTTGAATCATGTTCAATAGCTGCCCCACCTCGGTACGAATGCCAGTGCCCACATTGATTGCGGTATTGAGTGGCTCAGCTCGCTGTAGTGCGCGTACCCACGCCTCCACCACGTCGTCGATGTACACAAAATCGCGGTACCGCTCGGCACTGCCTTTGACCACGATTCGTTTACTGGAAAGCGCTTGTGCCACATAGATACTGACCATTCCTTGTCGAAGGTTCTGCATATCTTGACCAGGGCCGTACACGTTGAACATTCGTAGCGACACAAATGGTGTGCGCTGCGAAAACACCCGGAGATACCCCTCGGCTGCGGATTTGCCGACGCCGTAACACGACAGTGGTTGTAGCACGGCTTCTTCATGCGTCGGTGCGTCATTGGTGGCTCCATACACCGACATCGAGCTTGCAAAAACGAAGCGTGTCGCACCAGCAGAATTGGCGTAGTCAATCAGGCGCAGTGTTGAAATGGTGTTTTTCTGTAAGTCGCTGATTGGGTCATCAAAACTGATTTCCCCCGATGACTGGCCAGCGAGGTGAAGCACCGCGTGTACCGCAGCTGGAAGTTTGCTGGCCAACTGCGGTGCAGCAACATCGACTTCAACGAGATCCACTTGTTTAGGCACATTTTCACGTTTTCCCGCAGAAAAGTCGTCAACGCCAACGACTCGAAATCCTTCGGCGACCAGCCGCTGCGCAACTGCCGAGCCGATGAATCCGCCAACACCGGTAACTAGGAGTATGCGCTCAGTGTCTTGCGTCGCGGTCACGTCGCTCCTTTGCGGCCGTTTGGCGGAAGGGGTGGGATTTGAACCCACGGTAGGCATACACCCACAACGGTTTTCGAGACCGTCCCATTCGGCCGCTCTGGCACCCTTCCGTCTGGCAACGCTATCTGTGCAGGTGTGGCGGAGGGGGTGGGATTCGAACCCACGGAAGCTTGCGCTTCACGCGCTTTCCAAGCGCGCCGATTCGGCCGCTCTCGCACCCCTCCGAATCGTCACGACGTTCAACCACAACGCGTGAACAACGGCAGGCTATCTGAGTTGACTGCAGCAGAGTTAGCGTGTGCGGTGCTGACATCTCGTCGAGTGAGGTGGCGGTCGGGTCCTGTGCAACGGATGCCCGAGAATCAGGTCAGATCCGGAAGGAAGCAGCCTTCATCGGTCGCTGAAGTGTGCCGCAGATCGCCTGGCCGTCACTTCAGTCGACGAGGTCTGCAACCGAATACTCACCGCAGCGATGCGGCACGCTCGCCAAGTTTCGCCACACCCCAACTTGCGGTGAGTGCGGCAAATTCAGCGCGTGGGCCCATCCATTTCCAATCAGCAACGGCTCCGACATTGACCGTGTCAACGAGCGTGGCCAAGATGCGAAATAGTTCGGCGTCAGCTCGGTGATCACGAAGCGTGGCCGCCAACTTTTCAGCACTGCGTACCTTCACACCATCACTCGCCCACTGCACGTGGTCGGCCGGTATCGACATGAGGTTGCCATATTTAGCAAGCACCGTTGACGCACTCTTGGCGCCCCAGCCCGACAAACCTGGGAAGCCATCAGCGCTATCCCCCACGAGAGCCAGATAGTCAATGATGGAACCCGGACCAACCCCAAACTTTGTCTGCACTGCTTTTTCATCTACCACCACATCGTTCTTGCGGTCGACTTGCACGACGCGGCGACCGCTCACGCATTGACCCAAATCTTTGTCGGGGGTCAAGATGCGCACTTGGTGCACGGTGCGATCTTCACAGGCCACACGCACCGCCGAGGCAAGTGCGTCGTCGGCTTCGAACTCAGTCATTGCCCAGACCGTCACACCCATCGCGGTGAGTGCGTCCTCAAGCACGGGAATCTGGCGCAGAATTTCGGGCTCCATCCCTTCACTGGTTTTGTAACCCGGCCACAAGTCGTTGCGAAAACTCTCGATCACGTGGTCGGTGGCCACACCGATATGGGTGGCGCCGTTTTCGATCAACTGCAAGGTGCTTGACAACACACCAATAACACCAGCGTTTTCGTGTTCATCGGTGTGTCGGCCAAGTTGGCCGAAGTGCTGGCGATACAACTCGTACGTACCGTCAACGAGATGCACGATCACAACTATGAACCTAGACGCTCACCAGCAACACCAGCCACGCGGCCACCAACAAATGCGGGCCAAACGGAATGCCGCTGGCACCCCGCATTCGCCGCAACACCAGCGCATGGATTGCCCCCGTGCTCGACGCCAGCAGTTGCCAGAAGGCCACGCGATCGGCCGCAACGTAGCCGAGGGCGAGCCCCAGCGGGACCACCAGTAACACGTCACCCCACCCGAGTGAACGCGGCGAAAGTCGGTGCAGCAATGCATATACCGCAACGACCACCGCTGCAACACCGACTGCCACGACACCCGTTCGCACAACACTGTGCCCAGCACCATCACCAACTACATCCACCACTGCATCCACCGCTATCACCGCACTCACCAAGGCAACCGCAATCACTGTCGCCCAACGCGACAACTGGCGCGTGCGCAAATCCATAGGAGTCTGCACCATAAGTAGCCCAGCAACAACAATCACTAGTGCCGTACCCGCGCCAGCTTCAGCACGAGCACCTGCGAACGCAGTCACACTTCCAACAACCGCGGCAAGCCACCACCAGTGTCGAATGAACTCGCGATGAGCCGTCGCAAGCGTGAGCGCACCAATCACAGCGCCAATTGCGACTATCACCCACAACATGGGCGAAGGACTACTCCTGCACGAGTTCAATCAGCGTGCCGAATGAGCCCTTCGGATGAATGAAAGCAACCGTCGTGCCGCGTGAGCCACGCCGAGGAACGGTGTCGATTGGTGTGGCACCGGCGGCGACCATTGCCGCGAGCGCCGCCGCACAATCAGCGACGCGATAACCAACATGGTGCAGACCCTCACCACGCTTGTCGAGCGATTTGGCAACCGGTGAATCGGGGCGAGTCGGTGTGAGCAATTGGATGTAACTATCGGCCACTTTCATGAGCACTTCTTCGACACCATCACTCTCCACCACTTCGCGGTGGTCGATGGTGGCACCGAATGCCCGCTGGTAATAGTCGATGGCTGCGGGCAAATCGCGCACGGCAATGGCAACGTGGTCAATTTCGGTGAGCATCATCGGCGGAACCTCCGCAAGCGTGCCTCGCCGACTTTGGCGCGCAATTCGTGGTCGCTCACGCCTTCTCCTTCATTCTCCGCTAGACATAACACCCCGATTTTTCCTTCGTGCATGTTGCGATGCACTTGGTATGCAGCTTCGCCCACTTCGGTGAGTTTGAATGTTTGAGAGATCACCGGGTCAATCATGCCCTTGGCAATCAGGCGGTTGGCTTCGTATGCTTCGCGATAGTTCGCAAAGTGCGAGCCAATCAGACGCTTGAGTCGCATCCAGAAGAATCGGTTGTCAAACTCGAGCATGAAACCACTGGTGGCTGCACAAGTGACCACCGTGCCACCCTTTTTCACCACATACATCGATGCGCCAAACGTGCTGCGGCCCGGGTGCTCGAACACGATGTCGGGGTCTTCGCCGACGAGTGCGCGAATGTCGCCACCGAAACGGCGCCACTCACTTTCGTTGTGGGTGTTGTCGTCATTCCAGAACTTGTAGTTGGCCTTCGAGCGATCGATGACAGCTTCACAACCCATCTCGCGCAGAATTCGTTCTTTGTCTGGCGAGCTCACCACGCCGACAGGAATGCCGCCGCCGTTCAACACGTATTGCACGGCATACGCACCAATACCACCGGTGGCGCCCCAGATGAGCACCACATCGCCCTGCTTCATGCGCGCGCCATTTTTTGACACGAGCATGCGATAACTGGTGCTGTTGCACAACGCATTGACCGCCGCCTCTTCCCACGACAGGTGGGCTGGTTTGGGCATCAATTGGTTGACCTTCACCACGGTGAGATCAGCCAAGCCACCGAAGTTGGTTTCATAACCCCAGATGCGTTGGTTGGCGCCCAACATTGAGTCGTCATGCGCGCTCGGGTCTTGGTCGTCGACATGGTTGCAATGGATCGTGACGCGGTCACCTGGCTTCCAATTGCGCACCGCCGTACCGACGCGCAACACCACACCCGCACCGTCGCTACCCAGAATGTGGTACGGCAGGTCATGTCGGTTGGCCCACGAACTTTCACGCGCCAACCGGGTGAGTGCACCGAACGTGCTGATCGGTTCAAAAATCGCGCTCCACACCGTGTTGAAATTGATGCTGCTGGCCATGACCGCCACGAGTGCTTCGTCGGGTGCCAATTCGGGCACCGGCACGTCGCGCAACTTGATGCTGCGACGCGGGTCTTTGTCGGCCGAGGCAACCCCGGCAAACATGTCGACATCTTGCTTTTCAATCACTGCCGCCCGATAGGTGGCAGGGATGGGCAGGGTGGCAAGCTGCTCGCCAGTTGCCCCGTTGTTGATGGCGTTTCGTATCTGATCCACGGATAGAAACTACCGACCCAATGCACCCAGCCAACTGGTCAAGCGATACTCTTTGGGCGCACGATTAAAAGGAGGGCGTTATGCCAGGTTCATACATCGTCGCGGGGGCCCGCACACCAATCGGCAAAATGAGCGGTGCACTGGCCGATTTCAGCGCCGCTGACCTCGGGGGCTTCGCCATTGCCGAAGCACTGAAGCGTGCCAATGTGCAACCCCACGAAGTGGAGCACGTGATTGTCGGTCAGGTGTTGATGGCCGGGCAAGGCCAGGTGCCGGCACGACAAGCCGCCGTCAAAGCCGGCATTCCGATGAACATCCCGAGCGTGAACATCAACAAAGTGTGTTTATCGGGGTTGAACGCGATTTATCTTGCCGACCAAATGGTGTCGAGTGGTGAGGCCGACATCGTGGTAGCTGCCGGCATGGAGTCGATGACCAACGCGCCGTACTTGGCCATGGGTGCACGTGGTGGTTTTCGCTACGGCAACACCGAATTGTCTGACGCCATCATCAAAGACGGTCTGTGGTGCGCATTCGACGCCTGCCTCATGGGTTTGGGCACCGA
>CAMAWR010000006.1 GCA_945862045.1 Bifidobacterium breve
CGTGCGCTGCTACAACGGTTGAGCCCGTCAGCACTCGAGTTTGAGCCGATCGTGATTCGTCGCGGTGCATCACTCGACCTCGACGCCATTGCCCTCACACTCGTGGAATGGGGATACATGCGCGAGCAACTCGCCGAGCATCGTGGCGAGTTTGCCCAACGTGGTTCGATCTTCGACGTCTTTGATGCCACCGCCGACGCACCCGTACGTGTGGAGTTGTGGGGTGACGAGGTCGAGCGCATCAGCACATTTTCGGTGAACAATCAACTCAGTACGGATGAACTCGGCGAAGTGGTGTTGTATCCCGCGCGCGAGTTGATGATCAATGACCAGATTGCTGCGCGTGCCGAACATCTGAGCGCGCACGAGCCGTGGGGTCGCGAACAATGGGAGCGCATCGCACAACGCAGCGGGTTCGAAGGCATGGAGAACTGGTTGGCATGGCTCGTCGACGACGAGACGACGCTGCTAGATGTGTTGCCTGAACGCGCGGGGCTCGTGGTGTGCGACCCGGCATACCTGCGTTCACGGGCCCGCGAACTAGAAAAGGAGGAGCGGGCAGTGGCTGCGGCTCTCGCTTCCACGTGGTCCTTTGAGATCAGCGAAAATATGCCGCGTCTGCACGTGGATGTCGACACGCTGCTGTCGCGCACCACTACCCCACTCGTGCTTTCGGTGACGTCACCCGGTTTGGGTGAGCCAACTGAGAACGCCATCGATGTGGTAGTCAGCCGCTGGGGCTCACCAGCCAACACGAGCGAGCGTCTGGCTGAACGCCTACGCGATTTGTTGGCCATCAATTATCAGATCGTGCTCGCCTACGACAGCAACGAGTCGGCGATGCGGGTACGCCACGAACTGGCATCGAACGGCATCCCTGCGGTGTTCGCTGCGGTCGGTGCGGTGCCGGCATCGGCGTTCACCACGAATGTGGTCACCGTCGTCGTGCAGTCGCTGCACGAGGGCTTCGTTCTACCGACGATCTCGCTCATCGTGGCAACCGAGGCAGAAATCTCTGGTCGTCGTCTGACGCGGCGGCGTGCCCGGCGTCGTGGCGCAACGACGATGTTCGAAGACCTCAAGGCCGGCGACCATATCGTGCACGACGTACATGGCATCGGCGTGTTCGAAGGAATGGCGCGGCGCAAACTCGACGGTGTTGAACGCGACTTCCTGCAGTTGCGTTATGCCGACGGAAACCTGTTCGTGCTCAGCGATCAGATCGACTTCGTGCGGCAATATGTCGGCGGCGACGCACCGCCACTCAACAAAATGGGGGGTGCCGACTTTGCGCGCATCAAACAGCGGGTGCGCAACGACCTGCGGGTCATCGCCCAGGAACTCGTCGTGTTGTACCAGCGACGACTGCACACCCCCGGGCACGCGTTCGGCCCCGACACGCCCTGGCAGGCCGAGATGGAGGCTGGGTTCCCGTTCGTCGAGACACCCGATCAATTCGATGCGATCGTCGCCGTAAAACAAGACATGGAAGGTGCCAGCCCGATGGATCGCCTCATCTGTGGCGATGTGGGCTTCGGCAAAACCGAGATTGCGATTCGTGCCGCATTCAAATGCGTGCAGGACGGTAAACAAACTGCGGTGCTCGTGCCGACAACGCTGCTGGCTTCGCAACACATGGCCACGTTCGGCGAACGCTTCAAGCCGTACCCGATCAAGGTGGAAATGCTGTCGCGCTTCGTCAGCCCGACCAAGGCCAAACAGGTCATCGCTGGTCTTGCCACCGGCGAAGTTGATGTGGTGATCGGTACGCATCGCTTGTTGCAGGAAAATATCCGCTTCAAGAACTTGGGTCTGCTCGTGGTCGACGAAGAACAGCGATTTGGTGTGCAGCACAAAGAATCGATGAAGATGATGCGCACCAACGTCGACGTGCTCACCATGTCGGCAACACCCATACCACGCACCCTCGAAATGAGCCTCGTCGGCATTCGGGACATGTCGCTGCTCAACACGCCACCAGCCGACCGACAACCGATTCGCACCTACGTAACCGGGTACGACAACCGTGTGGCTGCCGAAGCCATCCGGCGAGAGCTGTTGCGCGAAGGCCAAGTGTTTTGGGTTCACAATCGTGTCGGCACCATCGAAGAACGCACCGAAGATCTGCGGCGTTTGGTGCCCGAAGCACGCATCACGTTTGCCCACGGGCAAATGGATGAGGCGATTCTGGAACGCACCGTGATGGATTTTTGGGACGGCAAATTCGATGTGCTGGTCTGCACGACCATCATCGAAAGTGGTATCGACATGCCCGCCGTCAACACGCTGGTGGTGGAAGATGCCCAGCGACTCGGTCTTGGACAGTTGCACCAGTTGCGTGGGCGTGTCGGTCGCGCCGGGCAACAGGCGTATGCATTTTTGTTCCATCCCCGCGACGAAGTGCTGACCGAAATCGCCTACGAGCGTTTGAAGATGATCGGCGAGTCGACCGACCTTGGCAGCGGCTACAAGATCGCCCGTCGCGACCTGGAATTGCGTGGGGCGGGCAGCCTGCTCGGCGAACAGCAGAGTGGTCGCATCACCGCGGTCGGCTACGACCTGTACTGCCAGATGGTGAGTGAGTCGGTTGCCGAAATGAAGGGTGAGCCGATCACCACGCCGCTCGAACTGAAAATTGACATCCTCGTCGATGCCTACCTGCCGCACGACTACGTCGACTCCGAGGAGTTGCGCCTCGATGCCTACCGCAAATTGGCGATGGTCTTCGACGACGACGCACTCGGCGCGTTGCGCGACGAGTGGGCCGATCGCTTCGGGCCACTACCGAGCCCGGCAACTGCCTTGTTGCGTATTGGCAACCTGCGGGTTGCATGTCATCGCGCTGCACTGTCGCGCGTGGTGGTGCAAGATGCGTCGGTGCGATTGTTTCCGGTGCGACTCAACACCGCTGCCGAAAATCGTGTCGACAGCATCACGCAAAGGAACTCGTACGACCGCGACGCACTCACCCTGCGAATCGATGTACCGAAAGGCGAAGGAGCGGTGGAATTTCTGCTTCGCATTCTGCCCCACATTTTCGTCGACGGCCCACCTTCAACATCCGACAACTAGGGTGAAATAGTGCGTTATCGCCTCGTAGCCATTTTTTTGCTCGCCAGCGGTCTCGTCTCATGTGGCACAACACAAAATGCAGCCACCGTCAACGGTGTGGGCATTCGCGCCGCAGATCTTGAGCAAACCGTTGCCGACCTGGCGACTGCCGGACAAGGCGAAATCACCAACGGTGTCGCTGAGGCCACCACGGTGCGGGGCTTGCTCACTTCATTGATTCGTGCCGAAGCCACCAACCAGGTGATCGCCGCTTCCGGCGAGTCGATCACCGACACCGACCGAGCCACGGTGCGAGCCCAACTCGAAGAACAAGACCTGACCAGTGTTCCCGACACGTTGCGATCGTTGCTCATCGAACTGAATGTCGCCTCGGTAGTGCTCGGTCGCCTGCTGGCACCGAGTGCCGACATCATTGCCGAGCGATATGCCGACAACCCGAAATCCCTCGGCATGTTGTGCGTGCGTCATCTTGTCGTGAATGACGAATCGGTTGCGCGGACGGCGTTCGACGAACTCGGCACTGCACCATCAGATGCGGAGTTCGCCACCGTTGCCGGGAAGTACTCGATCGAGGCAAACGCCAAAGAGTCGGGCGGTGCACTCACCGGTCAAACCAGCGACTGCATCGGCATCAACGAGTGGCAAACAGGCTTTGACCCCGACTTCGTTGCTGGTGCCCTAGCTGCTCGCACTGGTGTGCCGACGCGACCAGTCAAGTCGTCGTTCGGTTGGCACGTTATTTATATTCGTCCATTTACGGCCGTCGCCGAGAGCGTGTCAGCGAATCTTGCGACGGCACCTGGTGAGTTCCTCCTGCTTGGCGCACTTGCTGATGCCAAGATCACCGTTGCTTCTCGCTACGGACGCTGGAATCCGCTCGCAGGCAGCGTCGTCAAACCATAAATCCCGTGAGCCGTCCGGTTGTCACCGTCGTCGGCCTTGGGCCGGGCCCGCTTGGGTTGGTCACGCAAGAAACTCGTGACGCGATTGCGGGTGCGACCACACGTTTCGTGCGCACGACGCGTCACCCGAGTGCCAGCCTCGTCAATGATGCGACATCATTTGACGATGAATACGAACGTCACGACACGTTTGCCGAGGTATACGCAGCAATCGCCACCCGCGTTGCCGACGCAGCTTGGCGCGACGGGTCAGCGTTGTATGCGGTGCCTGGCTCACCAGGCGTGCTCGAAGATACGGTGCGACGTCTGCTCGCCGACCCGCGACTTGATGTACGCGTGCTGCCGGCGGTGGGCTTTTTGGATCTGGCGTGGTTGCGACTCGGCATCGACCCAATCGACACGGGTGTGCGCCTCGTTGATGCACATCGCTTTGCTGAGGCGACCGCCAATGATCACGGGCCGTTTTTAGTGGCGCAATGTCATGCCGATTGGGTGTTGTCTGACGTCAAATTGGCGCACGAAGCAGCACGGGGTGACGAACGCGTGGTGGTGCTGCATCACCTTGGTTTGCTCGACGAACGCGTGGTGGAAACCACTTGGAAGGATATCGACCGGCTCGAGCCTGCGCACGGCCTGGTGGCCGACCATTTGACATCCATCTACATACCGCAACTTGCCGAACCGATTGCCGGCGAATTGGCACGACTGCACCGCTTGGCGCGCACGTTGCGCGAGCAGTGCCCGTGGGATCGTGAGCAGACACACGCATCCCTCGTGCGGTATCTCATCGAAGAAACATACGAGGTGGTTGACGCACTGAACAACCTCGATGCCGAGAACCCTGCCACCGACGATGCGCTCATCGAAGAACTCGGTGACCTGCTGTATCAAATTGAATTTCACACCACGATTGCCGAGCAACAAGGGCGATTTAGTCTGGCCGATGTTGCGCGGGCAACGCACGACAAATTGGTGCGCCGACACCCGCACATATTCGGTGACGCATCGGCCGCGACCGCCGATGACGTGGTGAACACGTGGGACGAAATCAAACGGGCAGAACGTGCAACGCAGGCAACAAGTCAACCCGGCAGTCAGCCCGACTTCTTTGCGGGTGTGGCCCGCGCTGCCCCATCATTGTCGCTGGCCCAAAAATTGCAGAAGCGCGCTGCCGACGTTGGGTTTGACTGGCCTGATGTTGCGGGTGCCAACGCCAAACTCAACGAAGAAATCACCGAACTGCATGATGCTGCGCAAACCGGTGACCCCGATGCCATTCGTATGGAACTTGGCGATGTGCTCTTCAGCGTGGTGAATGTGGCGCGCAAACTTGGCCTGGATGCCGAGACCGCGCTGCGAGACGCCTCCGACAAATTCGTCGCTCGTTTTACCCGCGTGCAGCAACTGGCCACACAGCGCGGGTTGGAACTTACGAAGTGTGATCTTGCACAACTTGACGCACTGTGGGACGACGCCAAGCGCGAACTCGCCTGAGTCTGCAACCAACGGCGAACTAGCCTGAGTCGGCGATGAAGATCACCGAAATTATTGGGCGCGAAGTTCTTGACTCGCGCGGCAATCCGACGGTTGAGGTTGATGTGCGACTCAACGGTGGTGTGGTTGGCACTGCAATCGTGCCGTCAGGCGCGTCAACCGGCGAACACGAGGCCGTCGAATTACGCGACGGCGGTCAGCGGTACCTCGGCAAAGGTGTGGCAAAAGCCGTGACGAATGTGAATGGCGAACTGCGTGCCGCCCTCGTCGGGCGCGACTCGGCCGATCAACGCGGTGCCGACGAAACGATGATCGCCCTGGATGGCACCGCCAACAAGGCACGTCTCGGTGCCAATGCAATGCTCGGCGTGAGCCTGGCTCTGGCGCACGCCCATGCCCGTGCAACGAACACGCCGTTGTATGCCTCGGTGGGTGGGTTGGCTGCGTGTGTGTTGCCGGTACCGATGTTGAACGTGCTGAATGGCGGTGCACACGCCGACAACAACGTGGATCTGCAGGAGTTTATGGTGATGCCAATCGGCGCACCGTCGTTCAGCGAGGCGCTGCGTTGGGGTGTGGAGACCTATCACGCATTGAAGAGCGTTCTACGCGAACGTGGTCTCAGCACGGCAGTCGGTGACGAAGGTGGCTTTGCACCGAATCTTGCCAGCAACGAAGAGGCCATCGTGGTGCTACTGCAAGCAGTCGAACGCGCCGGATTCGTCGCTGGCAAAGACATTGCAATTGCGCTTGACCCTGCCATGAGTGAGTTGTACAAAAACGGTGCATACCATCTCACAGGCGAGGGAAAAATCATGTCGGCCACCGAACTGTGTGAATGGTGGGGCACGCTCGTCGCGCGCTACCCCATCGTGTCGCTCGAGGATGCGATGGCCGAAAATGACTGGGATGGGTGGTCGCAACTCACCGCCGCACTCGGCAACAAAGTGCAACTTGTCGGCGACGACTTGTTCGTGACGAATACCCAGCGCCTGCAGCGTGGCATCGACGCCAAGGTTGCCAACAGTGTGCTCGTCAAGGTGAACCAAATCGGCACGCTCACCGAAACACTCACCACCGTCGGGCTGGCCGCCAAGCACGGCTACACCAGCGTGATGAGCCACCGCAGTGGCGAAACCGAAGACACCACGATTGCCGACCTTGCCGTGGCCACCAACTGCGGACAGATCAAAACTGGCGCACCGGCCCGCAGCGATCGAGTGGCGAAATACAACCGTTTGTTGCGCATCGAAGCAGAACTCGGCTCACGAGCCCAATTCCGCGGGCGTGCAGCGCTCAATCCGTAGGCCGCCGGCACGCTCAGCACCTCTGCTGCCAGCGTCCCCCGAGATGCCGCGCTCAGCCGTCACAATAGAAGGGTGAACTTTCCGCTCGCATTTGCCACTCGGCTGCGGTCGTACACGATGCCCATCGCCATCATCGTCATCATTGGGTTGACCATCACTTTTTTCATCGTGCCCGTGCGCACCTGGCTATCTCAACAAGATCTCTTGGACACCCGTACTCGGCAATATGGTGCCTACGAAGAAGTCAACGATGCGTTGCAAGACGAAGTCGATGCACTATCAGTGCCCGAAGGTGTGCGCCAGGCGATTCGCTCGCAACTCGGATATTTGTTGCCCGACGAACGACGTATTCCACTATTGGCACAACCCGACGCACCCGTGACATTGCCGGCACGCTGGCCATACACCTTGGTGGCCGGCATCGTCGGGTTACGCGAAACACAACAAGTCGGTGTGGGGAACGGCAACCTTGACCTCTATGACCCGACACGCCCGTAACATCCCAAACCCGTAAAATTCGAATCCCGTAACATCCGAATCCCGTCGTGCACTTTTGCCCACACCCGAGTAACTTTGCAGCGTGACTGGCAGCATCCTTGGCAACCGCGTTCTACGCAAAGAAGACCCTAAATTCCTCACGACCGGTGGTGTGTACGTCGATGACATGCACGCCGAACCACTTTTGGCGGGCGCTGCCCATGTCACCTTCGTTCGCTCACAAATGGCCCACGCCACGATTCTGGGCATCGATATCAGTGCAGCACTGCAGGCACCTGGCGTTATCGCAGTGCACACCGCAGCGTCGCTGAAGCTGGCGCCTGAAACCTCGTCATACAACCCGGGCGTTTCGCGCACATTGTTGGCCAGTGACCGCGTGCGTTACGTGGGCGAACCCGTGGCAGTCGTGGTCACCGAGCATGCCAACCAAGGTGAAGACGCCGCCGACTTGGTGGTCATCGACTACGAACCGCTTGAAGTGTTGATCGACATCGAAGCGGCGATGACATCGTCGACGCTCATCTACCCGGATGCCGGCAGCAACATTGCCGTCGATTCCACACTGTGGGGCATGCCCGATGTGACGGGTGACGATTTTTTCGCCGACTGCGAAGTGGTGGTGAAGGGTCGGTATATCAACCAGCGTTTGGCGCCATGCCCGCTCGAAGTGCGCGGTTCGGCGGTTGCCTGGGTCGACGGTCGACTGTTTCAGTGGATTTCCACGCAGCATGCCCAAGGCGTGCGCGACCAGATCAACAAAAGCGACTCCACCAGTCACGTGCGGGTGATCACCCCCGACGTCGGTGGTGGGTTCGGTGCAAAGATTTCGGCCTACCCCGAAGAAATCGTGTTGGGTCGCCTGGCACTCGCGGTCAATCGCCCATTGCGCTGGCGCGAAACCCGCAGCGAATCGATGATCTCGCTTGGTCATGGTCGCGCGCAATTGCAATACATCACCATCGGCGGCAACCGCGACGGCAAGGTGCTCGCCTACCGACTCGAAGCGATTCAAGATTCGGGCGCATTCGTGGATGTCGGCGCGGTATTGGCCCCCGCGTGCACTCGCCCGATGAGTAGCGGTGTGTACGCGATTCCAAAAATTGAATGTCGCACTAAGTCGGTGGTCACCAACACCACACCAATCGTTGCGTACCGCGGTGCTGGTCGCCCCGAGGCCACTGCCGCCATCGAGCGAGCAATGGATATGTTTGCTGCCGAGATCGACCTCGACGCCGCCGAAGTTCGTCGCAAGAATCTCATCGGCAAGTTCATGCAGCCCCACACCACCGCCATCGGTCAGGAATACGACGTCGGCGACTACGAAGGTGCCCTCGACTTGGTGTTGGCCGCGGCGAACTATGCCGACCTGCGCAAAGAGCAAGCCACGCGTCGCGCGCGTGGCGACCGCAACCAACTCGGCATCGGTGTGAGCGTGTACGTCGAAATCACGTCTGGTGGCACCAACCACGAAGATGCCCGCATCGAAGTGTTGCCCGATGGTCGCGCAATCGTGTACACCGGCACGTCGCCGCACGGCCAGGGCCACGTGACCGCGTGGTCGATGATTGCGTCTGAACACACGGGCATCGCGATGGACAAAATCGACGTGGTGTGGGGCGACACCGACCTCATCCCCGAAGGGCTCGGCACCTACGGCTCGCGCTCGTTGCAATTGGGCGGTGCGGCCGTGCACGAAACGGCGATCAAACTCGTCGAGCAGGCGAAAATATTTGCTGCTTCGCAGTTGGAGGCCGCCGAAAGCGACATCGTGCTCGACAAAGAACGCGGCGTGTTCCATGTGGCGGGCACCCCGGCCAAGAGCACTTCGTGGGGCGACCTTGCATCGTCGCGGGCCAACGACGGCGGGCTCGGGTATGCACACCGATTCACCTCGGGTGGTGCCACGTTTCCGTTCGGTGCCCATGTTGCCGTTGTTGAAGTCGACACCGAAACCGGCAAGGTCACACACCTCAGGCAAATTGCCTGCGACGATGCCGGCACCGTGTTGAACCCGCTGTTGCTCGAAGGACAAATTCACGGTGGCATCGCCCAAGGTTCGGCGCAGGCCCTGCTCGAAGAATTCGTTTATGACGCCGACGGCAACCCAAAAACGGGCAACTTGGCCGAGTACGCGTTCATCTCGGCGGTCGAAGCACCGCAAATCGAACTCGTTGCCATGGCTACCCCCACCCCACGCAACCCGTTGGGGGCCAAGGGTGTGGGCGAATCGGGCACCATTGGCTCGACACCAGCCGTGCAATCAGCAGTGGTCGATGCCGTTGCCCATTTGGGTGTGCGTCACATCGACATGCCGACGACGCCCGAGCGCGTGTGGCTGGCCATCAATCAGTAAGACTGTCGCAGTGAACAACACATCGAATACCGCACCGATCGTCGCTGAAAACCTGTCTCGTCACTTCGGTGATGTGAAGGCCGTTGATGGCATCAACCTCACGGTGAATCAGGGTGAGATCTTCGGCTTCCTCGGCCCCAACGGCGCCGGCAAGAGCACGGTGGTGCGCATTCTCACCACGTTGTTGGGACCAACAGGTGGCACTGCCCGAGTTGCTGGTTTTGATGTGGTCAAACAAGCCGACCAAGTGCGACGCAACATCGGGGTGGCACTGCAGGAAGCAGCGATCGACCCGCTCATGTCGGGATACGAATTGCTCGAGCTGCAGGCCGTGCTATACGGCATCGCCGCCAACAAGATGAAGCAGCGTGCCAACGAGCTGCTCGAGCGTGTTGGCCTGACCGCTGCCGCAGATCGCCGTGTGTCGACTTACTCGGGTGGCATGCGCCGTCGGCTCGATCTTGCGTTGTCACTCATCCATCAACCTGCCGTGCTGTTTTTGGATGAGCCAACGACCGGGCTCGACCCGATGAGCCGTCTGACGCTGTGGGAAGAAGTGCGTCGTCTCAATCGTGAAGGCACCACCGTGATGCTCACCACGCAGTATCTAGAAGAAGCCGACCAACTTGCCGATCGCATCGCAATCATTGATCACGGCCACATCGTGCGCGAAGGCAAGCCGAGCGACTTGAAGCGCAGTGTGGGCGACCCGACGTTGCTCATCAACGTGTCACGCGAACAGAACGATCAAGCCAAGGTGGTGCTGGCGGCCTTCGGCGACATGCGCCCGACGGCCGAGGGCACGTTGGGTGTCGGGCTCAAAGGTGGCGCCGAACGAGTTGCCGAAGTGGTGCGCGCCCTCGACGAAGCGAAAATCCTGGTCGAGCACCTCGAATTGAACCAGCCGAGCCTCGACGACGTGTTTGCTGATGCCACTGGTTACCGCCTCGAAGGGGCCGATAGTGCGCCGCAGGTCGACTGATACGGCGCGACAATTCGTCGCGCTCTCCCGCCGATCGACATTGGCAATTTTTCGCCAACCAGCACTGGTGGCACCGTCACTGATTTTTCCGCTGTTCTTTGCAGCGCTCGGTGCGTCGTCATTCAGTCGGGCCATCAGCCTGCCCGGGTTTCCCAAGGTGGATTCGTACTTGCAGTTCACGTTGGCCGGCACCGTGACACAGGGCGTGTTGTTCGGATCGGTCACGGGTGCGGCTGCATTGGCCACCGACATCGAAGAAGGCTTCTTTGACCGACTGCTCGCTGCACCAACATCGCGCACCTCAATTTTGTTTGGCCGCCTGGCCGGAAGTTCGGTATTCGGCGGCCTGCAGGCACTTGTCTTTTTACTTGCGCTCCTACCGTTCGGTGTCACCGTGCAGGCCGGGGTGCTCGGTTATGTGTCGATCGTGCTGGCCGGGTTTCTCACGGCGTTCGGCGTCGGTGCGCTCATGTCGGTGATCGCGCTGAAGACCGGTTCGGCCGAAGCCGTACAGGGAACGTTTCCGATTCTCTTCATCTTGTTGTTTCTCTCGAGTGCATTCTTCCCGCGCGAGACCATGAGCGGCGCCTACCGACGGGTGGCGGATTTCAACCCGATTTCGTACATGGTGGAAGGCCAGCGGTCGCTTTCGATCGACGGCATCTCGCTTACCGCAATGACGCAAACACTCGTGATCCCGATTGGCATCGCCGTGCTCACCACGTTGCTTGCGCTACGACAACTCTCCGTACGCTTGGCGGCACGATGACCACCACCCGCAGCGTCGGCATTCTTGCCACCCGCAGTGTGCGCACCATCCGCCGTTTGCCGTCGGCATTCTTTCCGGCGCTGGCGATGCCGATCTTCAACATGGTGGTGTTCGCCGGAACGTTCTTTGCCGTCACGAAGATTCCCAACTTTCCGACCGATCGCTCGATCAATTGGTACATGCCGCTTGGCATCATGATGGGTGCAGCCTTCGGCGGTGTGGGCTTGGGCTTCACCACGATTCGCGATATCGAAACTGGTTTCTATGACCGCCTGCGCATGTCGCCGACGTCTCGCCTGTCACTCATCATCGGGCCGTTGACTGGCACCCTCATTCGCATTCTGATGATGACCACGCTGGTGATCGTGATTGGCATCGCCCTCGGTGCGCGATTCACTGGCGGCGTGCTTGGCGTGTTGTGTTTGTATGCCAGCGCACTGGGCATCGCCACCATGGGTGCTGGCTGGGGCCTCGGCTTGGCGTTCAAGTTCAAGGACATGCGCGGTGCTGCAATCATGCAGTTGTCGATTTTTCTCGTGATGTTCCTCTCGTCGGCCCAGGTGCCACTCGATGTGATGACTGGCTGGCTGCACACCGTGGCCCGCGTCAACCCGGCAACCAACATCTTGCGCCTGGCCCGCGTGGGCCTCGTCAACGAATCGAACGCCGACTATTTGTCATGGAATGCCGTATGGGGCGGGCTCGTGGCCGTGGTGGTCATGAGCGCACTCAGCCTCGGTTTTGCCCTGCGAAATCTGCAAAAACTCAGCGATTAGACAAACCCCGTCGCGAGGGCGATACTTCGTCTACGGGGTTCAAGCGTGAACCCCGTCACATGACGGAGGGTACCGATGAAAGTTTCCATCACCATCAACGGTTCAGCGCAATCGCACGATGTGGAGCCACGCACATTGCTCGTGCACTACATCCGCGACCAAGCCAAGTTGACGGGCACCAACATCGGTTGCGACACGTCAAGTTGCGGCGCGTGCACCGTGCACCTCGACGGTGAGGCGGCCAAGAGCTGCACGATTCTTGCAGCGCAAGCCGACGGTGGTGCAGTGACCACCATCGAAGGTCTCGCCATTAATGGCGAGATGCACCCAATGCAAAAAGCATTCATGGAAAACCACGGCCTGCAGTGCGGTTACTGCACACCTGGCATGGTGATGGCCGCCATTGGTTTGTTGAACGAAAACCCGAAGCCCACCGACGAAGAAGTGCGGCTCGGCCTCGAAGGCAACCTGTGTCGTTGCACCGGGTACCACAACATCGTCAAGTCCGTACTCGCAGCAGCCAACAAGTAGGAGCCAACCATGAGCATCACGCAAGAACGCACCAACAGCATCATCGGCCAGCGCATGTTGCGCCGCGAAGATCCGGCACTGCTCACGGGCGAAGCAAAATTCACGAATGACCTCGTGATTCCCGGTGCGCTGCATCTTGCCGTGCTGCGCTCACCGTACGCACATGCACGCATCAAGAGCATCGACGTGACGGATGCACTCACGATGCCTGGTGTGATCGCGATTTATACCGGCAAAGATCTGCACGCCACCTGGGCAGCGCCAATGCCATGTGCCTGGCCGGTAACACCAGACATGAAGAACCCGGCGCACTTTCCGCTGGCACTCGACAAAGTGTGTTACGTGGGTGATGGCGTAGCCGCGGTGTTGGCAAACAGCGAGACCGAGTCGCGCGATGCGCTCGATGCCATCGATGTTGCGTATGAGCCCTTGCAGGCGGTCACCGACCTTGAGGTTGCCCTCAGCGACAAAACGATTATCCATGAAGCGATCGGAACGAACAAGTCATACACCTGGAACCTGAAGGTTGAGGCAACCGAAGGCGCCGTCGACGAAGCATTCAAGAATGCGGCATTCACCGTCAGCGAGCGTTATATCCAGCAGCGCCTGATTCCGATGGCGATGGAACCACGTGCCGTGGTCGCGGTGCCACAGCCTTTTGGTGGCGATATCACGCTGTACTCAGCCACACAAGTGCCCCACATTTTGAAGGTCATGACTGCGATCACGCTGGGCATCCCCGAGCATCAGCTGCGTGTCGTCGCCCCTGCCGTGGGCGGTGGATTCGGCTCAAAACTCGATGTCTACGCCGAGGAGTTGTTGTGCGTCGCACTCTCCCGCAAACACGGTGCGCCCGTGCGCTGGGTGGAAGAGCGCACGGAGAACACCCAGTCGACCATCCACGGTCGTGGACAGATTCAGAACATCGAACTGGCCGCCGACAAAGACGGCAAACTTACGGCGGTGCGCGTTCGCCTGATCGGTGACATGGGCGCCTATCTGCAACTGGTCACCCCTGGTGTGCCGCTGCTTGGCGCATTCCTGTATGCGGGTGTGTACGACTTGCCGGTGGCATACGACTTTTCGTGCACGTCGGTGTTCACCACGATGACACCAACCGACGCCTACCGAGGCGCCGGCCGCCCCGAAGCGACCTACGCCATCGAAGTTGCGATGGATGCTCTGGCGCGCAAGATGAAAATTGACCCGTACGAATTGCGCAAGCGCAATTACATCAAAAAAGAACAGTTTCCGTACACCGCGTTCAGCGGCCTGACCTACGACTCGGGTGATCACCTTGCGGCTGCAGAAAAAGCCATGGGGCACGCCGACTATGCGGCCGTGCGCAAAAAGCAGGCAACACAAAATGTCGCTGGTGCGCGCAAACGATTGGGCATCGGCATGACCTCGTACTTCGAAATGTGCGGCTTGGCTCCGTCCCGCGTGCTGGCCTCGTTGAATTACGGCGCCGGTGGATGGGAGTCGGCGACCGTGCGCGTGTTGCCGACATCCAAGGTACAGGTGGTTACCGGCACCTCACCGCACGGCCAAGGTCATGAAACGTCGTGGGCCATGATCGCCGCGGAGAAACTCGGTGTGGCACCGGAGGATATCGATGTTCTGCACAGCGACACCGCGATTGCCCCGCTTGGTCTCGACACTTACGGATCACGTTCACTCGCAGTTGGTGGTGTCGCCATCGCCGGGGCGTGCGACAAGGTGATCGACAAGGCGCGGCTTATTGCGGCGCATCAACTCGAGTGTGCTGCCGAAGACCTCGAGTTTGCGCAAGGCACCTTCAGCGTCAAAGGTTCACACGACAAAGCCGTGCCGCTTGCAGCTATTGCGTTCGCGGCATTCACCGCCCACAATCTTCCCGACGGTGTGGAACCCAACCTTGAGGCCCAATACACGCACGACCCGAAGAATTTCTCGTGGCCGTTTGGTGCCCATATTTGCATCGTGGAGATCGATACCGAAACGGGCAAAGTTGACGTGTTGAAGTACATCGCCGTCGACGACTGCGGCATTCAGATCAACCCGCTGATCGTTGAAGGGCAAGTTCATGGTGGTGTGGTGCAGGGTCTTGCGCAGGCGCTGTACGAAGAAGCCGTCTACGACACTGACGGCAATCTGAAAACCACCAACCTCGCCGAGTATTTGGTGCCCGCAGCATGTGACGTGCCGCCAATTACCACCGACTTCACCGTCACCCCATCGCCCACCAATCAATTGGGTGTGAAGGGTGTGGGTGAGGCAGGCACGATCGGTGCGGCCTCGACCGTGATGAATGCGGTAATCGACGCGTTGTCCGGGCTTGGCGTCACCAAACTCGACATGCCGGCGTCGCCGAACAATGTCTGGAAAGCAATTCAGGCCGCACAAGGAGGCAAGTAATGATTCCCGCAGCATTCGAATACAAACGGGCAGGTTCGGCAGAAGAGGCGATCAACCTCATCGGTCAATATGGCGACGAGGCAAAGTTTCTTGCCGGTGGCCACAGTCTGATTCCACTCATGAAGTTGCGCCTGGCGCAGCCCACGATGCTGGTGGACATTGGTCGTGTCAAGGATTTGTCGTACATCAAAGATGCCGGTGATCACATTGCCATTGGTGCACTCACCCGCCACATGGACGTGGAGAAGTCGCCGGTGTTGAGCCAGCATGTGCCACTTCTGGCGCACGCCGCTGGTTATGTGGGTGACGCACAAGTGCGACACCGCGGCACCATCGGTGGCTCGATTGCCCACGCCGACCCTGCCGGTGACATTCCCGCAACCACCTTGGCACTTGGTGCGACCTACGTGGTGCAGGGCCCGAATGGTAAACGAGAGATTGCCGCCAAAGACTTTTACAAGGGTTTCTTGGAGAGCGCACTTGCTGCCGACGAAATGCTGGTCGAAATCAAGGTGCCGAAAATGAACGGCGCCGGTTGGAGCTTTCAAAAATTCAATCGTCGCGCCGTAGATTGGGCCATCGTCGGGGTTGCTGCTTGGCGCAACAACGGTGCCAGCGGTGTGGCGTTGGTGAACATGGGTTCGACACCCGTGCTCGCGAGCGCCGTGAGCAGTGCGCTGGCCAAAGGTGCGTCGGTGGCAGATGCCGCAGCACACGCCGCTGACGACGCCGAACCACAAGCCGACCTGAACGCGAGCGTGGAATACCGCACGCATCTGGCCAAAGTGTTGGTGCGTCGCGCGCTCGAACAAGCGTCGAAATAGCGCTACAACAACAGCGCTATAGCAAGCCGGCGTAACTGCCGCCGTCGACCGGCAAGTGGGCACCAGTAATGAATCGTGCCGGCTCGCCGCACAAGAACGCCACCACACGACCGAAGTCGGCCGGGTCGCCAACCACGCCAGCCGGAATGCCAAGTTGCTGTGCATCCGGTTGGGTGCCGTACAGCTGGGTGATGCGATCGGTTGCATGTATACCTGGTTGCACCGAATTGACCGTGACGCCATCACCCGCAATTTCGCGCGCGAGTGTCTTCAAAAAGCCGGTGACACCGGCACGGGCAGTGTTGGAAAGCATCAGATTGGCAATCGGTTGTCGCACAGAAATTGACGTGATCGCCACCACCCTGCCCCACTTGCGTTCGCGCATCGCCGGCACGGCGGCTTCACACATCGCCACGACCGACAACAAGCTTTGTTGCAGCGCCGGCAGATAATCGTCGACGGAAAGCGACGCAAAGTTGCCGGGCTTGGGCCCGCCACCGTTGGTAACCAAAATGTCGATATGCCCAAGTTGTTTGCGAGCCAATTCCACGAACATCGTTGCCCCATCGCTCGTCGACACATCGCACTCGATGCCAACTGCGTTTGGGCCGAGTGCCGCAACCGCCGCATTCACCCGGCCACTCGTGCGACCGCAGATGGCCACCCGCACACCCGCTTCGACGAGCGCCTTGGCCGACGCCAAGCCCAGCCCCGCAGTTGCCGCCGCCACCGCCGCCGTACGACCATGAATCGAGAGGTCCATCACGAATTCACGGTAGCGGTTCGCTCTTCGTAGGCTGTGTCTGTGGCGGCTTCGCGTGCATCGCTTGCCTCGGTAAGCCATGTGCGTGACGCCCTGCAATCTGCCGGTTACCTCACCGACGAGGGCTTGGCAACCGCGGTATTTCTTGCTCTGTCGCTGAAGCGGCCGCTTTTATTGGAAGGTGAAGCGGGTGTCGGCAAGACCGAGTTGGCCAAAGTGCTGACCACCGTGCGGGGTAGCGAACTGATTCGTCTGCAGTGCTACGAGGGCATCGACGCGAGTCAAGCGGTGTACGACTGGGATTATTCGCGCCAACTGCTGCACCTGCGGGCCGCCGAAGCCAGCGGCGAAGCAGCGAACAAGGCAACAGAGAGCCTCGAGAACGAGTTGTACGACGAACGCTTCCTCATTCGTCGTGCACTCTTGCGCGCGATCGAGCCACGCAACGGCGTGGCACCCGTGTTGTTGATCGACGAAATTGACCGTGCCGACGATGAGTTCGAGGCCTACCTGCTTGAGGTGCTATCTGATTTTCAAATCACGATTCCCGAGGTGGGCACGTTTCGCGCCACCGAGATACCCGTCGTCGTGCTTACGTCTAACCGCACTCGCGATGTGCACGACGCGTTGAAGCGCCGCTGTTTGTATCACTGGGTGGAGCACCCAGGGTTTGAACGCGAGGTCGAAATCGTTCGCCTGCGTGTGCCACAGGTGCACGAACGTTTGGCACGCCAAGTGGCAGCCGCCGTCGAGCGTCTGCGTTCGCTGCAGTTGTACAAGCCACCCGGCGTCGCCGAAACCATCGACTGGGCCACGGCCCTCGGCACACTCGGGGTCACCCAACTTGACGAAGCGGTGGTGCGCACCACGCTGGGTACGGTGCTCAAGTATCGCGAAGACCATGAGCGGGTCGCTGAGCACGGCATCGAAGTTTTGGTGAAGCACGCTTTTGAGCGTGGCGCGTTGCACGGATGACCGCCGAGCGCATGGCCGTTGCCTTCGGGCGCCTGCTGCGTGGCGCCGGGCTGCCGGTGCCCTTGGATTCGATCGTTACTTTCGTGCAGTGTCTTGACGCCGTCGGCATCACCGACCGCAACCGTGTGTACTGGGCCGGGCGCTCAACGCTCGTGCGTCGTCCCGAAGATCGCGAGGCCTTCAATGTGGCGTTCGCCGTGTTTTGGGATCAACTGTCGAGCGGTACTGAACACGAAGTGATTGCGCAAGAAACGCTCACCCTGGCCGTTGACGAACAAGACGACGGTGGTGACGGCGTTGCCGAAGGCACCGACGACACCGTCACCCTGCGTTTCTCGGCGGTGGAAACACTGAGCCAAAAAGACTTTGCCAACTACACCGACAACGAATTGGTCGAAGCCCAGCGCTTGATGCAGCGTCTACGTTTCGTCGGTTCACCGCGTCGTTCGTTGCGACTGCGCCCCGCGCGATCACACCACAGCCATCTCGACGTGCGTCGCACCGTGCGTAGCTCATTCGCCCATTTGGGCGAACCGGTGCGTCGCCAATGGCGCCAACCGAGCGAACGTCTGCGTCGACTCGTGGTGTTACTCGACGTGTCGGGGTCGATGGAGCCGTATGCACGTGCATTCCTGCGGTTCATGCACGCCGCAATGGTGGGCCGCCAGCGGGTGGAGGCATTCACCCTCGGTACCCGCTTGACGCGCATCACCCGAGAACTTTCGCATCGCGACCCCGACAAGGCACTGGCGCGAACCTCGCAACAAGTTGCCGACTGGAGCGGTGGCACACGCATCGGTGAGTGTCTGCGTACGTTCAACGATCGTTGGGGTGTGCGCGGTGTGGCGCGTGGCGCAATCGTCGTGGTGCTGTCTGACGGATGGGATCGTGGCAACCCCGACGTGCTTGCCGAACAAATGCAGCGGCTGGGTCGTGTGGCGCATCGCATCGTGTGGGTGAACCCACTGAAGGTCACCCCCGGTTATGCGCCACTCGCCCGCGGAATGGCGGCTGCACTGCCACACGTGGATGCGTTCGTCGAAGGCCACTCGCTTGAGGCACTCGAACAATTGGCGGAAGTAATCCACGATGGACGGCGAATCTATGCGTGAACTGCTCGACGACCTCGACCGTTGGCGAAATGCCGGCAAACGCTGTGTGATTGGCCGTGTGGTGGGCATCGACGGCTCGGGCCCGCGCGACCCTGGGGCCGCAATGGCGGTAAACGAGGACGGCGAAGTGGTCGGCTCGGTGAGCGGTGGTTGTGTCGAAGGTGCCGTCGTTGCCGAAGCACTCGAAATGCTGCGCGAGCAGTCTGCGGCAAAAGTAGTGACGTTCGGATATTCCGATGATGAAGCCTTCGCCGTCGGGTTGACGTGTGGCGGCACGATTCATTTGTTCCTCCAGGAACTCAGTTGATGCGCCGGGTACAGGCCTGACGATGAACAACGTGGTGTACCCCGAACTTGCGCGACGTATTCGCGCCAATGAACCGACGGCGCTCGTCGTGGTGATCGACGGGCCACACACGGGTGCAACGATGCTGGTGTCACCCGACCATCCCGCACTCGGCACCCTCGGCGACGACGAACTCACCCGGGTCGCTGCGCGTGACGCCCTCGGCGAACTCGAGGCTGGTCGCACCAGCACCCGCAACTACGGGCCACGTGGGCAAATCACACCCGAAGATTTGGCCGACTCACCGGCGGTGCGGGTCTTCATCGAGTCGTTTGCCCCACCGCCCCACATGATGATTTTTGGTGCAGTCGATTTCACCAGCGCACTGGCGCGCGTGGCCAAGGTGCTCGGCTACCGCATCACGGTGTGTGATGCACGCACGGTGTTCGCCACCCGACGGCGCTTTCCGATGGCCGATGACATCATGGTGGCCTGGCCGGATGAGGCATTCACCAAACACGGTGCGTCTCTTGGTGCGAGTGATGCGGTGTGCATCCTCACCCATGACCCGAAATTCGATGTGCCGGCAATCCAGGGTGCATTACGAAGCAGCGTTGGCTATATCGGTGTGATGGGGAGCCGCAAGACCCATGCCAAACGCCTCGAACGCCTGGTCGAAGTTGGCGTGAGCCCCGTCGACTTGGCGCGTGTGATGTCACCGATTGGTTTGGACATCGGTGCACGCACACCCGAAGAAACCGCAATTTCAATTTGTGCCGAAATTATTGCGCGGCGCACGGGGCGTGCCGCCCAGTCGCTCTCGGCCACGACCGGTGCCATCCACTAAAGAGGGCTGACCCAACGCATCCACGGCATACGAGTGGAGTCGATGCGGTGAATTTCCACCGTGCGTTGACCTGAGCGTGCATGCACGATCAAATCCGGCACACCGAGCGACAACATGATGTGCCCCGGATACCACACGAGGTCGCCGACCTGCGCACTGTCACGGGTCATGCGTTCGGCGCGCGCATATTGATATTGCGAACCACGTTCGATGCCTAACCCTGCTTGGGCCCACGCAAATTTGGTGAGTGCCGAACAATCGAGGGCAATGAATGGGGCGTCAGAGTTGGTGCGGTAGGGCACGCCCACTTGGCTGAGCGCGCTGAACAATGCAATCTTGCGTGCCACGGGTGCCCCAGCCCAGACTCTGCGCAACAGGTCGGCGTCGGCGCCGAGCAAGTAGGCAACCAAACTCGCCACTTCATCAACCTGTCGACCGGCGATGGCTGACTGCTCGACTGCCGGCACGATTTCGCTGCGCCGCAACTCGAGGGCAATCTCGCGCGAGGTGACGGCAATCCACGAGGTAGCGCTGTCAGAGATCGGCAGGGCGCCAACTTGCGCCGGGTTGGCCACGGCGATCTGGGCGAACGTCGCGAAGATGGCGATGCCGGCGACCGCGGCAAAGCGGGTGCAGCCTCGGTGAAGTGAGCGAACGCCTGTTCGTATTTTGGCGTTCGCCAGTGTCACAGCACGACGAGCAATGGTTTTGGGTGACATCGAGACCTCCGGGTGGCGCAGGGGGCGCACCACCGGTTGGGGATGGGGTTACCCGAGCCTACCACCAGCTGTAATGAGATTGTAACAATTCGTGGCTTTGTGAATACGGCCTGTGTGGCGAGGCCCGGCCCACCGGTAATCAGCATGTAGCGGTCTCTCAGGCCTCCTGACGCTGTGCGAGGCTGGCGCCGTGAGCCCTACACCCTTTGCCCCACGTGCGTCGTGTGGAGCCCTGGTGCTGGCTGCCGGCGGGGGTACACGGTTTGTCGGCACCACCCACAAATTGCTCGCCCTGCTCGATGGTCGACCCGTGGTGCGCCACGTGCTGGAGGCCGTGGCCCTCAGTGGTCTGTCCCCCATCATCGTGGTGACGGGCGCAGTGTCACTCAATGAGGTGCTTGCCTCACCCCTGCCCGGTAACCCCGAAGTACTCGTCACCCAGAACGCTCGCTGGCAGGCCGGCATGGCATCGTCGTTGCAGAGTGGAATCGTCGTGGCGCGGCAACGTGGCTTGGCGGGCGTCGTGGTCGGCTTGGGTGATCAACCCGGCATTCCGTCGAGCGCGTGGCAACGAGTCGCCGATATTTCTGCACCGATTGCAGTTGCCACCTACGGCGGTGTGCGGCGCAACCCCGTACGCATCCACGCTGAGCTGTGGGATCAACTTCCCCACGACGGCGATGAAGGTGCCCGCACACTGATTCGAGTTCGCCCGGAACTGGTGACAGAAGTAGTCTGCGAAGGTGATCCAGACGACATCGATACGTCCGATGACTTTTTTCGTTGGCAACGACACCCGACAACCACGAGGTAACCACCGATGGATCTACACCACGAGTTCACTGTGCCGGTACCAGCAGCCGAGGCTTGGAAAATTCTCACCGACTTAGAGCGCCTCGCACCATGTTTGCCCGGTGCCCAACTCACCGAGATTGAAGGCGATATTTATCGCGGACAAATAAAAATCAAAGTCGGCCCGATTTTGGCTCAATTCACCGGACAGGCTGCATTTGTGTCACGGGATGCGTCGACTTATCGTGCCTCGCTGAAGGCCGAAGGGCGCGACACGGGTGGCAAGGGCAATGCGTCGGCCACGATCACCGCCCAGCTGCAGCCAGTAGACGCAGCGAGTGCAAAGTGCACGGTCGATACACAGCTCAACATCTCGGGCAAAGTCGCACAATTCGGCCGTGGCGCACTTGCCGATGTGAGCAACAAGTTGCTGTTGCAATTCGTCGGTAATTTAAACATATTGATTGCCTCGCAACCCGTCACACCAAGAGCCAGCGCTGAACCATCAACCCTGATACCAACCGCGATACAAACGGCTGTACAAACCCCGCCCACCGCACCGGTCATCACAACAACTACAACCCCACAACCCGTCATACCAAGTGCGCCCGTCGTACGCAAAATCGAACAAACTCAAGAAGTCGCACCACTCAACTTGCTAGATACCGCCGGCAGCACCATCGCCAAACGTCTAGTGCCAGTGTTCGTCGTCATCGCCGCAGTGGTGGTTGCCATTGTCATCCTCCGTTGAATCAGCGACGGCGCTCGACCTTGAGCGCGTGACGGCATTGTTGGGTCGTCGCCCGCAGGGTGAATTCACCGTGGTGGTGCGCACTGCCAACGGCGACCCACGTGTGGTGCGCAACGCACCCCTGCTGCATGACGGCACACCGATGCCCACGCGCTATTGGTTGGTTGAGCCAACGGACGTTGCTGCGGTGTCCCGGCTTGAAGCAGCAGGCGGCGTGAACCTGGCCGAAGCCGAGGTGAACGCCGACGAATTGCTCGCAGCCCATGCCGCCTATGCGACTGAGCGCGATGCACAGATCTTGGCTGAGCACACTGGCCCGCGTCCGTCTGGCGGTGTGGCTGGCACACGGCGTGGTGTGAAGTGTTTGCACGCCCACTATGCGAATTGGTTGGTGGGCAAAGACGACCCGGTGGGTCGTTGGGTGGCAGGGAAGCTCGCCACATGACGAACGCAGCATTCGCCGCCATCGATATTGGGTCGAACTCCACCAACCTGCTGATCGTTGCAGCTGACGGTCACGAACTCGTGCGCGAAGTGAATGTCACCGCGCTCGGCGAAGGTGTGGGCACAAGTGGTGTGCTGGCTGATGCAGCGATGTCGCGCACGTTGGCCGTCATCACGCAATACATCGCACAAATAAACGACCACGCGGCACAACTGACCATCACCGGCACCGCCGCTTGTCGCATGGCCGCCAACACCGCCGATTTTTTTGCCCGAGTGCAACAGATCACCCAGGTGGCACCGCGCTTACTGTCGGCCAGCGACGAAGCGCGACTCGCTTGGCAAGGTGCAGTGGCGAGCCTGCCACCAATCGATGGTGTCACCATGGTGGTCGACATCGGTGGTGCATCGACCGAACTGACCATCGGCGATACACGCGATGGTGCTGCTGTGGTGCACAACAGTGTGTCGCTGCCGTATGGCGTGGTGACCCACACCGAAGCCGAGTTGCACAGAGATCCACCCCGGCCCGAAGAACTTGCCAACGCCATTTCGATCATGGCCGACGCCATCGACAACGCGGTGATCGAACACCCCGCTTTTGGCGAAGCCAGCCGTGTGGTGGGTGTGGCCGGCAGCATCGTGACCATCGCCGCAGTCGAACTCGGCTTGCGCGCCTACGACGCCAACCGTTTGCACGGCTTGGTGCTCACCCGGGCGGCGGCCGAAGACGTATTTCGCACACTCGCCACCGAAACTTTTGCGCAACGGGTGCACAACCCCGGGCTTGCGCTGGAACGTGCCGGGGTAATCGTGGCAGGCTGTTGCTTGCTGGTGGCCATCATGCGACGACTTCATCTCGACCACATCATTGTGAGCACCCACAATTTGCTTGACGGCCTAGTTGCCGAGATGCGTGCCGCCCACACCACGGCGGGCGACGGCGCATGAAGCCGTCGACCACACCGCGGCAACGCGCTGACCAACGTGTCGAACAACGTGCTGATCAGCGCGTGGTGCACCCTGCTGGGCTGAGCAATGCGCTGCGTTTACATGGGCGCCGGGTGATGTTGCGGCCGCTCGTCGCCAACGACTTTGCGGCATTCAGCGAGGTGCGTATTCGCAATGGTCGCTGGCTCACCGATTGGGAACCGCTGCGACCAATGGCTGGCGTCGACCCTGCCCACAATGCCGAAGCATTCGAGCGGCGCTGTGTGGTGCGCGAACGCGAACGTGCGGCAGGCAACGCCTACAGTTTTGGCATTTTCATCGACTCGGTGTTTTGCGGTGAAGTCAACCTCAATGGCGTGACCCGCGGTTCGATGCAGTCAGCCACGGTCGGCTATTGGGTTGACCACGCCAAGGCTGGGCATGGTTATGTGCCCGAAGCAGTTGCCGTCGTCACCCACTTCGCTTTCGAGCAGCTGCGCTTGCATCGATTGGAGATCTGCATCATCCCGCGCAACGCCAACAGCCTGCGGGTGGTGCACAAACTTGAATGGCGCTACGAAGGCCGTGCCGAGCGCTTCTTGGAAATCAACGGCGTGTGGGAAGACCACGATCGCTTCGGCTTCACCAGCGAAGAGTGGGACGTGCGCGCCGAAGAACTCAGCCGCGCCTGGCTCTAACGCTTCGAAATTTTGGCCTGCAACGCAGCCAAACGCTCTTCGAACCACGGCTGGCGAGTGGACCACAGTTGGGGTTCAAGCTCGAATCTGACAGCTTCGGCGTGCGAGGTGACCTCTCCAATTGAAAGTATTGTTTGCTTAAGTCGAGTCAACAACTCCTTCGGCGCGCCTGCGGCTTTCTCGGCAAACTTTCTTACGGAGGCCATTAAATCATCATCGGACACACATTGATGGACCAACCCTGCCCTTAATGCAGCGGGCCCGTCAAGGACATCGCCGAACAGGGTCGTTGCCATAGTTGTCTGCAGTCCAGCGATTCGAAGCTGAAGCCAGGTGTTACCGCCGCCAGGGTGGATGCCAAGCTGCACGAAGCGACTATCAAACTTTGCGCTTTGTGCCGCGATGCGCACATCGCACCCCAACGCCAGGTTCATGCCTGCACCGACTGCTGCGCCATTGACCGCAGCGATGGTTGGCAACGGGCTGCGCGCCACGCGCAGAAAACCCTCATAAATTGCCAGAAGAGACTCAGCCGTCGCATCTGCCAAATTCCCCAGACGTGCTCCCGCACAAAACGCCGGGGCTGCACCAGTAACCACAACAACGCGGACATCGGAGTCTTCCTCAGCGGAGTCCATCGCTTTTGAAATCTCTACCCCCATCTCAGCTGTCATTGTGTTTCGTTCTAGGGGATTATTCAGGGTCAAAGTTGCGATGCCATCGGATTTTTCAAACAAGATAAGAGACATACCCAGATTCTCGCACACGGATAGCGTGATTTCGTGCTCGACCACGTGTTCACCGATGCGATTGGTGCGCTGCGAGACGCATTCACCAACGCATTTCTCGAACGCCAGGCCTTCGAAGAACACCTGCACTCAGACGTGCTGCTCGGCGACTTGGTGTGGGCCACCAGTTACGGCTTGCCCGGCGAGGGCCAACCCCCTCGCGTTGTTTCCCACATCACCTTCACTTGGCCATCATGGAGCCAGGCCACATATCGCGCGTGGTATGTGGATGAGATTTTTCACGAGTCACCGCTGATTGAAATGGAAATCGTGTTTCGCCTGCAGCGGCTGGCCACCTTGCCCGATGCCACCCAAATCGCGGGTGTGGCCCCGTTGACCAGCCCGCGCCTCGGCAACCAACAACTCAACCGCGAAAGCATCAGCAGCGAGACCATCAACACCACCAACACCAATCGCCCCGTCGACCATGCGGCCGAAATCGTGTATCAAGGTGCCTACGAACTCTCCGAAGAAACCTTGGCCGACGGCACCAATGCCACACTCGACCAACACTTTGGTTCGCTCGGTGGTTGGGTGGCGTCGACGTTGGTGAAGTTGGGCGACTTGCAATTCACCTATCACCCCGCTGACGGCGACAAATAACGCAACTGCGCGCGGCTTCAGCGCGCGGCTTCAGCGCAAATCGTCGGGCAATAACGACGCCAACGCCACGTGCGGGCGCGGGCCCATGTGCATGATTACTTCGGCGGCACAGATGGTGCCGATTTCGGCACTTTGCTCGAGTGATTTACCGTGGGTGAGCCCATACAAAAACCCGGCGGCATACATGTCGCCTGCCCCGGTGGCGTCGATGATCGGGTCGACAGGCAACGCCGGCACTTCGATGTAGTCATCGGCAGTTATCACGACGCTGCCTTGTTTGCTGCGGGTCACCACCGCTAGCGGGCACTTGTCGCGCAGCACCCGCACCGAAGCCGCAAAGTCGTCGGTGCCGAACAGCACGGCAAGTTCGTGTTCGTTGGCAAACAACAAATCCACGTCGTCGCACACCAAGGTATGAAAATCGGCATGATGGCGCTGCACGCAAAACGAATCCGACAGTGTGAGTGCCACCTTGCGCCCGGCCTCGTGCGCGTATTGCGCCGCCACACGAAACGCCTCCTTGGCATCGTCTTGGTCGAAAAGGTAGCCCTCTAGAAACACCCATTCGGCGCTCTGCACCGCGTCTTTGCTGATATCGGCTGGGCACAACACTGCCCCAGCACCCAGATAGGTGCTCATCGTGCGCTGGCCGTCGGGGGTGACCACGATGACACAGCGACCAGTGGGCAACCCGTGGTCTTTGGTCGCCGGAAAAAACGACACCCCGGCCACGTGCAGGTCATGCGCAAAGACACCGCCCAAGTCGTCGTCAGCAATCTTGCCGATGAAGCCGGCGCGCCCGCCGAGGCTCGCCAAACCGTGGCTGGTATTGGCGACCGAACCACCGCTGGACATCACGTTCGGGGCAACTTTCGATCGCAGGAATGCCGAGCGCCCGTCATCCACCAGCATCATCGACGCCTTCATGAGATTGTGCTCGATAAGAAAGCCTTCATCCACCGACGCGATGATGTCGACCATGGCGTTGCCGATGGTCACTGCGTGCAGCGTGTCTGGTTTCACGACCTCACCACCTTAGATGGTGTGTGGGAGGCCTAACATTTGACGGTAGTTTTACGACTTCAGAAAGAGGAACATATATGTCGACAAAAACGCTCACCATCCAATTGAAGAAATCATCGAAGGCCTCTGCAGAGGTAGTCGCCAACCAACTGATTGCGCTACGCGCCGAGCGTGGTTTTTCGCAAGCCCACCTCGCCGAACTTGCGGGTGTCGACAGAAAAACCATCAACCGAATTGAAAATGGTCATTTCTCGCCATCACTCGACACTCTTACCCGCCTGAGCGTGGTGTTGAAGTGCCGTCTCTCTGCCTTGGTTGATACCAAACGCACGAGTCGCTAACCACCGTCGAACCTCGGTTCAACGCCTCAGCGGCGATCGGCCTGCAGGGTGCCGTTCACGATTTGCTCACGTAGTTCTCGCTTCAGAAACTTACCGGCCGCATTGCGCGGCAAGGGTTCGCCCATCAGCACCACATGAGCCGGAATCTTGAACGCCGCAATCTTGCCGTCGAGAAAGTTCCACAGTTCGACTGGCGTGATTGATGCACCCTGCTTCGGGTACAACGCCACGGCGACTTCTTCGCCGAGGCGCTCGTGGGGCACGCCGAACACGGCTGCTTCGTGCACGGCGGGGTGCTCGTAGATGGCATGTTCCACCTCGGCGCCATACACATTTTCGCCGGCCCGCAGAATCATGTCTTTGGCGCGGTCTTCGATATAGACAAAACCCTCGTCATCGATGCGGCCGATGTCGCCCGAGCGCAGCCAGCCATCAACGATGGTTTCGGCGGTGGCCTCGGGCTTGTTCCAATACCCACGAATGAGCATCGGCCCAGACATCCAGATCTCGCCGGTTTTACCTGCGGGAAGTGCCGCGCCGTTGTCGTCACGAATCTCCACCAACATGGGTGGTGCACAACGGCCAGTGCTAGTCGGGTGCGACACATAGTCGTGGCCGCGGTTGCCGGGGCCAAACGCATTGGTTTCGGTCATGCCGTAGCCAAGTTGTGGGCCACCTTTTTTGAAACTGTCGGCCACTTTGTGTACGAGAGCCGCTGGTGCTGGCGCACCACCGCCACCCACCGAACGCAGCGACGACGTGTCGTACTTGGCAAAGTCAGGGTGATTCACCAAGTCCCAACTCTGCGTCGGCACGCCGATGAAGTTCGTGATCTGTTCATTCTCGATGATTTCCAGGGCTTTACCGGCATCCCATTTGTACATGATGACCAGTTTTAAGCCCGCCACGAAACAGCTCATCAACACCGCAACACACCCAGTTACGTGAAACAACGGCACGATCAGAATGAACGACGGCGGGAACGGATCTGGTTCAGGTTTCACCGTCGCACGGATGCCTTCGATTGCCTGACGTGCAGAAAACGCCATCAATGCACTGATCACCGCGCGATGCGTCGACACTGCACCCTTCGGGCGACCGGTGGTGCCAGAGGTGTACAAAATCGTTGCATCGTCATCAGGGAGAATCTCCACTGCAGGTGCTGCAACCCCGAGTTCGAGCGCGGTCTCCCAACGGTCGTGACCGGCTGACGAAGGCAGTTCCGAGCGCACCAGCAACACCTGAATGCCGAGGTCAGCGAATGTCTTGCGGGCATTTTCTAATCGTTGGTCGTCGCAGATCAGCACCTTGGCGCCAGAGTCGCGCAGGGCGTAGTCGGTTTCGTCTTCGGTCCACCATGAGTTCATTGACACCGACACACCGCCAGCAATCACGATGCCGGCAAAGGCCATTGCCCACTCCGGGTAGTTGCGCATGGCTACAGCAACGCGATCGCCTTTATTGATGCCGTACACATTCACCAAACGGTGGGCCAGGGCATCCACCTGCTCGAAGGTTTTGGCAAACGACCAGCGTTCGCCTTCATAGACGAGGAAATCTTTGTCGCCGTGCCCGCGGGCCAAGCCGAAAATTTGTGTGAGGTTGGCTGGCGCATGCTTGAACACCGCCATATTCACCCCACGGACCTCGGCTTCCACCAGTTCGAACATCTGCCCTGGCGAGTGCACTGCGGCGATGGCGTCGTTCCAAGAAAGACCTGCTGGTGTTGTCATTGTGAGCCCCCTCACCACCACCGGTGGTGGTCTTGAGTATTGCTCACCCGCCCACCGTGGCGCTACTTGTGGAGCTGAGGGGAATTGAACCCCTGGCCTGTACATTGCGAACGTACCGCTCTACCAACTGAGCTACAGCCCCGCGGGCGCTTACGCTACCGCTTAGGCAACGCGGCGGAACTGGCGGCGATAACGCTCGTGATCGCGCTTCACTCGCCACTGCACCAACACATAGCAATACGCCGCAGTGGCCAACGCCGCCACGGTGAAGATCCACACAAAAAACATCTCTCGCATCGCAAGCGCCAACAACAGCGACACACCAGTGGTGCCAGCCGAGCCCAACAACCAGTTTTGGCGACGACGCCGAACGAGCTCGCGCTCAAAGAACTCGCCTTCAAAGCGGGCATGCTGGCGGGTGCCACGCGGATGCACCACCGACGAAGTGGCATGGCCCACCTGACGCAACGGACGACCCACCGCCCGGGCGGCAGGGGCAAATGGGCGGGCAGCGTCGCGCAGCGGGTTGCGCATCGAGCCCACTGGCATCGAACTCGAACGAGGCAGCCCACGGCCGCCCTGCTGGAGCGACGACAACTGGCGGCGAAACTGGGTGACGGAGGTGGTTGGCGAGTTACGCAGGCGTGAACGCACCAGTGGGGGCACTAACACGGCTGCCCAGGCGGCAGCGACAAGCAGCAGAATCAGGTTGCCCATACGGTGCGCTTAGTCTATGACGGTTTGATGACGGCCAGCAGGCTGCCCCAGCAGGCTGCCCCAGCCCCCTTGCCCCAGCCCCATTGAGGCCGGCCTCAGCCTGGTTACTGGGCGGCGCGACGGTACGTGCCCTGGCGCCCACCCGACTTTTCCCACAGGGTGAGGTCGCCGATGACCATTTCGCGGTCGGCACTTTTGCACATGTCATAGATAGTCAGGGCGGCCACCGAGCACGCGTGCAGGGCTTCCATTTCCACCCCGGTGCGATCGATGGTGTCCACATGACACTCGACCGCCACCCACGTGTCGCCGATTTCGAAGTTGATCGTGACGGCACCAATCAACAGCGGATGACACAACGGAATAATGTCGCTGGTGCGCTTGGCAGCCTGGATGCCCGCCACGCGAGCCACTGCCAACACGTCACCTTTTTTTACTTCGCGATTTGCGACAGCCGCGGTGGTTGCCGGCTGCATGAACACTTTGCAGCGCGCCACAGCACGACGATGAGTGGGCTCTTTGGGTGTTACATCCACCATGCGGGCGCGGCCCAGTGGGTCGAGGTGTGAAAACTGGGCATCAGACACGGTCAGCCGCCGATTTGGCTCATTGATCGACGCGGACGAACGAACGACACCTGACCGATGGTGTGGCCCGCCCACTTCTCGCCTACCGCACGACGCAACAACGCTTCGATGGCATCGTCGGTGGCATCGTTGCGCAAGAGTGTCCGCACGTCGAATTCGTCGGTGGCAAACAAACACGTGCGAAACTGCCCGTCGGCGGTGAGTCGCACCCGATCGCAATCGCCGCAGAACGGCTTGGTAACCGTCGGTATCACACCCACCGTGCCCTTGCCGTCGAGATATCGCCAGCGATCAGCCGGTGCCGCACCACGACTCGCAATCTGCTCGAGCGCAAACACCTGATCGATGGTCGACACGATCTCGTCTTGTCCGACCACCGCGTTGTTCAACCAGCCGCCTTGGGCATCAAGCGGCATGAACTCGATGAAACGCACCTCAATGTTTTTTTCACGACCAAACGTGGCGAGGGCGACAATTTCGTCGTCGTTCACCCCGCGTTGCACGACGGCATTCACCTTTACCGGCGCCATACCCGCTGCGATCGCAGCATCGATACCTTCCAGCACCGAAGCGAGTTCGTCACGCTTGGTGATCTGCTTGAACTTTTCGCGATTCAACGTGTCGAGGCTCACGTTGATGCGCGTCAAACCTGCGCGCTTCAAGTCGGCGGCCACCAATGCAAGCGTGGCGCCATTGGTGGTGACAGCCAGGTCGATGGGCTGGCCAGCCAACGGCGAATCGGCGGTGGCAGGCACGGTGAGCACGGCGAGTGCAGAGATCAGTTTCGTAAGGTGGGCCCGCACGGTGGGCTCGCCACCCGTGAGGCGTATGCCATCCACCCCGAAGCGCTCGACACAGATGCGCGCAACGCGGGCGATTTCTTCATAGGTCAACACTTCGGTACGCGGCAGCCACACCATGCCCTCTTCGGGCATGCAATACGTGCAGCGAAAGTTGCAGCGGTCGGTTACCGAAATGCGCAAGTCGCGCACTGCACGACCGTACGAGTCAATGAGTTCGGGCTTGGCCGCGCTCGACATGGCGAAAGCCTACGCCCGATGAGTGATGCCGCGTCAGGCGAACAACAGCACATCCACGCTGCCGCCAGCATCGACACCGGCGCCGTCAGGCACGCATGCCAGGCCATTGGCCGCCGCGGTGGCTGCCAGTTGATGGCTGCCCTGCGGGCCCGAGTCGCGCACATGCAGTCGCCCGTCGTCGGCAAAATGGGCGAACACACGCATGAAATGCACTTTGCCGTCGGGCTTGCGTCGCAGCGGTGCATCGGCCACGGCGCGAATGGTCGGGCGCAGCAAATCCTGCGTGTGCCCCATCATCTTGCGCAACGCGGGGCGCGCGAGCAACTCGAAACTGATCATCGACGACACGGGGTTACCGGGCAAACCAAACACGGGCACACGCCGTTGTGCGTCGCTGAGCAATCCGAAGGCAAACGGCTTGGCTGGTTTCACCGCCATCTGCATCCAGTGCATTTCGGCGATGCGCGACAGCACGGCCTTGACCACGTCAAAGTCGCCCATGCTCACACCACCACTGGTGACGATTGCATCGTGCGTGCTCGCGGCGTGGCGCAGGGTGCGCTCGAGCAGCGCTTCGTCGTCGGCGATCACACCAAGATTGGTCACCTCGCATTGCGAACCTGCAATCAGAATCTCGAGCATCGTGAGATTGCTTTCACGAATTTGGCCGCGGCTAAGCAGCGAGCCGTCGGTGACAAGTTCATCACCAGTGGACAGCAACGCCACTTTGGCCCGCGGATACACCAGCACCTGGCGGGCATTCATGCTCGACAACACACCTGCCCCGGCGGCATTCAGCACGCTGCCTGCGCTAAACACCGTGTCGCCGGCGCGCACATCATCGGCAATGGGTCGCACCGCTGCACCAACGGCAACCGACTTGCCGACCTGCACACGATCGCGGGTTGGCTGCTGGCAATCTTCGACCATCACCACGGCATCGGCACCGGTGGGCATCGGCGCACCAGTCATAATGCGTAGCGCTTCGCCCGCACCCACGTGCCACTCGGTGCCGTCACCGGCTGCACACGTGCCAATCACGTGCAGCTCCACCGGCACGTGTGCAACATCGGCTGCACGCACCGCAAAACCATCCACGGCCGTGTTTGCGAACGGCGGCACGTGTTCACTAGCCACCACGTCTTGCGCCAGCACCAACCCAGCGGCAAGATTGCAGGCAATCTGCACCGGGGCAAGCGGTGCAACCCCGTCGAGCACACGTTGTTGCGCTTCGCTAAGCGGGATCATCACTTGGACGGTAACTGGCGCGCAGCCTGTCGTGCGAGGCTGTGATGTGGCCACTTTTGCCCCGTTTCCACAGTCGCCGCTGCATGTTGCCTGGGATGTTGCCGACGGCTCGACCAGCGAACTTGAAGTGCGGTTTGAAAACGAAGGCTGGACAGCCGAAGGCACGCTCGGCAACGACCAGGCACAATTCGTGATTCGACTCTCGGCAACATTCATCGTGCAGCAGTTCATGCTGTTTCGCGATATGGACGAACCCGACTTGTGGCTGGGCCGCGACCACTCCGGGCACTGGGGCGAAATGAACGGCGCTCATCGCCCCGAACTTGACGGCTGCACCGACATCGAATTACGCATGAGCCCGTTCACCACGTCGGCCACCATCAAACGTCTGCCATTCCACGACTCGCACGCTGCCAACATCACGGTTGCGGTGGTGGATGTGGAGACTCTCGAAGTGTCGGTTCAACAACGCACCTTCGCCCGACTTGACGCCCGCCGTTGGCGATATCTGAGCCCCTATTCAGCGCGCGCAGTCGAAGCCGACCTCGACGAATACGGTTTGGTGCTCAACGAGCCGGGTGCGTTTACTCGACGAGTGCTTGATACACCAGATTCTTGAAGTACGGCCGAATCGGCCACGTGCTCGACGGCAACAGTTGCGTATAGAACGCAGCGGTGATGCCCGCCAGATGATCCACCCAAAACGTGGTACTGGCCGCCCCGCCCCAACCAAAGTCGCCGAGCGAGCCGTGCACCTTGGCCTTGGCCGGGTTCACCAACACCGAGAACCCCAACCCGAAACCCACACCGTCATACGTCGTTTCAGCGTCCAGGGGTCGGCCGAACTCTGACAAGTCCATGTTGTTGGGAAGATGGTTGGACGTCATCAACCGCAACGTGCGCGACGACAACAGACGCGAACCATCGAGTTCACCACCGTTGGCCAACATCAACATAAATCGGTGGTAGTCGTGTGCCGTCGATACCAATCCGCCACCACCACCCAAGAGCGAGGGGCTGTGCAGCGCGGCTTTGCCCATGGCATCGAGGCGCTTGGCCTGTTTGGTCGCCGGGTCGGGTTGATACAGCGCCGCAAGCCGACTGGCATTGCCTGTGGGCACAAAAAAGCCGCTGTCGCGCATGCCGAGTGGTCCAAAAATTCGCTGCGAGAAAAACTCGTCGAGGCTCTGCCCAGAAATCACCTCAACGAGCCGACCCACCACGTCGGTGGCCACGCTGTAGTTCCATTCGGTGCCGGGCTGAAACAGCAATGGCAGCGACGCCCACATCTCGCAGGCCTGCTCGAGGGTGGTGCCGCGTGGCGCACCCCACTCGTAGCCGGCGCGTCGATAGATGTCATCGACAGGCGACTGATACAAAAATCCGTACGTTAGCCCAGCAGTATGCGAGAGCAAATGCCACACCAACATCGGCTCGGTGATGGGCTCGGTCAACGGCTTGATGACCGAACCACCACGCCACACGCGTGCTGCACCGAATGATGGAATGAAGTCGCTCACCTGGTCGGTAAGTAGCAGCCGGCCCTCTTCGACCAGCATCATTAGTGCCACCGACGTGATGGGCTTGGTCATCGAATAGATGCGATAGATCGTGTCGGCGTCGATCGGTAGCGAGGCTTCAACATCGCGCATGCCGTAGCGATGTTGATGGGCCACCTTGCCGTGCCGCGACACCACAAGATGAAAACCAGGCAGACGACCGTCATCCACGTATTGCTCGAAGTGGCTGTCGAGGTGTCGCAGACGCTGAGGGTCGAAACCTACATCGGTGGCACCAACTTCGTTGACCAACGTGCTCATCGCAGACGACCTTCCAGCCATGTTCGCAATTGCGGGCCGACGTTGCTGCGCTTCAAGGCCGCATCGATCGACGCCGTCAACATGCCCATCGGCGTGCCGGTGTCGTGCCGTGTGCACGAGATGAGCATCCCGGTGACGCCACCTTTGCGTGCATAGGCACCGATGGCGTCGCTCAATTGCAATTCGCCACCAGCAGCAGGTTTGAGTGACGCGAGATAACCAAAAATGTGACGGCTGAACACATAACGACCGATGATGACCAAATCGCTCGGTGCATCCACGGCATTCGGTTTTTCCACCACGTCACGCACGCCAACTCGACCGTTGGCATCGGGCACACCCTGGGGCGTGATGCACCCGTACGCCGATACTTCGCTGCGCCGCACACGCTTCAAACCAATTGCGGCCTGACCAGTGGCTTCGTGCTCACGCACGAGGTCTTGCAGGTGCGAACTATCACCCATCAACTCGTCGGGCAACAACACCGCAAACGGTGCATCGCCAACCAACTCACGCGCGACCTCCACGGCGTGGCCCAACCCGCGTGGGGCATCTTGATACACCACCGTGATGCGGGCACCACCACTTGCTTTTTCGGCAAACGCCTCGATGGCTGGCTTGGCACGATTCGAAACAAGGATGATGTGGTCGATGCCGGCGCCAATCGCTTCATCGACCGTATGTTGCAGCGACGGCGTGTCGAACACCGGCAGCAGTTCCTTGGGCACCACTTTGGTGGCTGGCAAAAAGCGGGTGCCCAGACCCGCCGCGGGAATCACGGCAGTGCGCACGGGCATTGCCTCATCGTAGACTTTGTTGCCCTATGCCGACCTATGTGTACCGCTTCATTGACTCGGGTGAAACCATCGAGGTTCGCCAAGCGTTCGAAGACGACGCACTCACGCAGGCCCCGCACCCAAGCGACGGCGTGCTGCGCCCGGTGAAAAAGGTGTTCACCCCCGTGGGTGTCACGTTTAAGGGCTCGGGCTTTTACAAAACCGACTCGGGGGCTGCTGCCAAAACCAACAAGAGCACGCCAGCGTCAGGGGAATCGTCGGGGGCTGCCACCGGGCCCGCCAATGGCGAATCGTCGGGGGCAGGGTCTGGGGCAGCTGCCGGTGAATCGTCCAAGCCGACCGCACCATCACAGCCCACCACCACGGCCACAGCCCCCACACCGTCAAGTGGCACGGCCCCGTCGACCTCGGCCTAGGTTTTTTCGTCTTACTTTTTTACTGCACCGCGAAGGTTGCTCACACAACTGGGTACGAAAGCCACCCTGCGGGCCCTTATCCAACCCCATACAGTTCGCGAAACGGTGCGCCGGCTTGATCGTCGACTTGCCGTTGATACATCACTACGTCGCGCCGTACTCGGCTCGGGTGTGGCGCTCAGTGTGGTGTGTTACGTGCTGGCCATAACTGCGCGCTAACGCAAGTTTCGGGACATCAACGCAGGCCGCTGGCCACCACGCCAAGCACCGCGACACCGAGTGCCACGCGGTACAGCACAAAAATATTGAGGTCGCTGCGCGCCGCCAGCCGTTGTAGCGCAGTGATCGCCAACCAACCAGTGATTGCTGCTGTCGTCACCCCGATGAGCATCGCCGATGCAAGCCCGTCAGGCACGCCATCCACCACGAGACCGACAACCTTCCACACACCCGCACCAGCAATGATCGGCACACCAATCACGAACGACATGCGCACTGCCGCAGCGCGACCATACCCGAGTGCCCGCATGGCCGACATGGTGATGCCCGAACGCGACGTGCCCGGGTTGAGCGACAACACCTGCGCGGCTCCGATGAGCAACGCGTCACGTGTGCTGAGCTGCTCAGCAACCCGATCGCCACTGCGACGATCGGCCCACCACAAGACCGCACCAAAACCAATGAGCGACAAAGCGATGGTGACGGGGCCACCAAGTTGCTCGGCGATCACATCGTCAAAAAAGACACCAACCAATGCTGCTGGCACTGCGGTAAGCACGTACAACCACGCGAGCCGTCCGTGCGCCAGCGTGGCACGTGTGGCAGCAGAGGCAAACGGGTATCGCACACCCGAGGTGATGAGCGACACCAGGTCGCTGCGCACCGCCACGACAACGGCCAACAACGTGCCGAGGTGAAGGGCCGCATCAAACGCGGTAGCCACCGATTCGCTCTCGAGATCGTTCCAGTCGAACAACCACGGCACGAGTTGCAGGTGACCACTCGACGAAACCGGAAAAAACTCGGTGAGCCCCTGCACCACACCAAGTACGAGCGCGTGCCACCACGACATTGTCTCTTTGACCCTACTGAGTGCGATCGACTACGAAATACAGTTACGACCCGCTGATCGTGACATCGTTGATCACCAGTGATAAACCGACGGCGCGCATCGGTAACCAGTCGATGTCGTTGCCGATCGCCACGATGTCCTGCAGCATTCTCTGCAACGTGGAGCCGATCGTAAATTCGCGAATCGGTGCACCCACTGCCCCGTTCACGATCGTCATGCCCGATGCGCCAGTCGAAAAATCACCCGAGATGGGGTTCACTCCACTGTGCAGACCAGACACTTCTTGAATGAGCACGCCGTCATCAATGTCGGCAATCAACTCGGCTTGCGACTTGCTGCCGGGGGCCACCTGCATGGCCAAACATCCGACACCAGGTGCACCAGCAAACCCACCGCGTGTGGCGTTGCCCGTGCTCGTGGTCTTCATACGACGGGCACTGTACGACGAGTGCACGAACATTTGCAGCACACCATCTTTAATCAACACGTTGCGCCGTGCGGCGAGACCCTCGCCATCAATGTCGGTGGCGGTGTAGGCCAACTTGTTGGTTGGGTCATCCACCAGCGTAAAAAATGGCACGGCCACCTGTTCGCCGATGCGCTCGGCAAAGATACTGCGACCCTTCGACACGTTCTCGCCATTGAAGGCACTCGACAAAATGCTGATGAACTGCGAAGTTACGTACGGGTCGAGCACGATGGTGGTGCGTTTGGTGGCCGGTTTGGTGGCACCAAGCAGACGCGTGGCACGGTCGGCGGCCTCGCGCGCCGCTTTGTCGAGGTTGAAATCTTTCGGTGAGTCACCCACCGAAAAACCGAAACCTGTCTGGGTCTCGTCGCCATCGTCGGCCAGCGTTACCACCGACACGTAACACGAGTTCGAGCGACCACTCGTGCGAATTCCCGAGGTGGTGGCGAATGCCGATTCATCCCAGCCGTCGTCATAGTTGGCCGACTCGGTGCGCACGCGCGAATCGGCGGCCAGTGCACGACGTTCCAAATCTTTGGTGAGGTCCACCTTGCCCTCAGTGGCATAGTTCGCGAGGTCGTCATCCCAAAACTTCTGGGGCACGGGCTCGACACCATCGGGGGTCGCCAACCCGGCAAATTCGTCCTGCGTACCGAACTGCGCATTGTCGCGCGCCTCGGCAAGCACCTCGGCGATCGCGGCTATGTCAAGCGTGCCGGCATAGGCGGTGCCGGTGCGACCATCTTTGATGATGCGAATACCCACGCCGTCACTTTGTGCCGAGACGAAGTGCTCAAGTTCGCCTTCGTAGACACGCACCGATGTTTCGCCACCGCGGCCCACATACGCCTCGACTTGTTCGCCTGGCTTGGCCTGCGCGACGATTCGATCGGCAATCGCCTGCAGTTCAGGAACTTCTACATTCACGTTGCAGTGCCGCCAATGGTGAGGCTCTTCACTCGCAGCGTTGGTTGACCGTCACCGACTGGCACGCCCTGACCATCTTTGCCACAGGTGCCAGGGTTGCCCATCGCGAAGTCGTTGCCCAGCAGGTCGATGTCTTTCAGCACTTGCGGGCCGTTGCCGATGAGGTTGCCGTCGCGCAATGGTTCGGTGATTTCGCCATTTTCGATCAGGTAGGCCTCGGTCATGCCGAACACGAAGTCGCCACTTGCCGTATCGACTTGTCCACCGCCGAGTTTGGCGACGTACACGCCGTTCTTGGTGTCGCGCACGATTGCTGCCGGATCGTGTGGGCCATTCAACACGAAGGTGTTGGTCATGCGCACCATCGGCAGGTGCTGATAACTCTGGCGGCGCCCGTTGCCCGACTGGCGCCGACCCTCGTTGCGGGCCCGCAGATAATCCCACATGTAATCGGTGAGCACGCCGTCTTGAATCAGCACGTTGCGCTGCGAAGGATGGCCTTCGTCGTCAATGCCAATCGCTCCCCACTCGGCGGTCATCGTGCCATCGTCAATGAGGGTCACGAGCGGCGATGCGACGAGTTCACCTTTTTTGTCTTTGTAGACGCTCGCACCTTTGCTGATGATGTCGGCTTCCAAACCGTGGCCGCACGCCTCGTGAAACAACACGCCACCCGAACCGTGCTTGATGACGACCGGCAACGAGCCTGACGGCGCCGGACGCGCACTCAACTTGGTGACGGCTTGCCGGGCTGCGGCGATGGCCAGTTCTTCGACGTCGTTCTGGTCGAAGACCTCGAAACCAATCGTGTGCCCGAGGGATTGATAGCCAGTTTGCATGCCACCATCACCAGTGGCAACCACGCTCACGCGCAGCAACGTTCGAACTTGTTCGTCGGCGGCGAGCACACCCTCGCTGTTGGCGATCAGAATTCGTTTACGAGAATCGCCGTAACCCGCCGATACCTGCACGATTGCCTTGTGCACCCCGCGGGCAGCAGCATCAACTCGCTGCAACAGCGCAACTTTTTCGCGTTTGGTGATCTCGTCGGGCCATTTTTCGATGGTGTTCACGGGGTGGCGCACCACTGCCCCGAGCGCCACACTGTTCACACCGCCACCACCGCGCGAGGCGGCAACTGCAGCAGCCTCGGCAGCAGCCAACAAACCCTTTTCGGTGAGGTCACTCGTATGTGCAAAACCAGTCGTGTCACCCTTGACCACGCGAATACCCGCGCCGCGATCGCGACCACTCGACACCTGCTCGATCTTGCCGTCATCGAGCCCCGCTGAGGTGCTGCGCTTATCTTCGACGAACACCTCCGAAAAATCTGCACCAGTAGAGCGCCCACGGGCCAGAACTCGTGACAACACATCGGGTGCAATTAAGAGCGCGTCATTGTTTGACATGGCGAGAGCCTACCGATGAGTCACGCCGCGACGGCAAGCGCATGTGCACAAAACCTGCATCGGTAGTCTCGTGAAGTGACCGCGAGCACGCCCGAGCGTCAGCACCGCACGATTTGGTGGAAAGAAGCACTGATCGTTGCCGGTTTCTATGGCGCGTACTCGCTCGTGCGCAACCTGTTCGGTTCGGCCCTGGTCTCTGGTAACCAAATACCAGTCGAAGCGTTCATCAACGCGATGCGCGTTATTCGCGTCGAACGTGCCCTTGGCTTGTACCACGAAGAAACGGTGCAGGATTGGTTTTTGCCGCGCACCAACATCGTCAAATTTTTCAACGTGTACTACGGAACGGCACACTTTTTCGTCACTCTTGGGGTCTTCATCACACTTTTTGTTCTGCGACCTGCGGTATTCGGGTTGTGGCGCAACTGCTTGGCAGCCATGACTGCCCTTGCCATCATCGGTTTTGCATTGTTCCCACTCATGCCCCCACGCCTGCTCGATGCGCCATGTCCTTCATCTGGTTATGGCGCTGCCTGTATCGAGCACGAACTGCGCAATTACAACGACGCAGAGAACTTCGGTTACAGCGACACCATCAAAGAGTTCGGTGGTCCATGGGCATTCGATCGCGGGCCGGGCAAGACATTGTCGAATCAATATGCGGCAATGCCGTCACTACATATCGGTTGGGCCACTTGGTGCGTGTTCGCGCTGTTCCCCATCGTGCGGCGCCGTTGGCTGCGTGTCGCACTCGTCACTTATCCGTTCATCACGCTTGCCTGCATCATGATTACCGGCAATCACTTCTGGATTGACGGCCTTGGTGGCATCGTGGTGTTCGCTGCGGGCTACTGGATTGGCGCCCGAATTCATCAATGGAACGAACAGCGGCTGGTGACCCGTCAGGGCTAGCGTTCTTCTCTGTTATGGCGCTTGCAGATATTCGCCAGCCAAGCGATCTGCGTGGCTTGAGCTACCCGCAGCTGGAAGAGCTTTCGGGTGAAATTCGCGACTTCATCGTGGCGGCGGTCTCTGAAACTGGCGGGCATCTCGGCTCGAACCTCGGGGCGGTCGAACTCACCCTGGCATTGCACCGTGTATTTGAGTCGCCACGTGATGCGATTCTGTGGGACACCGGCCACCAGGCGTACATTCACAAATTGGTTACGGGTCGACGCGGCGGGTTCTCGCAATTGCGGCAGGCAGGTGGGCTATCGGGTTACCCGAACCGTGCGGAAAGTGTGCACGACTTCATCGAAAATAGTCATGCTTCGACGGTGCTGTCGTATGCCCATGGCATGGCTGTTGCACGCGACAAAGGACAAATCGCCGACCGGCGTCATGTCGTTGCCGTAATCGGTGACGGTTCGCTGACCGGTGGCATGGCGTACGAGGCGCTGAACAACCTGGGCCACTCGAAGAGTCGCGTGATCATTATTTTGAACGACAACGGCCGCTCGTACGCCCCGACGGTGTCGAACCTTGTGTACCATCCACATGCCCTCGACGAGACCAGCGAAATGACGCGACCACGCGACCGACTCACACGGCGTTTGTCGCGGGCACTCACCAACGTGCGACTCAACCCTGTGTACGTGCGGCGCCAGCGACGTCTAGAAAAGTGGTTGCACGATTTGCCCGTGGTGGGCCTGCAAGCCGAACGTGGCCTCGAGGCAATCAAGGCGGGCATCCGCGAATACCTGCAACCCACCGCATTTTTCGAAGCGCTCGGTGTGCGTTATGTGGGCCCGGTCGATGGCCATGACTTCGCCAAACTTGAGCTCGCATTCAGCGCAGCCGCGATGCGGGCCGAAGAAGGCCCGATCGTGGTGCACGTGATCACCCAAAAAGGTCGGGGCTATTCGCCGGCCGAAGATGATGACGAAAAACATCTGCATGATGCACCGATGTTCGACCCTGTCAATGGCCCGCCGAAAGCGGTGCCCACCGGTTACACCCAGGCTTTTGCCGACGCACTCGTCAAAGAAGCCCAGAGCGACCAGCGCATCGTGGCCATCACCGCTGCGATGCCCGGGCCGACCGGGTTGATTACATTCGAGTCGCACTTCCCCGATCGTTTCTTTGACGTCGGCATCGCCGAGCAACACGCCGTCACGTTTGCCGCCGGTCTGGCGATGAGCGGCATGCGCCCCGTGGTGGCGCTGTACTCCACATTCCTCAACCGGGCGTGGGATCAGTTGGTTTTCGACGTGGCGTTGCACCGCCTGCCGGTGATCTTTTGTATTGACCGCGCCGGCATCACCGGTGACGACGGCCCGAGCCATCACGGCGTGTACGACATGGCGCTACTTTCCAAGGTGCCCGGCATGCGGGTGCTGGCCCCATCGAGTGCCCAAGATTTACAGCAGATGTTGCATGACGCGATGTCGCTTGCCGACACCGGTCCGGTCATGATTCGCTACCCGAAGGGCAGCGCCCGTCAGGTAGCCGAGCACGAGGTTGGTGCGGGGCTCAACGCCCGGCGTATGGCGAGCGACCCCGCCAAAGCGCTGTGCATTTTGGCAGTGGGCAAGATGGTGGGTGCCGCAGAAAAAGCGATCGCTGCTTTGGCGCAAAGTGACATCACTGCAACACTGTGGGACGTTCGCTCGTGTGTGCCTGCCGACGAAACGATGATTCGTGATGCAGCCGCCCACAGTCGTGTGATCACGGTTGAAGACGGCATTCGCGATGGCGGCATCGGCTTTTTGTTGGCCGATGCAATCACCACCATGTCACCGACGACGGCTCCGACCATCAACGTGCTCGGGCTGCCGACACGGTTCATTCCACATGCCAAGCCCGACGTGATTCTTGCCAAGCTCGGCCTTGATGCCGCCGGCATCGAACGCACCGCCCGCGCGATGCTTGCCTTGCCCTAGCGTCAGGCGAATGGTGCCCGACATTTCGCTCGCCGACGATCTTGCGCTCGCCCTGCGTGCCGCCGAGATCGCCGATGCCGTCAGCCTCCCGGGGTTTCAACAACGTGGCTTCACCGTCGAACGCAAGGCCGACAAGAGCGAAGTAACCGAACTTGATCGCAACACCGAACTTGCCGTCAGCAACCTGTTGCGCTCTGAGCGACCCACCTATTCGTTTTACGGCGAAGAGCACGGCGTGGTCGGCCCGAGTGGCGCCACACTGCAGTGGGTCGTCGACCCCATCGACGGCACGAGCAACTTCGTGCGTGGCGTGCCGGTGTGGGCCACACTCATTGCGTTGGTGCACGATGGCGAGCCGGTGCTAGGTGTGGTGTCGGCACCTGCACTCGGGCTTCGTTGGTGGGCAGCGCGCGGGCTCGGCGCACACCACGCTGCCGGCCCCACGAGCCAACCCATGCATGTGAGCGATGTGGCCGAACTGCGTCACGCCAGCGCCAGCATCACCGTCACCGAATCGTGGCACAAGGTGGGCAAAACCACCCAACTCGACGTGCTACAACGCGGTGTTGCACGCCTGCGTAACTATGGCGACTTCTGGCAACACATGCTGGTGGCGCAGGGTGCAGTTGATTTTGCCATTGATGGCATCGGGCTCGGGCCCTACGACATTGCCGCAATTGCCGCAATCATTACCGAAGCGGGTGGCACGTGGAGCAATCGCCACGGTGAAGCCGACTGGCGATCAGACTCGCTGATAACGAGTAACGGCAGGCTGCATAGCATCGTTACGAACGACCTCGGAGGCCGCCCATGACGCAGGTTTCATCCAGCCCACGCACCGTCATCACCAACGCGCATCTCGTCGATGGTACGGGTGCACCAGCGCGCCATGCCGATGTCACCTTCGCCGACGGCATCATCACGGCAGTCGAGGCAGCCGGCACCGCCCACCGCAACGGCTCACGTGTGATTGATGCACAAGGCATGCTCGTTGCCCCAGGTTGGGTTGACGTGCACACGCACTACGACGCACAGGCAACATGGGATCCATTTCTTACCCCGAGCGGCTGGCACGGCGTCACCACCGCGGTGATGGGCAACTGTGGCGTGGGGTTCGCACCCGCTGCGCCAGACCGGCACGAGTGGTTGATCGAATTGATGGAGGGTGTCGAAGACATTCCAGGTTCGGCGATGGTCGAAGGAATCAAGTGGGAGTGGAATTCATTCCCCGAATATCTCGACGCACTCGAACGCAAACCGCGAGTGCTGGACCTCGGCGCCCAAATCGGTCACGGTGCCCTGCGCGCCTTCGTGATGGGTGATCGTGGGGCCAACAACGAATATGCCACTGCCGACGACATCACCGCGATGGCACAACTCACCCACGAGGCACTGCGCGCTGGCGCACTCGGCTTCAGCACGTCACGCACCCAGTTGCACCGCAGCAAAAATGGCGAGCTCGTACCTGGTACGAGTGCCCAGCCTGACGAACTGCTGGGTATCGCCGATGCAGTCAGTCGTGCCGGCCACGGCGTCTTCCAAATGGCCACAGACCACTGGCATCGCCCAACGAGCGAATGGAAGTGGATTCGCGAAGTTGCCGCACGCACCGGTGTGCGCTTCAGCGTGAATCTGCTGCAAGACCCCCACGAGCCGGAGTTGTGGCGCACCACAATCGCCCAACTCGAAGAGGCACACCGAGACGGTCTGCAGATTGAGGCGCAAATCGCCGGGCGCAGCATTGGTCTGTTGCTCTGCCTGCAAGGAACCGTGAACCCGATCATGATGCACTCTGCATTCCTGGAGGTTGCGTCACTTCCCCACGCGGCGCGTGTCGCTGCTTTGCGCGAGCCCGAGCGATATGCACGGTTGATCGTCGAGCGCCCCACCCACCGCTTTTATGAACAATTCGTCGGGGCGAACTTCCACATGATGTTCCCCGTCGATAGTGCCAACATCGACTACGAGCCCACCTTTGAGCAGTCGATTGCCGGCATCGCACGGCGCACCGGCGCGTCACCGCACGCAATCATGATCGACCATCTGCTCAGCAACGAAGGTACGGGCATCATCTATCGGCCATTCCTCAACTATGCCTACGGCGACCTTTCGGTTTCCCACGCCCTGCTACAACACCCACTCACCCGCAACGGACTCAGCGACGCCGGTGCACACTGCGGAGTGATTTGTGACGGTGGGATGCCGACATTTCTGCTGACCCACTGGGTTCGCGACCGCACGCGCGGCGACCGACTCGCACTCGAGCACATGGTGGCCCGTCAGACGCGCAAAACTGCCGAGTTGCACGGCCTCTTGGACCGCGGCATCATCGCCCCTGGTCTGCGTGCCGACGTGAACATCATCGACTTTGCGGGGCTGTCATTCGACGTGCCGCGCATCGTGCACGACCTGCCTGCGCAAGGGCGGCGCTTCGCCCAAAAAGCCAAGGGCTATGTCGCCACTTTCTGTGCAGGTACGCAGACCGTCGACCATGACGAGTTCACTGGCGAGTTGCCGGGCAAACTGCTGCGCGGTCCGCAACACCTGTAGATGTATTTTGCCCGCGGGCAAAGTTGACGCGCTAAAAAAGCGTTACATCATCCCCATGCCGCCGCCGGGCATGCCGCCGCCTGCCGATGCGCCACCTTTTTCGGGTTTGTCGGCCACGAGACATTCGGTGGTGATGACCAAGGCTGCAATCGACGCCGCATTTTGCAACGCTGCACGCGTGACTTTGGCTGGGTCGATGATGCCGGCTTTTACCATGTCGGTCATTTCGCCGGTTACCGCGTTCATGCCCATATTGCCCTTGGCTGATTCAATCTGTTGCACGGCAACTGCACCTTCCATACCTGCGTTGTCAGCAATGTGACGCGCTGGTGCGGTGAGTGAGTCGTACACGCTGCGTGCGCCAGTGGCCTCGTCGCCGGTGAGCGACTCGACGACTTTCAGCACGGCCGGGCGGGCACGCACGAGGGCGGTACCGCCACCGGCGACCACGCCTTCTTCGATTGCTGCACGAGTTGCCGACACGGCATCTTCGATGCGGTGCTTCTTTTCCTTCAGTTCGACCTCGGTGGCTGCGCCGACCTTGATGACTGCAACACCACCAGCAAGTTTGGCGAGGCGCTCTTGGAGCTTCTCGCGATCCCAATCGCTGTCGGTGTTTTCGATCTCGGTCTTGATTTGGTTGATGCGACCGCTGACCTCGGCCTTGTCACCGTGACCATCGATGATGGTCGTGTTGTCTTTGTCGATGATGACGCGCTTGGCACGACCGAGCAGGTCGAGACCAGCGTTCTCCAACTTCAAGCCGACTTCTTCACTGATGACCTGGCCACCGGTGAGAATCGCCATGTCTTGCAACATCGCTTTACGACGATCGCCGAAGCCTGGTGCCTTGACCGCAGTCGAGTTGAACGTGCCGCGAATCTTGTTGACCACGAGGGTGGCGAGTGCTTCGCCTTCGACGTCTTCAGACACGATGAGCAACGGCTTGCCGGTCTTCATGACACCTTCAAGTAACGGCAGCATTGACTGCACCGTTGAAATCTTGGCTGCATGGAAAAGGATGTATGGCTCTTCAAGCACGGCTTCTTGGCGATCTTGGTCGGTGACGAAGTACGGCGAGAGATAACCCTTGTCGAACTGCATACCTTCGGTGAACTCAAGTTCGATACCGAATGTGTTCGATTCTTCAACGGTCACGACGCCGTCTTTGCCGACTTTGTCGATGGCATCGGCGATGACTTTGCCGATTGCCGCATCAGCAGCCGAAATGGTGGCAACGTTGGCGATATCGCTCTTGTCGTCAACTTCTTTGGACTGCGACTTGATCGACTCGACGGCTGCAGCGACTGCTTGTTCGATGCCGCGCTTCAGACCCATCGGGTTGGCGCCCGCGGCGACGTTGCGCATACCGTGGGTGACCATTGCTTGGGCGAGCACCGTGGCGGTGGTGGTGCCGTCACCGGCAACATCGTTGGTCTTGGTGGCGACTTCTTTTACCAACTGGGCACCCATGTTCTCGAACGGGTCCTCGAGTTCGATTTCTTTGGCGATTGACACGCCGTCGTTGGTGATCGTTGGCGCACCGAACTTCTTGTCGAGTACGACGTTGCGGCCCTTTGGTCCCAACGTCACTTTTACTGCGTCAGCAAGCTTGTTGACGCCCGCTTCAAGCGCACGACGCGCCTCTTCATTAAATTTGAGCAACTTAGCCATGGTGTGTGTTCCTGTTTCTGTTGTGGTGGGGGTGATTATTTGGAAACGATTGCGAGCACGTCGCGGCTCGTGAGGATGAGCAAGTCGTCACCCTTGTGGGCGATTTCGGTGCCGCCGTACTTGCTGTAGAGCACGGTGTCGCCGACCTTCAGGTCGAGCGCGAAGTACTTGCCTGCGGTGTCGCTCCAGCGGCCTGGGCCAACGGCGAGCACGGTGCCCTGTTGTGGCTTTTCTTTTGCGGTGTCGGGGATGACGAGACCCGAGGCGGTGGTCTGCTCGGCTTCCGAGGGCTTGACTACGACTCTGTCATCGAGGGGCTTCAGGTTCATATGTTTTCCTTTTCGTGCAGGTCTCCCGGGCGGGAGACGGGCTGTGTAGCACCCCAGAAAGGCGGTTAGCACTCTCCGTAGGCGAGTGCTAATGCTACGGCTGCGGGTGGCTGGGCAACAACCCGAAGGGTCGCAACAGTTGCTCAATTATGAGCACGGGTAGCCCGATCACCGTGGTGAGGTGGCCAGCGACGTGCTCCACGAACACCGCCGCCTTACCCTGCACGGCGTAGGCACCTGCCTTATCGAGCGACTCCCCCGTCGTCAGGTAACGCTCAAGCGCGGCGGGGGCAATTGGGGTCATGGTGACGGTGGCCGAGTCAATGGCTGCGACGTGCACACCACCATGTGACATGCACACCGCTGTGTGCACCAGATGCTGGCGTCCGGCCAATCGTTGCAGCATGTGGCGGGCAGCGTCGAGATCTGGCGGGGTGCCGAAGATTTCCCCGTCGACATCCACCGTCGTGTCGGCACCAATCGTCACGACGTCGCCAGTGTGCCGTGCCGCCACGCTCAGGCATTTGGCAGTAGCCAAACGCATGACATAATCACCGGGCGATTCACCGGCCAATGGCGACTCGTCCAAATTGGCGGCATCAACGACGAATTGCACCCCCAATTGCGCAAGGATGTCGGCGCGCCGCGGCGACCGCGACGCAAGAACAAGCGATGTCATCCACCGCTCATGGTGGTGAGCAGCGAATCTTCGGGCACCTGTAGGTCGTCGAGATGATCGAGATACCCATGCGGCAGCACCACGTTGATCGGCCCGTTGGTATGACCCCGGGCCAAACGCTCGCCACCCGCCACCAACGTGAGCGAATGGTCGACTGATGCAGCCAAGTTGCGTACATCGTCAAGTGTGGACACTTCGGAAAATTGGCGACGGATGTCGGGCCCCACCGGATAGCCGGTCAGATACCAACCGCAGTGCTTGCGAAATTCACGAATGCCCTTGGTGTCATCGAAGCGGCCGTTGTTGCGATGATGCTGCATCAGCGATTCGGCATGGCTGAGCATCACGGCCAGCACATCACCAAGTAGCGGCGTGCTCTGCACGGGGCGGCCGTTGAACGCATCGACAAGATCGCGGAAGAGCCATGGCTTACCCAGACAGCCGCGACCGATCACCACGCCATCGCAACCGGTTTCGTGCACCATGCGCAGCGCGTCATCGGCACACCAGATGTCACCATTGCCCAACACCGGGATGCCCTCGACTTGCTGTTTCAACGCAGCGATTGCCTCCCAGCGTGCACTCGGTGCATAGTGCTGCTGGGCGGTGCGAGCGTGCAACGCAATCATGACCGCACCGGCATCACGGCAAATCTTGCCCGTGTCGATGTAGGTGACCAATTCGTCGCTGATGCCAATGCGGAATTTGCACGTAACCGGAATGCCGTAGCGACTGCCGGCACGCACTGCTGCCCGCACGATCTCGGCGAGCAGATTTTTCTTCAGTGGCACGGCGGCACCACCACCTTTACGGGTGACTTTGGCTGCCGGGCAACCGAAGTTCAAGTCGATGTGGTCCACGAGGTTTTCACCGCCGAGCACATCCACGGCTTTTTCGACGATGACAGGGTCGCTGCCGTACAACTGCAAACTACGAAACGTTTCGTCTGGGGCAAACGACACCATCGAGCGGGTGCGCGGGTTGCCGTAGACCAATGCGGCCGCCATGATCATTTCGTTCACATAGACGAGGCCCGGTCCGAACTGGCGACACAGCGAACGAAACGGTGCATTGGTGACACCCGCCATCGGCGCCAGCACCACGGGTGGCCACACCTCGATGCCGCGCCCCTTTGAGCCGTCGGTGGTCGTGCCAAGCAGGGCCAGAGGCTTCAACGCCGATAGTGCCGCTGCATTCATCGTCGTGTTCATCGCTGAGCCACGCCGAGTTTCAGGTTGGGATTGGCGCCCGCGTCGAGCGACGACACCTCACCACGACGCAGGCAATACCAACCGGCGCTCGCAATCATCGCCGCGTTGTCCGTACACATCTCGCGTGACGGTAACACCACGGCCATGCCGTCAGCGTGACCGGCCGTCGTGATTTCACGACGCAACAACGAATTGGCCGCCACACCACCGCCCAGCGCGATGGTTCGCGCATTGATCTCCCGCGCCGCCCGCCGAGCCTTATGCACCAATACGTCAACCGCCGCGCGTTGAAACGAGGCAGCAACATCGTCGGTCGAAACCGCGGGGTTGGCCCGCACGTAGTTGATGACCGCCGTTTTAAGACCGCTGAACGACACATTGAAACCATCGTTCAACATTGCCCGCGGAAAGTTGATGGCCTTGTCATTGCCACGAGTCGCTGCATTGTCAATCGCCAGGCCACCCGGATACGCCAAGCCGAGAAATCGGGCGACTTTGTCGAACGCCTCACCAGCTGCGTCATCGATGGTCTGGCCCACCACGCGGTACGAGTCGTGGTTGGTCATCTCCACGAACAGTGTGTGGCCACCGGACACCAAACCGAACAACAACGGAAATTCGGCATTCGGTTCATCGAGCAATGCAGCGTACAAATGGGCCTCAAGGTGGTTGACACCGACGAACGGCACCGCCAAGGCCAGTGCCGTGGCTTTGGCTGCTGATACACCCACCAGCAACGCACCGATCAGACCGGGCCCAACCGTGGCAGCGACTGCGTCGATACGCGAAAGATCGATCTTGGCCTCGGCGAGTGCCTGCACGGTTACGTGTGGCAACGCTTCGAGATGGGCCCGACTGGCGATCTCGGGTACCACACCACCAAACCGCGCATGCTCATCAAGTTGACTGGCGACCACCGACGACAACACGTCGGTGCCCCCCATCACCACGGCCACCGCAGTTTCATCGCAACTGGTTTCGATGCCGAGCACGACGGTCGACTCGGTGACTGCAAAGGTCATGATGCACCACTGCGTTCAGCCTCGATCGTTCGCAACCGATCTTGATACGCCTCACTTTGAATATCGATGCACCACATAACGATTGCGTCGTCACGATTCTCGTAATACTTTGCGCGTACGCCAACCGGTGCAAAACCAAACCGGCGGTACAACGACTGCGCCGACACGTTGGATTCGCGAACTTCGAGTGTGAGTGATTCCATGCCGGCTTGGCGGGCCTCCCAAGCCAAGTCAAGCATCAGTTCGGTGGCAATCCCCCGCCGCCGCAGAGCCACATCGACCGCCACATTGGTGATGTGCGCGGCATTGTCCAGATAGATCATGCCGCCGTACCCGACGATACGACCGGCAATTTTGGCAACCAAATAATGTCGCGAACCCCGCGCTTGCATCGCGAGTTCATCCTGGAACACGGATTGGGTCCACGGTTGCGGATATGCGGTGAGTTCGATCGGCATGATTTCCGACAGATGCGCACGACGCATCGGTTCGATGCTGAGTGCCTCGTTATCGACCCCGTTGTCGACGGTGCGACGCGCATCGCTTCTCTTGTCACGACGCAAGAACCGGCTGAGGATGCTCATGCGTGGCTCCGCGTCGCCCAATTGATCTCAGCATCAGCCTCACGCAGGTACATCGCTGGCACGCTCGGCGCACGGCGTTGCACTTCGTCGACCAACGAGTCGTCACGCAAGAGTTGCCCATGCGCCAGCAATGCCACCTGCTTGGCATGCGGCCAATTCAGCGTGTCGTCACCAAACGCAATGCCCCAGGCTTGGGGGCCGAGCGCCGTGGTGATGTGGTCGCGATGGCGGGCGGCAAAGTCGCCGACGAACAAACAGTTCTGACCCCGCTCACGCACGGCGACGAGCAGGTCTTCGATACTGCCCACTTGTGGTGCGTCAACCCGTGTCGTTGCCCCGGCGTCGTGCACGCGATGCGTTGCCCAGGCGACTTCACGTCGTCGGGCATCGATGGTCGGCACCACGATGTCGAATTGCAATGTGGTCGCTGTGGGTACTGCGGCTGCCAATGCTGCGAGCCCATCGATGCCGATGAGTGGCAGCGACAACGCGTGGGCCAATGCCTGCGCCGATGCAATGCCGACACGCATGCCGGTAAAGAGCCCCGGCCCCACATCCACTGCGATTGCGGCGAGATCGCTGAATGCCAAACCGGCGCGTTTGACCACAAAATCAATCATCGGGGTGAGGTCTTCGGCGTGCCGACGCTCACTGCGTAGTTCGCTGGCAGCCAGCACCACATCGCCATCCACGACCGCCACACTCACCACATCGGTGGCGGTATCGATTCCCAGCACGATCATGCGTCAACACCTGCACGCAACGCTGCCGTCAACCGGGTGAAGCGCGGCTCCCACGCGGTGCCGCGCGACGATACGTCGACGTTGCGTTCGGTGTCACCCACATGGGTGAACGCCAGTACCAGTGCGTCGGTGAACTCGTCACCGGCGAGGTCACCCCATTCGACGACGAGAATCGCACCGCTGCGGCGCGCATCGTCCAGCCCGAGGTCGATCAATTCACCCGTGCGCTCGAGGCGGTACAGGTCGGCATGACACACCGTGAGTTTGCTGCCGCGATATTCATGCACGAGTGTGAAGGTCGGCGAAGTGACATTGTCGGTCACCCCGAGTGCTGCACACAAGGCCTTGGTGAACGTGGTCTTGCCCGCGCCGAGATCGCCGGTGAGCAACACCACGTCGCGTGGTCGCAGTTCAGTTGCGACCACCGTGGCGAGTCGTGCCGTGTCGGCCACCGATCGCGAGGCAACGGTGAGTGTGGTCATCGTTACGCCCCGACATAGTCGCGTGGCACACGGGCAGAAATAGCACACACCACCTCGTACGAGATGGTGTCGAGCGCCTCGGCCCAATCGTCGACGGATACTGCTTGTGCACCTTGGGTACCGAAGACCACCGCTTCGTCACCGATGGCGACGACATCATCACCGCAGTCGATGAGCATTTGATCCATCGTCACCACACCAACGATGCGGCGCCGGCGGCCACCAATCAGCACACGGGCCGTGGTTTGCCACGCCCGACGGGCGATGCCATCGGCGTATCCGAGCGGCAACGTGGCGATCGTGCTGTCGCGATCGAGCACCGTACGCAACCCGTAACTCACACCTTCGCCAGCCGACACCCGCTGCACATGCAACACCTTCGTGCGCAGGCTGAGCACTGGTTGCAGGCCCGTCATCAGTGATGCGACACCCACACCCGGCAGTAGCCCGTACATCGCGATGCCCGCTCGCACCATCGTGTTGGCCGCCGTTACATCACGCAGCGCCGCAGCCGAATTGGCGCTGTGCGCATGACGCAACTCGGGTGCCACCGTTCGAATCTGGTCAAGCAACCCCGTGAACGAAGCATTTTGGCGGGCCGTCCCTGCGTGTTCGGGGTCGTCGGCGGTTGCCAGATGCGTCATCACGCCGTCGAGGATCAAGTGCTGGTGGGCCACGATGGTGCACGCGCGTGACACGGCTGCAGCAAGCGGCACACCAACGCGATGCATCCCAGTGTCGATTTTCAGATGCACAGGTGTGCGCCGACCCTGCTCGCTTGCCACACTCGCCAGTGCCGCGATGTAGTGCTCGTTGTACGCCACACATATCGCGTCGTTGGCCACCAACGTTGGTAGGTCACCGATCGGCTGCTCGCTCAACACCATGAGTGGGGCGTCGATGCCGGCGAGACGCAACTCCACTACTTCTTGGGTCAGTGCCACACACAAACCACGGGCACCGGCCGCCAGCGCAGCCCGAGCGCATGGCACCGCACCATGACCATAGGCATTCGCCTTCACCACCGCCCACAACTCGGCTGAGCCGAGGCGCCGTGCCAGCAGTGCGACATTGTTGCGCAATGCGGCAAGGTTGATTTCGGCACGCGTGACACGCGCCGGTGGCTTGACCGAATTCTTCGTCATGATGTGCGAGCCCTACTCGGCGGCAACGACGGCTACGGCAAGGTGCTCGGTGTGCGAAATCGATACGTGCCATGACGAAATACCGCATTGGCGCGCAAGTTCGGCGGCGCGTCCCTGCACGCGCAGCAACGGCCGCCCGTCAGCAGCGCTCACCACCGACACATCATGAAAATCAAAGGCACCCAACCCGACGCCGAGCGCTTTCATCGTGGCCTCGCGTACCGCGAATCGCGCCGCCAAAACCGCCCCGGCATCCGCGCGGCGGGCCGCCAGTTCGCGTTCGCTGGCGGTAAACAGACGGTCTGCCATCCGCGGTGAGCGCTCGAGCGTCGACTCAAACCGGGCAATATCGACCGCGTCAATACCGAGGCCGATCATGCATTCCCACCCGTCGTGTTGCCCGTCATCGCGCTACTCGCCCGCCCGCCACATGTCGGCGGTCGATGTAATCGGCAGGATCAAGGCATCGGCAACCGTCACCTCGGCGAGGCGGTCTTCACGGAACGACGTTTCGGTTTCGGTCACCGCATCGACAAGTCGTTCAAAGCGATTGTCATAACCCTGCAGCACCTGCTTCATCACACCAGCGGGCAAGCGGTCATGGAACAGCACGTGCAGCAACGTGATGCCGGTTGTTTCACTGCCCTTTGTTTCAGGAATCAAAATGACCGTACGACTATCGCGACGACCACGCGCCACCAGTACTTCTTGCGACATTGCCACCCGACGCTTCGTGCCACGCAATGCATTGCTCGTATCCACACGTGACTGCAGGTCGCGCGCAATCCCGCCACGGTTGACAATCATCACCGTCGACTCGGGCATGGCTGGGTCGCCTTCGATGCGGTAACGCGTGAAGCCAACTACTTGGCTGATGGCCGGGTCGAGATCGGCGAGCACCTTCAACACGCCGTACGGCAGTCGTTCACGGGCGGCACCGGCGTTGAGTACCGCTTTCACCAGCGACCGATCAAGCAAGCCTTCTTCGCTGCGCGAAATGCCGACGGTGATCGTCTTGGCTTGATGCTTGATCGCATCAATCGGCCGCGTGAGTTCGTCGATCGCGCGGGTCAGTGCCGCAATGATGTCGTCGAGCAACGCTTCTGGCGTGGCGATCTTTCCGAAGTCACGCTGATAGGTCTGCAACGGGTTCGCCGACATGACCGTGCGTAGGATGCCAACCGCACGTACCGCAGTTGACGCCTCAAGATTTCCGTCGTATGCACCTGTCGACAATGCATCAAAGAATCGGCTGGCCGCCACCCCAATTTCGCCGTGCACCTTGTTGAGCAACGCCGTACCTTGACCGCCACGTTCAACTGCATGCTCGACCACGGCGCGAGTTTGGCGCAACGGTCGCGCGAGTGAATCGATCGCCAGTGCTGCTTCGTAGCCAAAGAGGTGTCCGACCATCACCGACAGCACGAACGCCACCCGCGGGTCGACGACGGGCACCTGGAGCACCGCCGCGGCCGCGGTGAAGCGCTCTTCGCCCACCGTTGCCACGACGATTGGCAATGCTTTGTGCGCACGATAGATCTCGATTTCTTTGGCTACGTCGGCCGCTGTGCCGCTGCTCAAGCCGGCAGCACACACAAAAATGAGCGGCTCGCACGACAGGTCGATGTGCTTTTTGTCTTCGGTGATGTCGCAGGCGATCGATTTGTAACACAGCTCACTCAACTTGATGCGCACCTCTTCGGCTGCGACCGCGTTGGGCCCGTTGCCCACCACCGTCCAATAACGGCGAGAGGTGGCAAAAGCGCGGGCGGCAGCAGCCACCTTGGTGCGTGACTGCAGCACCTCACCCAGTGCGTCGGGCAAAGAACGCAGGGCGACGAGCAGTTGATGACGATCTTCGTCTGAGCCTGCACCGATTATCTGGGCGATCGCACACGAGACAAGGGCACCGGCAGCAACCTGGGCGTAGAACGCCTTCGTGCTTGCCACGCTCATTTCCACATCGCGACCATCAGACGTATAGATGACTCCGTCGGCCTTGGCCGAAAGTTCACTGCCACGACGATTCACGATTGCCAGCACCCGTGCACCACGTGAACGTGCCAAGTCAACGGTGCGGTTGGTGTCGGTGGTGGTGCCACTTTGGCTGATGGCGATGATGAGCGTGTCGCTCATGTCGAGCGTGAGCCCGAAACCCGAGAGTTCGGTGGCGGGCAGGGCGTCAACCCGGAGATGGTCACCGGTGAGTTGTCGCAACAGATTGGCGAGCGAGCGACCAGCAATGGCGGCGGTGCCCTGCCCGATTACCCGCACACGACTCAGCGAGCCGGCGACTAGTTCGTCGACGATGTGCCCGGGCAATTGCGACTCATCGAGTTTTACGCTGAGTAGTGATTGGTGTTCAACGATGCGGCCGCGCAACGTCTTGGCAAAACTACGTGGCGCCTCATTGATTTCTTTGACCAGAAAATGATGATGCTCACCACGGTCGATATCACGGGTCGTTACCTCGGCAGCGAGCATGTTGTGCGCACTGAGCGTGAGGGGTGTGCCGTCGTACGCCAGCAGCGTGATGCCACTTTCGTCACCAGCGTTTGCTGCATCCAGCACCATGACCTGACCGCGACTTGACGGTCGATCAGGATGGGCCAACGACTCGCCGTCCATGCGCACGTAGCGCTGCGTTTCTTCGACGAGCCCATATGGCTCGCTCGCTATGACATACCGATTTTCCGCCAGACCGACACACAAACCCTGCCCGCTGCCCTTCACTGCCAAGAGCAACTGGTCGGGTTGCTCGGCGGACGCAGCGGCAATCGCCACAGAACCATCGAATGTGGCCACCGTCTCGCGGAATGCCTCGGCAAGGGTCATTCCTTTGGCGAGGTTGCGTGACACGAGCGCCGGAATCACCTTGGCGTCGGTGGTGATCGGCTGGGCCAGGCGCAAATCATGTCGCGCACGCAAATCGGCGTGATTATCGACATCGCCGTTCAAGGCCGCGACCAGGTACGCAGCGTCAGCGGCCGACTCGAGTTCCTCGCTATTTACCGGATGTGCATTCGGTTCAGAGATGATGCCCACACTCGCCCAGCGCGTATGGCCGAGCACGCCGACTCGCGCGTCGGGTTGGCTCACCAGCAACCGCAAGAGATCGTCGTTGATAACGGCCGTGCGCATGACCCGTGTGTTGTCACCCAATTCGCCAATTTCAGCAGCAGCTTTATAAACGAACGACCATGCATTGCGGGTAACGCGCACCGAGCGTGAGGTGAACAAACTGTCGTCGTGTCGGTCGCCGAGCAAGGCCGACACCCGTGCATCCGACTGGTGCAACCCGTGGTTCCACACCATCACATGCACACCTGCAGAGTCACGACCACGAACCTCGAGCCGATCTATCGCCGACAAGGTCTGCTGAATCGACAAGTACGCCGCCAGCGCCGAGCGACTGGCACCCGCACCGGCAAGCGCATCGACGGCCTGAGCAGTACGTATCCGATCTTTGCGCAGCGACCAGGCAGCATCGTGCACCGCGGTGAGCAAATTCGTGGTGTGCTCGAGCGCAACCGCACTCGACGACGCCCCCGTGTTCTCGAAGTGACTCTCGGCTTTCGCCACCTGCGAATCCAACTGATTGAGACGGTTCACCAGGCCGGCGATGAATTCGCGATTACCCGCCATGAGCCACAGACCGGCATCGCCACGTAATGAGGCGTCGACTGCCCCCATCGTCTTGGCCACTTCTTGCAATTGAACATCCGTTGGTAGCGCCACACCCGACGACGACCACAAGGTGAGCGCCGCATCGATGCGCGCGAGCAACTCGGCTGCATCAGGAGTTGCGCGGGTTTCAGGTCGCGACAATACCGCGATAATGCCGCACATACGTCTAATTCTACCTACGCACGGGTGAGCACGACTCGTTCCAGTCGTGTCGTTACTGCTTCAGCAAGCGCGAGCGTCTCGGCCTCCACCATGATTCGAATGACTGGTTCGGTGCCCGAGGCCCGCACGACGATACGACCATCGTTGCCGAGTAGTGCGCGCTCACGCGCGACATCGTCGGCGAGTAGCAACTCGATGTCACCGGGCTTGCGCGACACCCGCACATTGCGCAACACCTGGGGTAGTCGTTGCATCACATCGCCGGCCAGCACTGCCAGTGACTGCCCACTGCGACGCACCAGGTCGAGCAACAACACCGCAGACAACAAGCCGTCACCGGTCGTGGCATGCAGCGCATGAATGATGTGGCCGCTCTGCTCACCACCAAGCACGAAGTTGCCGTCGTCCATCGCGGCAAGCACCGCACGGTCACCAACATCGGTGGTGACCACCGAGATGTCGTTACGCCGCATCGCACGGTGAAACCCCAGATTCGTCATGCTCGTCACCACGACTGTGTCATGCGCCAGCAGACTGCGGTCGCGCAAATCGATGGCGGCGAGGGCGATGAGACGATCACCGTCGACTACTTGCCCATGTTCGTCGACGGCGATGAGACGATCACCGTCACCATCAAAAGCGATACCAATCACACCGCGTTGGGCACACGCTGCAGCCAGCGTCTCTGGATAGGTCGCGCCACAGCCATCGTTGATGTTGCGGCCATTCGGCGCAGCGTTACGAATCTCGGCACGAACTTGCAGGGCGGTCATCACTGACGCAACCACCCCACTCGTCGCCCCGTGCGCACAGTCAACGATGAGTTCACGTCCGGCCAAGCCGGCGATGCGTAACCCGAGCGAGCGGGCATCGACATAGTCATTCGCCACGGTCGACGAGTTCGCCACGGTTGGTTCCCCTGAACGTGGCGGCGCATCTTTGTCTTGTACCGGGTGGCCGGCATGCCACGACGCTTCAATACGGTGCTGCTCATCATCGGTCAACTTGCGCCCGCCTGGCGCAAACACCTTCACCCCGTTGTCGTGCCACGGGTTGTGTGACGCTGTGATTGCCACTGCCACACAACCACTGCGCTTGGCCGCATGAGCGAGGGCCGGTGTGGGTACCAGCCCAGCATTCGTCACGGTGCTGCCCTGCGACATCGCACCGCTGGCAAATGCAGCCAGCCACGTTTCACCACTTTCGCGACCGTCATGACCAATCACGGCGGCGACGCCGGGCCATTCGCGGGCGACCGCTGCGCCTAGTTGAGCGATGTCGGATGCGACGACGTCAATGCCGGCACGACCACGAACGCCATCGGTTCCGAAACGCAACATCTCATTCACCATCTTGCCCGCTGACCAGCGCCCTCGGGGGCACCTCAATGCCGCGGCGTGAAATTAACGCTTGGTGTACTGCGGCGCCTTACGGGCCTTCTTCAGACCGTATTTCTTGCTTTCCTTCTTGCGCGAGTCGCGCGCCAGCAGACCGGCACGCTTCAGCGCCGGGCGACACGTCGGATCAAGCTCCACCAGCGAACGAGCAACACCGAGGCGCATTGCACCTGACTGTCCGGCAATGCCGCCACCGACGATGTCGACATCAAGGTCGTAAGTTTGCAGTTGCTCGGTGATGCGCAATGCTTCGGTGGCATTGTTGCGATGAATTGCCGTGGGGAAATATTCCTCGAAGGCCCGACCATTGATGGTGACCTTGCCCGAACCTGGGCGCAGACGAACGCGCGAGACCGAGGTCTTGCGTCGCCCAGTGGTTTGGGTGAGTGGTTTGGTGGCCATGGTGATCTGTGATTCCTCTCGTGAAATCTGCGAATTGCCTAGCGAGCCTTGGCGTTGCTCATGTCAACGACCTTCGGATCTTGGGCCACGTGTGGATGTTCGGCACCGGCGTACACCTGCAACTTTTTGATCATTGCCCGGCCGAGACGACCCTTCGGCAACATGCCATGCACCGTGCGACGAATCGCATCCTCGGGTTTGCGGGCCAACAGTTGGGCGTACGACTCGACGCGAATACCACCGGGGTAACCGCTGTGGCGGGCGACGATCTTGTCTTCTGCCTTGCCGCTCGTCAGCACCACTTTTGATGCGTTGATGATGACGACGTGGTCACCAGTGTCGAGACTTGGGGTGAAGGTCGGCTTGTGCTTGCCGCGCAACAATGTGGCGACCTGCGTGCACATGCGGCCGAGCACAAGACCGTCAGCATCGATGACATGCCAGGCGCGCTGCACGTCGCTTGGCTTTGCTGAAAATGTTGGCATGTCTCTGACCTTTCAATCTGCCGAGCGCACCTCTTGCGGCACACGCCCGAACCCTGAATGATACGGGCATTTTCAGCCCGCCACACTCCCCGACGGCCCGCCACAGCACATGGTCACCGGCGTACAACTGACTCGAGCCATGCCTCCACCCGCCCCGTGAATGCCTGTGCAGAAAATCGCTGATTCGCATCTTTTCGGCATTCACCCCGGCTGATGGTGCCGAGGCGGTGCACGGCTGCCACCACGGCGTCGACATTGTCGGCAGGCACGACAAAGCCCGTCAGCCCGTCCCGAACGATTTCGACCGGGCCACCACGGTCATAGGTGATGACCGGAACCCCGCAAGCCAATGCTTCAATCGCAACGATGCCGAATGCTTCAACCCAACGATGCACCATGATGAGTGCTGCACAGACACCAAGATGCTGTTGCAATTCGTCGGTCGCAAGGAAGCCGACGTGTTCGACGCGCGCCGACGGATATTGCTCTTGGGCCTGCTGCCACACGGCACGATCTTGCATCACACCGAAGGCGAGCACCCGCCGACCACTACGAGCGGCGACTGCGAACACATCAGCAATGCCCTTCTCTGCTGAAATGCGACCGACGAAAGCCAGGTCATCCCCTGCTGCTTCGACGAAGTGATACGCATCGACATCGATGCCGCTTGCGACAACCGTCGTGTGTCGGGCGACTGCAGTACCAAAGGTTGCAGCCTGGGCCTCGCTGTGCATCGCAACGCAATGAGGCGACGACGCTGCAGCCAAACGTACTGCTGCATCCATCTCGTTGTTCAACGAGCCCATGCTCACCAGATGTGCAACCGCAATCGGGCATTCGGCGGCAGCCGTAAACGGCAGGGCGTCGTATGAGAAGTTCAGCACGATGTCGTGGTCACCACTGCCGGCCAGCTGCAACACCCGTTGCCACATGTTCACCAACACCGAATTGTTCGGCACGACGAGCGCCTGGGTGCGATTCACAGTTTGGCTCGGTGTGTGGGTTGCGCCAGCCACCTCGATCATGCGGTGACCGGCAACGAACGACCCGCGCGGTGCCACAATTACCACCGAATGACCGCGGCTCACGAGCCCGTTGGCCAGCGTCTGCACGGTAAGTTCAACGCCACCACCGGCACCCGAACCAAGCGCCCCGACCGACGTCGACAACAAGATGATGCGCACGACGAATGTGCGCTATTCGAAATTCGCCGGGTAGCCGACTTCCCACAAACACAAGCCGTGTGGCGGGGCAAGTTGCGACGCGTCTTGGCGACTGCCCGAACGAATCAAGGCCATCATGTCGCTCGGTGGGCGACGCCCCAAACCGATGTCAGCGAACGTGCCAACCAACGAACGCACCATCTGATGGCAGAACGCGTTTGCCCGCATATCGAAGGTGACGATCTCGTCGGTGCGACGCCACGCGGCTTGCATCACGAAACGAATCATGGAAACCGATTTTTCTTCTTCGCTGTCGCTGGCACTGGGCTTACGACAGAACGCCGAAAAGTCACTTTCACCCATAATCGCATCACACGCCAACTGCATCGGTCGCACATCAAGCGGCATGTTCACTTGCCAAGCGGTCGTCGCCGAGAACGGGTCGGGGGTCGGTGAGTTCAGGATCGTGTAGCGGTAGTGGCGCCAGATGGCAGAAAAACGGGCATGAAACGACGCGTCCACCCATTGGGCCTCGCGCACCGCGATTCGTGGCCCGCACAGTGCGTTGAGTTTTTTGGCAAGACCATCGATCTTCAGGCGGCTCGGCAGATCGACACTCACCACCTGACCACGCGCATGCACGCCGGCATCGGTGCGACCAGCCGCCACCAGCCGTACTTGGCTTTGGGTAATTTTTTCGAGGGCCTCGGTCAACGCACCGTCGACCGTCGACACATCAGGGTTCGGTGCAAAACCGTGGTATGCACTGCCGTCGTAGGTAACGACAAGACGTGCCTTGCGCAGACTGGTTGCACTCATGGCCGCTGACCGTTCGAAAGCCACTGACGGCGCACGACCGCGGCGCGCTAAACGAGTTCGATGCGCGCCATTGGGGCGCGGTCACCATTGCGCTCACCGAGTTTCAGGATGCGCACATAACCGCCATTTCGATCCACGTAACGCGGGGCGACGTTCTTCACGAGTTTGTTGGTCATTTCTTTGTCGTTGAGATACGACTGAATTTGACGAATCTTGTGCAGTGCTGCAGCATCACCCGTTTGGGCTTTCTTTGCTTTTGAGATCAGTCGTTCGGCAATCGGACGCAACGCCTTGGCCTTGGCCTCGGTCGTTTCGATACCCTCAGCAGCGAACAGCGATGCCGCCAGGTTGGCAAGCATCAAACGCTGGTGACCGGCAGAGCCACCGAATTTTTTACTACGGCGTGGCTGTGGCATCGTGCATCGTCTCTTTCGTGTCGACTACGCGTCAGACGCGCAGGGCGAGCCCGCGCTCGTCGAGTTTGGCTTTGACTTCGTTGATGCTCTGTGCGCCAAAGTTGGGCAAGCCCATCAATTCCTCTTCGGAACGGGTGACGAGATCACCAATGGTGTTGACCTGCGCACGCTTCAAACAGTTGTGCGGACGCTGCGAAAGCAGCAGGTCTTCGATTGGCATGTCAAGTTCAGGCGAACCCGAACCGCTGAGCGTCGACTCACCGAGCTCGATGGCGATCGGCGCATCGCTGAGCGAGGCCACGAGATCGAGCAAGTTGCGTAGGGTGGCGCCAGCCGAGGCGAGAGCTTCGGCAGGGGTGATGGAGCCGTCGGTCTCGATGTCCAAAATGAGGTTGTCGAAGTTCGTCGACTGGGCGACGCGAGTTGGCTCGATTTCAAACGTCACGCGGCGCACGGGCGAGAACAAGGCGTCAACGGGGATCACGCCGATGGTCTTGCGACCCGAATCGCGATCGCTACCGACATAGCCCTTGCCACGCTCAACGGTGAGCACCACCGAAAGGTGGCCCTTGCTCGACAACGTTGCAATGTGCTGCGTGCTATTGATGAATTCGACACCAGCAGGCAACTGAATGTCGCCAGCAGTGAGTTCAATCGGGCCGGTCACATCGATCTGTATCGAGACGACGTCATCAACATCGCTTTGCACGACGATGTCTTTCAGGTTGAGGATGATCTCGGTGACATCCTCGGTGATGCCATCGATGGTGGTGAACTCGTGCAATGCCTTGTCGAACTTCACCGACGTGACGGCTGCACCGGGGATGGTGGACAGCAACATACGACGCAGTGAGTTACCAATCGTGTGGCCGAGACCCGGATCGAGCGGTGAAACCGAGAACTTTTGACGGTTACCGGTGGCCTCGCTGATTGCTGAAACACTTGGGCGTTGAATGACGAGCATGGTGGTATCTCCTGGCTGTAGTTAGGGGTTACTTCGAGTAGAGCTCAACGATGAGTTGTTCCTTCACGGGAACAGTGATTTGTTCACGGGTTGGCACGTCGCGCACGGCGACAGCCTTACCGCCGTCTTGCGCATCAAGCCACGCGACTGGTGTGCGACCAAGCGTGTCAATGTTGTGCTGGACGATGATCATCTCGCGCGCCTTGTCGGACAGGCTGACGACCTGTGCTTTGTCGAGGGTGTACGACGCGATGTTCACACGTTTGCCGTCGACCTTGATGAGCCCGTGGCTCACGAATTGGCGCGCCTGAGGGCGAGTTGCCGCCCAGCCGGCGCGATACACCACGTTGTCGAGACGCAGTTCGAGCAGGATCAAAATGTTTTCACCGGTCGGGCCCTTGCGGCGCACGGCTTCGTCGTAGATCTTGCGGAATTGACGCTCGAGCACACCATAGATGTACTTCGCCTTTTGCTTTTCTTGCAACTGGTTGATGAACTCGCCATCGCTCGAGCGACGACGGGTGCGACCATGCGCACCTGGTGGGAACGGACGGCGTTCGAGCGCCTTGGTGCCCTTGGCATTCTCGAAAATATTGATGCCGAGACGACGCGAGACGCGAACCTTTGGACCGGTGTAACGAGCCATGGTTACGGACGCTTCCGCTTCGGCAGGCGACAGCCGTTGTGCGGCACTGGGCTCACGTCTTTGATGCCGGTCACTTCGATACCGAGGTTTTGAATCGAACGCAGCGCGGTGTCACGACCAGAACCCGGACCCTTCACCAATACTTCGGCGCGACGCAAACCCATTTCCATCGCGGCCCGACCAGCCTTTTCGGCAGCCATTTGGGCGGCGAACGGTGTCGACTTTCGTGAACCAGAGAAACCGACGCCACCCGAGGATGCCCACGCGATGACGTTGCCCGAGGTGTCGGTGATGGACACAATCGTGTTGTTGAACGTGCTCTTGATATGCACGATGCCGGTGTTGACGTTGCGCTTTTCGCGCTTGCGCGACTTGCGTGGCGCCGCAGCGGCGGCCGGGGCTGCCGGCGTTGCTGGGGCTGCGGGAGTTGCTGATACGTCTGACATTTACTTCCTCACTGCGACTTTCTTGTTGGCGACGGTCTTCTTCGGGCCCTTGCGCGTGCGGGCGTTGGTGTGGGTGCGTTGACCACGCACGGGCAGGCCCTTGCGGTGGCGCGTGCCCTGATATGAACCAGTCTCAATCTTGCGCTTGATGTCTTGCTGCACGTCACGACGACGGTCACCTTCGACCTTGAGATTGTTTTCAATGTAGACACGAATTTTGTTCACGTCGGAATCGGCCAAGTCACGCACGCGTGCACTCGGGTTGATATCCAGGTCGACGCACATTTTGGCCGAGGTCTGCCGACCGATGCCGTGAATGTAGGTGAGGGCAATTTCCACGCGCTTTTCGCGAGGGACGTCAACGCCGGAGATACGAGCCATGGTGGGTGTTCCTGTTAGCCCTGACGCTGCTTATGGCGTGGGTTTTCACAAATCACCATGATGCGACCATGGCGACGAATGACCTTGCACTTTTCGCACATCTTCTTGACGCTTGGCCGGACCTTCACGATGTTCTCTTTCTTATTTGAAACGGAATGTGATACGACCTCGGGTGAGGTCGTACGGTGACAACTCGACTTGTACTCGATCCCCTGGATTGATTCGGATGTAATTCACCCGCATCTTTCCCGAGATATGCGCCAAAACGAAGCGCCCGTTGGAAAGCTCCACCCGAAACATTGCGTTGGGCAACGACTCGGTGATCGTGCCCTCCAGCACGATCGCATCTTCTTTATTCTTCGCCAGAACTGACTCCTTCGGGCCCCGCAGGGCGACTGATGACACTATCGGGACACCTGCCCGTCGCCACCCGAGCCAGTCACGCCGGTTGCGGCGGCAATGGCCGAGACCGCGCGAGCAAACACCTCGTCGGGTGTACCCACCCCGTCCACCACGGCCAGCACACCCTGACGGCGATAGTGGGCGATCAACGGGGCGGTTTGCTCGTCGTAGAGGGCCAGGCGTTGCTCCACTGCGGTAGGCGAATCATCGGCTCGGTGTTCAGAGGCGAGACGCACACTGAGTCGCTCGATCACCAGCGCACGGGGCACCTCAAGATCGATGACGACGTTGAGTGGCCGCGTACGGGTGATCTCGTCGAGCGCCTTGACCTGGGGCAACGTGCGGGGAAAACCGTCAAGCAAATAGCCACGGGTGCGGGCATCGGTTTCCCCGAGGCGACCCTTGATCAAGCTGGCGATCAACTCATCGTCTACGAGCCGACCTTGATCAATGGTGTCTTTCACCACCCTGCCGACGGGCGTGTCGTGCTTGATCGCGTTGCGCAACATCTCACCGGTTGAAATATGGGCGATCTGATAGTGCACGGCGAGGCGTGCACCTTGCGTTCCCTTACCCGAACCTTGCCGGCCGAGGATGACCAGCCGAATCGTCACTTCAGGAAACCCTGATAGTCGCGTTGCATCAGTTGGCTATCGATTTGACGCATGAGTTCAAGTGCCACACCGACTGCGATCAGCACCGTGGTGCCGGCAAACGGGAAGCTCTGCACATCGCCGACCCACAAAATGAGATACGGCAGGATCGCGATGAATGCCACGAAGAGTGCGCCGGGCAACGTAATGCGATTGACCGCCTTACCGAGATAGGCCTCGGTCTGCTGACCAGGACGAATGCCAGGGATGAAGCCACCTTGTTTACGCAGCTGATCAGCTTGGCGAATCGGATCGAAGGCAATCGAATTGTAAAAGTAGGCGAAGGCAATGATCATGCCGAAGAAGATGGTGATGTACAAAAGATTCTGGCTGTTGATGAGATAACGGTCAACGAACCGGGCCACTGCGCCGCGCCAGCCCTCGGCGCTGCCCAGCATGTTCGACACCAAAACCGGCAGCAACAACACCGACGACGCAAAGATGATCGGAATCACGCCCGACTGGTTGACCTTCAACGGAATGTAGGTGCTTTGGCCACCGAATTGACGACGCCCAACGACACGTTTGGCGAATTGCACGGGGATACGCCGTTGACCGAGTTCGACTCGCACGACCGCGGCAAGAATCAGCAGTGTGACGATGATCAAAACCACGAATACGAACGTCTTCTTGCTTTGCAATAACGAGTAATAGCCGTACGGCAAGTCGCTCACGATGGACACAAAGATCATCATTGACATGCCATTGCCGATACCGCGCTGACTGATCAGCTCGCCCATCCACATGAGCATCGTGGTACCGGCAACGAGTGTGGGAATCACGATCAATGCCCGCGGCATGAACGGATCGAGCAACACCACGTCGGGCACGGTTGCTGCGGCGCCGAAGAAAGCCCGGCCATTGCCCTGACCGAAGATGAACGTAAGACCGGCGGCCTGCAACGTGGCGATGGCGACGGCCACATAACGGGTCCATTGCGTGATCTTGCGCTGACCAGTGGCGCCTTCTTGCTGCCACTGCTCAAGTTTCGGAATGACGACGGTGAGCACCTGCATGATGATGCTGGCCGTGATGTACGGCATGATGCCGAGTGCGAAAATTGAGAAGCTGCCGAATGCACCACCAGAGAACAGGTTCAAGAAACCCAGTGCACCCTGTGACTGCGAGGCTTCGCGCAACTGGCTGATTGCTTGGGCGTCGACCCCCGGAGCGCGGAGCGATACACCGATGCGGTACACGGCAAAAATGAAGAGCGTGAACAGCACCTTGTTGCGCAGATCGGCAACGGTGAAGAGGCTTTTGATTCTCGCGAACATCGACGTTCTCTGCTTCCTAGTGAGCGAAAACTAGCGGTTGGTGTACTGGCTGCCGCTGGCGGGCGGACGAACACCACGAAATGGCTTGGGCAGGATGGTGATGGTTCCACCAACAGCGGTGATCGCCTCTTGCGCCGAGGTCGACACTGCATGCACGGACAATTTCAGGGCTTTGCCGATCTTGCCGCGGCCCAGCACCTTGACCATGTTGCCTTTGCTGATCAAACCCTTTTCGATCAGCAGCGCTGCAGAAATCTCGGTGACGCCCATCGCCTCGAGCGTGTCGAGGTTGATCGCCTGATATTCGACGCGGAACGGGTTGTTGAAACCCTTCAACTTCGGCACACGTTGCTTGAGCGGCATCTGTCCACCTTCAAAGCCGCGCGCCACGGTGTTACGGGCGTACTGACCCTTCGTACCACGACCGGCGGTCTTGCCGCCCTTACCACCGATACCGCGACCGACGCGCTTGCGCGACTTGCGGGCTCCGTGTTTTGGTCCGACTTGATCTACGCGCATGATCAGCTGCCTTTCTTGTCGCTAATGACGATTTCGATGAGGTGCGGAACGCGCGCGATCATGCCGCGAATCTCGGGGCGATCCGGCAACACATTGGTGTCGCCGATCTTGCGCAAACCAAGCGCTCGCATCGTGCCACGGGTCTTGGGCATGCAGGCGATCTGTGATCGCTTCTGGCGAACGGTAATTGTTTTATCAGCCATGGGGTTCCCTATCGACCTTGAGTCCGCGACTTCTTGGTTTCGTTGTACGCACGCAACAAACCGCGCGGCACGAACTCTTCTTCGGCGAGGCCTCGACGCTTGGCCACATCATCCGGGCGCAAGAGCGAGCGCAAACCATTGATGGTTGCCCGGGCAACGTTGATCGAGTTCGACGAGCCGAGTGACTTGGCGAGCACATCTTTGATACCCGCTTCTTCAAGGATGATTCGTGCGGCACCACCGGCGATAACACCGGTACCCGGCGCAGCAGGCTTCAGCATCACGCGTGCGGCACCATTGATGCCTTCGATTGCATGGGTGATGGTGGGGCCGGCAAGTGCAACATGAAAAACGTTGCGCTTGGCATCTTCGGTGCCCTTTTGAATCGCGAGGGGCACTTCGCGCGCCTTGCCATAACCCAAACCGACACGACCGGCTTTGTCACCGATGACGACGATGGCGGCGAATTGGAAACGTCGACCACCCTTCACCACTTTGGCGACACGGTTGACGTGCACGACACGAGACTCACCAAATTCGCCTGGCTTGGCCTCGGGGCGCGGCTCACGGCGTTCGCGTGGTCGACGCTCACGACGGTCGCGGTTACCGGCTGCCTCGGGTTGCTGTACGTCGGTCATTAGAACTCCAATCCTGCGGCGCGAGCCGCTTCGGCAATTGCCGCAATGCGGCCGTGATAGAGGAAGCCGCCACGATCGAACACCACCGACGAAATGCCGGCTTGTTTTGTGCGTTCGGCGACCAGTGAACCAACTGCAGCGGCTGCAGCAACGGTGCTGCCCGACTGCTTCTTGCGAAAATCGGCCTCAAGCGATGACGCCGAAGCGATGGTGCGACCAGAGTCGTCGTCGATGACCTGGGCGATGAGGTGCTTGTTGCTGCGGTAGATGGCCAAGCGTGGTCGTGCGGCAGTACCGCGCACCTTCTTGCGCACCCGACGGTGGCGACGAAGACGAAGTTCGTGACGTTTTTGGGCGGTGGTGGTCATGGTGGCTCCTACTTCTTGCCCGTCTTGCCGGCTTTGCGCAGAACGCGTTCGCCGACATAGCGAACACCTTTGCCCTTGTACGGCTCTGGTGAACGGAACGAGCGAATTTCAGCGGCGACCTGCCCAACGAGTTCTTTGTCGACACCCTTCACGATGATGCGTGTGGGCGCAGGCACTTCGAAAGTGACACCTTTCGGTGCGGCGTACGGCACCGGATGCGAAAAGCCGAGCGCCAATTCAAGTTTGTCTTGACCCTTTGCCACTGCGCGATAACCCACGCCGATGATCTCGAGCTCCTTCACGTATCCCTGCGTAACGCCGTCGACCATGTTGCTGATCATCGCGCGGATCATGCCGTGGCTTGAACGCAGCGCACGCTCTTCGCCGGCGCGCTCGACGACCAGCGTCGTTTCGACTTTTTTCACCGAGATGCCGGTCGGCAACACGCGAGCGAGCGAACCCTTGCTCCCCTTCACCGTGATGGTGGCACCGGAGATGGTCACCTCTACCCCTTGCGGAATGAGGACTGCTGCTTTTCCTACTCGTGACATGTGTGCTCCCCAATCACCAGACGTAGCACATGACTTCGCCACCAATGTTGCGCTTGCGCGCTTCACGGTCGGTCATGAGCCCATAACTTGTGGATAGGACTGCGACACCAAGACCCCCGAGAACGCGGGGCACGTCGGTGGCACGGCGGTAAATGCGCAGGCCCGGGGTGGACACGCGCTTGATCCCCAGAATCGTGCGGCGACGATCGTCGGAGTACTTCATCTGGATCTTGAGCGACTTGTGCGCAACGGTTTCGCCTTCGCCTACTGCGAAGTCGCCGATGTAACCCTCTTTTTTCAGAATTTCAGCCAGGGCGATTTTTTGCTTCGATGATGGCATGACGACTTCGTCACGCATGGCGACATTCGCGTTACGAATGCGGGTGAGCATGTCGGAAATTGGATCAGTGACCATCGTGCCTACCAGCTCGACTTTCGCAACCCAGGTACTTCACCAGCGTGCGCGAGCTCGCGCAGGCAGATGCGACAGAGACCGAATTTGCGGTACACCGCACGGGCGCGACCACAGCGTTGACAACGCGTGTAGGCGCGAACCTTGAACTTTGGTGTAGCCGCTGCTTTGTTGCGGAGTGACTTCTTGGCCATTGGTGCTGCATCTTCCTTTGTTTACGAATTGCCCTGAACGACTGACTTCTTCTTGGTCTGCTTCTTCGTGCGCTTGGTGGACGCCGGCATCTCGCCCTTGCGGAACGGAAAGCCGAACGCGTCAAGCAACGCCTTGCCGGTCAAGTCATCATTGGCCGTGGTCACGATGGTGATGTCCATACCGCGCGGCACATCGACCTTGTCGTAGTTGATCTCCAGGAACATGAGTTGCTCGGTGAGACCGAAGGTGTAGTTGCCGTTGCCGTCCCATGAACGACCGGGCAAACCACGGAAGTCACGGATACGTGGAATCGCAACGGACAGCAGACGATCGAAGAATTCCCACATGCGGTCACCGCGCAGGGTGACCTTGGTACCGATGGCTTGGTCTTCGCGCAATTTGAACGCGGCGATGGCGATACGTGACTTGGTGACGATCGGCTTCTGCCCGCTGATGGCGGTGAGGTCGAGCACGGCACTGTCGAGCAACGATGCCTGTTGGGTGGCCTTGCCGACGCCCATATTGATAACGATTTTTTCCATCGTCGGTACCTGCATCGGATTGGTGACACCGAGCTGGGTCATCAGGTCGGCGCGCACGACATCGCGGTAAAGCGTCTTCAGACGGGGAACGTAGGTGGTGGCCATCAGATTTCATCCCCCGTGCTGCGTGCGATACGCACCTTGTTGCCCTTGCCGTCGATCTTGAAACCAACGCGTGTGACCCCGCCCTTGTGCACGAGCATGACGTTCGACGCAGCGATCGGCTTTTCGATCAATTTGATTTCACTCTGCTGCTTTTCGCTGCTACGACTGGTGTGGCGCTTGGCGACATTCACGCCGATGACCACGACCTTGTTGGCCGCCGGCAGCACCTGTTTGATTTCGCCTTCCTTGCCCCGGTCTTTACCGTGAATGACGCGCACTGTGTCGCCTTTACGAAGTTTCATGGTTACAAGACCTCCGGGGCGAGCGAAACGATGCGCATGAATTTCTTGTCACGCAGTTCGCGGCCGACCGGGCCGAAGATACGCGTGCCACGAGGCGTGAGATCATCCTTGATCAGCACGGCGGCGTTCTCATCAAAGCGGATGTAGCTACCGTCGGGACGACGCTTTTCTTTCGCGACGCGCACGACCACACAACGAACCACTTCACCTTTTTTTACACCGGCACCGGGGATGGCATCCTTGACGGCGCCGATGAACACATCACCGATCGAGGCGTAACGGCGACGCGTGCCACCGAGCACCTTGATGACGAGCACCTCACGGGCGCCACTGTTATCGGCCACCTTGAGCCGGCTTTCTTGCTGAATCACTTGGCACGCTCCAGAATTTCAAGGACACGCCAACGCTTCGTCTTGCTCATCGGTCGCGTCTCAACGACGCGTACCTTGTCGCCCACCTTGGCGTCATTGGCCTCATCATGGGCGTACAACTTCTTGGTACGGGTGACGAATTTGTCGTACTTCGGGTGACGGACACGCTCAACCAGGGCAACGACGATCGTCTTGTTCATCTTGCTGGACACAACACGGCCTTCACGCACCTTGCGGTTGCTTCGCACTTTGGTCTCGGTCATTTGCGGCTCGCTTTCGTGGTGCTGGCGGCCTCAGCAGCCTCGATCTCGCGTCGGCGAAGAACGAGGTTGATGCGGGCGATCTGTTTGCGGATCTTGCCGATGCGTGCGGTGTCAGTGAGTTGGCCGGTGGCCAACTTGAAGCGCGAGTCGAGCGCATCCTGCTTGGCGTTCTCCAACTCTTCGACGAGCGAGGCAAGGTCGAGCTCGTTGAGCTCTTGCTGTGGTTTGCCGTATTTGTCAGCCATCGTCAGATGCCTTCCTCACGGTGGATGATGCGGCACTTGATCGGCAACTTCTGCACGGCGCGGCTGAGCGCCTGTGTCGCAACCTCAGAACTGGGGTACGACAATTCGAACAGCACACGGCCCGGACGCACCACGGCGACCCACAACTCAGGGTTGCCTTTGCCCGAACCCATGCGAGTTTCGGCCGGCTTCTTGGTCACCGATTTGTCCGGGAAGATGTTGATCCACACCTTGCCACCACGCTTGATGTGGCGGGTCATGGCGATACGAGCAGCTTCGATTTGACGCGACGTGATCCAACCTGGCTCAAGCGCCTGGATACCGTACTCACCGAAAGCAAGTTCGCTGGCGCCCTTGGTCTTACCCTTCATGCGCCCGCGATGGTGCTTGCGGTGTTTGACTTTTTTGGGCTGCAACATGGTTAGTCCTTCTTGAAGTGCGGGGTCTCGGACGAATCATGGATACGGCGCTGAATCTCTTCTTCTTCGGAAAGCAAACGCTCGAGATCCGGGTCGGCGTCCTTCACGAGTGGGCTTACTTCGTCGTCACCGACACGAGGGCCAGCCGAAGTGATGACACTGGCGATGCGCGGTGCGGTGGCGACGGTGTCACCGGCAACCATCTGTGCTTCGCGTGAGGCACGATCGGCGGCCTCGGTTGAGTACGGCAAAATTTCACCTTTGTAGATCCACACTTTGATACCGACGCGACCGGCCGAAGTGATCGCTTCACGGAAGCCGTAGTCGATGTTGGCACGAAGGGTGTGCAACGGCACGCGACCTTCGCGATACCACTCGCGGCGGGTCATTTCTGCACCACCGAGACGACCCGAGCACTGCACACGGATGCCCTGGGCGCCAGCTTTTTGGGCGTTCTGCACGGCGCGCTTCATTGCGCGACGGAAAGCGACACGGTTGGCGAGCTGGTCGGCAACACCTTGAGCGACCAAGGCGGCGTCAAGTTCGGATTCCTTGATTTCGTTGATGTTCAACTGAATCTTGTGGTTGCCGGTGAGACCAGCGAGATACTCCCGCAATTCGTTGGCTTTGGCACCGGCCTTGCCGATGACGACACCCGGGCGCGCCGTATGAATGTCGACGCGCAACTTGTCGAGCGTGCGCTCGATGTCCACACGGCTCACTGCGGCGTCGGCAAGACGCGTCATGAGGTAGCCACGAATTTTCCAGTCCTCGGTGAGGTACTGGCGATACTGCTTCTTGCTGGCGAACCACTTGCTCTTCCAGTCGGTGGTGATGCCGAGGCGAAAGCCGTACGGATTGATCTTCTGGCCCATTACTTCGACTCCTCGGTGCTTGGCGTGTCAACGCCCTCGGTATTCACATCTTGCACCGACTCATCGACGGCGACATTCTTTGCATCACTGGCTTGTTCGGCAGCAGCGCGGGCTTGGCTGGCTGCCACGCGTTGGCGACGTTGTGTCTTGTCACCGCGACCGCCGGCGGCTTCCATTGATTCGCGGCGCTGCAACTCGATCGCCGAGTATGCGCCAACGACGATGGTGACATGGGCGCCACGACGCAGGCGCGTGTTCGAGCGACCGCGAGCACGTGGGCGAAAACGCTTGATGGTCGGTGATTCGTCGGCAAAGCAGGCCTTCACGTAGAGGGTTTCTTCGTCGAGCGACTGATTGTGCGTGGCGTTGGCGACAGCCGACTTGAGCAGCTTCTGAATGATCCGGGCGGCTTCGACGCTGTGCAGGCTGAGCACTTCGCTGGCCGAGGTCACATCAAGACCTCGCACTTGGTTGAGCACGGGGCGGAATTTGGATGCCGACATGCGCACCCAGCGCAACTGCGCCTTGGCACCGGTTGACTCGCCGGCCACACGGCTGGCTTCGTTCAGTTTCGGGCCGGTCATGCCGACGCTCCTGGTGCAGGTGTGGGAGCAGCAGAAGGTGCGCTGGCAGCAGCCTCGACACCGGCCATTTTTTCTTGGCTGGCATGCGACCTAAAGGTGCGCGTATTGGCGAACTCACCCAACTTGTGGCCGACCATCGACTCACTGATGTACACCGGCACGTGCTTGCGGCCGTCATGAACGGCGAACGTGTGGCCAACCATGTCGGGAATGATCGTCGAACGACGCGACCACGTCTTGATTGGCTTGCGGTCACCGCTGGCGTTCATGGCGTCGAGTTTCTTCAACAAGTGTTCGTCAACGAACGGGCCTTTTTTCAGACTGCGTGCCATGAATTAACTACGTGCCTTTCCTGAACGGCGACGACGCACGATGAATTGCTGCGACGCCTTGGACTTCTTGCGGGTACGGCGCTCGGGCTTGCCCCACGGCGACACGGCCGGGCGACCACCCGAGGTTTTACCTTCGCCACCACCGAGTGGGTGGTCGACTGGGTTCATGGCCACACCACGCGATTGTGGGCGGACACCCTTCCAACGATTTCGACCGGCTTTACCGATCTTCACGAGTTCGTGCTCGGCGTTGCCGACCTCGCCGATCGTGGCACGACAGTCGATTGGTACGCGACGCATTTCAGTGCTCGGCATACGCAGTGTGGCGAAGTCGCCCTCTTTGGCGACGAGTTGCACCGACATGCCAGCCGAACGCGCAATGCGTCCACCTTGACCGGGGCGCATCTCCACATTGTGAATCACGGTGCCGACTGGCACGTAACGCAACGGCAGGGCATTTCCAGGCTTGATGTCAGCGCGTTGACCACTCTCGATGTGCTGACCGACTTCGAGACCCTTCGGCGCCAAGATGTACGCCTTCGTGCCGTCCAGATAGTGCAGCAGCGCGATGCGACATGTGCGGTTCGGGTCGTACTCGATGGCGGCAACTTTGGCGCGCACTTCGTCTTTGCCACGCTTGAAATCGATGATGCGGTACTGCTGTTTGTGACCGCCACCCCTGTGACGCGACGTGATGCGACCCCCAGCGTTACGACCACCGCGCTCAGGCTTGGAGGTGACGAGCGACTTTTCGGGACGGGTCTTGGTGACTTCCGAGAAGTCGGACGACGTCTGGAATCGACGACCACTGCTGGTGGGGCGACGTTTACGAATGGCCATGGTTACCTGTTAGTTCTCGAAGAGTGGGATTTGTTGACCGGGTGCGAGTGTGACGATTGCGCGCTTCGAGCCATCGCGCACGCCGACACGATTCGTGCCACGTGTGATGCGGCGCTTGCCACGACGATTCAGGGTGTTCACCTTCAGCACTTTGACGTTGAAAATTCGCTGCACGGCATCGCGGATCTCCGGCTTGCTTGCCGATGGATGCACCTCGAACGTGTACACACCGATGCTCGAGCCGGCGTAGCTCTTTTCGGACACCACTGGGCGAATGATCACGTCACGAGGGTCTTTCACTTGGCGCCTCCGTCGGTGACGGGCAGGCTGTCTTGCGAGAAGACCACCCAGTCACTGCACAAAATGTCGTAGGCATTGAGTTCGCTGGTGAGCATCACGTGCACGTCGACCAGGTTGCGCATGCTCTTGGCCACGTCGCTGGCCGACGACTTGACCACGACGAGCACTTTGCCCGTGGCACCGATCGCGGCAAGGGCGCCAGCACCGGCTTTGGCGCTTGGCTTGTCGAATGACCAGGCATCGACAACGACGACCTTGCCGTCACTGGTGCGGTCAGACAATGCCGAACGCAAGGCCAGCTGCACCATTTTCTTGGGTGTGCGCTGGCTGTACTTGCGGGGTGTGGGGCCGAGTGACACTGCACCGCCGGCAAAATGCGGGGCGCGAATCGAACCTTGACGGGCATTACCGGTTCCTTTTTGGCTGAACGGCTTTTTGCCACCGCCGCGAACTTGGGCGCGGCCCTTCGTGCTTTGCGTTCCGGCACGACGGTGCGCCAACTGCGCTACGACCACCTGGTGCATCACGGCAACATTCGGCACGATGCCGAACATCGTGTCAGCCAAATCGATACTGGCAGCACTCTCGCCGGACGCATTCTTCATCGTGAGCTTCGCCATGGCTACTTCTTGCCACCCTTGACGGCATCACGCACGATGACAACACCACCGTTGGGGCCGGGTACGGCACCTTTGACGAGCAACAAGTTGCGCTCCGCATCGGCTTGCACTACCTCAAGATTCAAGATGGTGACCTGTTCGTGACCCATGTGACCCGCCATGCGCATACCGCGGAACACGCGACCAGGAAACGAACGCTGACCGATTGATCCAGGAGCACGGTGGTGCTTGTGGTTACCGTGCGCCGCACCTTGACCACGGAAATTGTGGCGCTTCATGGCACCAGCAAAACCCTTACCACGGCTCACCGCGGTGACATCGACGATTTCGCCCGCGACGAGTTTGTCGACGCCGATTTCCTGCCCAACTTCAAACCCCTCAACGGAATCGAGACGCAGCTCGACGAGACGACGACCCGGCGCCACATTGTGCTTGGCGAAATGACCGGCGGCCGCCTTGGTGAGTTTCTTGGCATCGCGGGTGCCGTAGGTAACTTGCAGTGCGCAATAACCATCGGTTTCTTTGGTCTTCACCTGCACGATGCGCAACGGCTCAACCCGCAAGACGGTCACGGGCACGACACGACGATCGGCCGTCCACACCTGCGTCATGCCGACTTTTTCGCCGACGATCGCTTTCTGTGCCATGGTGAACCTGATTTACCTTGCGTTTTTGGGTACCGAGAATATTTTCGTTTTCATAAAAAAACCCCGCGCGGCCAAGCCGGCGGAGCCCATGATCGTTTTCGCTGTGGGGTACCTGACGAATCAGGCGCACACAGACATCAATTTGGCAGTGAAGCGAGCCCCACCCCCGTCAACTGACGGTTGCTTTTGCGGCAGTTACCTGCTGCAAACGCGAATCGTCACGCTATCGGGAAGCCCCACAGAAACACCCCCACAGAACAGGTGTTTGCCCATTCCTGATTATTCCCAGAACGGTCGAGCTAATCCCGGCGATCCTGAGGTCGGGTTAATCCTGGGGACGGGCCACGAGGGTTGCCGACACCGTGAGGCGCTCGCCCTCCCGCACCAACTCAATGCCGATCGAGTCACCGGGATTGCGGTCACGAATGGCCGCCACCAAACCTGCTTGGCCATTGACCGGCTCACCATCCACCGCCAGCACGATGTCACCAATCAGTACCCCGGCTGCTTCGGCGGGCGAACCTGGTTGCACGGTGGCAATGATCGATCCGGCCCCTCCATCGCTACGCGCCTCGAGGCTCACCCCCAAGAAACCCTCTGTGCGGGGCGTGCCCGCCGCCTGGGCGCGCAATTGCTCGAGAACCGTGAGCACTTCATCGACAGAAATCGCAAATCCAATATTGTTCGCTGCCGAATTGTCGTCGCCCCGCGCGACGGCGGTGTTGATGCCGACGACTTCACCGCGCATGTTGGCGAGCGGTCCGCCGGAGTTGCCCGACGAAATCGCCGCATCGGTTTGAATCAAGCTGTTCAACGCACCAGAATCGGTGAAGATCGTGCGCCGCAAGGCCGACACGATTCCTGTGGTGACGCTTGGGCCACCATCCAGTGCCAATGCGTAGCCGATGGCCACGACTTGATCACCGACACGCACGCTGCCGGGCTTGGCGAACGTGGCAGCAACGAGGCCCGTGGCATCCACCTTGAGCAGTGCCAAATCATTGCCTGAATCCACGGCGAGCACGGTCGCAATCACCGGTTCGGTATCACCGGCGAAGCGCACACGCACTTCGGTGGCACCTTCCACGACATGGGCATTCGTCAATATTTCACCATTGCTGGTGACGATGACGCCAGTTCCAGACGCCTCACCACCACCACTGCCGGCAATCAGGCTGGAAATCGTGACCACGCTGTTGGCAAGTCGCGCCACAGCGGCAGCGACATTCGAGATTTCTCCGGCAGTCTCTGCCGATACCACGGGGGGTTGGGTAATTTGGGTGTAGGTATCGCCTGCTATTCCGTCGCCATCAACCTGCACGGCAACCACGCCACCGACAAAACCAAAGATGAGCGAAAGCAACACGGCGATGACTGTCAGGCGAACTGCTCGCGCACTGAGACGGCGCTTTGCTGAATTGAATTGGGCGGTCACTTCACCTGGCGCAGGCGGCGGGAAGGGAAAACTCATATCATCGTTCTATCGCGACGCGAACCGCACCACATTGAACCAGCTCGGGTGTGTGAGCCGTTAGTTCATCTTGATTTCAATGTCAACGCCCGCGGCGATTTCAAGACGCTGGAGCGTCTCCACCGTTTTGGCATTGGCATCGACAATGTCAATGAGACGCTTATGGATGCGCATTTCGAAGTGCTCACGCGAGTCTTTGTCGACGTGCGGGCCACGAATCACGGTGTAGCGATGCTTGTCGGTGGGCAAGGGAATCGGACCGCGAACAGTCGCCGCAGTACGCACGACCGTCTCCACGATCTTCCTCGACTCGTTGTCGAGCACGACATGGTCGAAGGCCTTGAGGCGGATGCGAATCCCCTGTTTTTGAGCCATGATTACGCCTCGTTACCGAATCGCTCTTACTTCAGGATCTTTACGACGCGACCAGCACCAACGGTGCGGCCACCTTCGCGAATCGCAAAGCGCAGACCTTCGTCCATCGCGATTGGCTTGCCGAGTTCGACCGTCATCACGACGTTGTCACCAGGCATCACCATTTCGGTGCCGGCCGGCAACTGGACGGTGCCCGTTACGTCAGTGGTACGGAAGAAGAACTGCGGACGATAGTTGTTGAAGAACGGCTTGTGACGGCCGCCTTCTTCTTTCTTCAA